>JAUSBJ010000019.1 GCA_030652035.1 Sulfurimicrobium sp.
CGCCGGATTTCGGCTATGACTTCCATAGATAACACTCCAGTTTCTCCGGCACAAATACCGGATGGTTACACACCCCGGGGTGGAAACTATTGGACGCTGTTTACCCCGGAAATCTGGAAAGTTTTGCACGCTGTTTTACAGGTTGCCAGCGAAACGCCGAACCAAGATGGAGTCTATGTACGCATTACTGGGCGAAAGGGTGGGTTGATATCCTTCGTTCTAGCGTTTGTAGGGATAGACCCGACAGTATCCCTGCTGGTTGATCGTGAAAATGTCCGTTTTAAGGAGGGGACATGGCATGGATTTAACTCGTGCGTCACGCCGATTGAAAATCTTTGTTCCGGTAATTACGGTTATGCCAAGCCATTTTGGGGCACCGTAGTCTTGCTTGTGGTGGCGCTTTTTATGCTTTTGTCGGACGAGACCGCGTTGCGTATTGCATCGCTAATCCTGATCCTGGGTGCGATTTTATACTACTTCCTCAATAAAACCACAAAGCTCGGGGTGACATATGTTGACGGTGGATGGAATGGATTTGCGTTCAAGCGTTCAATCATTGAGGGAAAGAATATCGATGAGATTTCGGCGGAGCGCATCATTTCTATTATCGAGATGATTATGCTCGGAAAAGATAAGTTAAATGCCATAAATGTTGATGGTAGCGCCCGTGCTTCAGGTGGAATAGATGGGGGCGAGCAGGCACGGCAAAAAATGGATGCCCTTAAGGCGCAGGCCCTGCGCGCAGGAGAGCGGGCGGCTTCAAAGGTCGCAGCCTCTTTAGCTACTGTATCTGAAAATATGTCCCGTTCTGTGGGCGAACCTGGGCCGAAATGCCCTGGCTGTGGTGAAGCGATCAAGGCAGAAGACACATTTTGCGGTAACTGTGGCCGTGCTGTGCGCTAGCTTTATCGCGTGAAATAGCATCAGTGTAGCAATAGGGTATTGGTGCGACCGTTACAGCTGTGCCTATAAATAAAACAGATTGGGAGAGATAAAATGGTTATGAAATGTACATCCTGTGGTCACGCTTTAGAGGTTGGCGGCACCTTTTGTCAGAACTGCGGCACACCTATTCCAATGAGCACCGCGCCAGCACAGGCCGCTCAAATTGGTCTGATGGGCCACATCGAACGAGCGGTATATTTCCGCGTGGCGCGAGCGTTTAGCTGGGTATTGCTGATTGCCGCCATTGTCGGTTTCTTTTATTCAATCGCTTTGGCTGTCGGATCCGTGGGTGATCTTATTGGCGGCAAGCCAAGGGTTTCAAAGGATGAGGTACAGGCGGCCATTGCCAGTGGGCAAAAATCCAATGCATCACAGAATGAGGAAAGTATTGCAGAGGACTCTGATCCAAAACTCATAGGTGAGTACGAAACCGAACTTGCTCAGCTTGTATTGTTGATTCCACAAGAGGATCGCAAGCAAGCCGGCGGCGACGAGAGGGCGCGTGAAAGGTTGAAACATCTAATCCAACAAATCGCCCAAGGCAAAAGGAACCAGATCGCGACAGTGCATGAGGCACGCGAACTGCTTGGTCAAATTACAGAGAAAGACAGGACCCAGGCGTTTGGATATTTTATCAACCTCAAACAGCAGAAGGAACAGTTTGCGGCAGTGAAGCAGGCCGAGGCCAAAGCAAAATTCGCCTACCTGGGTGGCGCAACGCTGATGACCGCAATGCTGATCACGCTCGTGAGCATGGTGCTTGTGCTGCTCGCTATTGAGCGCAATTTGCGCACGAAGTAAGGGGGATCACTATGTTATGTTCTGCATGCCAGGCGACGATTGCAGAGGGCGCCAAATTCTGTCCCAAGTGTGGCACCCGTGCGGTAGCGCCTGCTGCTGAAACGGGTAGCAAGCGCTGCCCCCAATGCGGAACCGAGAATCCCGCAAACGCAAAGTTTTGCAAGAAAGATGGCTATCGCTTTGAGTCGGTAGCCGAAAAACCGGATATGGCGGTTGTGCCTGCTCCGGCAGCTCAGGCTCCCGGCGAGCCAAGTGCACCAGAGATAGCGCCCAACAAGATTCCCCTAGCGGGCGATACAGTAATTTGTCCACAATGTGGCACACCCAATCTCCCGGGTGCGAAGTTTTGCAAGAAAGATGGTTACTCTTTGCGGGTAGGTGTTGCAGCACCGCAGGTAACACCTGATGCAAAAGAGCCTTCTTCAGCAGCACCGTCAGCTAAAGGCCCGGAGCCACAGCCACCCGCCCCAACCCCCGATCCGCAGGCCGTTCCCATCAAACAGCCCGTTCCTGCCACAGCCCGATCTGTCGATATCGGCAGCGAATCATCGGCGTCAAAAATAATGCCTGCTGCGGAATCAGTGGAGAAGTCCAGGAAGGGGATGATGATTGGCGCGCTGGTCGGTGTTGTTCTCCTTGCTGGCGCGGTTGGCGGCTATGCCTACTGGGCAGGACATATGGGCAATCGCCAAGGCGATGTTCAGGCCAAAATCAATACCGAGCTAGGTAGTCGCGGCTTGAGCAATGTCCAGGTGACGATTGACCGTGAGTGGGGTGCGTCACTGAGTGGCACGGTGATGAACCAGGCTGGCAAAGATCAAGCGCTGGAATTGATAAGGAGTCACAAGGAACTGAAAAATATCGTGGCTGACCAAGTTCAGGTTCAGCCTGGCGCTGCTGATTTGGAGAAAAATCTCAACAAGGCACTGACTGATGCCGGGTTCAATTCCATCACGGCGCAAGTAGACAAAGAAATGGTTGCAACGTTGACGGGTATCGCTGAGAGCCCTGATCAAAAGGTGCAGGCGTTAAAAGTGGCAAGCGGGTTAACAGGGGTCAAGGATGTCAAGGATGATGTTCAGGTGCCCATAGCTGAAAATGCGCCACCAGCACCTCCGCCCGAGTTGGCACCGCCGGTGGCGCCACCCATGCCAGCCGCCCAAGCATCACCCCCCCCCCCCATCAATAAGGCTGCATTGGAGCGTGAGTTGAATGCGCGGCTAAGAGCAAACGGGGTAGGCGGAGTAACAGGGCGTGTTAATCCTGACATGACCATAGCGTTGTCCGGCACTGTGCGCAGCGAAGAAGATCGAGTCAAGGCACTGAATCTTGCCGGTTCTCTGCCCGGCGCGAATGGCCTGCGCGAAAATATTCATGTAGTCGCACCCCAGGCCGCCAGACTGGCGCGGCCCCAAGCGCCACAGCCAGCACAGCAGGCCGCTGCAATTGACCCGGGGAAACTAGAGGGCGACATCAATCGGGCGTTGCGTAACAGTGGTGCAGGTGGAGTAACCGCACAGGTAGGCGATGATTTGAGTATCACGCTAAAGGGTTCGGCTGGCAGCCCGGCCGAGAAAGAACGTGCTATGCAGATTGCCAGGCAGTTCAAGGGCGTGCGTGCGGTGAAAGACAAAATATTTGTGGTCGAATAATTAAAGGGGAATCCAAGATGAAACAAATTATCGCAGCTTCGCTGGTTGTATCGTTATGCAGCGTACAGTTGACTGGTTGTGCTGAAATGACCCAGACCCAGAAGGGTGCAGGAATCGGGGCCGCCGCCGGTGCTGTCTTGGGCAGTCTTACAGGCGGTGACCGCAAGTCGATCCTGATCGGCGCAGCGCTGGGCGCCATTGCGGGCGCCATCATCGCCAATTATCAGGATAAACAAACCGCTTCGCGTGCCGAGGCAGAACGAAAATACGGCACCGTCACGCAAGACAAACTTGAGATCGATTCTTCCACGCTTACCCCGGATAACGTTATGCCCGGCGATAAAGTGGAGTCGGCAGTGCAATACACGGCTTTGGCTGCCAGGGAAGCCCAGCAGTTTAAGGTTACGGAAACCCGCACCTTGATGAATGACAAGGAAAGCGTGCAGCTAGCCAGCCGGGAAGTCGTACGAACCCAAGGTAGCCATGTCTCAACCATGAAATTCACTTTGCCCAAGGACGTGGCGAAGGGAGATTACACCTTAGTAACCACGGTGTCGGATGGGAAGAACACGCGCACGGTGAAGAATCCGATGCGGGTAGTGTGATGTTCAAATGCCATTTCCGCCACTGCCGCTTGTCTTATGCGGGGTCAAAGATCCGTGGTTAAGTCTTTGCCCACTGAACAAAGAGTTCCATTGGGGTGAGTCGATGAAAAAAATCATCATGATTCTCTTGCTAATCAGCGTAGCCACTGGTTTTGCTGGTTGCGCTGAAGTGTCGAAGGTAATGAAGAGCGATGCGAGCTTGTCTGAAAAGTTCAAGCAGTTCAGTAGTATCGTCGGAAATTACTTTGACAGGCAAAGCGGGACTCGCGCCGAAGCGGTAAAGAAGCACAACTACCTGGGACGCGGCGACCTGTTGGAAATCGATTCCGCTTCGCTTACACCGGATGATGTCACGCCTGGCGACAAAATGGAGTCGGTCGTGCAATACACTGCTTTAGCAGCCAGGGAAGACCAGCAGATCAGGATCACGGAAACTCGCACTTTGCAGGGTGACAAGGAAAGCTTTCAGCTCAATAGTCGGGAAGTTGTGCGAACGCAGGGCAGCCATGTTTCAACCATGAAATTCACTTTGCCCAAGGACATGGCGAAGGGAAATTACACCTTGGTGACCACAATATCGGATGGGAAGAACTCGCGTACGGTGAAGAATCCGCTGCGGGTGGTGTGATTTATGGGGCGCGGCACTAGCGCCATTTTGATTGCATGCACGAAATCAGCATGATAGGGAGAGTAATTATGAATCACTTGTTTGAAATACGGATTGGTAATAAATCACTCACTAGACTAATCCTCGCTATTTCTGGATTGTTGATAACGACTTACGCGACGTCATTACCCGCAATCGCGAGCGGCCACGAAAACCAAGCAAGCAACACTTCTGTGGCATCGAAGGATGGCGTTCAAACCATATCCTTTGCAATGAACGCTTGCTCTGATTATCTCATTAGTGTTTTTGGGTTAATTCCCAAATCGATTGATCTTAAATCTTTTCCGCCAAAAGGAAATTACAAACTTAATGGCTTGCCGAATAAACCACTACGGGAGGCATTTGAACAGGCATCCGCCTATGCGCATGAGCACTGTGCCAAACAACAATACGATCCAAATATTGCATTTGCAGTCAACTTTTTCTATGAGAGGATGCCTCGCCCAGGGGAGCCTATGGCCAAATGGAATCCGATGCCGGCTATCTCTGCGGGAGCGAAAGGAGACGCCGCCAATCCAGAGTGGGAAATATTCAATTCCGTAGCCTATGCTGAAACAAAGGAGGGTAAAGAGGAGCAACAACGAATCACGCATAGGCAAAATGATCAACGGGCTAATGTTGAGTTTGAAAATAAAAAAATGATGTTTTTCAAAACGAATGGTGTAGACGGATTTTATAACCCGATTGCATTGAACAGGAATCCCTTCGCCATGCAAGGAAAACCTGTATTGCTCTGGGCCAGATTGAGCCAGATGATCGAAGCTAACAAGGCCATCGTCAGTCTAGGAGACGGATTTGCAGTGGTTTCCGGTGTCCCAACAGGTGCGTTCGGTGGTGGTTACTATCTATTCTTCGGTAGGGTTCTAGGCAATACCTCTTTTCCAGGCAATCTTAAGCAAACCCCGGTAGCTCATCTTAAATTCATTCGCGTCATACCTTGTCCGGCTGGAGATTTGTCAAAATGCATTTGAACGAACCACTTTGAAAATAATATTCAGGAACTGTATTTTCTTCCCTTTCTGCACTGATTCAATTTAAGTAAGGGCTGGTTCTTAAAAAATGCATGTTCAAACTGCCTCAGACATCATTCACGAGCTCAAGCAATTACTCACATCGCCAACCCGCTTAAACACAAGGTTTCCAGTATGGAGGCATCCGTGGTTTTCAAATCATGCGACTTGATATTTATGTCGGCCATGCGATGGCGTGACACACAGCAAGCTAGGAGTTGAAAGTGGTAACCAACGTTCGCACTAAGTGGGCCAGAGTCTTACTGATATTTTCCTTGTTAGCGTTGATTTCCAGCCCGGCCTGTGTTGGACAAGTCGTCGCAGTCAGCGGAATCAATTGCCTGCCGGTGCCAGGCAACCAGACAGAGGAGGCAATCTACTCACGCTTCGGAATTACAGGGGCCGAACTGCACCTCTTGGGAAGGGAACTTGCAAACGGTGGTCGCGCCACAGCGGAGACATTACTCCGGTACAAGCTCGGCGATAACGCCGCCCGATACGCACTATTTGCAAAAGCAGCCTACGGCAAGAGTCCCACGATCGACTGGGATGGAAAGGAGCCAGCGGAATGGCAACTTGTTACTTCCAATTCCAAGGAGTATGGGGACTCTGGCCTCGTAATTAGCGTATATAAGCGGACGGCGCAGGGAGCCATACTCACCGACAGTACTGAGGTGATCATCGCGATTCGGGGGACTGAGCCCACTGACTTTCGGGATTTGATGTTCGACGGAGTTGCGGCTTTGGGTTATGTGGACCTGCAACTGAAGCAGGCATATCAATTCGTCACAGACTTCTTCGCCAAGAATCCGACCAAGGCAAACCGAACCGTGCTTGTTGGTCATTCGCTGGGTGGACGTATTGCGCAAATCATCGCTGCCAATAAGGGACTGCGTGCGTTTACGTTCAATGCCGCGGCGGTGCGAAAGGAAGTCGCACAGGCTTATGGCCTCACCGTTTATCCGCTCTTGCCCGGACTGGAATATTCGCTGATTACGAGCGTGGTATCCTCCGCCGACTGGGTAAATCCTTCGTCGAAGGTTTTCATTCTCGCGGAGGATCTTGGGCAGCGTCTTCAGTTCAATTTCTGTGGCCCCGGCCAGGGCCACGGTATAGATGGTGTCGTAGTCAGTCTGGAGCGGGTGCAGAAAATTTACAGAGAACGCTTGAATCCGTCGCCGAAACCATCCGCATCTCTGTCTCAGGCCACTGTGCCATCAAGCGGACCCACCTCATCCGTGCCATCCAAGTCTTCGACACCGACAGCGCCTATCACAAATGTAGTGAATTCCACGCCGTCATCAGTATCGGATGCCGGGAACGCTGTACTCGCAAAGTTGGGCAATTCCTCAGGAACTATGCGCTTTGATATTCTCAATGCTCTGATGAGCCATAGCCGCGTTGCTTCAGGACTGACGGCCGCCGACCTCAACGCGATCATCGTCGGTATGGAAGACCAGCGTGCCCGCGTGGTGAGCCTGATGGCACGCATGCTGCAGGCCAACCTGGGCGCCACAGAAGTGGTCGCTCTGTCGGGGCAAACCAGCGGAAGGATGCGCTTTGATATTCTCAATGCTCTGATGAGCCATAGCCGCGTTGCTTCAGGACTGACGGCCGCCGACCTCAACGCGATCATCGTCGGCATGGAAGACCAGCGTGCCCGCGTGGTGAGCCTGATGGCGCGTTTGCTGCAGGCCAACCCTTAGTATTGAACAACCCTATTCACTCGACAACTGGTCGGCGCTGGTGAAAATCCAGGTGCGGGTGATGCTGAGGATATCGGTATCCTTGCGGATATTGTCCGGCAGGGGCGAGAACGGGCCGGCCAGCTCGACAATGCGCCGGGCCGCGGCATCCAGCACTTTCTGGCCGGAGGAGCGGTTGATTTCGATGCCCTCCACGCTGCCGTCGGCCCTGATCGACACGGTCAGTTGCAACTGGCCATACAGCTTCTGCTGCTTGGCGGCTTCCGGGTAATTGAGGTTGCCCACTTTCTCGACCTTCATGCGCCAGTCTTCGACATAACGGGCAAAGCGGTATTCCTGGGTGCGCGCCCCGATGAATTTGCGGCGCGGCAGTTTCTGGTAATTGTCCCAATCGCGCGAAATCTGCGCTTCCAGCCGCGCGGCCTCAAGGCTGCGCTGCACCAGTTCGGCGGCGTTGGGCTTGACCGCGGCCTCGCTGTGCTGCGGCGACGCCGTGGTATTGGGCGATTGCGCCACACTTTGTTTCGACTTGGCCTGGGTCATCAGGCGGCGCGCCTGCTGTTCCAGTTCGACTACGCGTTGCTCGCGCTGTTCAAGCGCAGGGTCGGGATGCGGCCGGTCGAGATTGGGCAATGGGCTCTTGGCACGCCGGTTGGCCTCGGTATTGCCGCCGCCATCGAGATTGGCCTGGGCCAGGGCATCCGCCTTGACGGGTTTGCTGGCGGACTTGCTGTTGACCAGCACCACTTCGAGATAGGCCGCCGGGTTGGGCAATTGCTTCAACGCGGGCGCTGCGAAGTGAACCGTCAGGATCAGGGCATGCAGCAGCACCGAAACCAGCAGCATCAACCCAAGCCGCGACGATTCTCCGGGTTTCAGCGCAAGCGCGGCCAAACCCGGGACCGGCTGCTTATTCATTGAAATTGCCATTTAGAAGCAAGAGTTTAAGCACTTGAATCCGGGTGTCAAGCCGCCAGTTCCAGCGGCTTCTCGGCGTGGAATTTGCAGCGCACTTCCAGTTCCAGTAAATCCACCGCACTGAGTTCCAGCTCGACCCGGGTGCCTGGCGCCAGTTCGGGCATGCCGAAAGCGCGCGTCACCAGCGGCAGATTCTCGAAACGCACCAGGTTTTCCTTGATCAGGGTGGCATGCGCCGTGCTCATGCCCTCCTGTTGCAGGTAGCGCAGGCACCAGTAGCGCTCCATGCTGCGCTGCACATTGTTGTAGGCATCATAAGCCAACTCGAAATCGCGGATGGCGGAAAACAGGGCCTCGCTGTTCGGTGCGTAGGGCGGTTCCTGGCCATTGATCAGAGCGATCAACTGGCGCTGGTTGAGCAGGTCTACATAGCGCCGCAATGGCGAGCTTGACCAGGCATATTGCGACACGCCCAGGCCCTGGTGCGGCGCAGCACTGGTGCTCATGCGCACCTTGCCGCCACCCTGGCTGCGGTAGATCGCAGCCACCCCGGCTTCGCTGAGCGCTTTGGCCCAGTGCGAATTGACCTGGATCATCAGCTCGGACACCACCTTGTCGATCGGCGAGCCGCGCGGGCGCTCGATGATGGCGACGCGGTCGTTTTCGATGATGAAGTTGTAATCCTTGTACTGGTTCTGGCTATCCGCCTTGCCGCGCGCCTCTTCCAGCCGGTTGGCGAACTGCCACAGCATTTCAAGTTCTGTCTTGAAGGCAAAATCCGGTGCATTGCCGTGCGCCAGTGTTTCGCTGTTGAACACCGGTTCCAGCGTGTCGTGGCGCAGATTGGTGGCGATGTGCACGCGCTCCACCCGGCTTTCGATGCGTTCGATGGCGTACTCGTCCGGCGTGACTTCAAGGTACATGGAAAGCGCCGGGTTGGCCGTACCCGCGTTGAGGGTGAAGCAGTTCACCACCTCGTCCGGCAGCATGGTGATCTTGCGTCCCGGCATGTAGATGGTGGAAAGACGCTGCAACGCGACATTATCGAGATCCGATCCCGGCCCAAAACCCAGTGCCGGCGCGGCGATATGAATCCCGATATGCCAGTTGCCGTTGGGCAGGCGTTCCACCGAGAAGGCGTCGTCGATTTCCGTTGTGGCGGCGTCGTCGATGCTGAAGGCCTGGACCTTGGCCAGGGGCAGGTCGTGGTCACGCGCAAACTCGCCCACGTTTTCAAAATCCGTACCGCGCGGAAAATGTTCCAGGATGAAACGCTTGTAATGGAATTCGTGGCTGCAAGGAATGGCGCCGCACTGTTCCAGCAGCTTGACCGGCAGCACGCCCATCTCGGCGCAGGCTTTTTCCAGCGCCTTGTATTCCAGCGTGTTCTTGTCCTCGCGGTAGAGCAGCATCTCCACCACTTGCGGCGTAAAGGCATCGGGCAGGGAGGAGGCGCACAGCTGCTCGACATAGGACGCCACGGTGGCCGCCTGCTGGCGTTTTTTTTCCTCGGAAGCCAGCGCGGCCCTGAGGTTCTCCTCCGGCGCGGCCTTGTAGCGCCCCTTGCCCTTCTTGTAGAAATACATCGGCGCAGAATGCAGCCGCAGCGCCACGGCCGCAGCTTCGACCGGATTGGGCGTGTGGCCGTAATATTCCTGCGCAAGGTCATTGAACATGAACTCGTCCGCGCCGCAGCACTGCCACAGGAAATCGGTGTCCAGTTCACCCGCCGCAGCGTCTGCGGCGTCCATGAAGCCACTCATTGCGGGTTTCTCAAAACGTAACAGTACATTGCTGGCCTTGATCTTGGAGCGCTTGCCGTGCGGCGTCTCCACCTGCAGCGAGGCGGTGTTGTCGGCCATGACGTTCGCCACCTTGATGGCGCCGTCCTCTTCATACAATACGTTCATTTATGCCATTTCAAATTTAGAAGTTAACCGCAAAGACGCCAAGGCGCTAAGAAAGTTCGAAACTTTCTCCTTTGCGCCTTGGCGTCTTTGCGGTTTGAATGCGTATATTCAAAAACTAAGGGGCCAAGAGCGCCGCCAGCAGCTTGCCATGCACGCCGCCAAAACCGCCGTTGCTCATCACCAGCACATGGTCGCCGGGGCGGGCGGCGCCCGCCACCGCGGCCACCAGCGCATTCAGGTCGTCGAAGGCGGCGGCCTTGTCCCGCAACGGCGCCAGGGCGGCAGCGGCATCCCAGCCCAGGTTGGCGCCGTAGCAGAAGACCTGGTCGGCGTCCTTGAGACTATCGGGCAGCGCGTCCTTCATCACGCCCAGCTTCATGGTGTTGGAGCGCGGCTCCAGTACCGCCAGAATGCGCGCACCTCCCACTTTCTGGCGCAAGCCTGCAAGCGTGGTTTCGATAGCCGTCGGGTGGTGGGCGAAATCGTCATAGACGGTGATGCGATTCACCACGCCGCGCACTTCCATGCGCCGCTTCACGTTGCGGAAAGCCGCCAGCGCTTCGATGGACACTTCGGAAGGAATCCCGGCGTGGCGTGCAGCGGCGATCGCCGCCAGGGCGTTCATGCGGTTGTGCTCACCCATGAGGTTCCATTGCAGCCGCCCCTGGAAGGCTTCCTTGAAAGCGATGGTGTCGGCGCCGCCCATGATCCAGCCATCGCCCACGCCGAATTTTTCCACCGGCGTCCAGCAGCCGCGCGCCAGTACTCGCTCCAGGCTAGCCTCGCGGCCGTTGGCGACGATCAGGCCGTTGCCCGGCACGGTGCGCACCAGGTGGTGGAACTGGGTTTCGATCGCCGCCAGATCGGGAAAAATATCGGCGTGGTCGAATTCCAGGTTGTTGAGGATCGCCGTGCGCGGGCGGTAGTGCACAAACTTGGAGCGCTTGTCGAAAAAAGCGGTGTCGTATTCGTCTGCTTCTATGACGAAGAACGGCATCTCGGTCAGGCGCGCCGAGATGCCGAAATTCTGCGGCACCCCGCCCACCAGAAAGCCCGGATTGAGGTTTCCGTATTCGAGTATCCACGCCAGCATCGAGGACGTGGTGGTCTTGCCGTGGGTGCCCGCCACCGCCAGCACCCACTTGTCGTGCAACACGTTTTCGGCGAGCCATTGCGGGCCGGAAATATAGGGCAGGCCGCGGTTGAGGATTTCCTCCATGAGCGGGTTGCCGCGGCTCACCACGTTGCCGATGACGAAGACGTCCGGTTCGAGCTTGATCTGCCCGGCGTCGAAACCCTCGATCAGTTCGATGCCCATGGCTTCAAGCTGGGTGCTCATGGGGGGATAGACGTTGGCGTCGCAGCCGGTGACCTGGTGGCCGGCCTGCTTGGCTATCGCCGCGATACCGCCCATGAAGGTGCCGCAGATGCCGAGCATGTGAATTTTCATAAGGGGCGAATTATAGCCTGAACAAGGGCTTACAGGCTAATCGCAGTTACAGCTTATGGTCTGCCAGGGCCGCCGTACCGGGGATCTGCAACACTTCGAGCACGCCATTGGTCACCCGCTGGCTATGGCTGCCGCGGCTGTTCCTGAAAGCGGTCACGCCCAGCAGTTCCGCCACATTCAGCGAGATGCCGTAATAGATATGGCGGCTGCGCTCCTCGCCCAGGTTTGGCTCATAGCCGCGCGTGCCATAACCCAGCGCCAGCTCGAAATAGCGCAGCGGCTCAATGCGGCGCAACTTGGGTATGCCGCTAGCCTTGATCGCCAGCAGATAGGTCTGGCCGCTGTGGTCGTCGATCGGGTCGATCTGTCGGGCGCGCCGCGCATCGTTCGAGGGTCGGTACATGAGGCGGAAATCCAGCACGGCGTCGAGTTCCGGTTTCTGCTCCAGCAGCAGTGCCATGCCGGTACCGAGCGTGTTCATGATCAGGTCTTCCTTGCTGAAGCGATAACGAGAAGAAAAGCCATCCCCGACCTCGACTGCCAGCATGCTTCCCCAGGCAGTGGCCGCGGCCAGCCAAGCCGCCGACTCACTGTCGTGTCCAGCCCATTCGAAGGCCCGGGCCAGAAGCCGGGTGCCGACATAGGTCGAGTACATATGGCCCAGCTTGTCAGCGCCGCCGGTGTAAGTGCTTTGCCCGAACCAGCCCTCGTTGACGGTGCGGAAGTTGCTGTTCATGCTGTCGTTCCACCAGTGCGCCGAGCCATACCAGAGCAGGGCCGTCGCAGCGCCACCGGCCAGGAGGCGCGTACGGAACTGCTTTTGCGCCTCGGACGGCGCAGAATCAGCGCCCAGAACGGGCAAGGAGGAAGATTCAAAAACGATGCGTGATTCCTGTGCCGGCGCGGTGTCGGCATACACTGCCGACAGCCCGCAGAGGGTCGCCATGCAGGCGAGCAAAATACCTAATCTAGTGTGTTTCCCCTGCATGGCTGATCTCCGCAATCACTGGCGCATGGTCGGAAGGGCGCTCCAGCTTGCGTGGTTCCATATCCACCACGCATGAAACGCAGTCTGAAGCCAGCGCATCGCTCAAGAGAATATGATCGATGCGCAAGCCCAGTTTACGCCGGAAGGCGTTCATCCGATAGTCCCACCAGGTGAACGCTCCCTCGGCTTGCGGAAACAGCCGGAAACAGTCCTGCAAGCCAATCTTCTGAAGCACCCTGAAGGCTTCGCGTTCCGGCTCGCTGCACAGCACCTGGCCTTCCCATGCCTTGGGATCATGCACATCGCGGTCTTCCGGCGCGACGTTGTAATCCCCCAGCAGGGCCAGTTTCGGATATCGCGCTACTTCACTCTTGAGCCAGACGGCAAGCGCCTCCAGCCATCCCAGCTTGTACTGGTATTTGCCGGAATCCACGCTTTGCCCATTGGGGATGTACACGCATACCAGGCGCACGCCATTGAGCGTTGCCGACAGCACCCGTTTCTGATCATCCTCATAGCCCGGGATGCCAGCGCTCACATCCTGCAGCGGCTGCTTGCTGAGAATGGCAACGCCGTTATAGGTTTTCTGACCGGAAAAAGCCGCGTGATAACCAGCCGCCTCGATTTCAGCGAGGGGAAAGTTCTTGTCCTCCAGCTTCAACTCCTGCAGACACAAGGCGTCCGGCTGATGAAGGCTCAGCCAGTCCAGCACATGCGGCAGGCGGACTTTGAGGGAATTGACGTTCCAGGTGGCGATTTTCATGAATGTCCCAGGACTCTGTTACGTTAAACGGGATGTTGCGGCGGACAACGCGGCAAACCCCGCATTGTAAACAAAGACGGGCGGTTTTGAGTACTTCCTGGCAGAAGGATAGCGGCGGCAGGGCGAGTAAGGGTCGCCTTTGCGTCAGTCAGCGCCTAAACGGCTAGCGCGCCAGCATCTTTGCTGACGGCGCAGCAGCTACGATGCGGGGCGGGCGCACGGAAGCCCGCGCGGCGGCGCTGGATTTCAGGGAACGCCAGACATGACGAATATCTTCCAGATGGGATGCGGCCCATTCGAGATCATGCCCGATCAGATCCGGCGCGTCCGTTGCACCGGCATTTGCCAGACGCTCGCGAATCCGTGCCAACCCGGCCATTGCCGAATCGATTTGTGCCTGCATGATTTCTTGCGCTTGCATTCGACGCTCTCAATTCCATTCAATCCATGAAGTGCTCGGCATCATGATGCAATAATATGTCAGGAACATGACAAGGGGTGCGCCGATAACCGGGTCACCCCCTGGATTCCTGCTTATCGGCCTCCGGCCCAGGGATGCGAGGGCGCAGGCCTGGCTGGCGAGGCCTCGTCCTTTGAGGCGCCGTCTGCCGGTGCGGCAGAGGCTGGCGCTTTCTTCACCAGCACACTCTTGGGGTAGCCCGCCGCATCCAGCGCGGCATCCCAGGCGCCTTTTTCGTAGCCCTTGCTGACCGCGCCGCCCACCAGCAGCACCGGAACATAGGACGCGCCCACCAGTTTCTTGAGAGCTTCGGCATCGGCGGGCGAGGTCTGCGGATTTTTGCTGGTAAAAGGTATCCCGCGCTGCGCAAGATGATCTCGTGCCTGCGTGCAGGGCACGCCACAATCGTTGGCATAAAGGGTGACCGGCGATTTCTTGACCGCCTGCCGGAGGGCATAGGGCATTTCTGAAGTATCGATAGTGCTGCTGCCAAACACCTTCTCTTCCACTTTCTTTGCGCTCGCCGGTGGCGGCTGATCGGTGTAATGCACCTTGCCGTCAGCATCGACCCAGCGGAACAACTCGCCCGCCTGCGCCAGACCGGACAGGGCGCAGCATAGCAAAACCATCGTGAATTTCATCGTCTCACTCCTCAAGTCAAGTATTCGGCATCGGTTTCAGCCATCGAGCCATTCAATCAGATAATACAGCCGGAATCCTTCCGAAGAACGAGAAGGGCCCGCAACCCGGCCCGGATAGAGGTGCTTCGACGCATCCGCTCCGGCGATGGCCTCGGCTTCAGAAGCCATGATATGGACACAGTTTTCCGGAAAACGGGCACGTTTCTTCTGCGGCGTATAGATCAAAGCAAAATACTCCCCTACCAGCTTCGATCCCTCGTCGTTAAAAATATTTTTGACCGATACGCTCATGATGTTTTGCTTTTCGGCAGGCTATTCAACTTGGCTTCGATCTGGCCGCACAAGGTTTTCAGCACCTTGATGCGGGCAAAATGCTTGTCATTGGCCTCGACCAGCGTCCAGGGCGAGGCTTCGGTGCTGGTGCGGTCCACCATGTCGCAGATCGCCTGTTCATAGGCATCCCATTTTTCGCGATTGCGCCAGTCCTCATCGGTAATCTTGTAGCGCTTGAAACCGGTTTTCTCGCGCTCCTGGAAGCGCTTGAGCTGCTCATCCTTGCTGATGGTCAGCCAGAATTTCGTCACCACCATATTGTGGCGCGACAATTGCGCCTCGAAATCAATGATCTCGCTGTAGGCGCGCATCCAGTCCGCTTCCGAGCAATAACCCTCGACCCGCTCCACCAGTACGCGGCCATACCAGGAACGGTCGAAGATCGTCACCCGCCCGCGCCGCGGCACATGGCGCCAGAAGCGCCACTGGTAGGGCTGGGCGCGCTCTTCCTCGGTGGGCGCAGCAATCGGCACGACCTGGTAAATACGCGCGTCCAGCGCGCTGGTGATGCGCCGGATGCCCCCCCCCTTGCCGACGGCATCGTTGCCCTCGAACACCGCGATCACGGTGATTTCCCTGAAGCGGGGGTCACGCGTCAGCAAGGCGAGTTTGCCCTGATATTTTTCCAGCGCCTCTTCATATGTTTTCTTGTCGAGTTTCTGTGTGAGATCGAGCGTCTTGAGAATATGCAGCCGATCAATCGAGGGCAACAGGGGCGGCGCATTGATTCCGGCGGGTTTTCCGTTGCCGGAATCCAGCCGCTTGCGGATTGCCTCGTGAATCATTTTCCCGATGGTCAGGCCACGGTAGCGCGGGTCTTCTCCTTCGACGATGAACCACGGCGCCTCGGCCGTGCTGGTATGGCGGATCACGCTCTCGTGCACGGTACGAAATTTGTCGTAGAGCTTGAAATGTTTCCAGTCGCGGTCGGTCACGCGCCAGCGCGTCTTGGGGTCTTTTTCCAGCGCCTTGAGGCGTTTTTCCTGCTTGTCCCGGGATAAATGCAGCCAGAACTTGATGATCAGCGCGCCTTCGTCGGTCAGCATTTTCTCCAGGCGCCGGGCGCGCTCCAGGCTCTGGTCGAGATCGGCGGTCTTGGTGACGCCCATCACGCGATTCAGAATTGGCCAGGTGTACCAGGAGCCGAGAAAAACGCCAACTTTTCCCTTGGGCGGAAGTGCGCGCCAGAAACGCCACATCATGGGCCGGTCGAGTTCCTCGTCGGACGGCTCGCCCATGCCGTGTGTCTGAACGTGACGCGGGTCCATCCATTCATTCAGCAGGTTGACGGTTTCGCCCCGCCCCGCGCCATCCACGCCGCCCAACAGAACGATCACCGGAAACTTGCCGCTTTGCGCCAGATCGAGTTGCGCCTCCAGAAGTGCTTCGCGCAGCAAAGGCACTTCCTTGTCATAGGTCGCCTTGTCGATCTTGTGGCCCAGTTCCGCCGATTCAAACATGTCGTTATCCCTTGATTAACATGAAACAATTTTGTGAAGCGTGAAGTCACTCGCTACGCTTTGCTTGTCGCCTAGGGGCACCTGCTTTTGGTTCATGATTACGGGCGGCAGTTTGCCATGCCCGTTAGTGTGCAATGTGCTATCTCACACCCCTTCGCCGCAAATTTCAATAGCTTTGCAGTGAAGCCCTTCCGCCTCGCTGTCATGTTTCTGTCACTCAGCCACATTAGCATCCATCTTCCCGCATTGTGAACCAACTTTATTTACATGTCCCTCACTGTTACCACCCCACCTCCTTCCGCATCAGCCATCCCATGTGCCTGCCATGAGGACGATGCCAGTGGTCACGAAGACCATGCAGCCCTGCTTGATTCCATCCTGGCACAACGCAGCCTGACAGCAGTTTTCCAGCCCATTATCGAATTCTCCGGCGGACGTATATTCGGCTATGAGGGTCTCATCCGCGGCCCCGCTGGCACCCCGCTGCACGCGCCGATTCACCTTTTCAAGACGGCGGAGTCGCTCGGACGCCTGGCGGAACTTGAACGACTGTGCCGCTACGTGGTCCTCGAAAGCTTCGCCGCACAACGGCTGCCCGGCCGCCTGTTCCTCAACATCAGCCCAGAATGCCTGCTGCAGCAGGATTTCCACGAAGGGGAAACGCTGCGCCTGATTCGCCGGCTGGAACTCAATCCTTCACGGGTCATTATCGAGCTGACGGAAAACAAGCCGACATACGATTACAAGCTGCTGCAAGAAGCGGCGCGACACTATCGCGGCATGGGCTTCGAGATTGCCATCGACGACCTGGGCGAGGGTTTTTCCAGCCTGCGTCTGTGGTCCGAACTGCGCCCGGAATACGTCAAGATCGACATGCACTTCATCCAGGGCATCAACCACGACCCCGTCAAGCTCCAGTTCGTGCGCTCGATCCAGGTCATCGCCGAATGCATGGGCGCGCGCGTGATTGCCGAAGGCATCGAGACAGCGGCGGAACTCAACGTGCTCAAGACCATCGGCTTGGCACTGGGGCAAGGCTTTCACATCGCCCGGCCCCAGCCGGCCCCGCCTATGCAAGCACCTGAAGAAATCGTGGCAGCGCTCCGGCAGAACGGCGTGGCAGTATTTCCCATGGGCACAGCATCAAACAAAACCGTCACGGCAAGAAAACTGCTGAAATCCGTTCCTGTCGTCACTCCGCTGATGACTGCGGATGAAATATTCAGCATTTTCACCCGCGATGCCGAACTGAATGTTTTGCCGGTGGTCAGCCATGGCGCCCCACTGGGCCTCATCAATCGCTATCGCTTCGTGGATCATTACGCGCGCCCTTACCAGCGCGAGCTGCATGGCAGCAAACCCTGCACCCGCTTCATGGACAACCAGCCCCTGATGGTGGATCAGTCCATGAGCCTGTCTCAACTCAGCCGCCTCATCGCCGATGGCGCACAACGCCATGTCGCGGATGGCTTCATCATCACCGGGCGAGGAAGCTACCTGGGCATCGGCAACAGCCAGGACCTGATCCGCGAGATCACCGAACAGCAGATCCAGTCGGCGCGCCATGCCAACCCCCTGACCCAGCTGCCGGGCAACGTGCCGATCAACGAACATATTGAACGCCTGCTCCACCGCGGCAGCCATTTTGTCATCTGCTACTTCGATCTGGATCACTTCAAGCCTTTCAATGACCGCTACGGTTTCCGGCGCGGCGATGACATCATTTTGCTGTGCGCCAGGATACTCTCGGAAGCCAGCGACCCGGAGCGCGATTTCCTCGGGCATATCGGCGGCGATGACTTCGTGATCCTGTTCCAGAGCCATGACTGGGAGCAGCGCTGCGCCCAGATCCTGGCACACTTCGACCAGGAAATCGAAATGCTTTTCGATCCGCAAGACCTCAAGGCGCGCGGTTTCGAAGGGGGAGACCGGCAGGGCAATATGCTGTTTTTCCCGCTCACCAGCCTGTCCATTGGCGCCGTCTCCGCGGCGCCGGACGAATACCGCTCCCATTACGAAGTGGCGGCCGCCGCCAGCGAAGCCAAGAAGCAGGCCAAATTGATATCCGGCAGCGCGCTGTTCATCGAACGTCGCCACCCCGAGGCTGCAAAACTGCATCCAGCTGTGTTTCCCATGAGCGAAAGGGAGAATTAAAATGAAAATCCTGATGATTTCTGACGTCTATTTTCCGCGCATCAACGGCGTATCGACCTCCATCGCCACCTACCGCGACGAGCTTGAAGAGCGCGGACACGAGGTGCACCTGATCGCGCCGGACTATGACGGCGTCCGCACCGATGACGAGTTTCGCATCCGCCGCGTGCCGGCCAGGCACCTGCCATTTGATCCGGAAGACCGCCTGCTCAAGGCCAGATGCGTCCTGGTTGAACGTGAAGCGCTGAAAAACGAGGAATTCGACCTGATCCACATCCAGACCCCATTCGTTGCACATTATCTGGGGGTAAAGCTGGCCAAGGAACTGGGCATCCCGCGCGTGGAAACCTATCACACCTACTTTGAAGAATACCTCTACCACTACCTGCCTTTCCTGCCCAAAGGCAGCACCCGCATCCTGGCTCGCAGCCTGTCGCGGCGCCAGTGCAACGATCTCGACGCACTGGTGGTGCCTTCCCACGGCATGCTGGATGTGCTGCGTGGCTATGGCATCCAGACGCGCGCTGAAGTCATCCCGACCGGCCTGCCCGTTGACAATTTCACGCCTGGAGACGGCGCGGCGTTTCGCGCCCGGCATCGCATTCCGCCACAGCGTCCGGTCATGCTCTATGTGGGGCGGGTGGCGTTCGAAAAGAACATCGGCTTCCTGCTGCATGTCACGGCACGTATCCGCCGCGACATGCCCGATGTCCTGCTTATCATCGCTGGCGAAGGCCCGGCGCTGAACCTGCTCAAATCCCAGGCGGCGCAGTTGGGGATCGGAAACAACGTCCTGTTTGTCGGCTACCTCGATCGCAAAAGCGAACTACCCGACTGCTACCGCGCCGCCAATGTATTTGTCTTCTCATCCTGCACCGAAACCCAGGGTCTGGTGCTGCTGGAAGCCATGGCACAAGCCACGCCCGTGGTTGCCCTCGCCGAACTGGGTACCCGCGACGTGCTGCAAGAAGGGCAGGGAACGCTGATTGCCGCCCATGAAATCGAAGATTTCGCCGCCAAAACCATGTCCCTGCTGCAAAGCGCGGATAAAGCCAGGCAGCTGGGCGAACGCGGGTACGAATATGCCTGTGGCTGGTCAGCCGGGGCGCTAGCGGAAAGAATGCTGGACTTCTACCAGCGTACGATGGATCGCCGTTATGAAGTTCCTACCCGTTCGCAAGCTTACGCGCCAAGCGCCTGCCTGGAAAAAGACTGAAAAATTGTGTCAGGAACCGGCCCGGTGAGCCGGCAAATCAGCCGCATCTGGCAGCATCGCCACCGGCAGGGGCATGGCGCCCCAGGCGATCAACTCCATCCTGCCATCCATGTGTTCGATGATGGCCGTGCAACTGTCGACCCAGTCACCGCAGTTGAGATACACCAGGTCGCCGACATCCTTTTTCATCGGCCAGTGAATATGGCCGCAAATCACACCATCCAGCCCGCGCTCGCGCACGCTGTGAATCACTGAGTCTTCAAAATCAAAGATAAAGTTGACCGCCGTTTTGACCTTGCGCTTGGCGTATCCGGCCAGCGACCAGTAACCGGGGCGGCGCAGCGTGCGGCGCAACCAGGATAGCCAGCCGTTGATGCGGACCAGCAGGCTGTAGGCCATGTCGCCCAGGATGGCTACCCATTTGTGGTGGCGCGTCACCTGGTCGTAGGCGTCGCCATGCGTGAGCAGGTAGCGCCGGCCATCGGCGGCGGTGTGGATGTATTCATCCTCGATGCGGATGTCGCCGAAAGAGGTGCCGATGTACTCGCGTAGCGCTTCATCGTGATTGCCGGGGATAAAAATCACCTTTTCGCCATGCCGCGCGCGGCGCAGCAGTTTTTGCACGATGGTGTTCTGGTCGCGCGACCAATAGATCTTTCCACGGCTCATGGCCCAGAAATCGACAATATCGCCGATCATGAAAAGATGCTCGGACTGGTACTCGCGCAAAAAATCGACCAGCCGGGCAGCTTGGCAGGCGGCAGTTCCGAGGTGTACGTCAGAGATGAAAAGAGAGCGCACCTGGGGCATTTCAGGGTGCTCTCGATTGGGAATCCTGTTCTGCCGACAAACATACCAGCTCCCTGAGGCGATCCTTGGTCTTGGTATAGCGGTCAAGGCGCCAGCTCTTCATGATGGCGACGGCCAACTCGAAGTCTTCGTAGGGCAATTCATACAGCCCGGCCAGATCAAGCGTGTCCTTACTGCACAGCGCCTGGATCAGGTTTTTGAAAAATGCATTGTCCGGGTCGACCGGTTTGCAGATCAGACGCTGTTCTAACTGTTTTAATGTGTTCATACCATTCCCGAAGTAAGGTGTTGCCCACCCCGGCGCAGTATGTCAGCAAAACATGATGGAAATATGACTCACGTCAACAGGGCGATGAAAGCGGCGGCGGTGACGACACCATCGGCGGGACAAGGCAGGCAGCAAGGCAAAGCGCAGTCAGCACATGCGCGCGTTACAAATCCGGGACAAACGACAGCCGGGCTTTTCTATCATGACAGCGTTCCCATTGTTGCACGGTGTTTGAAATCAGCATCTCAAAGCGGTCATGCACCTGGTTCCAGTCGATTTTCTCCGCTGTCATCCGGGCGTTGCGGCCCATGCGCCTGGCGTCTTCGACACTGGCGACGAGTCGCTGCGCCTGCGATACAAAAGCGTGTGCATCATCGAAAGCCGCGCGCAGGCCATTCTCGCCATGACGAATATGCTCGCGTGCAGCAGCACAATCGTAAGCCACCACCGGCAAGCCGCTTGCCATGGCCTCGAGCACCACGTTGCCAAAGGTTTCGGTGATACTGGGGAAAAGAAACAGGTCAGCGGAAGCATAATGATCCGCTAGATCCTCGCCCACGCGCATGCCGGCAAAAATAAGGTCCGGATGCATGGCCTGCAGTTTCGCGCGCTCCGGACCATCGCCCACCATCACCAGCTTCATGTTCGGGCGTGTGGTCTGCATGCGGCGAAAGGCCTCGATCAGCAGGGGCAGGTTTTTCTCCGCCGCGATACGGCCAACGTAGAGCGCCACCAGACGGTGATCGCCCACACCCCAGGACTGGCGCAGCAGGCGGCTCCAACATGAAGGATGGAACAGTTGCGTATCCACGCCCCGTGAAAGCACCTGGAGGTTCCTGAAACCCATACCGGATAATTCGTGGCGCATGGCATCCGTCGGGACCAGCGTGCAATGCGCACGATTGTGAAGCCAGCGCAGATACATGCCGATCGCCTTGCCCAGCAAGGGTGCGCCGTAATATTTACTGTAGCTGTGGAAGTTGGTGTGGAAGTCGGAAATCACCGGCAAATGCAATTGTTTCGCAGCCGCGATGGCAGACCAGCCTAGCGGGCCTTCCGTCACGACCTGAACCAGGTGCGGGCGACGCTGCTTCCACAGTGCAAGCAATTTCGCCCTGGCCGGCAAACCCATCTTGAGATCCCGGTACCGCGGCACGGGAATGCCCTGCACCAGCACTTCATCAAATGAAGCGCTTGAAAACCCCCGATCTTCCTGGCTCTGGCGCGGCCGAATCAGCTGGACCTGGTGGCAGCGGCTGATCAGTCCCTGCACCATGCGCTGCGCTGTCATCGCCACGCCATTCACCTCGGGCGGATAGGTTTCGGTCACCACCGCCACGCGCAGCGTGGGGGATGTTCGGGAAGAGTCGAACGCTAATTTTGTAATTTCTTTCATGCCGCAATCCTGATGCACGGTTGCGACACTGTGCTCCGGCAAGAAGAAAATTTAATGACCGAAGCATGACGTTACGGTGACAGCCCTCCGTATGCCTTTTCGCGTCCACTCCCTGCAATGCTTAGGGCTCTTAAATCTGTCACAGGACGGTCATTTTTGCGTCATATACCGTGCCGATAATCGTCTCCTTTTTTAGGCAGGAAATACATGATGGTTTTTTTTGATGAAGAGCCACGGCAACGTACACACATCGAAATCATTCCGATGATTGACGTCATGATGTTCCTGATGGTTTTTTTCGTGATGATCAGCCTCAACGTCATTCCGGTTTCCGGCCTTAAAACCCAGCTCCCTCAGGCACAAGCGGCACAACGCCTCGATCTTGCCAAGCATCTCGTCATTACCATAGGCGGCGCAGGTGAAATCGAAGTGGAGGGAAAACGCTACCAGCCAAGCAGTCTTCCAGCCGTACTGCGCCAGCAAATACAGGCTCATCCCAAACTTGACGTGGTGCTCAACGGCGACAAAACCGCCCGCGTCGAAGATCTGGTTCGGGTCATGGACATCGTACGCACCTCGGGTGTGCAGCACGTTGCCATCGCCGCCAACCACACCCAATAGCCGGCAACAAACTTATGGAGCACATCCTTTCTCTCGGTTTTCTGGCAAGCGCCGTGACGAACTCGAACACCGGCTGCGAGCAGTTTTGCTCACGGGCGTTTCGTCATCGCGATCGAATCGCAACCGCAGGCACGGCTTTAGCCAGCATCGCCCTGTTGCTGACACTGCAATTCTTCACGCTGGCGCCGGCAGAACCCGAGCCAGCGCCTATCACCATCGAACTGGTCGAAATTCCGCAGCCGAAAATTGAACCTGAACCGGTTCCGGAAAAACCCCTGCCACCGCCCAAGGCAGTTGTGCTGCCGAAGCCCCAGGCCCCGCAGCCCACGCCGCAAGTCAAACCCGCGCCGGCAATGGCGGAGCCTGCTCCGGCCCTGCCCGTTCAGCCGCAGCCACTTCCCAAGCCGGTAGAACCGCCAAAAGCCGTGGAGCCACCAGCGCCGCCCCAGCAGCCGCGCAGCAATCCAGCGGCCGAGAGCGGTTACCAGGCACGCGCCAGGGCCGATATCGACAAACAGAAGCGTTACCCGGATGAAGCCCAGCAACTGGGCATGACCGGCTCCGTGGTGGTGAGCTACGCCATCGCGCGGGACGGCCACCTGCTGCACGCCGAAATCGCCCAGTCCAGCGGCTTCAAGCTGCTCGACCAGGCCGCGCTGCAAGCGGTGCAGCGCACGCGTTTCACGGCGATGCCGGCAGATGCCTGGATCGGCACCACGGAACAGAGTTTTCGCACCCGCATCGCCTTCACCCTTGATTAACCCGTAGCACTCAACCCAGGAGAGAAAAATGTTCCGCCCCGTCCCATTCAGATACGCTGCGCTCGCGGCCGCAGTTATCGGCGCCTTTGTGCCGCCGCTTGCCCATGCCCAGGAAAACACTGCCGTCGAAACCGAGGCCATCAACGTCTTCGGCCGCGGCCAGACGCGCCAGGTCACCACGGTGACCCGTGAGGACATCCAGCAATCCGCTCCCGGCACCAGCCCGCTGAAAGTCCTGGACAAGGTGCCCGGCGTGCATTTCGAATCGGCCGACGCCTATGGCGCCTATGAATGGTCGACCAGCATCTCGGTGCGCGGCTTCAGCTCCGGCCAGCTCGGCTATACCCTGGACGACATTCCCCTCGGCGACCTGAGCTACGGCAATCACAACGGCCTGCACATTTCACGCGCCATCTCCTCGGAAAACATCGCGCGCGCCCAGATTTCACAAGGCACGGGCGCCATCGACACCGCCTCCACCAGCAATCTCGGCGGCACCATGCAGTTTTATTCCGCCGACCCGGCAGACACTTTTGGCGTGACCGCAGGCCAGACCCTGGGCAGCAATTCCGCGCGCCGCACCTTCATCAAGCTGGATACCGGCCGCCTGGAGAATGGCGGCAAGCTGAATGTGAGCGTGATGGACCAGAATTCCGAAAAATGGAAAGGCGAAGGCGAGCAGCGCCACCAGCAGGTCAACGCCAAATACGTGCAATTCTTTGGCGAGAGCAAGCTCTCGGCCTTCGTCAACTATTCCGAGCGCAAGGAAGTCGACTATCAGGATCTTTCCAAGGAAATGATCAGCCGCCTGGGCTACAAGTGGGACAACTACTATCCGGACTGGAACAAGGCCATCACTTCCGCAAACGGCGTCTGGACCAGCGGCGAGACTTCGATATGGGATGCCTATTATGCCGGTTCCGGCATCCGCAAGGACACGCTGGCCGGTGCAACCCTCGACGCCAAGATGTCCGACAACCTGCGCTGGAAGACGACCCTGTACAAGCACACCAACAAGGGCGCCGGCCTGTGGTGGACGCCAGCCGTGCTTTCGCCTGTCACTGGCACGCCCTCGACACGCACCACCGAGTACGACATCGACCGCACCGGCCTGATGTCTTCGCTGACCTACACCATGGGCAAGCATAAGCTCAACGGCGGCTTGTGGTACGAGGAGGACGATTTTTCACAGGCCCGGCGTTACTACGCCACCAGCGTCACCAATCCGCGTTCGCCTTATGACATCCCGAGCAATCCTTTCCGCACCGACTGGGACTTCGATTACAAGGAAAAAACCCTGCAATTTTACGCACAGGACACCATTACCATTTCACCGGACCTGACGCTGAATGCCGGCTTCAAGGCCCCCAAGGTGGATGTCACGGGCACGGAAAAGACCGGCGCCAATCGCCCTTCCGGGACCATCACTTCGGAAAAATCCTTCCTGCCGCAACTCGGCCTGGTCTACAAGTACGACAACAGCAACGAGTTTTTTGCCGGCATGGCGGAGAACATGCGCGCCATCTACACCCAGCCATTTGGCACCACTCAGGCTGGCTTCGATGCGATCAAGAGCAATCTCAAGCCGGAAACTTCAACCACCTATGAAGCCGGATGGCGTTTCCGAGGCGACAAGTTCGAGGGCGTGCTGGCGCTCTATCACGTGGACTTCAAGGATCGCCTCCTGACCATCAGCAGCGGCCCGGCCATTGTCAGCAGCCCTTCGATTCTGGCCAACGTCGGCGATGTCAAATCCGACGGCCTGGATGCGGGCATCAGCTGGAAGTTCGCGCCGAAATGGACCTGGTTCAACTCCCTGAGCATCAACAAGACCGAATATGCCCAGGATTACCTTGATGGAACGACCCTGCGCGCCGTCAACGGCAAGCAGGTGGTGGGCATTCCCAAGCAGATGTTCAAGACCGAGATGGCTTACGACGATGGCACCTGGTTTGCGCGCCTTGGCGGCGACTACACCTCCAAGCGCTACTACACCTACACCAACGACAATGCTGCAGAAGCGCGCTGGCTGTGGAATCTGGGCGCAGGTTACCGGACCAGGAACGTCAAGTTCCTCAAGGAGCTGACCACCCAGGTCAACGTCACCAACCTGCTTGATCGTGAGTACATTTCAACTGTAGGCACCGGCGGATTCTCCTATTCGGACCCAGCCGGAACCGATCAGACATTGATGGTAGGCGCTGCGCGGCAAGTATTCCTGAACGTGACCGGGAAGTTCTGATCCCGAGCGGGCCGGGCGGCGCTTTTGCGCCGCCCGTTTAATTTCTTCTTTACGAATTGGCATAAATCATGAGTTATGAAATTTTGCACCAAACCATCATGTGGGCCATGGTCAGCGTGACCTTGCTCATGCTCTACGTCGCCATCGAACGCGGCATCTTTTTTGGCGCTGCGCTGCGCGAAGGCAAGGCGCTCGACCAGTACATCCGCTCCCACCTTGCCGACCGGGATCTGCGCGAGGAAATCCTGACGGAATTCGCCGATGCGCAAAGCCCCCAGGCCATCGCACTGCGCGAGGTCATCAAGGCGGGCCATCTGCCCAAGGACGACATGGAATACCTGGTACAGGCGCAATACGCCGATGCCGCGCCAACCATCAAGAAACGCCTGTGGATACTGGAAACCATTGCCACCATGGCGCCATTGATGGGCCTGCTGGGCACCATTTTCGGCATTGTCGACGCCTTCCACGCCCTCTCCCAGGTCGGCGGCAGCTCCGACCCGGCCATCGTTTCGCGCGGCATCGGCACGGCCCTGTTCGCCACCGCCTTCGGCATCGCCATCGCGCTGTTCGCCTTCATGTTCCACAACTTCTACAACGCCAAGGCCGATCAGGTGAGCTCGCAAATCAAGCGCGCATCCCTGCGCTATCTGGCCCACCGCTGAAATCAACCTGAAGGAAGCTTGGATGAACCACGACACCAGCACACATGCAGCGATTCTCGGCGCAGCCGCAATCGTTTCTTTTCTGCCCGCCATTGCACTGGCTGCACCGGCGCCCACGACGCCTATCGAGCATGTGATTGTCGTGGTCGGGGAAAACCGGACCTTCGACAATCTTTTTGCCACATACCAGCCCCAAAAAGGCGAGACGGTCTGGAATCTGCTCTCCAAAAAAATTGTCAGGAAAGACGGCTCGCCCGGGCCAAACTTCCATCTGGCCGCCCAGAACAAGGCCGTGAACACCGGCGCCTTCAGCGCCATGCCCCAGCCGGCTGGCAGCTATGAGACCCTGCCGCAACCCTATGCGGCAGGCGCCATCGGCCAGCGCCGCGACGTGCCTGATGCCCGCTTCCCCTCCGATTTGCCAAATGGGCCGTTCCAGATCACCCGGCATGTCAGTTACGGCGCCCACACCGGCGATCCGGTGCACCGTTTCTTCCAGATGTGGCAACAGGTGAACGGGGGGAAAAACGACTTGTTCGTCTGGACAGCGGAAACAGTGGGTGTCGGCCCCAGCAATGGCCACCCCGCCCTCGGGCCGGGGCGTACCTTCCAGGGCGGTGTCGCAATGGGTTTCTACAACATGGCAGCGGGCGACGCAGCGTACTTCAAGCAACTGGCCGACCGCTACGCCATCTCGGACAACTACCACCAGCCCGTCATGGGCGGCACCACGGCCAATTATTTCGCACTGGCAACGGCCGATGTCGGGTTCTACACCCAGGACGGAAAACCCGCCATACCGCCTGCCAATCAAATCGAAAATCCGGACATCCTGCCCGGCACCAACAACTGGTATACCGATGATGGTTACAAAGGCGGAACCTACGTGAACTGCGCAGACCTCTCCGCCCCTGGCGTGGCCGGCATACGCGAGGTGCTGGCAAAACAGCCCTACCGGCCCTTCAACGACGGCAACTGTGCGCCCGGCACCTATTACATGGTCAACAATCTCGACCCTGCATTCACTGCCCAGGGCAAGGAACTGCCACTGGGTAAGGACAAATTTCTTTTGCCGCCCCAGACCATTCCCAATATCGGCGATTCCCTTACTGCCGCCGGCATACCCTGGAAGTGGTACAGCGGCGGCCGCAATGACGGGATCACGGTGGACAAGGAATATTGCGCCATGTGCGACACGCTGAGCTTCTTTTCATCCACCATGAAAGGCCCGGACCGGGAAAAACTCCAGGATCTTCAGCAATTCTACGTGGATGTAAAGGGCGCCCGACATTTCCCAGCAGTTTCTGTCATCGCCCCCTACGACAGCATTTCCGGCCATCCCGGCTACGCCATGCAAACGGGATTTGACGAACTGGTGCGGGATATTGTCGAGCGTGTGCAGGCCAATCCGGCCTTGTGGAAGAAAACCGCCATCCTGGTCACTTTCGACGAAGGCGGGGGTTATTACGATTCCGGCTATGTACAGCTGATTGATTTTTTCGGCGACGGCACGCGCATTCCCATGATCGCCATCTCACCCTTTGCAAAACGTGGGCATGTCGATCATACCTACTACAATCACGCTTCCATACTCAAATTCATCCAGCGTAACTGGGGCTTGTCTCCGCTTTCAGATCGCAGCCGGGACAATCTGCCGAACCCGGTGCATGAGGCAGGAAACCCCTATATTCCAAGCAACCGCCCGGCGGTCGGCGACCTGATGAATATGTTTGACTTCGCCCGCGCCAGCAGCAAGCAATCCAATAAATAAATAAAGACCGCCCCAATGCCGCCCCGAGGGGGGCGGTAATTGTCTGAAATTACAACAAACCCCCTTGAGGGCTATGCAAACAGCACCAGCCCCCAGACAAACACGACATTGAGCAAGCCCAGCAGCACCGCCGCACTGCCAATATCCTTGGCGCGTTTGGCAAGATTGTGATCTTCCAGCGAGATGCGGTCCACGGTAGCTTCGATGGCGGAATTTACCAGCTCGATGATCAGCACCAGCAGCACGCTGGCCACCATCAGTGCCTTGCCCACGCCGGCGACCGGCAGGAACAGTGCGACGGGAACCAGCAGCAGGGAGAGGGCCACTTCCTGCCGGAAGGCGTCCTCGTGACGGTAGGCGGCTTTCAGCCCGGCGAAGGAGTAATGCATGGCATTCCACACCCGGCGCAGGCCGGTTTTACCCTTAAATGGGCTTTCTTCCATTGTTTCATCCTTGATCAAATCAGCGGCTTCTCATTTTTCGCACTCATTTCCAGAAAGGGCGGCAGAGGTAATATTTCTGCCATGCCGCATCCATGCTGACCAGATGCATGGTCACACCGCGCGCGCACCAGCCCGAAACCATGCCAAGCGCCGTCGCGTCGGACTGGTCAAGGTGTTGCAGCAGGATATCGGTGGTTGCAGCATCATTCAGCACCCCCAGTTCATCTTGCAGCACGGCCAGCGCCTCGATATAGCTGCGCGTGGCCTTGCGCGGAAACAGCGAGGCAAAAAATTCGGTAGCGTAGCGGAGTTTCTTTACAGCAATACGAACTTCATGCCGCTCTTCAACAGACATGTTCAATAGCTCCGGGCCGTGCTGATGCACGGTTTTGTGGCAGGACGCCAGCACCTGCTGCGCCAGTTCGAGAATCGGCGTATCCAGCTGCTTTTTTTGCTCGGCACTGAGCTGGGCGTGCCAGCCATCCGCCATCAGCCAGGTGCCCAGGCTGAGCAGCATGCGATCGTAGCGGTGCGAGCGCAAAGCCAAGTGCGCATCGTTTCTTGCCGCAGCCTGGGCCTTGCTGGCTTCGTGATACAAGCCCTTCAAACCCTGATCGGAGGGAAACTGCTTGAGAATGGGCGGCAAGCTCTGGGTGACGAACACATCCCAGTTGCGCGCCGGCCCCAGGGCACTGGCCAGCCACTTCAGCTCGTCTGCAATATCGGCATAGCTTTCGCGCGGGATGGCCGATTTGAACTGGGGCAAAAGCGAGCGCAGGCGCCGCAGCGCAACCCGGATCTGATGAATGTTTTCGGGATTATCACCGAGCAGCGCACCCTCCTGGTTCGCCGTCCAGTGGCTGATGCAGTTCCAGGCGATCGCCTGGAAAGCCTGTTTCACGCTCATATCCCGCGTCAGTTCTAGCGCTACGGCCTTGACCACCGGAGGCGTGGCCGCCTGGCTCAGGCGATAGCCGCGGTCGGCCTTGTTCACATTTTCCAGCCGCAGCGGGATGCTCTGTTGCAGTTCCAGCGCCGCCTGGAACAGGCGCGCCGGATTGCCGTTTTTCAACTCAAGCTCGATTTCGCACACCGGCGCAGTCTTGTCGCCACTCTTCACCTCGCCCTGATCGAGCGCCAACTCCACTGCGTCGCCGTTATCCCACTGCAATTGCCAGGTAGTGCGCTTGAATTCCGTGGTAAAAACCGCCGTCAGCCTGTCCCGCACCGCGGCCGATGAAAACAGCTTGAGCAGGAAGGGTTCGCTGATCTTGGTCAGGTCGGGGCGATCCTGCGCCACCTCATCCTCCCACTCGCCACGCTGGTGCAGGCCCGCCCGCACTCCGCCGCCGCCTTTTACGGTCTGCACCCAGTGCGCGCCTATTCTGCGAACGCGCAGGGCTACGCGTTGCTGGCGCAGGGTCAAATCAGGCGTATCGAAATAAATACTGAGCAGATTACGGGAACGTGCCCGGCCGGCGGCATGGGCCTTGAGCAGGGGATGGCGGCGCAGCCGGTCGATATCCATCGGGTTGATGAGAAGTTTGAGTTCGATTTCGGTCGCCATGATCCTATAAACTCAGTGAACCACGGGGTTCATGGGACAAATCCAATATGGCATCTAGTTCTGTCCAGTCACCCGCAGGGTGAATAAGGGGAATACTAAAAATCTTGTTCGTCCCAGCATGCTCCATGCACTGCACGGTTCAAATAAACCATTGCAGGATGATCAGGCCGAAATCCACTCGAGTACCGGCTGCCATTGCTCCACATCGCGTGCAGCACGGGAGGGCGGCAAGTCGAACAGGCTGACGCCCTCATTGGCGCACTGGACATACAACTGGGCATCGCGCAGATAAGTCAGAACGGGAAATTCGGCTGCCAGCAGGAACTCGGCCAGCTCCGCCGCGGAGCGGGTGCGCGGATCCACCCGCATGCCCACCATCGCAACCTGGCTTTTTTCCTTGCGCACGGCTTTTTCCTCGCGCAGCACGCGCAGAAAATCGCTGGTTGCCAGCATATCGAAAGCCGATGGCTGCACCGGCACGATCACCAGTTCTGCCAGCTTCACCGCCGCAGTGAGCTTGTCGCCATGTAGTCCGGCAGGAGAGTCGATCACCATCCAGTCCGGTTTGACGGTTTTTTTGCTGGCCTGGTGGCCATGGATGGTCGGCCATTGTGGCGGGCGGCGCTTGAGCCAGCCAGCGGCCGACTGTTGCCGGTCCAGGTCGGCCAGCACGACTTGCCGCCCGAGGCTGGCGAGAAAGCCAGCCAGATGCGTTGCGAGAGTGGTTTTGCCGCTGCCGCCCTTGGGGTTGGCAACAAGTATGGATCTCATTTAAGGGGCGTGGCCATGGCCGCGAGCAAAGTCTGCTGTGCCGACATGGGTTTGGCGCGGCGCGAGGCCTTGCGGACGTAACTGCCATCCGAGTTCATTTCCCAGGTCTGGACATTGTCCTTGAGATAAAGTTCGAGCCCTTCCTTGATCACACGTTTTTTTAGGCGCGGGTCAAGAACAGGGAAGGCCACCTCGATGCGCCGGAACAGGTTGCGGTTCATCCAGTCGGCACTGGCAAGATAGACATCCTGAGCGCCATTGTTGCGGAAGTAGAAAATCCGCGTGTGCTCCAGAAAACGCCCGATCACCGAGCGCACGCGGATGTTTTCCGACACCCCGGGCACGCCGGGTCTGAGTGCACACACGCCGCGAATGATCAGGTCGATCTTCACGCCGGCGCAGGATGCCTCATACAGCGCCTGAATCACTTCCGGCTCGAGCAGGGAATTCATCTTGGCGATGATCGCCGCCGGCTGGCCCGCCTTGGCATGGCCGATCTCGGCGCGAATCGCTTTGAGCAGTTGAGGATGCATGGTGAAAGGCGACTGCCACAGGTAGGTGTGCTTGGTCGCCTTGCCAAGGCCGGTCAATTGCGCAAAAACGTCGGATACATCGCTGCAGATATCGTCATTGCAGGTGAACAGGCCGAAATCGGTGTACAGCTTGGCTGTGCGCGGATGGTAATTGCCTGTCCCGAGATGCACATAGCGGCGCAGGCCATTTTCCTCGCGCCGTACCACCAGCAGCATCTTGGCATGGGTCTTATAGCCCACCACGCCATACACCACGTGGGCGCCCGCTTCTTCCAGGCGTGCCGCCCAGTTGATGTTGGCTTCTTCATCGAAGCGCGCCATCAGCTCCACTACCACGGTCACTTCCTTGCCCTTCTTCGCCGCATTCATCAAGGCTTCCATCAGCACCGATTCAGAACCGGTGCGGTAAACCGTCTGTTTGACGGCCAGCACATTGGGGTCGTCTGCCGCCTGCTGCAGGAAGTCGACCACCGGGTTAAAGGACTGGAAAGGCTGATGCAGCAGCACATCGCCGTTGCGGATGGCCTGGAACATGTCGGGTTGCTTCTCGTCCATGCATATCGGCAAACCCGGGATGAAGGGCGGATATTTGAGGTCGGGGCGATCGACGCGGTCCGGAATCTGGATCAGGCGCACCAGGTTGACCAGGCCGTTGACCTGGTACAGATCATCCGGCCCAAGATCAAAATGAAGCAGCAGGAATTCCGCCATTTCCGGCGAACAGTTGTCCGCCACCTCGAGCCGCACCGCATTGCCGAAATGGCGGTGGGAAAGCTCGCCCTGTAGCGCCTGGCGCAGGTTGGTGACTTCTTCCTCATCCACGAACAGATTGGAGTTGCGCGTGACGCGGAACTGGTAACAACCCTTGACGTGCATGCCGGTAAACAGTTCACCGACATGGGTGTGCAGAACTGAGGAAAGAAAAACGAAGCCATATTCATGCCCGGCGATTTCCCTCGGCAACTGGATCACGCGCGGCAGTACCCGCGGCGCCTGCACGATGGCCGCGCCGGAACTGCGGCCAAAGGCGTCCTTGCCTTCCAGTTCCACGGCAAAATTAAGGCTCTTGTTCACTACCCGCGGGAAAGGATGGGCCGGATCGAGCCCGATCGGCGTCAGTACCGGCATCACTTCGCGGAAAAAGAAATCCCTGATCCACTCGCTCTGCTCCGGATTCCAGTGGGTGCGGCGCAGAAAACGGATGTCCTGGCGCGCCATGGCAGGCAAAATCACTTCGTTGAGCAGCTTGTATTGCCGTTCGACCAGGACGTGCGCCTCGCGGCTCACCTGTTCGAAAACCTGACGCGGCGACATCTTCTCCGGCCCGGTCACGATACTCTTGTACTTGATCTGCTCCTTGAGGCCGGCCACGCGGATCTCGAAAAACTCATCCATGTTGCTGCTGACAATACACAGGAACTTCAAGCGCTCCAGCAGCGGATTCGACTCGTCCGCCGCCTGCTCCAGCACGCGCCGGTTGAAAGCGAGTTGGGACAGTTCGCGGTTGATAAAGTATTCCGGTGCGTTGAACCTGGTTGTCATGTGGCCTCGTCTGGATTAAGGACTCGTTAATGGATTACTTGCTGGGTGGCACGTAGCCCTGCGCCTTTTCTGCGCCGGCACCGAAAAAATGCGCTTCGGTCTGCTCGGCCAGATATTTGCGCGCCTTGGGGTCGGCCAGATTGAGGCGGTTCTCGTTCACCAGCATGGTCTGCTGCTTGACCCACGCAGCCCAGGCTTCCTTGGAAACATTCTCATACAGGCGCTTGCCCAGATCACCAGGGTAGGGGGGGAAATCCAGGCCTTCTGCCTCGCGGCCCAGTTTGATGCATTTAACCGTTCTAGCCATTGCTTTAACTCCTAGTAGGGCGTGTTAACCCTAATTTCACGTCTGCGACGGGGGCGATTTGGGATGCCGCCCGCGAAACAAGACGCGCCGTTGTGCCGCTCACAACAAGCGACTTGTGACAAAGGGGGGCGCCCAAATCGCCCCCGTCCCGAAGGGTTGCATCGAGAAGGCAATGTCTGCGTTGTTGCGGCGCTTGCACCATTCGCTACGCACCGCGCCTAGCATCCATCGCCTTCTCGTTGCAACGCAGGCGTGAAATTAGGGTTAACACGCCCTGCTCAACTCTTGATAATAACGAAAAAGCCCCGCGCAAACTACCGCGCGGGGGCACATTCTCTAAACTTCAGGCCGGATATGCGATAATTCAAGCCATGCAATGGTTTTTCAGACAATTTGCGCGCCTGCCGCTGTCATGGCTGCATGCGCTTGGCATCCTTACCGGCTGGCTGGTTTACTGGTCCTCCCCCGGCTACGCCACGCGTATGCGCGAGAACATCACCAGGAGCGGCCTGTGCGCCTCGCCGGCAGACTGCCGCCAGTTGTTGCGCCGAGCCATCTCCGAAGCAGGCAAAAGCGTGCTGGAACTGCCGGCCATATGGCTGCGCCCCTACGAGCAAGTCCTGAAGCTGACGCGCAAAACGGAAGGTTGGGATCGGGTGGAGGCGCTGGCGCGCGAGGGACGTGGCATCCTGTTTCTTACCCCGCATCTGGGCTGTTTCGAAATTTCCAGCCTGTTCATCGCCAATCACATGCCGATCACCATTCTCTACCGCCCGCCCAAGCTGCGCTGGACCGAGTCGCCCATGCTGGCCGGACGCGGACGCGGCCAGGTGAGCATGGCGCCGACCGATCTCAAGGGCGTCAAGGCGCTGCTCAAGGCGCTCAAGCACGGCCAGTCCGCCGGCATCCTGCCCGATCAGGTGCCGGGCAAGGGAGAGGGCGTGTGGGCGGATTTTTTCGGCCGCCCGGCCTATACCATGACCCTGTTGCAACGCTTGCAACATTCCACCGGTGCGGCCATCGTGCTGGTATTCGCGGAACGCCTGCCAGGAGGCCGGGGCTACGACCTGTGGTTCGAACCGCTGGCGGAAGCATTGCCGCAGGATGCGACGGAGGCAGCGCGCAACATCAATACTGCGGTCGAAAACCTGGTGCGGCGCAACCCGGCGCAATACCTTTGGAGCTACAACCGCTACAAGGCGCCCAAAGGTTCCAGAGAAAAAGCGGAAAACCAGTGATCCGCTTCGGCATTTTCATCTTCTGGCTGCTGCATTTCCTCCCCCTGCCCCTGCTGGCCCCCGTCGGCAAGGGCATGGGCATGCTGCTCTACTGGCTGGGGCGCGAGCGGCGGCGGGTTGCGCGCACCAACCTGCGCCTGTGCTTTCCAGACACGCCAGACGCGCAGCGCGAGCAGTTGGTACGTGCCCACTTCCGTGCTTTCGGGCAGAGCCTGCTCGACCGCGGCATCCTGTGGTGGTCGTCTGAACGCCGCCTGCGCCGCCTGGTCAAAATCGAAGGTCTGGAACACTGGCAAGCCGTCAAGGACCAGCCTGTGATCTGGCTGGCGCCGCACTTCGTCGGCCTCGACATGGGCGGTGTGCGCCTGACCGCCGACCGCTCTCTGGTTTCGATGTATAGCCGGCAAAAGAGCCGGGCAATCGATGAATTGCTGCTGCACGCCAGGACCCGCTTCAACCCCTGCATCATGGTGTCACGCCAGGAAGGACTGAAGCCGGTCATCAAGGCGATGAAGCAGGGCCTCCCCTTCTACTACCTGCCGGACATGGATTTCGGCGCGCGCGATGCCGAATTCGTGCCTTTTTTCGGCGTCCCCGCCGCCACCGTCACCGCCCTGCCGCGCCTCGCCAAACTCACCGGTGCGGCTGTGCTACCTGTGGTCACGCGCCAGCTGCCCGGCGGCAAGGGCTACGTGGCGCGCTTCTATCCCGCCTGGGACAATTTCCCGAGCGGCGACAGCTACGCCGACACCCTGCGCATGAATCACTTCATCGAGGCGCGGATCAAGGAAATGCCAGAGCAGTATTTCTGGCTGCACAAACGCTTCAAGACCCGTCCGCCGGGAGAAGGGAAAATCTACGGCGCATGAGATGCGCCAATAGCAAGACAGCATGGCGAAGCTACCCCCCAACCGCCTGAAGGCCTCAAATTCGGCATCGCCATCAAGCTTGGCGCCCTGCTCGCTGCATTCGGCGTGCTGGCCAGCGGGCTTATCGGCTACTACACCTATCATGCAACGCGGGGCATTCTGGTTAGAAAAGCAAGCCAGGATCTTCTACAGCCCACACAGGTGCTGGGCCGGCGATTCTCGATCCTGATGGCGAAGTTGCCAACGACGCCCGTTTTCTGGCGGAGATGCCCCGCTCACACGACATTTTCGGCAGCGGACATGTGGCGGCAATTTCGCGCCAAAACCTGTCAGCCGAGTTTAAGGGCCTACTGGATGGCGCTCACGCCGGCCTGAAACAGCCAACCTTGCAAGTCGCAGCACCCGTGATGGTGCGATCATGGTAACGCCCTGGGGGGGCATTGTGATCAATGTCGACCGGAACCGCCCGCTTAAGGCCGATCTGGGCGCAGTCGCTACGTATCAGCGCCAGCATCGGCATCAGCGTCTTTCCCAAAGATGGCGGCAACATGGAGGAATTGCTGCATAACGCCGATGTCGCGATGTATGACTCCAAACGTAGTGGTCGTAACACCCTCCGTTTCCATTCGTAAAACAGTCACTCCTGAATATCGTGGATATGCGAACAATCCTGGATAACCGCTTCCAGGTTCACAGGGCTACAACAGGCTGGACTTGCAACTCCCGGCCACCGTTCTATTGGCGGACAAGGCCGGCGCGCCCTTCGCGCATCACGCCGTCTGTTTGGATGGGTGCCACAATCTCGAGCATTTTCGCTTCAAAGATTTTGACCAAGCCATGATGAGGTGCCAAAATCTCGCCTGACGGGCATGAGCGGGCAATTGACGTAGATGTACGCGATCCGCAGCATCTGCGTTACGATACCAGGAAGGCGGCAGAAGAAATGGCCTGCTCCGGCATGGCCAGCTACTGCATGTCACTTGATCCGAAAACGGACCATATATGCATCCCGGATTTTCAGGGCCAAGAACCGTATGGCGGCAAACCATGTGGAACGGCTGCCTGAAAAAACGCCACTACTTTATGCAGGACTTACGCAATGGCACAACAGCTTTATGTCGGTATCGACAAGGATGAAAAAGGCGGCTTGACTCACCTGGGCCGCATGGTGCGCGATGCCTGGGTGTTTGGCATCCTGCCCGAAACGGAAACCTGCACGGGTTGGGATTTCGCCCGTATGCAAAATCTGTACGATAAAGTGTATGCTGCCTGGGAGCCCTATGCGCATATTCCCAGCCGGCTTCCGGACGACTTGCGCGAGCGCCATACCAGGATGTACGCGCAAGCCATCAAGAAAGCGCATGACACCGGCTGGGACGCGGAACTGGGCGAGGACGAATAAGTCCCCGGAAATTTATCCGGCGCTCGGGCGCCGGGAATTTGGGAACTCGCGCTGCCCCGTCAAAACACCCCTTTGCTGCAGGGCACGAGAGCGTTCCGCCTGCAGGCGCACCTTCGAGAAAAACAAACTCCCCAGCATCCTGAATCGCAAGGTATAGCATAACGCAGCGGGGCAAACTGGCCGGAGGCGTTGCGCGACAGCAGTGCATGCGCCAGATTGTATTGTCGAGGTGGAAATCGGGGTTCGCGCGCTGATTCGAGGTTACGGTAACAGGCAATTTGCATGCATACTCCATGCGTGGCGCACAAGCTGCAAGAATTATCCTTGTCTTTGAGCATTTCGAGGAAATGTATGATCAAAAAACCGATCCAGGAATTCAACAAATGGTTGCTCTCCCTGGTGGAGCATATAGGCCTCCTGATCATCGCCATTGCCACGGTGTTCGCCATGGGAAGCGAAGTCATGGTCATGGTGCGGGCGGGGCAGGTAACCCTGGCCGACCTGCTGCTGCTCTTCCTCTACCTGGAAGTGCTGGCGATGGTTGGGCTGTATTACAGAACGGGCAAACTGCCGGTGCGCTTTCCGCTGTACATCGGCATGGTGGCGCTGGCGCGCTATCTGATCCTGGACATGAAGGCCATGGACGACTGGCGCATGCTCGCGGTGAGCGGTTCGATCCTGATGCTGACGATGGCGGTGCTGATGATCCGGTTCGGCCATGTTCGTTATCCCTATCCTGGCGACGAGCAGGTAGCCGAGTCACATAACAGCGATCAAACCAAGAGTTGAGCAATTTCCGGAAGATTCGCCTCAACCTGCAGCGCTGCTGCGCAGAGACCAGCGGCACGCTAAAATGGACGATACGGAACCGATCAAGGAACAAGACGAATGAGCGTACAAGTTAAAATTGGCGTCGTCATGGGCAGCACCAGCGACTGGGATATCATGCGCCACGCCTGCGACATGCTGCGTAGCCTCGGCGTGCCCTATGAAGCACGCGTGGTTTCGGCGCACCGCACCCCGGACCTGCTGTTCAAGTATGCGGAAGAAGCCCAAGCGCGCGGGCTGGCCTGCATTATTGCCGGCGCCGGCGGGGCTGCGCACCTTCCCGGCATGCTGGCGGCAAAGACCGCTGTGCCTGTGCTGGGCGTCCCTGTGCCGTCGCGCTACCTGAAGGGCATCGATTCGCTGCTGTCCATCGTGCAAATGCCGAAAGGCATCCCGGTCGCCACTTTTGCCCTGGGCGAAGCGGGAGCGGCCAATGCCGCCCTGTTCGCCGCCGCCCTGCTGGCGCCTCATGACCCCGAGACCGCGCGCCGCCTGGATGCTTTCCGTGCTGCCCAGAGCGAAGCCGCGCTGACCTCGACCCTGCCGGAGCAGCCATGAACCAGGCAGACGCCTCCAGCATGATCCTGCCCCCCGCCACCCTCGGCATACTCGGCGGCGGCCAATTGGGCCGCATGTTCACGGTGGCGGCGCGAACCATGGGTTACCGCGTGATGGTGCTGGACCCCGACCCGGACAGCCCCGCCGGCGCACTGGCCGACATCCACCTGCGCGCGGCTTACCGTGACCACGCTGCGCTGGAGAAAATGGGCCGCGCCTGCGCGGCGGTCACCACCGAATTCGAAAATGTACCGGCCGATAGCCTGGAATTCCTGGCACAATTCTGCCCGGTACGCCCAGGTGCTGCCGCTGTCGAAATTGCCCAGGACCGCCGCCGCGAAAAAACATTCCTGCAGTCGAACGGCTTCAGTACAGCGCCGTTCGAAACGGTGGAAAATCACAGCGATCTTGCCGCCGCCTTCAGGATTATCGGCTCACCCGCTGTGCTCAAGACCGCCCGCATGGGCTATGACGGCAAAGGCCAAGCGAAAGTCAACAGCATCGCCGAACTTGACGCCGCTTTCCAGCAGATGGGCGCGGTACCCTGCGTGCTGGAAGCCTGGATGCCGCTGCAGACTGAAATCTCAGTGGTGGTGGCGCGCGGCGTCGGCGGACAAACGGCCGCTTTCCCTGCGGCAGAAAACCACCACGCACACGGCATCCTCGATACCAGCATTGTGCCCGCGCAAGTCGCTGCCGAACTGGCCGAACAGGCACTCGACACCGCCACGGCCATTGCTGCCGTGCTCGATTACTGCGGCGTGCTGGCGGTGGAGTTTTTCGTGCTTGGCGATGGCCGTCTGCTGGTCAACGAAATTGCCCCGCGCCCGCACAATAGCGGCCACTTCACGCTGAACGCCTGTGTTACTTCGCAGTTCGAGCAGCAGGTGCGAACGGTAGCGGGCCTGCCGCTGGGCGCGCCCGACCTGCTGCGCCCGGTGGCGATGCTCAACCTGCTTGGAGACCTGTGGCGGAATGGGCAGGAACCGCCATGGGACGTCGTACTGCGCCATCCACAGGCAAAATTGCACCTGTATGGCAAGCGGGGCGCCCATCCCGGCCGCAAGATGGGGCACATCAACGTGCTGAGCGAAAGCGTGGATGATGCACTCGGGCAGGCGCTCGACCTGCGAGCCGCGCTGACAGCTTAAGAATCAAACGGACAAAGCCCAATGCCCCTGGTACACATGAACGATATGCTGAATCACGCCTACCGCCACGCGTATGCCGTTGGCGCATTTGGCGTGGTCACGCTGGATTTTCTCGAAGCCATCATCCGGGCGGCGGAAAATTTTCGCGCACCGGTCATCCTCAATCTGACCGAGTCGCATTTTGACTATTACGATTTCGATCTGCTGGCCCCGGCTGTCGTGGCGGCAGCGCGACGCGCCAAGGTACCAGTGGCGATCCATCTCGATCATGGCCGCAGTATCGAATCCGCCGAGCGGGCGATACGCTGCGGTTTCAGCGGGGTGATGGTGGACTACTCGGATCAGCTCTTCGAAGACAATCTGCGCCTCACGCGCGATGTGGTCAAGCTGGCACATGCCAGCGAAGTATCGGTGGAGGGTGAACTGGGCTATATCCCGGGGGGCGAGGGCGAGAACGCAGAAAACATGTCGCTCGAATTTGAATACACTTCGCATTCGGAAGCCAAGGTGTTCGTGTCGCGCACCGGAGTGGATTGCCTCGCGGTATCCATCGGCACCGTGCACGGGCGCATGAAGGGGATACCGAAGCTGGATTATGCGCGCCTGGCGAGAATCAACGAAGCGGTGGAAATACCTCTGGTCATCCACGGGGGAAGCGGGCTTTCCGACGACCAGTTCCGCAAGCTGATCGCCAACGGGGTGGCCAAGATCAACTATTACACCGCGCTTTCCGATCTTGCCGTGCGGCATATCCGGGAAAATCCCTCCATCGGCGACAACGGTTACATGGCCCTCAAGCGCAGCATCCGGGAAGCGGTGCGCGCCGAGATTGAACGCTGCATCCGCCTGTGGGGCAGCGGCGGGCGAGCGGCGGAAGTGCTGGAACAGTGCCGCCATTAGCGGGAAATTGAACATCTATTGTTCCACCGTGTTCCGGGCGCCGCAAAACTAGGCGCCAGCGCCATGCATCTGGTATGATTCCGGCCTGCGGCATTTGTCTCCAGTCCTCGCGCCGCTGCCCTTCCGGCTTATCAAACTCCCTATTCGTCCTAAGACTGGCGCCAAACAAGGCGACAGGCCGATATAATTTTCAGGAATTCCATGTCTTTTTCTTCCCTCGGCCTGTCCGATGAAATCGTCCGTGCCGTTACCGAGCACGGTTATACCATCCCCACCCCGATCCAGTTGCAGGCGATTCCCACTGTGCTTTCGGGTGGCGACCTCCTGGCCGGCGCGCAAACCGGCACCGGAAAAACCGCCGGTTTTACCCTGCCGATTCTGCATCGCCTTTCTGTCGGCGGCGACAAGGCACCGTCTGGCGGTTACACCCCCGGCCATTACCCGATCCGGGCGCTGATGCTCACCCCGACGCGCGAACTCGCAGCCCAGGTCGAGGAAAGCGTGCGCACCTATGGCAAATACGTGAAGCTCAAATCCATGGTGATGTTCGGCGGCGTCAACATCAACCCGCAGATCCAGCGCCTGAGAAGCCGCGTCGACATTCTGGTTGCCACACCGGGCCGCCTGCTCGACCATCTGCAGCAAAAAACGGTCGATCTTTCGCACGTCGAGATCCTGGTGCTGGACGAAGCCGACCGCATGCTGGACATGGGCTTCATCCGAGACATCAAGCGCGTGCTCGCGGTATTGCCCAAGCATCGCCAAAACCTGCTGTTCTCCGCCACCTTCTCCGACGAAATCAAGACGCTGGCAGACGGGCTGCTCGACAAGCCGGCCCTGATCGAAGTGGCGCGCCGCAACGTCACCGCCGACACGGTGGCGCAAAAAGTTTACAAAGTCGACCGCGAAAGAAAACGCGAACTGCTCACCCACCTGATCAAGGAACACAGCTGGCACCAGGTGCTGGTGTTCACGCGCACCAAGCACGGCGCCAACAAGCTGTCCGAGCAACTGACCAAGGACGGCATCCCGGCGCTCGCCATCCACGGCAACAAGAGCCAGGCTGCGCGCACCCGCGCCCTGTCGGAGTTCAAGACCGGTAAGCTGCAGGTACTGGTAGCCACCGACATCGCCGCGCGCGGCATCGACATCAGCGAACTGCCGCACGTGGTCAACTTCGAGTTACCCAATGTGCCAGAAGATTACGTCCACCGCATCGGCCGCACCGGCCGCGCCGGCTCGGAAGGCGAGGCCGTTTCGCTGGTGTGTATCGACGAAAAGAAACTGTTGTCGGATATCGAAAGATTGATCAAGCGCGAGATACCCGAGGTTGTGGTGCCGGGCTTCGAGCCCGACCCGTCGATCAAGGCCGAACCGATCCTGAACGGGCAGAATCGGGGCGGTGGAGGGCAGCGCTCAGGCGGAAGAAGCCAGCCTGGCGCTCGTTCCGGAAACCGCTCGACAGCCCCCTCTGCCGCCAGGCCCAGAGGGCCGGCAGGCAGCAGCACGGGCAAGCCGCCGCTGCATCGCACCGGCGGGCGTGGCCGCTGACACGACCGGCTCCTCCCCTGTCTCGCCAGAGCGAGCAGCCTTGCTGCCACTCTCGGCGGGGACACTCCTAGCGGGTGAAAAGGGGAGGCTGGGAGGGTTTGGGGCTCAGCCCCCTTTTATCTTGCGCAGTGCAAACCAGATCGCATACACCAGCGTATTCAGGATCACCACGCCCAGCCCCAGAACTAACTGTACCTCGCGTGTCAGGTCTGCCGGGTAAATCAGGGGCAGCAGGTAACGCGCAATGAAGTCACCGCTGTAACCCTGTTCTCCACCCGCCTGTCGCAGCAGGTTTTCAAGGGGCGTGAGCGGGCAGATCCCGCCGCTGAACTCGATCAGCGCCCCCCATATAACTGCCGGCACGTGCAGCCAGGCCAGCCAGCGCCATTTCAGGGCAAAAAACCCGCCCAGCACCACGAACAGGATGAATGCGAAGTGGAGCAGGACAACCAGGTCGGCGGCGATTTCATGCACCATTCCGAAACAAGCTCCAGAACCTGAAAACTCAGGCCGACACGCCCAGTTCCGCGCACAGCCTGTCCACCAGTGCCCGCAACTCGTCGACTTCGGTTTCCAGTCGGGACACCTTGGCTTTCAGGGCGGGAATCTCGCCCAGCGAAATATCGCCCGATGACGGAGATGCCACTGCATGCGTGGGCTCAACGATGAGCGGCGCCCCGCCCAACAGGTGCGCCCAGCGGTTCTCGCGTGAGCCGGGCTGGCGCGGCAATTCCACCACCAGCGCCCCCGCTTGCCGTTCGGCCAACTCATGCAAAAACGCCTCGACTGCGGAGATGTCGGAAAATTTATGCAGCCGCTCGCTGTTGAGGCGCAGTTCGCCCGCCGTTTGCGGGCCGCGCAGCATCAGCGTGACCAGCAGGGCCACCGACTGCGACGGGACCTGCAATACCCGCTCGAGATTATGGGCATAACGCTGCACCCGCCCGCCACTCGATTCCATGACCAGTGTCAACGACCTGAGACTATCTAGCGCCGTGAGTACGTCCGCCTCGCTCGCCTCGATCACCGGGTCGCGGCTGGTTTTCTGGTTGCAGCCGGCGACCAAGGCATTCAGCGTCAGGGGATAGGTGTCGGGCACGGTATGCTGTTTCTCGGCGAGCACGCCCAGGACGCGCGTTTCAAGCAGGGAAAGGATGGGCAGGCTGGAACTGGACATGGCTTGGCGCTTCGCAAAAGGATTATTATGCACGCCGCCCGCTGTCATGAATACGGATCGTTGCGGGTTATACTCACGGCATACACAGCCCGCCACCAGATTAGCCGCCGTTTTCTGAAATCATGAACATGAATCCATTACTGCCCCACCGCATCCCCGAGCCCGAACTGATGGACGACCCTGAGCAGGCCCGCGCCTATGCCGAGGCGGATTTTTCCGAACCCCATCAAGCCTTCATCGCGCATTTCCGGCGTATCTTTCCTGCGCACACGCCGCGTCAGGTGATTGATCTGGGCTGTGGCCCGGCAGATATCAGCATCCGCTTCTCGCGCGCCTATCCTGATGCCGCCATTCTTGGCGTGGATGGCGCGATGGCGATGCTGGATCTTGGCAATAGCGCACTCGTGCGCCATGGCGCTTCCGGCAGGGTTGAGTTGCAGTGCCGCTACCTGCCGGACCCACACCTCCCCGTCCGGCAATTCGATGCCGTGATCAGCAACAGCCTGCTCCATCACCTCGACGATCCCGCCGCGCTGTGGCAGACTGTGCGGCACGTTGCCGAGCCCGGCGCGGCAATACTGATCATGGATTTGATGCGGCCTAGAAGCATTCAGGAAGCGCAATACCTTGCCGGCCGCTATGCTGCTGATGCGCCGCCCATATTGCAACATGATTTTTATCATTCGCTGCTCGCCGCCTACCGGCCTGATGAAGTGCGGCTGCAGTTGGGCGGAGCCGGGCTATCTTATCTTCAGGTCGAGGCCGTGAGCGATCGCCATTTGCTGACTTGGGGAATAATGGATGGCGGAGTAAATTCTCCGCCTGTTGTTTAAGTGACCGCCGGACTGAAACCGTGAAAACCAACCTTCCAATAACCAATAATGAACAGCCTTTCCCAAAAGGCAAATACCTGGTTTCCAAGACCGACCTCAAGGGCGTCATCACCTACGCCAACGAGACATTCATCGAATTGAGCGGGTTCCCCCGTGAAGAGCTCATCGGCAAGAGCCATAACATGGTACGCCACCCGGAAATGCCACCCCAGGCGTTCGAAGATCTATGGTCCACGGTCAAGTCGGGGCGCCCGTGGCGCGGTTGCGTCAAGAACCGCTGCAAGAACGGCGACTATTACTGGGTGGATGCCTTTGTTGTACCCGTCCGCAAAAATGACCAGACCATCGGTTACATGTCCGTTCGCAGCGAGCCCTCCCGCCAGCAGGTGCAGGAAGCTGAAACGCTGTATCGTCAGCTCAACCAGAGCAAGGCGCCCCTGCACAAGAAGTCCGGGCAACTCTCCATCAGGGCCAAGCTTGCAGGCGTCATGATTCTGCTCGCCATGGTGATGACAATTATTGGCGCTGTCGGCCTGCGTGGCATGGGGCAAGCCAATGATGGCCTGCTCGCCGTTTATGAGCAACGCTCCCTGCCCATGGTCGAGCTGGACCAGGTGGGCCAGCTTTCCCTGCGCAACCGCCTCATTCTGCTGGATGCCATACTCAACCCAAGCCAGGAAAATGTCGCCAAGCGCCTGGATGAATACCACCAGAATATCGGGAAGGCGGCGCAAAGTTTGTCCGCGTTGGAGAAATCGGTTTCTGAGCAAGACCGGGCGATGCTCTCTAAACTGTCAAACGACTATGCGAATCTGATGAAAGAGGGCTTTGAGCCGGCAGTTTCCGCCCTCCAGGCAGGCGACTTCCAGCTTGCTGGCCGCATTGCCAAGGATGTCATCGGTCCGCTCAACAGGCCGTTTGCCGATGACTTGGCAAAGTTGCAGCGCACCCAGGCAGATGGTGCCAAATACGAGTATGAAACCGCCAAAGAGCGCTTCACTTCTGCTCGCGCCCTGATTGTGGTGATTCTGCTGCTGGGCCTGGCAATTGCCGCCAGCCTTGGCTCATTGCTGATACGCAGCATACTCCGCGCCTTTAACACGGCCATCAGCCACTTCGACCATATCGCCCAGGGTAAGCTGACCAGCGAGATCGACATCTCCAGCAACGACGAGACTGGCCAACTGTCCTGCTCGCTGGCCACGATGCAGGTCCATCTCAAGGTCATGCTGGATCAAATCGTGCAAGCCTCTGACACTATCGAAGCCCATAGTGTGAATCTACAGGCCGAGATGCGCCGAGTCGTCGAGCAATCCGACATGCAACAGGAGCGCACCCATAGCGTCGCCGCCACCATGGAGGAAACCAGCCAGTCCGTTTCGGAAGTGGCCGCTTCCGCCAGCTCAGCAGCGGACGCAGCGACATCAGCACAAGGCGTGGTCAGCGAAAGTAATATTCAGATGAGCCAGAGCATGGCTGCCGCGCAGGTAGTGGTGCAAGCGGTACAGGACTCCAGCCACACTATGATGGAGCTGTTCCAGTCCATTCACCGTATTGGTGAAATCACCCAGATGATTCGCGAAGTGGCCGACCAGACCAACCTGCTGGCCCTCAATGCGGCCATCGAGGCCGCCCGGGCTGGCGAACAGGGTCGCGGTTTTGCCGTCGTCGCTGATGAAGTGCGCAAACTGGCCGAGCGCACCTCTGCCAGCACCGTGGATATCACCGAAACAGTCCAGGCCATCCAGGCATGCACTCAGCGCGCCGTCACTTCCATGGACGAGGCCAGCATCCGGGTGAACACAAGCACCAGCCTGATGCAGGCAACCCAGGACAGCCTGCACAACATCACGAAGAAAAGCGCCGACGTCAACGACATGGCCCAGCACATCGCAGCGGCAGCGCAGGAACAGTCTGTCGCCAGCCATGACGTAGCACGCAACATGGAAGCCATTTCAGCCTTGGTGAAAGACAACACTCTGGCCGCGCAATCTGCATGGACGGCTACCGAAGGCCTTTCTCATACCGCTCACGAGCTGCACAAGCTGGTGGGACATTTCGAGCTGATTCGAAAGTAAATCATGTTTGAAAATCCCGCACCGGAAGCTATTCGGAACCTGCTGAAAAAAGCCCACACCATCGCAGTGGTGGGGTTATCGCCGCAGCCTGCGCGGCCCAGCTACTACGTGGCCAAGGCGATGCAGGGCTTCGGCTACCGCATCATCCCGGTACGCCCTGCAGTGAGTGAAGTGCTGGGAGAAAAGGCCTACCCCACCCTCGCCGATGTACCTGATAAAATCGACCTTGTGGACGTGTTCCGTGCTGCCGAGCATGTGGACGCCATCGTCGATGAATGCCTGCGTCTCAATATCCCCGCCATCTGGATACAGGAAGGCATCGTCAACGAAGCCGCAGCGCAGAAGGCCCGCGACGCCGGCATGAGCGTGGTCATGGATCGCTGCATTTACAAGGATTATGTGGAGTTGTTCGCATGAAACTGAAATTCACCAAAATGCATGGCCTGGGCAACGATTTCGTGGTGCTGGACGGGATTTCACAAGCCGTTCACTTGAGCGGGGAACAATTCCGTTTTCTCGCCGACCGCCATTTTGGTGTTGGCTGCGACCAGATTCTGCTGGTGGAGCTGCCTTCCTCCAGCGCTGCCGATTTCCGCTACCGCATCTTCAATGCCGACGGGGGTGAGGTCGGGCAGTGCGGAAACGGCGCGCGCTGCTTCGTGCGCTACGTGCACGACAAGGGGCTGACACAAAAAACCGAAATCAGCGTCGAAACCGCTTCCGGCATCATTTACCCGCGCCTGGAAGCGGATGGGCAGGTGACGGTCAACATGGGCGAGCCGCGCTTCGAGCCGGATCAAATTCCTTTTGTCACGCCCGGACGGGCCTTGACCTACCCCCTCCCGGTGGGCGATCAGACCATAGACATCAGCGCGCTCTCCATGGGTAACCCGCACGCGGTGCTGGTGGTGCATGACGTGGATTCCGCGCCGGTAGCCGAGCAGGGGCCGCTGATCGAGAACCACCTGGCCTTCCCCGCGCGGGTCAACGCAGGCTTCATGCAGATCGTGGATCGCAGCCGCATCCGGCTCAGGGTATTCGAACGCGGCTCGGGTGAAACCCTGGCCTGCGGCACCGGCGCCTGCGCCGCGGCGGTTGCCGGCATCACGCGCGGCATGCTGGATTCCGAAGTCACGGTCAGCACTCGCGGCGGAGAATTGCTCATCCGCTGGCAAGGCGAAGGCCAGCCGGTATGGATGACAGGCCCGGCCGAAACCGTATTTGAAGGCGAAATCCATCTTTAGAGTCCATCCCTTAACCTAGGATCAGAAACATGAATTTAAGCGCAGAAGCCATCGTCGAATTCCTTCAGGAGCATCCGGATTTCTTCGAGGACAAACCCGGCCTGCTGGAGCAGATCGCCATTCCCCACCCGCACGGCGGACGGGCCATTTCCCTGGCCGAGCGGCAACAGCTTCAGTTGCGCGAGAAAAACAAGCTGCTGGAATCAAAATTGCGCGAACTGCTGCAATTTGGCGAGGAAAATGACGCTATCGGCGAAAAAGTACACCGCTTCAGCCTTTCCCTGCTGACAGCGCGCACGATCGAGTCCCTGCTGCCCACCATTACGCTCAGCCTGCGTGACGATTTCGCCGTGCCACATGTCGCTTTGCGCATCTGGGCTGCCCCGGCGCAGCCCACGGAGCAAGCGGAATTTTCCGATGTCAGCGCCGACCTCAGGACCTTTGCCGACACGCAAGTCCGCCCTTATTGCGACACCCAGCCGCCCTTTGAAGTCGCCAGCTGGTTCGGCGATGCGGCGGCTTTGCTGAAATCCTTTGCCGTGGTTTCCCTGCGCAGCGAACACGCCTTCGGTTTGCTGGTGCTGGCGAGCGAGGATGCGCAGCGTTTCTACCCGGAAATGGGCACGCTTTACCTGAAGCGCATCGGCGAACTGGTCACGGTTGCCCTCATGCCCTATATCAACGAGAGTCCGGACGCTGCCTAAGAACATGGGGGAGGAGGACCACCCCGCCGCGCACGTGCTGCTGCAATCCTACCTCTCCCATCTCCAGCACGAGCGGCGCCTGTCGCCGCTGACATGCAAGCATTATGCGCGCGACATCGAGGCGCTACTCGGGCTGGCGGGCGAAATCCCGCTGCACCAGCTGCAAATCCACCACATCCGCCGTTTTGTTGCCCAACTGCATGCCTCGGGTTTGGGCAGCCGCACCCTGGCACGCATGCTCTCTGCTTGGCGCGGATTTTTTCAGCACCTCGGCCGCCAACATGCCTTCCCGCACAATCCCTGCGCCGGGTTGCATGCGCCCAAGGCCGCAAAAACCCTGCCCCAGGCACTGTCGCCGGAACAGGCCGCGCATTTGATGGAAGTGGAAGAAGAGGGGCCGCTGGCCGTGCGCGACCGGGCCATGCTGGAGCTGTTTTACTCCTCCGGCCTGCGTCTGGCCGAACTGGTTGGCGCCAATCTGGAGGACATGGATTTCGCTTCGGGCGAGATCCGCGTGACCGGTAAGGGCAACAAGACGCGCATCGTGCCGCTGGGACGCCTCGCCATCGAAGCCATCCAGGCTTGGCTTGCCGCACGGGCACTGCTTGCCTCCACCGGCGAACGGGCCGTATTCCTCAGCAAGAATGGAGGCCGGTTATCGCCGCGAGCTGTGCAATTGCGGCTCAAGCAATGGGGCATCAAACTCGGCATCAACGCCAATGTCCATCCCCACATGCTGCGCCACTCCTTCGCCACCCACGTGCTGCAATCCAGCGGCGACTTGCGCGCGGTGCAGGAAATGCTGGGCCACGCCAACATCTCCACCACGCAGGTTTATACGCACCTGGACTTCCAGCATCTAGCAAAAGTTTATGATGCCGCCCATCCAAGGGCGAAGAAAAAGCCTTAAGCGACCTTCCGCGCCACCAGCTCCACCAGCGCCGACATACCGCAGTGGCCGGGGCCTTCCTTGATTTCCATATCGTGCTCGCGCAGTTGCAGGATTTCCATGGCGCCAAAATCGCGCTGCAAATCTTCTGCCGTATACAGATTGTCGATATTGGAAGGGCCGCCGGTCTTGTATTCGAGCTGTTTCGGCGTATAGCCCTGCAGTAGCAGCAAGCCGCCCGGTTTCAGTGCCTGCAGGATGGCGCGGTGCAGGGCAGGGCGCTCCCCTGAGGAGGCGAACTGGATGAAAATCGCCACGATCACGTCAAAGCGGTTTTCACCCCAGTTCCAGGTATGTACATCCACCAGTTCCGTCTGCAGCGACACCCCGCGAGAGGCTGCCAGCCGGCGTGATTTCTCCAGCGCCTTCTCGGAAAAGTCCACCGCCAGCACATTCAGTCCCTGCTCCGCCAGCCACACGCCGTTGCGCCCCTCGCCATCCGCCACAGAGAGCACCGACTGCCCCGGCTGCAGCAGAGGGGCCTGGGAAACCAGAAAGGCATTGGGTTCGGTGCCGTAGAAATATTCGGCACCGCCAAAACGTTCGTTCCAGAGATCCTTCATGGATTATTTTTTGGCTGCCGGCTTTCCGGCCAGGAGTTGTTCCAGCTTGGCGGCCGGGACCATGCCGGGAACACGGCGTCCATCGGCGAAAATGATGGTGGGCGTTCCCTGAACCCCCAGCTTCTGCCCAAGCTGGATAGTTTTAGCCACCGGGTTGTCGCAGTTGCCGTCGTTCTTGGGCAACGTACCTTTCATCATCCAGTCATCCCAAGCCTTGACCTTATCCGGTGCACACCAGATCTGCCTGGATTTCTTGCCTGCATCGGGATGCAGTTGCTCAAGCGGCATGAGAAAAGTGTAAATCGTGATGTCGGTCACATTCGCCAGTTCCTGCTCGAATTTCTTGCAATAGGGGCAGTCCGCGTCGGAAAACACCGCGATCTTGCGGCTACCGTTGCCTTTCACCACCTTGATGGCGTCGCCCAGCGGCAGGGTATCGAACTTGACGGCGGTCAGCTTCTGCATGCGCTCTTCGGTCAGATTTTTCTGCGCATCGAGGTCGAGTATCGCGCCCATGAAGACATACTTTGCCTTGTCATCGGAATAGATCAGTTGCGGTCCTTCCACCAGCACTTCATACAGGCCGGCGTAAGGCGTCTTGGTCACGCTTTGTACCTTTGCGCCGGGAAATTTGGTCTCGATGTTTTTCTTGATGGCTGCATCATCGGCGTGCGCAGTGGCGGCAGCAAAACCAAACAGCAGGGGCAGGGCAAAGCGTTGGAGAACTAACATGAAAGTTCCTGAAAATAGAAATTGAAATAAGAGTGACTGCCGGATTTTACCCGAGTTCCCCGATGGCATGACGCATGAGCCGGTTTTTCAGCCCGCCGAGGTGGTTGGTCAGGCTCAAACCGGTGTTGCGCAAGGTCCGCAGCAGGGGGTCCGGGTTGTTGAAAAGTTTTTGCAAGCCATCAGTCAGCAATTGCATGGACAGGATATCTTCCTTGCGCGCACGCTCGTAGCGGCGCAGCAGGAGATGATCGCCGCAGTCGCGCTGCGATTCTCTTTGCAGCAAGACCCGAGCAAGCTGCTGCGCATCCTGGAAACCCAGATTGACGCCCTGGCCGGCCAGTGGATGCACATTGTGCGCGGCATCGCCGATCAGCGCCACGCGCGGTTTGACCAGTTGATCGAGATTAAGCAGGCGCAGGGAAAAGGCGGCGGGCGGGGTGATCAGACGAAGCTTTCCAAGGGTGTTCTTGCCCGCTTCCTGAACGCGGCTGCAGAATTCGTCAGGCGGCAGCGCCATCAACTCCTGCGACAGGGCGTCGAAAGCCGACCAGACGATGGAAATCCGGTTGCCGGGAAGCGGCAGGTAGGCAAGGATGCCGTCTTCCCTGAACCATTGGTAAGCGCTGTTGCGGTGCGGTTTTTCCGTTTCAAAATTGGCCACCACGCCATCCTGCCCATAGGCACGCGGCTGGGCTTCGATGCCGGCTTGTGCGCGCACCCAGGAATCGCGCCCGTCGGCGCCGACAATCAGCTTGGCGTGTAGCGCGCGGCCATCCTGCAGGGTAAGCATGGCCGCATCGTCCCCCACATCCAGCGCCGCGCAGGCAGCCGGGCAAAAAATCTCCACATTCGACTGCCCCTGCACCGCGCGCCACAGTCCGTCCTGCATCAGGCGGCTTTCGGCGATGAAGGCCAACTCTTCCACCCCGGCCTGGTAGGCGCTGAAATCCAGCCGCGCGGCAGCGTCGTCGCCCCAGATGTGCATTTCATGCACCGCCGCGATGCGGCTTTGATCAAGGCCGCTCCACGCCCCACTCAGGTCGAGGAAGCGTGCATTGGCGGGGTTGATGGCATAGATGCGGTTATCCCAGCTTGCATCCTGGGGGAGGGCAGAGGGAGCACGGCCCTCGATCAGGGCGATATGCAGTCCGCTGTCCTTCAGCGCTGCAACCAGGGAAGCGCCCACCAGGCCGGCACCCACTACGATCAGGTCGAATTCCATCAGCCTTTTGCTCCAAAAATCATTTTGCGTGCCACAAAGCGTTTCGCCGCCGGAAGCAGGTCCAACGCGGCCAGGCCCAGCCCACGGCCCAGATTGATACCATGGTAGTCATTGGAAAACAGGCGCACCAGCACATCGGTAAACAGGATGCTGCCGCCGGTATCCGGGCTGCGGCCTTCGCGATATCCGGCAAGCATGGCGGCGTTTCCGATTTCCGCGCGCGGCACCCGCATGATGGCCTCACCCAGTTCCCAGGCATCGCGCAAACCCAGGTTGAATCCCTGCCCCGCCACCGGGTGCATGGCCTGCGCCGCATTGCCAATCAGGGCCATGCGCTGCGCTGTGACAGGGCGGGCATATTTGAGGCTCAAGGGGAAACTGGCGCGCCGCCCGGCGCTGGTGAAGGCGCCGAGGCGGTCGCCAAAGCGCTCGTGGAGCTTTTCCAGAAAAGCTTTATCGTCAAGCTGGAGCAGGGTTTCGGCCTCCTCCGGCAGCGCCGTCCACACCAGATCAAAGCCTGCGCCCGACGGCAGCAGCGCCATCGGGCCATAAGGCGTGAAGCGCTCGTAGGCGGTATTGCGGTGTGGAAATTCGCTCGTCACATGGCAAATCACCGCTGTCTGGCCGTAATCCACCACATGCCGCTCCACCCCGCGCACCGCCCCCAGGCTGCGCCCGCCATCGGCCAAAACCAGCAAACTGGCGGTCACTTCGTGCTGCTGGCCGGCATGGCTGAATTCGGCCACCCCAAATCCCGGCGTGTTATGTACCGCATGTACCGTAGCACCCGTGAGGTAATACGCACTGTTTGCCGCCAGGGCTTGATGCAGTGCCGTGCTCAAGGCGGAATAATTAACTACATGGCCGAGCGCGGGAAGACCGCATTCCGAGGCCTGCAGCAGCGCGCGCCCAAAGCCGCCACGCTGTGAAATGTGAATGGTCTCGATCGGCGAGGGCGCCTCGATAGCGCCCCACACTCCAAGCCGCTGTAGCAGGATCTTTGCCCCCTGAGACAAGGCCAGGGCACGCGGGTCGGCCGGTCGGGAAAAGTCGCTGTTGGCCTCCAGCACCATTACTTTCAGGCCACTGTCTTTCAGCGCCAGTGCCAGTGTGGCGCCTACCGGGCCGCCGCCGGTGATGAGCACGTCAACATGGCTTGGCATCAACTTAGGCATGATTCATCAGCTCCTCGATTTCCGCCACGGTCTTGGGGGCAGCATGGGTCAGCACCTCGCAGCCCTGTTCCGTCACCACCACATCGTCCTCGATGCGGATGCCGATATTCCAGAAGTGTTCCGGCACGTCGTCAGCAGGACGAATGTAACAGCCCGGCTCCACCGTCAACACCATGCCTGGCTTAAGTAGCCTCCATTCGCCGCCCTGTTTGTATTCGCCCACATCATGCACATCCAGCCCCAACCAGTGGCCGGTGCGGTGCATGTAGAAACGCTTGTAACTTTCCTGCTCCAGAACCTCGGACAGCGTCCCCCGGCACAGACCAAGGTCGATGAAACCCTGCGCCAGCACTTTCAGCGCGGCATCGTGCGGCGCGTTCCAGTGGTTGCCGGGGCGGACCTGCTCGATCGCCGCCACCTGCGCTGCCAGCACCAGCTGGTAAAGTTCTTTCTGCACCGCGCTGAATCTGCCGTTGACCGGGAAAGTGCGGGTGATGTCGGCCGCGTATCCGTCCAGCTCGCATCCGGCGTCGATCAACAGCAGCTCGCCGTCCTTCAGCGGCGCATCGTTGAACACATAATGCAGCACGCAGGCATTCGCTCCACCCGCCACGATCGAGGTGTAGGCCGGTGCCTGCGCCCCATGGCGGCGGAACTCGTGCAGCAGCTCGGCCTCGATTTCAAACTCGCGGCGCTCCGGCCGGGTCTGGCGCATGGCCCGCACATGGGCTGCGGCGGAAATATCGGCGGCGCGGCGCATGGTGGCAATTTCTGCGGCATCTTTGATCAGACGCATCTCGTCCAGCACGGCGCGCACATCCTGGATTGCCCCCGGCGCGGTGATGCCGCTCCGCACCTGCTCGCGCACACTGTTCAGCCAGCCCACGGCACGGGCATCCCAGGCGCTGTCGGCGCCGAGGTGGAAGTGCAGGCTGGGCTGGTCGGCCAGCAGCTTGGGCAGCATTTCGTCTAGCTGCGCGATGGGATACGCCTCGTCGAAACCGAAAGTTTCTTTAGCGCCTTCCGGGCCATGGCGGAAACCGTCCCAGATCTCGCGCTCCAGGTTTTTCTCACGACAAAACAGGATGCTTTTGGCTTGGCTGCCCGTCACCAGCACCAGCACCGCTTCCGGCTCGATAAATCCGGTCAGGTAATGAAAATAGCTGTCGAAACGATAAGGAAAATGACTGTCGCGGTTGCGCGGCCGTTCCGGCGCGGTGGGGATGACTGCGACACCGCTGCCCATGGCCGAGACAAGACGAAGGCGGCGTTGCTGGTATACTTGAAAGGTGTGCATTGAAATGAAATGGACAGAGTTCCCATGATTATTCAGGATTTACCCGGTAAAAGCAAAATGGCGGCGGTGTTTCAGGCAGGTTTCCTCATTTTCGCGGCAGGCGCGCTCCTGCTTTCCGGCTGCTCTTCCGTAGCCCCTCGCCCCGAACGGGCCGCCACCGCGCCTGTTGCCGGCAAGCCTCCCGTCAAGGGGGGCGGCTATTACCTGGACGACGGCCCCGGCGACAATCCACCCGCCAACCTCGACGCCATTCCCGACGCCGAACCTCGTGCCGAACCCCTGCACAAATTCGCCAACCGGCCCTACACCGTGCTGGGCCAGAGCTTTACCCCCGCCACCCAGCTTGGCCCCTACAAGAAGCGCGGGATCGCCTCATGGTATGGCCGGCGCTACCACGGCCAGAAAACCGCGATTGGCGAAACCTACGATATGTACGCCATGACCGCCGCGCACCCCACGCTGCCGATCCCGAGCTTCGCACGCGTGACCAATACCGGCAACGGCAAATCGGTGATCGTGCGCGTCAACGATCGCGGCCCTTTCCACAGCGGCAGGCTGATCGATCTTTCCTACACTGCCGCCTACAAGCTGGACGTGCTCAGTGGCGGCACCAACCAGGTCGAGGTGGAAAGCCTCGACCCGGCCAATGGACGTTTGTCCACGGCACCCCCCCGTCCGCAACTTCCGCAGGCAGGGGCGCTTGCCGCATCTGCTCCCGTAACAGAAGAAAAAATCGCCACCACTCCGGACACGACACCGCCGGTCAGCGGCAGCGATGGCAACGTTTTCCTGCAACTGGGCGCATTCAGTTCGCGTGACAATGCCGAGAATTTCAGCACCAGGATGAGACTGAGCCTTGGATCCATGGTGGAAAAACTGCACATCGCCGATGGCGGCGGGCTGTTCCGCGTCCGTCTCGGGCCTTACGCCAGCCGCAGCGAAGCAGGGCAGGTGGCCACGCAAATCAGCCAGGCTGCAAACATCTCTCCCGTCTTCGCCCGCTGAAATGAAACTCACATAGCGAGCCAGTCTCCCTCTCTACTTCAGGGAAAGCGTTAGGAGAGAGGGAAAACCGACTGGCCCGGGGAACCGGGCCAGTCTCTGGCGGTCTGCTATAATTCCGCATCCCCGATTCAGGAACTTTCCATGAAACATCTGTTGTTGCTGTTCACGCTTTTCTATTCATTCAACGCCGTTGCAGACCAGCTCCTGCCACTCCCGCCTGCGCCGCCTGTCGCCGCCCGCGCCTATCTTCTGGCCGACTTCCCCAGCGGGCGCCTGCTGGTGCAAGAAGGCATCAACGACCGCATCGAACCGGCGTCCCTGACCAAATTGATGACCGCCTACCTGACTTTTACTGCCATCAAGCAGGGCAGGCTGAAAATGAACCAGGTGCTGCCGGTTTCGGAAAAAGCATGGCGTACCGAAGGCTCGCGCATGTTTATCGAGATGAACCGCCCTGTGACCGTTGACGAGCTGATCCACGGCATGATCATCCAGTCCGGCAACGATGCCTGTATCTCGCTGGCGGAAGGGATCGCAGGCAGCGAAGAAGTGTTCGCCCAGATGATGAATCAGCAGGCGGCCCGGCTGGGCATGAAAAATACCCATTACATGAATTCCACCGGCCTGCCGCACCCGCAGCACTACACCACCGCCTATGACCTTTCGCTGCTGGCGGCGGCGATCATTCGCGACTTCCCCGAGGATTTCAAGTATTACTCGATGAAGGAATACCGCTACAACAACATCACTCAGCCCAACCGCAACCGCCTGCTATGGCTCGATCCCAGCGTGGACGGCATGAAAACCGGGCATACCGAATCCGCCGGCTATTGCCTCATCGCCACAGCCAAGCGCAACCCGATGCGCCTGATCTCGGTTGTTCTGGGCGCCTCCTCGGACAATGTACGCGCCACCGAAAGCCAGAAACTGTTGAACTACGGCTTCCAGTTCTTCGACAGCCACCGCGTCTATGCCAAGGGACAGACCATTTCCAATCTGCCGGTATGGAAAGGCAAGGAAAAAACCCTCAAAACCGGCCTCAGCCAGGATCTGCTGCTGACCCTGCCAAAAGGCCACTACAGCCGGATCAAGGCCAGCGTGACCAGCAAACAGCCGCTGCTTGCCCCGATTTCTGCCGGACAGGCAGTCGGCACCCTGCGGCTCACCCTGGATGACAAACCGCTGGCGGAATATCCCCTGGTGGCGCTGGAAGAAATGCCGATCGCCAACATCTTCGGCAGAGCCCTGGACACCATCAAGCTATGGTTCAAATAGTCCATCTCAACGGCCAGTTTCTGCCGCTGGAGGAAGCCCGCATCCCGGTACTGGATCGCGGCTTCATCTTCGGCGATGGCGTGTATGAGGTTATTCCGGTGTATTCGCGCCACCCCTTCCGCCTGCACGACCACCTGAAACGCCTGCAGCACAGCCTGGACGGCATCCGCCTCGCCAATCCGCATAGCGCAGCGGAATGGGAGTCGCTGCTGGGTGAACTGATCGCCCGCAATGAGGGTGAGGACCAGTACGTCTACCTGCACATCACGCGCGGCGTGGCCAAGCGCGACCATGCCTTTCCCAGGGATACGCCACCCACGGTGTTCATGATGAGCACCCCGCTGCTTCCGCCCGACCCTGCCTTGCGGCAAAACGGCGTGGCGGCTGTCACCGCTATCGACAACCGCTGGCTGCGCTGCGACATCAAGGCCATTTCCCTGCTGCCCAACGTGCTGCTGCGGCAGCAGGCCGTGGATGCCGGCACGGCGGAAACCGTGCTGCTACGCGACGGATTCCTGAGCGAGGGGGCGGCCAGCAACATTTTCGTGGTCAGGAACGAGGTTCTGCTGGCACCGCCGAAAGGCCCGCTCATGCTGCCCGGCATCACCTACGACGTGGTACTGGAGCTTGCCGCCGCAAACGGTATCGTGTTTCACGTGGAACCCGTCCCGGAAAGCACCCTGCGCAGCGCTGACGAAATCTGGCTCACCTCGTCCACCAAGGAAATCCTGCCCATCACGCATCTGGATGGCCATGCCGTCGGAAGCGGCGTGCCAGGGCCAATCTACCGCAAACTGGACGAGCTTTACCAGAATCACAAGGCCACCACCATGCGCCAGCCTTCATCATGAGCGACCAGGAAACCCTGCTGGAATTCCCCTGCGCCTTCCCCGTCAAGATCATGGGGCGAACCGAGGACGGCTTTGCCAACGCCATGCTGGAAGTGGTGCTGCGCCACGCACCGGACTTTGATTCCGCATCCATGACCATGAAAGCCAGCAGCAGCAACAAGTATCTCTCCCTCACCTGTACCATCAACGCGACCTCGAAACAGCAGCTGGACGACCTCTACCGGGAAATCACGGCGCATCCGATGGTGGTGATGGCGCTTTGAGGGGGAAATGGGGAATGGGGAATGAGGAATGGGCGGGCGCCGGGCAAGCCGGGTTTTCTACCATCACTCATCACTCATCACTCATCACCCGCAATCTTGGCCTGGTCGATTACCAGCCCATATTTGACGCCATGAAAGCCTTCACGGCGCAGCGCGGGCCGGAAACGGCGGACGAGATCTGGCTGTTGCAGCATCCTCCAGTCTACACCCTGGGCCTGGCCGGCAAGCCGGAACACCTGCTGCACGGCAGCGACATCCCGGTGGTGAACATCGACCGTGGCGGACAGATCACCTACCACGGGCCGGGCCAGATCGTGATCTATCTGCTGCTCGATCTGAAGCGGCTTGGCATCGGCGTCAAGGAACTGGTACGGCGCATGGAGCAGGCCATCATCGACCTGCTGGCACAATACGGCGTCCATGCAACGCGTCGTGACAAGGCACCGGGCGTATACGTCGGGGAGGCCAAGATCGCCGCACTGGGCCTCCGCATCAAGAATAATTGCAGTTATCACGGCCTGTGCTTCAACGTGGACATGGATCTCGCGCCCTACGCCAACATCAACCCCTGCGGCTACGCCGGGCTACAGGTCACGCAGACGCGCGACCACGGCGTCAAAGCCGATGCGGACATGCTGGCCGATGCGCTGGCTTGGCACCTGCATCGGCAGTTGGGATATACTCAAAAACAGATTAACCACGGGGCACACGGGGAGCGCGGGGAAAACCCTGAATTCCCCGTGAGCCCCGTGAGCCCCGTGGTTTAACTTTAAGATTTCTCATGGCAGACCCCAAACTTCACAAAGGCGCGGCCAAGACCTCGCGCATCCCGATCAAGATCGTGCCTCAGGAGCCCTTGCGCAAGCCGCCCTGGATACGCACCAGAATCTCATCCGGAGGGAAATTCGGCGAGATCAAGCAGATCCTGCGCGACAACAACCTGCACACGGTGTGCGAGGAAGCGGCCTGCCCCAACATCGGCGAATGCTTCAGCCACGGCACCGCCACTTTCATGATCCTGGGCGACCTGTGCACGCGGCGCTGCCCGTTCTGCGACGTGGGCCACGGCAAGCCGCTCCCGCCCGATGCCAACGAGCCGGAACAACTGGCGCGCACCATCGCCGCCATGAAGCTTAAATACGTGGTGATCACCAGCGTCGACCGCGACGACCTGCGCGATGGCGGGGCAGGGCACTTCGCCGCCTGCATCCAGGCCGTGCGCGAGGCTTCGCCGCACACCCGCATCGAAGTCCTGGTGCCAGACTTCCGCGGCCGCCTCGATACCGCGCTGGAGATCCTCGGCGACGAGCCGCCGGACGTGCTCAACCACAACCTCGAAACCGTGCCGCGCCTCTACAAGCAGGCCCGCCCCGGTGCGGATTACGACCATTCGCTGCAACTCTTGCGGGATTTCAAGCAAAAACACCCCGCCATCCCCACCAAATCCGGCCTGATGGTCGGCCTGGGCGAAACGGACGCGGAAATCCTCGCCGTGATGCGCGACCTGCGTGCCCACGAGGTGGACATGCTGACCATCGGCCAGTATCTGCAACCCTCGCGCCATCATCTGCCGGTCACGCGCTACGTGACACCGGAGCAGTTCGAGACCTTTTCCCAAACAGCCACGGAAATGGGTTTCAGGAATGCCGCCTGCGGCCCGATGGTGCGTTCAAGCTATCACGCCGACCTGCAGGCAAACGATGTGGCCTGATGAAAATATTTACGCCTGCAAAGGCTGGAGTGAACCATGATCAACAATGACGTGTTGCGCAGCATTCGCTATGCGCTCGACCTCAGTGACGCAAAAGTAGTGGAGATAATCCGGCTGGCCGAACGCGAGATTGCACAAGCCGATGTCGCCAATTTCCTCAAGAAAGAAGACGAAGCAGGCTTTGTCGAGTGCGGCGCGGATATCCTGGTGTCGTTTCTGGATGGCCTGATCATTTTCAGAAGAGGCAAGATGGAACCCCGGCCTGATGAACCGGTCAAGAAGCAGGAACGCCGTCTGACCAACAACGCCATCCTGAAAAAACTGCGGGTGGCCTTTGAACTAAAAGAAGAGGATATGCACAAAATCCTGGAACTCGCAGGCTTCAGCGTGTCCAAACCCGAGCTGAGCGCATTGTTCAGATTGAAAGGCCATAAAAATTACCGGACTTGTGGCGATCAACTTCTCAGGAACTTTTTGAAGGGCCTGGTCATCCGGCAAAGAGGCAACCCGAAACAATGAAAATTCCCAAGAGGCTCCAGCCGCTGGTCGAAGACGGCCTGGTCGACGACGTCGTCCGGCAGCTCATGAGCGGCAAGGAGGCGATGGTCTTCGTGGTGCGCTGCGGAGACGAGGTGCGTTGTGCCAAGGTTTACAAGGAAGCCAACAAACGCAGCTTCCGCCAGAGCGTGGACTACACCGAGGGGCGCAAGGTCAGGAACAGCCGCCAGGCGCGCGCCATGGAGAAGGGCTCGCGCTTTGGCCGCCAGGCACAGGAGGAGGCATGGCAGAGTGCCGAGGTGGATGCCCTGTACCGCCTCGCCGCCGCCGGCGTGCGCGTACCCAAGCCCTACAACTTCCATGAGGGCGTGCTGCTCATGGAACTGGTGACCGACATCGACGGCAATGCCGCGCCGCGGCTGAATGACGTGGTGCTGACCGAAGAACTGGCACGCGCCTACCATCACGCCCTGCTTCTGGAAGTGGTGCGCATGCTGTGCGCCGGCGTGGTGCACGGCGACCTGTCCGAATTCAACATCCTGGTCGGCGCCGACGGGCCGGTCATCATCGACCTGCCGCAAGCAGTCGACGCCGCGGGCAACAAGAACGCCAGCAGCATGCTGGAACGGGACGTCGAAAACCTGACGAATTACTTCGGGCGTTTCGCGCCGGCGCTGCGCAGGACGGATTATGGCAAGGAAATCTGGTCGCTCTATGAGAAGGGCGAGTTGCATACCGGGGTCAAGCTGACCGGGCGCTTCGAGCGCAACGAAAAGCCGGCCGATCTCGGCGGCGTGATGCGCGAGATCAATGCTGCGCTCGCCGCCGAAGCAGCACGCCTGCGCCCGCAGGAAACGGAACCATAAACCCAAAAAAAACAGTTAACCGCAAAGGACGCGAAGGAATGCGAAGAAATTCAGTAGCTTGGGCGGAATTTGCGGCACACCTGATGGGTGAGCCATTCAATTTCATTAACACCTTGTATTGCGAGTTGGGCAATAAACCGCCCATCCCTGCCTACCCCGCTTCCGAACCTTCGCGTCCTTTGCGGTAAAGAATGATCACAACCACAGACTCCGCTGCCGTCACCTGCGCCACCTGCGAAGCCTGCTGTTGCAGGCTGGAAGTGCTGCTGATGACTGGAGATGACATCCCCCTCCATCTGACGGCGGAGAACCCGTGGGGTGGGCAGGTGATGGCGCGCCTGGAAGATGGCTGGTGCGCGGCGCTGGACAGAAGCACCATGTTGTGCCGGATATACGCGCGCAGGCCATGGATCTGCGGCGACTACCAGGCGGGAGACAGCGATTGTCTCAAGCAGCGTGCCCAGCTTCTTTCCCAGGCAATTGTCACGCGTGACATTGTCGCAGCAAAAGAAATCATGTAGGGTAAGCACCCCATGAAAGCCAGATCACGACAACTGCTGTTTCTGCTGCTAGCCATGACCCTGCTGTTTGCGCAGCAGGGCGCGGCGATTCACGCCCTGTCGCACCTCGGCGAACCCCTGCCCAGCCACTCCCAGCAGGACAAAAAACTCCCGCATTCGTCCGCCTGCGACAAATGCGTGCTGTATGCCGGCGTCGGCAGCGCCGTTGCCGCCAGCAGCCTGATTATCCCAGCCGGGACGGCCCATGCGCTGCATGTCGCAGCTGCCCAGCCGGCGCTTCTGTCGCAACTTGCCCGCCTTTACCACGCCCGAGCCCCGCCCTCACTCGTCTGAGCAACGCCAACAAACGGCCTTGATGGCCTTTTTTGATCCTTTGTTTTGACGAGGTTCCCATGTTTAGACGCAAACTCATTGCGTCCGGCATCTCAATGATGCTGGGCGCGCCCCTGTCCGCGTTCGCCGCGGACAATGCCGAAATGCTGCAAATCCGTAATGAAATCCGTTCCATGAAGCAGAGCTACGAAGCACGCATCGAAGCCCTGGAACAACGCCTGCAACGCGCCGAGGCCAAGGCCGGCAAGGCGGATAATCGCAACGCCCAGGCTGAAGCAGTGACGGCACAAATCACGAGCAGCGCCCCATCCAGTGTCTCCAACGCTTTCAATCCCGCCATATCGCTGATTCTGTCCGGCACCTACTCCAGCCTGTCGCAGGACCCGGCGAACTACCGCATCACCGGCTTCATTCCCGGCGGCGAGATCGAGCCCGGCACGCGCGGCTTCAGCCTTGCAGAGTCTGAACTGATCGTCAGCGCCAACATCGACCCCAATTTCTATGGCCGCCTCACCCTCGCCCTGGCGCCGGATAACACCCTGGGCGTGGAAGAGGCGGCGGTCCAGACCACCACGCTGGGGCATGGCTTGACCGCCAAGGCCGGGCGCTTCTATTCCGGCATCGGCTACCTCAACGAGCAGCACCCGCACGCCTGGGATTTCGTCGATGCGCCGCTTGCCTACAAGGCTTTTCTCGGCCGCCAGTATGGCAATGACGGGATGCAGCTGAAGTGGGTCGCTCCGACCAATACCTTCCTGGAATTCGGCGCCGAAGCCGGACGCGGCAGCAACTTCCCCGGCTCGGAGCGCAACAAGAACGGCACCGGCTCGTACGCCCTGTTCGCCCACGTGGGCGACGACATCGGCACGGATCACAGCTGGCGTGCGGGCCTTTCCTGGCTGCACAATACGGCCAAGTCCCGAACCTATGACGATCTCGACAGCGCGGGCAATATGGTCAGCAACTCCCTGGATGGAAATAGCCGGCTTTGGCTGGCAGATTTTGTGTGGAAATGGGCGCCCAATGGCAATCCTGCCTACCGCAATTTCAAGTTGCAGGGCGAATATTTCCGCCGCCAGGAAATTGGCGACCTGACTTTCGACACCGTCAATCTGGCGAGCATAGACCGTTACAGCGCCACCCAGTCCGGCTGGTATCTGCAAGGCGTTTACCAGTTCATGCCGCGCTGGCGGGTAGGCCTGCGCGCCGACCGGCTCGATAGCGGCACGGTGGATTATGGCTCCGTCAACAGCGCAAACCTTTCCGCGCCCGCCTACAATCCCTCGCGCAACAGTCTGATGTTCGATTACTCTCCCAGCGAATACAGCCGCATGCGCCTGCAACTGGCGCAGGACAAATCGCATCAGGGCGTTACCGACAACCAGTTGTTCCTGCAATACATCATGAGCCTGGGTGCTCATGGCGCGCATAAGTTTTAAGGGTCTATCATGCAACGATTGCTTAAACTACTGCTGATCGCCGTGCTGGGTGCATTTCCGCTGCCCGCGCTGGCTGCCCTCAACATCCTCGCCTGCGAACCTGAATGGGGCGCACTCGCCAACGAACTGGGCGGCAACAAGGTGACGGTCTACAACGCCACCACTGCCCTTCAGGACCCGCACCGCATCCAGGCCAGGCCCAGCCTGCTGGCCCGCGCCCGCAACGCAGACCTGCTCGCCTGCACCGGGGGGGAACTGGAAGCAGGATGGCTGCCTATCCTGCTGCGCCAGTCGGGCAACGCCAATATCCAGCCCGGCAAAGCAGGCTATTTCGAGGCTGCAAACTACGTGCAGAAGCTGGAGATCCCGGCACGTCTCGACCGTGCCGAAGGCGACGTCCATGCCTCCGGCAATCCGCACATCCACACCGACCCGCGCAACATCGCGCTGGTGGCGGATGCGCTGGCCAAACGTCTAAGCCAGCTCGACCCGGACAATGCCGCGCACTATCAGGCACGTCACAGGGCTTTTGCAGACCAATGGCAAGCCGCTGTTCTGCGCTGGGAAAAACAGGCTGCGCCACTCAAGGGCACACCGGTCGTGGTTCAGCACAAAGCCTTTCCCTACCTCAGCCGCTGGCTTGGGTTACAGGAAATCGCGGTGCTTGAGCCCAAGCCCGGCATAGAATCCAGCAGCGGCCACCTGAGCGAAGTATTTGCCCAGATCACCCGGCAACCGGTAAAGATGGTTTTGCGCGCAGCCTATCAGGATGGACGTTCTTCCGAATGGCTGGCTGAAAAAGCCAGGATACATGCCGTGAGCCTGCCCTTTACTGTGGGCGGATCAGCGCAGGCCCAGGATCTGTACGGACTGTTCGACGACACCATCCAGAGGCTCCTGGCTGCCGCAAAATGACGCTTGCCCCCCTTGACCTGAGCCTGCTGCTGCCAGCCTTCCTGGCCGGACTGCTGGTTCTTGCCACCCACGTCCCCATGGGGATGCAGGTGCTGGCACGGGGGATCGTGTTCATCGACCTGGCGGTGGCCCAGATCGCCGGGCTGGGCGTCATTGCTGCCGACCGCATGGGGTTTGATCCCCAGGGTTGGGCGGTGCAGCTTTTTGCTGTGAGCGCCGCCCTGGCCGGGGCGGCAATTCTGACCTTCACCGAGAAGCGCTGGCCGGATGTGCAGGAAGCGCTAATCGGCACCCTGTTCGTGCTGGCAGCCAGCGGCGGGGCTTTGCTGCTGGCCGACAACCCTCATGGCGGCGAGCATCTCAAGGATTTGCTGGTAGGACAGATTTTGTGGGTCACGCCCTCCCAGCTGTTGCCGGTAGCGCTGCTGACCGCGCTGCTGCTGGTAGCCTGGGGCCGCTGGCGGGAGCGTCTGGGGAGCTTCGGATTCTATGGCCTGTTTGCTTTTGCGGTAACGGCCTCGGTGCAACTGGTCGGCATCTACCTTGTATTTGCCAGCCTGGTCATCCCGGCACTTGCTACCCGCCATTACTCCCTGCGCCAGCGCCTGCCTGCGGCTTATCTGCTGGGCGGCGCCAGCTATTCGGCAGGTTTGGTGTTTTCCACGTGGTTCGACCTGCCGCCGGGCGCTGTAATCGTCTGGACCATCGCCCTGCTGGGAACGCTTTTCTACTGGGCCGGGCCGGATTCAGGCAATCCCCTATTGAGTGCTCATCCCGAACAGGACTAGAATGTGCTGCTAGTTAATTGGACTACACAGTGCTTTCTTTTTTTCGCAAATCCAAACAGGAACAACCTCCGGCAGTCGTCGCCCTACCGGCCAAGACCAAGCCGCATGAACCCGTGCCCCCAGTTGCGGCCGAACCCGCCGCAGCGCCGCCGACTGCGCCTCAGATTCAGGCGGGCGACGAGCTGGTCGTGTTTGAAAACATCAGTGCCGAGACCTGCTCGATCGTGGAAGAGGCGGCGGTTTACTATGCCAACAATATGGCTGAACAGGCTATCGCCGCCTTGAGCCAGTATATTCAGGACCAACCCGGCAAAAAGGAAATGCAACCCTGGCTGATGCTGTTCGATCTCTACCAGATTGTGCAAAACAGCCAGGCATTCAACGAATTATCGATGCAGTTCGTGGTCAAGTTTGAACGTTCGGCCCCGATCTGGAAGATCCCTGCTGTACCTGTAGCCGCAAAAAAACCCGACATGGCGCAAAAGGATCTGATTTCGCTTGGCAGCCGCCTTGCCGCCAGCGCGCAGTTGGAGAAACTTTGCCAATTGGCAAAAGGGGCCGGTACCGCACGCGTTGATGCAGGCGACATCACCGCAGTAGACCTGGGAGGCTGCAAGCTGATGCAGGAGGGTCTGCAAAGCTGCCGCAAGAAAGGCAAAAGCATACAGATTGATGGCATGGAGCGCCTGATTGAAACCCTGAAAAAACAGATTGCAACCGGTAGCCACGGCGACGAGGACAGGCTTGCTTGGCTGTTGCTGTTCGAACTATATCAATGGCTGGGCCGGGAAGAGGAATATGAAGACCTGGCGATTGAATACGCCGTCACTTTTGAAATATCGCCACCTGCCTGGGAAGCCATCAAGGCCCCCCTGACCTCCGACAAGGGGAAAACCTCGCCCGTCCTTGCCTCCACCAGTCCTGAAGCGACAAACGCCGATGCGTTTGCGCTGAGCGGCGTGATCTCCGAATCCAGCCAGGCGCGACTGAACGAACTCATCAACTACGCAGCGGACAAACAGGAAGTTCGCATCAACATGGCCGAGGTCACGCGCGTGGATTTCGTGGCGGTAGGCAACTTCATGGGAACGCTCATCAATCTCACTCAGGCTGGCAAGAAAGTGCTTCTCCTTGAAGCCAACGAGATGGTACAGGCCTTGTTTTACATGATGGGCATCCAGGAATTCGCCACCCTGATTCGCAGGAAATCGCGTTGATTGCGCCCCGGCAAGGCCGGGTATAATTCTTTCCTAACGGGCATGGCAAATTGCCACCCGGAATCATGAAACAAGTGAAATGTGAATCCGCTTGGGCTGCGCCCTGCTGTGAAGCGTAAAATGTAAAAATGTCTACACTTCTGCAAGCTCAGTGTACTGCTGAGCCTGCTTTTACATTTCACGCTTCACAAAATTGTTACGTTTAAGATAAATGCAGGAAACTTCAATGGAACAGTATCACGGCACTACCATTCTCTCCGTACGACGCGGCAGCAGCGTGGCCATGGGCGGCGACGGCCAGGTGACGCTGGGCAATATCGTGGTCAAGGCCACGGCGCGCAAGGTGCGCCGCCTCTATCACGACAGGATTCTGGCGGGTTTTGCGGGCGGCACGGCCGATGCCTTTACCCTGTTCGAGCGTTTTGAAGCCAAACTGGAAAAACATCAGGGCCACCTGCTGCGCTCCGCCGTCGAACTGGCCAAGGACTGGCGCACCGATCGCATGCTGCGCCGCCTCGAAGCCATGCTGACGGTGGCCGACCGCGAAGCTTCCCTGATCATCACCGGAAACGGCGATGTGCTGGAGCCGGAAGACGGCCTGCTTGCCATCGGCAGCGGCGGCGCCTATGCCCAATCCGCGGCGCGCGCCTTGCTCGACCACACCGAATTTTCCGCTGGCGATATCGTGAAAAAATCGCTCACCATCGCCGCGGACTTATGTATTTACACCAATCAGAACCACATTATTGAAATACTGGAGTGATGGGGAATGAGTAATGGGTGATGGGCACCTCCCATTTACCCATTGCTCATCTCCCATTACCCATTACCGAGCAGAGCGAACCATGTCCGAAATGTCTCCTCAGGAAATCGTCCACGAGCTGGACAAACACATCATCGGCCAGCACGCCGCCAAGCGCGCCGTTGCCATCGCTCTGCGCAACCGCTGGCGTCGTTCCCAGGTCGCCGACCCTCTGCGCCAGGAAATCACGCCCAAGAATATTCTCATGATCGGCCCGACCGGCGTCGGCAAAACTGAAATTGCGCGGCGTCTGGCTAAATTGGCCAATGCACCCTTCATCAAGATTGAAGCAACCAAATTTACCGAGGTGGGCTACGTTGGGCGCGATGTGGATTCAATCATTCGCGATCTGGTCGAAATCTCCATCAAGCAGACCCGCGATCAGGAGACGCGCAAAGTTCAGTTTCGCGCCGAGGAACATGCCGAGGAGCGCATTCTCGATGCGCTTCTGCCAAGCCCCCGCGACACTGGCTTGATCGATGAGCCTGCAAAAGCCGGCTCTACAAGGCAAAAGTTTCGCAAGATGCTGCGCGAAGGCCAATTGGACGACAAGGAAATCGAAATCGAAGTCGCCGCGGCCCAGGCCCATATGGAAATTTTCGCGCCTCCAGGAATGGAAGACCTTACCTCACAGATTCAGGGCATGTTCCAGAACATCGGCACCGGTCGCAGCAAGGCGCGCAAGCTCAAGATTCGCGAAGCCATGAAACTGCTCACGGAAGAAGAAGCGCTTAAGCTCGTTAATGACGATGAGTTGAAAATCGCCGCCGTGCATAACGTGGAGCAGAACGGCATTGTCTTTCTCGACGAAATCGACAAGATCACCAGCCGTTCCGATTCCACTGGCTCGGATGTCTCGCGTCAGGGCGTGCAACGCGATCTGCTCCCGCTGGTGGAAGGCACTACTGTGACTACCAAGTACGGCATGATCAAGACCGACCATATCCTGTTCATTTGCAGCGGCGCTTTCCACCTCGCCAAGCCTTCCGACCTGGTACCCGAACTGCAGGGCCGCCTGCCCATTCGAGTCGAGCTAACCAGCCTCTCCGTAAGCGATTTCGAGCAAATTCTCACCAATACCGACGCCTGCCTCACGCGCCAGTACGAAGCCTTGCTGGAAACCGAGAACGTCAAGCTGACCTTCAGCCCGGAAGCGGTACGCCGCCTCGCCGAGATCGCTTTCGAGGTCAACGACAGTACCGAGAACATTGGTGCCCGCCGCCTGCATACCGTGATGGAAAAACTGCTGGAAGAGATCTCCTTCGACGCCGCCCGCCATAGCGGCGAAACCTTTGCCATCGACGCAGCTTATGTAGACAGCCGCCTCAAGGAACTGGCGCATAGTGAAGATCTGGCGAGATATGTACTCTAGGTAACCCCTGAACAAGCGGTAAACCACGGAGTTTACGGAGAACACGGAGTAGAAACAATAATTGACATGATGTATGGCACTCCCCCGTTGGCTGAGGCCATCAATGCCCGCAAACAGCCTTTCTCCGTAGCATTCGAACCGCGGTTTGGATTTATTGGAAATATCGCGGAAATTGATATTTCTTCTTAATCCCCGGTGTGGCTTCTGCTATCCTCATCCTGTTTCTTTTCAGCCTCAGAAGGAGAAAATCATGCACCGCCCTATTGCTTTGCTGATTTTGGCCGCACTGTCCTTAACCGCCCCGGTAGCGCATTCCGAAACCCGCATGGATGTCGGCGCCTCCATCGTCAACGGCGACGTGAGTGGTTTTTATTTTGCCCTGGGCGATTATTACCGCGTCCCGGAGCGTGAGGTCATGCTCATCCGCGAGCGGCGCATTCCGGATTACGACATCCCGGTAGTGCTGTTCATTTCCCAGCGGGCGCACGTCGCCCCCGGCGTCATCATGGACCTGCGGCTATCCGGCAGGAGCTGGATGGATATCACCCTGCATTTCGGCCTCGGCCCCGACATCTATTACATTCCTGTAAAACAAGTGTACGGCCCGCCCTACGGCCATGCCTACGGCCATTACAAGAACAAGCAGCGCAAGGATTGGCACAAGATCCGCCTCAATGATCACGAAGTGGTCGACATGGTCAATCTGCGCTTCATGTCCGAGCATTATGGCCGCCCCCCCGAGGAAGTCATGCGCATGCGCTCCGGCGGCAAGAGCTTTGCCATCATCAATGACGAGTACCGGCGCGGCAAGCCTGGCAAGGAATACCGTGAGCGCGATCAATATCAGGAACAACGCATGGATCGCAGGCAAGATCAGCGCCAAGATCAGCGCCAGGACCGGCGAATGGAACAACGTGACATCCGAGACCAGCGCAACCGCGATCGGGCCGGACCGGACGATCGCCCGCAACGCGGCAACAAGGACCAGTCCTCCGGCAGAGAAAGCAAAGGCCAGGGCAGGGATAACGGGGACGGACACCCAGGCAAGGGCAGGGGGCGCGACAAGGATGAGTAACTGCGTTCGGATGACAGCTCAAACTGGAGGCCGCAGGTGAAATTCATGGATCTGGCCATGGGCCAGCAATTCGAACTGGATGGCGAGATGTACGTGCGAACCGGCCCGCTGGTTGCCTCCCATGCCGAGAGTGGCAAGCAACGCTTCATGGCCCGCTACGTGATGGTGAAGCCCTCTGGTGTTGCGCCAAGTGAAGCCCCGCGCAAACCGGACCTGCTTTCGACGGGCACCGTACACATGGCCTTTGAGGTTTTTCATGACCATTGTTTAAACCTGCTTGCGGATCTCGAAACCGACTTGCCTCCTGATCGACTTGACATCATTCGCGCGCAGCTTGATCAGGCGCGCCTGAGTTTTCTGCACACCCTGTCCGCGAAGTAAGCGCGGCTTTATTGCCGCAACGCCATTTTTTTCGGCTTCGATATTCGCCGACCTTTCTCCCTCCAAAGCCCTGCACGATGCGATGCTGTACGCCCAGGCCGCAAGACAAACAATGGCCCTGGGCATCATGAATCCCACGCACAAGCTTGCATACTCCTTCTCATTTGTTGATAATGGTTCTCATTAGCATAAGTTAACCAAAGGCCATCAAATGAAATCTGCAGGACAAACACACCGCGCACTAGCCATCGTTTTGTTCATTCTTGCCGCACCCATGGCCGTTGCAGCACCGGATGAAATTCAGGTTTACACCGAGGAAATGAACGACCCGGGCAAATTCGGCCTTGAATTGCACACCAATTTTGCGTTCAAGGGAGCAAAAGAACCCAGCTACGAGGGAGAGAAGCCGGGCCACCACATGTTGCAAGTCACACCGGAATTTTCCTACGGCGTGACCAAAACCTGGGAAGCGGGCCTGTACCTGCCGCTAGCGCTCGGCCCGGATGGGCGCCTGTACAACAACGGCCTGCGGCTGCGCATGAAATACATCGCGCCGCGCGAAGAGGGCGCACATTTTTTCTGGGGCCTCAACACCGAACTCGGATATTCATCGCGGCGCACTTCGGAGAGCTATTGGGGCATGGAATTGCGACCCATCATCGGTTACCGCGACGATGACTGGCTGCTGAGCTTCAATCCGATCCTGAACCTGGACCTGTCGAACAATGTCAGCCGCGCACCCCAGTTCGAGCCCGGGCTGAAAGTCACCCGCAAGGCCGCCGAAGATATCCATGCCGGTTTCGAATATTATGGCGAATATGGCCCTCTGCGCCGGATACAGCCCGCCGACCAGCGCAGTCAGGCGCTCTACGCGGTGATGGACGTGGAAAAGAAGGATTTCGATGTCAATTTCGGCATCGGGCACGGCTCCAGCCAAAACCCGGACAAATGGGTAGCCAAGGCCATCATCGCCTTCCCGTTCAGATAGCTTCTTCCAGCGCCATTTCGAGTTCCAGCCAGCTTTCCTCCAGTTGCGCCACCCGCGCTTCCAGCTCCTCACGCCTTTGATTCAAATCCTGGGCAAAGGAGGGATCCGGATTCTGGTAGAGCCCGGGGTCGGCTAGCTGGCCGTTGACCCCGGCCAGGTCGGCCTGGGCCTGATGCAGCTCGGCGTCGAGCTTGGCCTGCTTCGAAAGCAGGGCCTTTTTGCGTGGGGCATTCTCGCGCCGCGGTTTTTCCGCCGCGACCGGCGCCACAGGCGAACTAACTGCCTGACGGCGCGATTCCACCCATGAACGGTAATCCTCAAGGTCGCCGTCGAACAGGCTTGCCGTGCCGTCCGCCACCAGCCACAATTCATCCGCCGTGGCGCGGATCAGGCTGCGATCGTGAGACACCAGCACCATCGCGCCGCCATATTCTTCCAGCGCCAGGGTCAGTGCATCGCGCATGTCGAGATCAAGATGGTTGGTTGGTTCGTCGAGCAGCAAAAGATGCGGTTTCTGCCAAGCCAGCAGGGCCAGCGCCAAACGGCTTTTCTCTCCGCCGGAGAAAGTCGCCACCGGGCGGTCATCGCGCTCGCCCGCCAAGCCGAAACGTCCCAGGAAATTGCGCAAGTCCTGTGTCGTGGACTGTGGCGCAATCCGGACCAGATGCTCGAGTGGCGTGGCCGCGCTATCGAGGTGTTCGAGCTGATGCTGGGCGAAATAGCCGATACGGAGTTCAGGCGCAGCTTCCCGGTTGCCGACTAAAGGCTGCAACTCGCCCACCAGCAGCTTGATCAGGGTGGATTTGCCGGCCCCGTTGGGTCCCAGCAGGGCAATGCGCGCCCCGGAGCGCAGCACCAGATTGATGTCTTCCAGCAAAACCTGGTCGCCATAGCCGCAACCGGCTTTTTCCAGCCTGAGCAGGGTATCCGGGCTGCGTTCAGGGGCTTCGATTTCCAGCTCGAAATGGCCGTGATCGACGTGTGCCGGGGCGATGCGCTCCAGCCGCTCCAGCGCCTTGACGCGGCTTTGCGCCTGTTTCGCCTTGGTCGCCTTGGCGCGGAAACGGCGGATGAAATCCTCGAGGTGCGCGATCTTTTCCTGCTGCTGCGCAAAGGCCTGATTCTGCTGCACGGCGCGCTCGGCCCGGGTGCGTTCGAAGTCGTCGTAGCTGCCGCTATACAGGTCGATGATCTGGTCGTGCACGTGGGCGATGCGGTTGACGCAGGCATTGAGGAACTCGCGATCATGCGAAACCAGCAGCACGCTGCCTGGGTAGCGTGCGAGATACTGCTCCAGCCACAGGATGGCTTCGAGATCGAGGTGGTTGGTGGGCTCGTCCAGCAGCAGCAGGTCGGCGCGGCGCATCAGGGCGCGCGCCAGGTTGAGACGCATGCGCCAGCCGCCGGAGAAACTCGCCACCGGGCGCGTCAACTGTTCATTGGAGAAGCCCAGGCCATTCAGCAATTGCGCGGCGCGGGACGGCGCGGCATAACCCTCTATGGCCTCGAAGCGGTGCTGCGCCTCGAACCATGCGGCATCATGCACCTCTCCCTGCAGCACACGCTCCAGTTGGCGCAGCTCGCTATCACCGTCGAGCACGAACTCCAGCGCGGAACGCTCGGAATTGTCGATTTCCTGCTCCACGAAAGCCAGGGTCTTGCCCTGCTGGAAGGAGATTTCACCGCCATCGGGACGGATCTCGCCACGGATCAGGCGGAACAGGGTGGACTTGCCGCAGCCGTTCTTGCCCACCAGGCCGACGCGCTGGCTGGCAAAGATTTGCAGGTTGGCATTCTGCAGCAGGGGCGTGCCGCTCTGGTAATAAATCAGGTTCTGGATCGATAACATGGCGCAATGATAGCAGAATGAGCTACGATGCCGCCGGTCGAGCCACGGCCTGATTAACCATGGGGCGCACGGGGAACACGGGGTGAAGACGCGTCAACCCCCGTGCGTCCCGTGATCCCCGTGGCGCAAAAGTGATTTGCAAGTTTATCGGAGCGAGTAATCATGAACAAAATTTACGTCTGGGACCTGCCGACCCGGCTGTTCCACTGGAGCCTGGTTGCGCTGGTTGCCTTCCAGTGGCTTAGCAGTGAACTCGAGGGGGATTTCCTGGACTATCACCTGCTGGGTGGCTACGCCATTCTTGCCCTGGTGGTATTCCGCCTGCTATGGGGCTTTGTCGGCGGCCAGCATGCACGTTTCGGCAACTTCCTGCGCGGTGTGGGGCCAACCCTGGATTACGCCCGCGCCCTGCGTGCCAACGCCGCGCCACCTTATCTCGGACACAACCCGCTGGGCGGCTGGATGATCGTGGCATTGCTGCTCACGCTCACGCTGCAAGGCACCACAGGCCTGTTCGCCAGCGACGATGTGATGACCCACGGGCCGCTGCGCGGCCTGGTATCCGACCAGGCCGGAGAAATGCTGACGGATCTCCACAAAGGCTGCTTCAATGTGCTGATGACGCTGGTGCTGGTGCATGTGGCTTCGATTGTGGCGCATCGGCTGTTCAAGAAAGAAGACCTGGTGCGGCCGATGCTGACCGGCTACAAGGATTCGGGCGCAGAGGCCTCGAAGAAACAGTAATTGTTCCGCCCCTGCTGCTTGGCGGCATACATGGCCTGATCGGCGTTCTTCACCAATACGTCGTCTCTATCCCCATCATCGGGATAAAGGACGATACCGATACTCCCGCTGATGCTGACTTCTCTGCCTTCCAGCAGAAATGGCCGGGCCAGGGCGGCAAGGATTTTTTCCGCCACGAGGCGGACATCTTCGCGCTTTTCCGCACGGGGCAACAGCACGGTGAATTCATCCCCCGCCAGACGCGCCACCGTATCGCTTTCACGCACGCACTTCTTGAGGCGCCGGGCCACCCCTTGCAGCAGGAGATCGCCCACGTGGTGCCCCAGCGTATCGTTGATCGCCTTGAAATGATCCAGGTCGAGAAACATCAGGGCGCAGGAATGCTTGTCCCGTTTCGCCTGGATCAGAACCTGGCGAAGACGGTCGTAGAACAGCGCGCGGTTGGGCAAATCGGTGAGAGCATCGAAATGGGCCATGTACTGGATGCGGGCCTCGGTTTCCTTCTGAACGGAGATGTCCTCCAGAATGGAAATGAAATGGGTGATTTCTCCTTCTTCATCACGAATCGGCGTAATGGTCTGCTGCACGGTAAAGAAGGTGCCATTCTTGTGCCGCTCTACGGTTTCGCTGCTCCACACCTCCCCCGCGAGGATGGTTTTCCACAGGGTCTGGTAATAGGCAGCATCCTGCTTGCCCGACTTGAGGATACTCAGCGTTTCGCCCACGGCCTCCTCTGAACTGAAACCGGTGAGGCGGGTAAAAGAAGCATTGATCCAGCGAATGCGTCCGCGCTGGTCGGTGATGAAAACACCATTCCCCGCCGAACTCAGGGCTGTGCTCAGCAAGCGCAATTGCTCCTGATCCATGGCGGTTTCAAGGGCGACACAAATGCGGTTGGCGATGTTGTTCAGACGCTGCAGCGTGGCAGGATCGTCGAAACTGCGCTCGTGCTGGGAATAAAGGGTGAAAGCACCGTAAACCTCGCCGCGGATGATGAGCGGCACGCTGACAATAGCCCTGAGATCGAAACGCTCGGCCGACTCCCGCCAGGGCCGGAAGCCCGGATCGGCAAACTTGAACACCTGGGTTTGACCGGAGCGTATGGCCGCGCCGGCAGGTCCCTGGCCCTGAGGGGTGTCATCCCAGCGCACCCCGAGCCGATCCAATTCGCCGTGATACTCCGCCGCCGAGCCGGCCCAGGCAGAAATGGCCACCGATCCATCTGCCTTTTTCCTGCCGATCCAGGCGAAGCGATAACCGAACAGGCGCGCCATATCAGCACAAATAAAATGGAGCAGGCCAGCCAGGGATTTGCTGCGCAACACTTGCTGGTCGATCTCATGCAGGAGGGTATCCACGGCCTGCAGTTGGACTTTTTCCGTGACGTCGGCAGCGTAAATAGCCACCTGAATCACCCGGCCATCCGCATCGAGAACAGGGTAAATACGGCTGTCGAAGCAATAATCATCCCGCTTGTCCTGTAAGTGGACGGGCTGAGCGGTTTGAAAAACCTCGCTCACCTTCTCACTCCGGCTGGCAGCCACTTCGGGGGGGAGCATAGCGTAAAAATTATGCCCGATGATCTCTTCAGGTGCTTTTCTCAAACGCGTGATACCAATCTCATTGATGGCCAGCACCGTGCCCTCCCGGTCCATCAGCATGGCCGTTTCAGCCGCCGCATTGAGCAGGGCACGGCCCCTTTCCTCGCTCTGGCGCAGATCCGCCTCCGCCCGCTTGCGCTGGGTGATGTCGCGCACCACGCTCAGGGTGGCCGGCCGGCCGCCGAAATCGATCAGGCGGGCGCTCACTTCCACCGGAATGTGCCGGCCATCCTTGGTTACGTGTACTGTCTCGAAAGTGATCTGGCCATTTTCCTGCAAGGCCTTGACACGCTCCGCGAATTTTCTTGCCTGCTCCGGCGCGTTGATGTCGGGAGGGGAGAGGCGCAGCAGTTCGTCGCGACTGTAGCCCAGCCGCTCGCACATGATGCGGTTCACCTCCAGGAAACGCCCGTCCACGTCGTGGATCAGGATGGCGTCCCCGGTATTGTCGAACACCATGTGGAACAGCGCTTCGGCATGCAGGCGTTCGTCCTCGGCCTTTTTGCGTTCCGTGATGTCCTGCACCGTCCCCACTGAACGCACGGGCTGGCCTTCTGCATCGTAAAAGGTTTCGCCCCATTCCACGACGAACTTGATCCGCCCATCCGGAAACAGCAGGCGATGCTCGATGCTGTATGGAACGCGGTTTTTGACCGAAAAGTTAAACGCCCCGTCAACCCGCGCCCTGTCCTCGGGGTGAATTAGCCCCAGGAAAGCTTCATAAGAGGCCCCAAAAGCGAGGGGATCGATCTCGAATATGCGATAAATTTCGTCCGACCAGAATAGGACATTGGTCACCAGATCCAGCTCCCAACTGCCCATGTGGGTCAGCCGCTGCCCTTCCTTCAACTGCGCTTCGCTCTTGAGCAAAGCCTCCCTGGCAAGCTTGCGCTCCCGGATGTCGCTGAAGGCCACCACGGCACCTGTCATCTTCCCGTCCCGCACGATGGGGGAGGCGCTCACGCTCACTGGGAGGGGGCTGCCGTCCTTGCGCCAGAAAACCTCGGTATCGCCGCGGTAGACCTCGCCTGTGGCAAGTGCCTGGTAAATCGGGCAGTCGCGGACATGGAGTTGGGCGCCATCCATTCTGCGATGGTGGAATTTGCTGTGGGCATGCTGCCCGATCAACTCGCTTTCCGGCCATCCCAGCAGCCGCTCCGTTTCCGGGTTGATGAAAACGATCAGGCCGCGAGTATCAATGACGTAGACGGCCTCTGCCAGGGTGGCCGTGATTTCCCGCAGGCGTGCCTCGTTTTCGGCCACGGCCTGGCGCAATTGCCTGCGGCCAAGCAGGCCCAAGGCCAGGTATTCAGCCAGGATGGCAAACAACATCAGGGCCAACAGGAACAGGAGAGCCGTCCTGGGAAACCGGGTCAGGTTGGCGGTGGGCACTTCGTTCGCCGGGACCATGGAGACAATTTTCCAAAAATATTGCTGCGCAGTCAGCAAGTCTTCGCCAGCGCCCGTCGGGGATGTAGAGCCGGAAGAGGAATACTGACCGTCGATCAGGGGGTAAACAGTGGTAAAAGTGAACAGGCCGTTTTCGGTCAGGATATCGCCGCTCTCCTGCCCGGAAATGCGCTTCCATTCGGCGGGGTAGAGATTACCGAAACGCTTGCCGCCATCCTGCATGAAGCCCCACGCCTGGGCAGCATCCGGACTGCTGAGCCAGTGGCCTTCCCTATTGAGCAGCACGGCATGCCGCTTTTCCCCCATGGCATGCTGGAAATCCTCAAGCAGCCCCTTGCCGAGGTAGTTGATCAGCACAATACCCATTTTTCTGCCCGCACTGTCGAACACCGGTGTACCGAAGCGCAGCATGGGCTTGTGGGGCAGCTCCAGCTTGCCGTGCTCCACATTCAGGTCCAGGGGAGAAATGTAGATTTCACCATTCTTGAGGCTGAATGCGTCACGGAAATAATAACGCTGGCCCTTGTCCTGCAGTTCAGCTTCGGGAGCCGCCCGGGCCTCGCCATCCTTCCAGTCGACCCGAATCACTTCCATGCCGTGCTCGTCGAGCAAGCGTATCTGGTCGTAAATCTGCTTGGCGCCGGCCATGGTCTGGAACAGCCGGGTCAGCCTTTCCTTTTCCTCCCTGCTGCCGCCATCAAGGAAATTTCTCAGGGATGTGGCCTTGGACAAAACCTGGAGGTCGGAACTCACCAGCCGGAAATCGTGGTTGATCAGCTGGGAGGCAACCTTGACCTCGCCCTTTTCCTGAACCTTGATATCCCGCAGATGCAGGCTGGTACTGATATTGAGGAAGCCGTATACCAGGCCGCTGAGAAGCAGGGCCATGGGAATGTAGAGCAACAGGAATAACTTCAGAGTGGCCAGGCGGCCGCGATTTATTCTTTCCGCAGCATAGACCGGCAAGGAAACGGACATGGATTACCGCTCAAACATACAATTGAGCGGAATTATACCCCTTATTATTCCCGCGCCGGATGCTTGCCGAGCTTCCTTTGCAAAGTGCGGCGGTGCATCTTGAGCGCCCGCGCGGTGGCCGAGATATTGCCCTGGTGTTCCGCCAATACGCGCTGGATATGCTCCCACTCGAGACGGTCCACTGACAGCGGCTGTTGCGTCACCGGCACCTCGTCGTCGCCACCTTCGCGCTCGAATGCCGCAATGATCTGGTCCGCATCGGCCGGTTTGGCGAGATAATGGGTCGCCCCCAGCTTGATTGCCTCCACTGCGGTGGCGATGCTGGCAAAACCGGTCAGCATCACGATGCGCGTCTCTTCGTCCAGCTCCTTGAGCCGTTTGACCAGCACCAGCCCGGATGGGCCTGGCATTTTGAGGTCCACCACGGCAAATTCGGGCGGACTGGATTCAGCAAGGGCGAGCGCCGTCTCCACCTCGTGAACCACCGTCACGTCGAAGCCGCGCCGAGTCAGCGCCTTCTTCAGCACACGGCAGAAAGTTTCGTCATCATCCACCAGCAACAGGCTGGGGTGGTCGTCCTGGGTTGGAGTTTCATCCGTCATGATTTGATCCTCAAAGCTTGCCGATTTCAGCTGGTCAGCAGTTTAGTCAGGGGCAAAGATACCTGGGTCACCGCGCCGCCGCCTTCGCGGTTAAGCAGCAACACTTTGCCGCCAAAACGCTCGATGGTGGCATTGGCCAGAAACAACCCAATGCCAAAGCCATTCCCCTTGGTGGTAAAAAAAGCTTGTCCTACGCGCTGTTGCACCTCTGGCGTCAGGCCCGGCCCGCGATCGCGGATTTCAAGCAGCAACGCGTCATCCTGCCAGCAACCGAGGATTTCCACGCTGTGGGGTGATGCATCGGCGGCATTGTTGAGCAAATTGATCAAGGCCTGCGTCAGTGTCTGATCGGCAATGATCCGGGGCGCGGGCAGGGCGCCCTGCCACTCGGTTGTCACCGCCACACCCGGCCTGATCAGCTGCCACTTCTCGAGCAGATCGGCGAAATAATGATCCAGCGGCTGCGCCACCGCATCCTCGGCCCGTCCCTGTCCGGCGGTGGCGAGCATATTGGAAAGGATTTGCTTGCAGTTGTCGACCTGCTGCCGCAGCAGGCGCAGATCTTCCACCAGGGCCGGTTCGCCGGCATATTCCTGCTGCAGCTCGGTGGTGACCACCGCCATGGTCGCCAGCGGCGTCCCCAACTCATGGGCCGCTCCCGCAGCCAGCGTTCCCAAGGCCACGATGCGCTCGTTGCGCAAGGTTTCCTCGCGCGCGGAGGCCAGCGCCTGGTCGCGTTCCTTGACCGCGTTGGCCATGCGCACCACGAAAAAGGCGATCAGGAAGGCGGAGAGCACGAATGTCAACCACATGCCGGTGAGGTGCATATAGACCGCCGTGCTGAAATTTCCATCCCTGGGCATGAGGGGGTGATAATTGAACATCAACAGGGTGTAACAAGCTGCCGTGAGCACAGCCATGGACCATGTATACACCGCGGGGAGCATGATCGCGGCAATCACCAGCGGCACCAGGTAGAAAGATACCAGCGGATTGGTCGAACCGCCGGCGTAATACAGCAGCACCGTGACGGCAAAAACATCCACCAGCAATTGGGCAAAAAACTCAGCATCCGCCACCGGCCAGGGCTGGCGCAGCCGCCACCAGGTCAATAGGTTGGCCAGGGTCAGCAGGCCGACCACTGCGAACAGAGGCGGCAGCGGCAACGGCAACTCCAGCACCCGGATAGCCAGCGCCCCGGCCAGCAGCAGGGCGCCGATCATAAAACCGCGCAGCACGAGAATGCGCCGCAAATTACTGCTCGATGGCGCCGGCATGGGCGCGTCTTGTCCAAACATGCACTGTTTAATCCGCTAAAAACTGTTGAATTGTAATCTCAACCGGGGATTTGTGAACTGTGGCATTTCGCCACGCGACGCCAAGTCACATTTTTCCTTTGCCTCAGCCCAGATATGATTCCCGCCTGTCATTCAATCCATACAGTTTAAGGAGATAGTCCCAATGTCACGCCTTCGAATTGCCCTTCTGCTCGCCTTTCTGCTCTCCCTGGGCACAGGCGCTGCCCATGCCGGCCCCGAAGAAGATTTTGACCGGGGTGCAGTGGCGCATCGGCAGCAGGATTATAAAACCGCATTCGGAATCTGGCTGGCGCTGGCCGAAAAAGGCCAAGTGGACGCCCAGTACAACATAGCCCGCATGCTGCAGGATGGCGACGGCACAACGCAAAACCCACTCGAAGCCATGAAGTGGTTCCGCAAGGCAGCCGATCAGGGCGACCATGAAGCGCGCCACTACCTGGGCCTGATGTACCTGCGCGGCGAGGGCGTGGCGGTCAATGAAACGGAAGCCAACAAGTGGTTCGCGATGAACCGAAAGCATCACCATCTGCATCACGATCACGCCCAATGGCAGAAATGGCAGCATCAACTGGCGGAAATGAACCTGGGCATGCCGCACCAATAAGCAAACCAAGACGAAGATATTGCCCCTGTAAAAATGACCTGGATCAAGATTACTTAAATTTACCTTCCTCAAATATGGCCAAAATATGCGACACGTTGCCACGCGACGCTATGCCACATTTTTTTCAGGAACTTTCCCATTTAACATGCAGCTCCCCAATAAGGACAATGGCGTCCTGAAACGGGGCGCTGCTTTAAAGGGAGATTTAAGAGTGCTAAATATGAAACTCATCAGCCGCATCGTCGCGGATGTTTATGCCGGAGCAATGTGGAACGCCATGGCCTATGGCGATAGCACCAAAGCCCATACCAAAAAAAACCCCATGAAGTTCGGTTTCAAACCACTTGCTGTCGCACTGCTGGGCACACTGCCTGCAGCCATGTTCGCCCAACACGCGACTGCTGATGCCGTGGTAACGCTGCCCGAGGTGACCGTCAAGAGCGCGGTCTCCAGTGAAAAACTCCTGCTCGACGAGCCATCGACCACCGCCTCCAGGCTCGGGCTTACGCCGAGGGAAACACCGGCCTCCGTCACCATTGTTGATCGTGACACGATCGAGCAACGAGGCGCCACAGATACGCAAGAAATCCTGAAAAGCGTCCCCGGCGTCACTGCCGCATCGCCTCCAGGTTCCGCCGGCTCCGTGTCTTACCGCGGATTTGGCGCCGCATCGCTCACGCAGCTCTTCAACGGCATCACCGTTCAATATGATGCGATTGCGGCCCGGCCGGTCGACAGCTGGATTTATGACCGCGTCGAGGCAATTGGCGGCCCCTCCACCTTCCTGTTCGGAGCTGGCGCGGTAGGCGGTTCGATCAATTACATCACCAAGCTGGCGAGTCGCGAAGGAGATTTCACGCAGACGCGCGCAAGTTACGGCTCATATGACACCACCCAACTTTCTCTCGGAGTGAACCGGCGGCTGGGGAGTGGTGAAGGGGTAAAGAATTACTTTCGCGCGGACGTCAATCGTTCCGCCTCAAACGGGTATGTCGATGGAAACAAGCGTGAGGCCTGGACAAGCGCGTTTTCACTGTTGACCGACATGACTCCTCGGCTTTCGCACACCCTGGCTCTGGAGTATCAGAGCGAGAATGTCGACCGTCCCTATTGGGGAACACCGCTGCTGAACCCGGCCACCGGCGATGGCCGCATCAACCCGGATACACGCTTCAAGAACTACAATTCGGCGGACGGCATCTACGAGCAAACAGTAAAGTGGGCGCGCTCGCTCCTCGACTACCGTTTTTCCGACGCCACCTCGATTCGCAATACGCTTTATCACTACGATGCCCTGCGCGACTACCGGAACGTGGAAGTTTACAAATACAATCCGGCCAACACTGCTGTTGAAAGATCGGCGTCATTTCTACAGCGCCACGATCAGGAGCTGATCGGCAACCGGGTCGAATTGACGCACAAATCCCAGTTCGTGGGCAAACCGTCCGACTGGGCAGGCGGCTTCGACTACAGCATCAACAACCAGACACGCTTCCCCCGTTCAGTTTCCGGGACGGTCAGCACAGTGGACCCGATCGACTTCTCGACCGAGCCATTCTTCAGCATTGCCGGGATGGCCCCTGGATTCAATCCGGACCGGAGCAACAAGGTAACAACACTCGCGCTTTTTCTCGAAAACCGGACCAAGCTTTCAAACGCGCTTTCTCTTGTTACAGGACTTCGGCATGACCGGATCGATCTTGAAGTCACCAACCAGCGTACCGTTAGCGCAACAGACCCGGCGTATTTCAAGCAAACCTACAACCCGACAACCGGTCGTGTCGGCCTGGTCTATGACATCACCCCGACGGCCAACGCCTACGTCCAGTACAGCACCGCCGCCGATCCTCCTGCCGGCATCCTGACGACGGCAAGCTTCAGCCAGGTGCGTGATTTTGAGCTGACCACCGGCGATCAGTTTGAAGCCGGCAGCAAATTCGAGTTCCTGCAGGGGCGCGGTGTGGGCACGGTCGCAGCCTACGAAATCACGCGGAAAAACATCGCGATCACCGATCCCACTAATCCGGGAACGACGATCCCGGTGGGGCAGCAATCCTCGCGCGGGATTGAACTGGCCGCTTCCCTGAAAGTGACCCGTGACTTGACGGCCCAGGGCAACTTATCCTTTGTAGACGCGCAGTACGATGACTTCGTGGAGAGAGTGGGTACCGTTGCGGTTTCGCGTGCAGGCAACACGCCGACCAACGTTCCTGCACGCGTCGCCAATCTCTGGCTGACTTACAGCTTCACTCCTGAGTTGAAGGCGGGCATTGATGCACGCTATGTATCGTCGCGTTATGGCAATACGGCGAATACCATCAGAGACCCTGCCTATATGCTGTACGGCGCTTTTGCGTCTTACCGGCTCCAGAAGAACAGCAGCCTGACGGCCCGTATCCGTAATCTGACCGACGAGGTGTATGCCGCATCAGTCACCGGAACCCCGATGTTCTACCTCGGTGCGCCGCGCACATTCGAAATTGCCTTGCAAAGTAATTTCTGAATGGGGCGGCTGTGAAACGCTACCTCTTCCTGGCACATCGCTGGCTCGGAATCGCCTTGTGCCTGTTTATGGCAATGTGGTTCCTTTCCGGTGTCGTCATGATGTATGTGGGCTACCCCAGGCTGACGCAAACGGAGCGGCTATCTGCCCTGCCGGAACTGGACGCCGCCCGTTGTTGTGCCGATCTCGCCACGGCGATCGCTGTGGCTGGCGAGCGTCACGCACCGCAAACCATTCGTTTAGCGATGGTTGCGCATACTCCTCGGTTCATTCTCGGCTTCGACAAGGACCGTTTCGTTGCGGTCGATGCGCGAAGCGGCGCTCGCTCTTCGGCAGTCACCCCGGAAGGGGCGGTCGCGTCCGCCCGCGCCTTCATGTCAGGTGCCGATGGCACCTATGAAGGCGCCATCGACGAAGACGCCTGGACACACTCGAAGGCGCTGGAGGGGCATCGGCCTTTACACCGTGTGCAAATGGCAGATCCCGGGGGGACGCTGCTCTATGTGTCCGGGACCACCGGTGAGGTGGTCCGCGACGCCAGCCGTACCGAGCGGATATGGAACTGGGCCGGCGCGTGGATTCATTATCTCTATCTGTTTCGTGGCGGCATATTCGACGCCTACTGGAAAGACATCATCGTTTACACCTCGCTAACCGCCACGATTCTCGCCGCGATCGGGCTCACCGTCGGGCTGTTGCGCTGGCGCTTCAGGGGGCATTACACGAGCGGTTCGAAATCGCCCTATCGCGGCGGCCACATGCGCTGGCACCATCTGTCCGGCCTCGCATTCGGTCTCTTCGCGCTCACCTGGATATTCAGCGGCATGATGTCGATGAATCCATGGAAGATATTCGACTCCCCGACGCGCCTTGATCTGCGCGCCTACGCCGGCGGGGAGCTCGATGCAGAACGCTTTCCGCTTGGCGTCGCTCAAGCCCTGACGATCTTCGCTGGCAACCATTTCCATCCACGCGAGATAGAATGGCGGCTCCTTGATGGCAAAGGCTATTACATCGGCCATAACGACGCGGGGCAAACGCTGATCCTGCCGTCGCAGGCCGGCGCCGTGCCATTGGCGATGTTTCCGATAGAACAGTTGGAGCATGCAGGCGCACGCCTCGTCGAACAAGCGAAGGTCAAGGCGAAGACCGTGCTGACGGCCTACGACTTTTATTACTATGGCCGCGCCCCCCATACCATGGCGGGAACCACGGAAAAACGCCTGCCCGTGTTGCGCCTCGAATTCAACGACCCACTGGCCACATGGGCGCATATCGACCCCTACACCGGCGCGGTTCTCAGAAAGCTCGACCTCGGGCAACGCTGGCACCGCTGGCTGTTCGCGTTTCCGCACAGTTGGGATTGGCGCCCGCTGATTGAAGCGCGGCCGCTTTGGGACGTGCTTCTGATCGTATTAAGCATTGGGGGTTTCTTGGTGAGTTGCACAGGAATCGTGATTGGCTGGCATAGGCTGAAACGCAAGCAGGGGAAATCTGGCCGCAAGAATCCACCCGTATCGGACGTAAGCAATGCACAAGCGGTCTCGCCGTGAGTGATGAGCGGGTTTGACCCGCAAACAGAAAGATACCCCGACGGGTGCAATCTATTCTTCATGGGCCTGTACAGGTCAAAAACGCACGGTTTAAACCGCTATAAACTTGTTGGATTGCAATCTCAACCGGGTATTTGTGAACTGTGGCATTTCGCCACGCGACGCCAAGTCACATTTTTCCTTTGCCTCAAGCCCGATATGATTCCCGCCTGTCATTCAATCCATACAGATTAAGGAGATAGCCCCAATGTCACGCCTTCGCATTGCCCTTCTGCTCGCCTTCCTGCTCTCCCTGGGCACAAGCGCTGCCCATGCTGGCCCCGAAGATGATTTTGACCGCGGTGCCGTGGCGCATCGGCAGCAGGATTATAAAACCGCATTCAGAATCTGGCTGGCGCTGGCCGAAAAAGGCCAAGTGGACGCCCAGTACAACGTAGCCCGCATGCTGCAGGATGGCGACGGCACAGCACAAAACCCGCTCGAAGCCATGAAGTGGTTCCGCAAGGCAGCCGATCAGGGCGACCACGAAGCGCGCCACTACCTGGGCCTGATGTACCTGCGCGGCGAGGGTGTGGCGGTCAATGAGACGGAAGCCAACAAGTGGTTCGCAATGAACCGAAAGCATCACCATATGCATCACGATCACGCCCAATGGCAGAAATGGCAGCATCAACTGGCGGAAATGAACCTGGGCATGCCGCACCAATAAGCAAACCAAGACGAAGATATAGCCCCTGTAAAAATGATCTGGATCAAGATTCTTTAAATTTATCCCCTTCGAATATGGCCAAAATATGCGACACGTTGCCACGCGACGCTATGCCACATTTTTTTCGGGAACTTTCGCATTTAACATGCAGCCCTTGAATGAGGATAAGGACATCCTGATACGGGATGCCGCTTTAAGGGAGAGAAGAATGCTGGATATGAAACCGATCAGCCGTATCGTTGCCGTCATTTGTGCCGGAACCATGGGAAGCGCCTTTGCCGACTCAACGCCTGCCCCCACGCAAAAAATGGACGAAGTGCTCGTCACCTCGACCACCATCGACGACCGCTTTGCTTCCAAGCGCGACGAGCCATCCAGCGTCCATGTGATCAGCGGCCAGACGGTGGACGAGCAACGGCCGGAAAACATAATCCAGATCCTTCAGTCCATTCCCGGCGTCACCGCCGACCTGTCCAGCGGCGATGAAATCAAGATCAAGCTGCGCGGTATCGAAAACCAGCGTTACATGGGCGAGAAGCCGGGCGTGGCCATCGTGATCGACGGCGTACCGGTATTCGAACGGACCGGCAAGGTCAACGTCGATCTCGACAACATCGAATCGATCAGGGTGATCAAGGGGGGCGCATCCTACCTGTTCGGCGAAGATGCCCTGATCGGCGCGGTGATCATCACCACCAAGCGTGGCGCCAAATACAAGGGCGTGACCATTGCCGGCGACGTGGGCGCCTATGACTACAAGCGGCAACTGGCGCGAGCCGGTTTTGCCACCGACTGGGGCACCGGGCATCTTCAGGTCACCGAACGAGAGAGCGACGACTACTACTGGCAGTCGGGATACAAGACCAGCTCCATGAACGGCAATATGCGCCTGTTTCTTTCGGACACCTCGGATATCACCCTGGGTATTGAAAAATCCGATCGCATCAAGGACAAGCACGGCTCGGTGAAGGGCGCGACCCAGGCGGATCTCGATCCGACGGGAAGCATCGGCCGGGACTTTACCCGTAAGTATGATGTCGAGCTGCAAAAGCTGAATATGACCTATTCGAAAGACCTGTCCAGAAGCAGCAACATTCTGGCGACAGCCTATGAATACCGCGACCACACCAAATTCTGGTCCTCTCCCCAAAGGGTAGCGGCGGATGGCCAGTCGATCAGCGACTCCAGCCCCGGAGCACAGGAGCTCTATACCACCAACAACGACTACCGCCAGATCCAGCGTGGAATGAAGGGCGAATGGCGGGCATCGTCTGGGGGGCTGGGCTGGCTGACAGGCGTGGATCTGCGGCGCAACAAATACGAAAACTTCAACACGGCCAGGGTGGATTACTGTGGCAGGGTGGACTACACCCCGCCTTATGCCTGCGCGCCAGCCAATCTCGTGCGCGCCGGGGAAATCTTTACCGATAGCGTCACGGATGAGGCCATCAACGCCATTTACGGCGAATTGAAATTTGTGCCGGCACCGCGCTGGACGCTGACGGCAAATGGCCGCTATGACTACCTTGCCCTGGATTATGCGAGCGATAAAACCCGTGAGATCGCCACGCCCTTCAGCCGCAGCAAATCCTTCAATGTGACGTCATGGCGAGGTGGCGCGAACTATGCCGTCAACAAGGACATGGATGTTTTCGGCAATGTGTCCACGGGATTCCGGGCTCCAACCGCGGAACAGCTCTATAACGGCAGCATCTCGCCGACCAGTACCAAGGTGGCAAACAACGAGAACCTCCGTCCGGAACAGGCGATCAACATGGAGCTGGGCGCACGCACGAGAACCAGCCTGTTCGGCGTGCCGTACGAGGCCGAAGCTGCCGTGTACCAGGTTGACCGCAAGGATTACATCATGAGCACCGTCGGCCAGTACAGCGCCTCCACTACGGCGGTTCAGGAAATGTATGACAACATCGGCGGCGTGCGCAATCGTGGTTTCGAGCTGTCCCTGAAAAGCGACCGCAAGCGCGAATACACCCTCGACCTGGCCTACAGCTATATCCGGGCGGTTTTTACCGACTACGAGAATTACTATCAAACCCTGGGCAGCCCCTACGTCCCCAGCCCGGTCATGGTGCACTTCAACAACACCGGCAAGTCGGTGCCGCGCGTGCCGCGCCACAGCCTGAACACGACGGCAGGCTGGCAACCCAACGAGCGCTTCCGCCTGGCGCTGGAAATGGATACCAAATCCTGGTCATGGGCCGATGAGATCAATCAGGAGAAGCTGCCGGGGCGCACTTTGTTCCACCTGCATGCCAATTACGACATCCGGGATAAAGGTCCGCTGGGCGCCAAGTGGTCGCTGTTCGCAAGGGTGAACAACCTGTTCGACCACAAGTACTGGTCCATTGCCCGGGGCACGAACGATGCGGCCAATTACCTGACCGGCACATACGACAATATCTACAACGCCAACGACCTGTCGATTGTGGTCGGCAAGCCGCGCACCTGGACTGCCGGCGTATCCGCAACCTTCTAAATGGCTATTGGAGAAATCATGCATTTGCATGCAGGCATTTTCCTGGCGGCATCTTTGATGGCGGCGCAGGGAATGGCAATGGCCGACGAAAAACCGGGCGCCAAGCATTCATCCCAAGCGCCATCCGGCATGGTCAACGCGCGCCAGAGCCATGATCACGGCGCTGGTGCCGGCAGCGCGGAACAGCCAGCAGCGCCCGGACAAGGCAAGAGGCAGGGCCGTGACTGGACTAAATACCCGCTGATTACCCCGGTGATGCGCAAAGGGGAGCGCGACCGGATGAGCACGGGGCTGACAGAAAAAAACATCGCAACGGATTATTTCGAGGTCTTTGCCCCGGATTCCAGCGTTACCGATGCCCGCCGCAAGGTCCCCGTCGAGGCGGAAGGCACTGTCATCAAGGCGCTGCCCAAGCTCGGCAATTACTACTGGGTGGCCGCCCGGCAGGAAAAGGATGGCGAGGTTATTGTCGCCTCCACGCCTTATTATTTCGGCGAGCCCGGCCCGGCGCCGACCCGGCTGCTGCTGGAGCAGAAATACGAACTGGAAATCATCCCCCAGCCGCTGCCGCGCGAGCACGGCGCCTGGCGCGAGAGCGAGAAATGGCAGTTCCTGCTGCGCTTCAACGGCCAGCCGCTGGCGAACAAGGCGCTCCGGATGGAGACCGAGTTTGGCACCAGGACGGCTTTTACGAGCGATGGAAAAGGCATGGTGACCGTGCTGTTCCCGCGTGATTTCAAGCCCGCCGAAAAAACCCCGGGGCAGGGCGGCCACAGCCACGGCCCGCGCCGGGCGAAGTTTGTGCTGGCAGCGGAGCATGATGATGGCGGCAAGCATTACCTGACTTCCTTCAACTACACCTATTCCGCCGATCCAGACCGCAACCGGGATCTGCTGGCCGGGCTGGGCTTCGGCGTGTTCGGCATGCTGCTGGCCGCCCCGCTGCTGCGCCGCAAGAAGGCCGAAAACAATAAAAGCACGAAGGAGGCATGATGCTCAAGGCAATATTCCCCACGCTGGGCCGCTTCCGGCTATTCGTCCAGGTCGCCATGCTGCTGCTGACGGTGTACGGCTCCAACGTGGTCGGCTTCTACATGGCGGAGAAGGTGTCCAACGCGCTGCCCGCGCTGTCCTGCGCCTACGACCAGCAAAACGGCGCCTACTGCGTGCTGATCCCGACCCAGCACCAGTTGCACCACCGCATCGGCGAGGCGCTGGTCAAGGCTCAGGAAATCACCGTCCAGATGTTCCTGCCCTTGCTGTTCACGCTGCTCACCTTCTTCACCTTCTTCTTCGTGCTGAGCAAGGCCTTCTGCGGCTGGGTCTGTCCGCTGGGCACCATCCAGGAGTTGATCAACAAGCTCGGCCGCAAGCTCAACATGCCGCTGCGCCGTTTCGAGAACGGCAGCGTCAGCAAGGTGCGGCCGGTGAAATGGCTGATGCTGCTGGTGCTGGTACTGGCCTTGCCGCTCCTGACCGGCCTGGGCGTCACGCCGCACAGCCTGGGAAACCCCTTCTGCGATGTTTGCCCTTCGCGCATCGTGACCACCCTGCTCACCGGCAGCACCGAGCAAATGGCCCTGCGCACCGGCGACGGCATTGCCTTCACCCTCGGCGCCATCGCCAATACCATGGCCGGCTTCATCCTGGTGGCCGCGTTTGCCGTGCGCCAGCCGTTCTGCCGTATCTGTCCGCTGCTGTCGTTCAACGCCGTGTTCCAGCGCCTGTCGCCGATGCGGCTGGTGAAGAAGCAGCACGACAAGTGCGACAAGTGCGGCATCTGCGCCAAGGCCTGCCCCATGGACATCCACGAGATCGCCCGCGAACATGGCAGCAAGGCCTACCACGAGGATTGCACCCTGTGCGGCCGCTGTGCCGAGTTCTGCCCGGATGACGACGTGATCCAGATGAAATGGGGGCCGATCCCGCTGTTCAAGTCCAGCCGCGAGTATTACAAGCAACGCATGAAGGGCGAGATGCCGGATGGCACCCTCAAGATCGTTACCGCTCCGCGCAAACTTGCAGCGGGAGCCGAAGACAATGCTTGATACCATCATGCCGGGCGGAGGCGTGCCGTTGCCTGAAACGATCGGCATGTTCTCGGTCTGGCTGCTGGGCGTTTCCATGGGCCTGACCGCCTGCACCGTTACCTGCCTGCCGTTCATGGGCACCTGGGTGCTGGGGCGCGGTGGCAGCAACCGCGAGACGCTGGTCGATACCGGCGTGTTCCTGCTCGGCCGGGTGACGGCCTACAGCCTGCTCGGCGGCCTGGCCGGCGCACTCGGGATGTGGCTGACCCAGGCGCTCTCCAGCGGCATCGGCAATACCTTCATCGGTGCTGCCAGCATTGCCGCAGGGGCATGGCTGCTCCTGCCGTCGCGGCGCACGAGTCCGTGCAGCGCGGCGAAGCGGGGCGCGGGCACGCCGCCTTTTTTGCTTGGTTTTTCCCTCAGCCTCACCCCTTGCGCCCCGCTGGCCTCGCTTCTGGCCGTCTGCGCGCTCTCCGGCGGGACGCTGTCCGGCGCCGGTTACGGCCTGATGTTCGGCCTCGGCGCGGCCCTGACGCCTTTGTTGCTGCTGCTTCCCCTTTTGAACCTGTTCGGCGCCCGCATGCGGGAAAGCCAGCCCTGGCTGGCGAAATGGATCCGCTACGGAGCCGGGCTTGTCCTGGTACTGATCGGGATACGCCGGCTGTGGCTGACCTAGGGACATTGAACACTAATTTCGCGCCGGGGAAGAAGAGCGGTGTTAAATAAAGCGCTTTGGTTTTATCCAAAAACTCCCCTTCGGAGCGTCTATTTTGATATCAAAAAATGATTTCGATCAAGATTCTGCAAATCAACCCGTCTGGATTCCCGTTATCCGGGTGCGGCATATTGTCGCGCGACAATTAGCCACATTCTATAAGCGCCTGACGGCATCTACCATAGCCCCTGGTTAACAAATTCAAAAACGAACCAGAAAGGCCCAATACATTATGAAACAGAGCAAAATCCTTCCCTATCTTGTCGCCGCCATCTGCTCCGGGGGTGCCCTCAACAGCATGGCTGAAGAATCCGCCAACAGCGCCACGCTTGATGAAGTCACCGTGACAGGTACGCGGGAAGGACGCGCCCTGGCCGAAACGCCCGCATCCATCGGGATCGTCAAGGGAGAGGCGATTCGCAGCACATCGCCGAAACATCCTACCGAAATCATGGGACAGGTGCCCGGCGTCTGGGTCAACATCACCGGCGGCGAAGGACACCAGACCGCCATCCGCCAGCCGCTGACCACCAGCCCGGTTTACCTTTACCTGGAGGATGGCATCCCGACGCGCTCTACCGGCTTCTTCAACCATAATGCCCTGTACGAGATCAACCTGCCCATGGCGGGCGGCATCGAAGTCACCAAGGGGCCGGGTTCCGCGCTGTACGGTTCCGATTCCATCGGCGGCGTGGTCAACGTGCTGACCCGCCCGGCCCCGCTCAAGCCCGAGGCTCAACTCACTGCGGAAGGCGGGGAAAACGGCTGGGGAAGGGTAATGATGACGGGCGGCAATACCGTCGGCGACAACGGCTATCGCGCCGACCTGAACCTCACCCATACCGACGGCTGGCGCGATGCCACCGGCTATGACCGCCAGAGCGGCACCCTGCGCTGGGACAAAACGCTGGGCAGCAATGCAGTGCTGAAAACAGTCGCGTCTTTCTCGAATATCGACCAGGAAACCGCGGGCAGTTCCACCATCTCCAGGGATGATTACCTGAACAACCCGACCAGGAATTACACCCCGATTTCCTTCCGCAAGGTCCAGGCATTCCGCCTGTCGGCCGCCTACGAGAAGGAATCTGCCGATTCGCTTCTGAGCGTGACGCCCTATTACCGCAACAATGACATGGACCTGCTCGCGAACTGGTCGCTGTCTTATGATCCGACGGTATACAACACCAGCAACCAGTCCTTCGGCATGATGGTGAAATATCGCAAGGATTTTGTTCCCTACCGCAGTCGCATGATCGTCGGCGTGGACGTCGACCACAGCCCGGGCAGCCGGCTCGAGAAAAGCATTGGCGCCACCGCCACGGGTACGGGCTATACCAGGATCTACACCGCCTACACCACGGGCGCCACGGTTTATGATTACGACGCCACGTATCGCGGCATCGCCCCTTACATCCACGGCGAAATGTCTCCAACCGACAAGCTTCGCCTGACCGGCGGCCTGCGCTATGACGACATTCGCTACGATTACGACAACCGGCTGACGGACAGCTGGATTCTGGCTGGCGGCAGATACTACGGCCACGCCGCCGACACCTCGCTGAGCTACAACCACTTGAGCCCTAAACTGGGAGCGACCTATGCCTTCAGTCAGAACCTGAATGGATTCGCGGCCTACAACCATGCTTTCCGCGCACCCTCCGAGGGCCAGCTGTTCCGGCCTTCCGCCGGAGCGGGAACAACCGATGCGCAAAAGCAGGCCTCCGCCCAAGCCAATGCAGCCTCCGCGCTGGGTCTCAAGCCAGTCAAGGTGGACAGCTACGAAATCGGTTTGCGCGGCAAGCTTGGCCGAGGAATAGGCTGGGAAGCATCGGTCTATCACATGACCAAGAGCGATGACATCCTCAGCTACCGGGACCCGGTGACCAATGCCAGCCAGTCGCTGAATGCCGGCAAGACCCTGCACCGCGGGATCGAACTCGGGCTCGGCGCTGATCTGACGAGGGAAATCCGGCTGGATGTGGCTTATTCCTACGCCAAGCATACCTATGAGAAATGGGCGGTCAATCCGACGACCGATTACAGCGGCAATGAAATGAGCACCGCGCCCCGCAGCATCGCCAATACACGCCTGAGCTATGCACCAGCGGCGCTCAATGGCGGCAAAGTGGCGCTGGAGTGGGTCAGCCTGGGCAGCTACTGGCTGGACGATGCCAATAGCGCCAAGTACGAAGGCCACGATATCTACAACCTGCGCATCAATTACCGCGCCGGGAAAGATGTGGAATTGTTTGGCAGCGTGACGAACCTGACCGACAAGCGCTACGCGGAGAGCGCCTCCCTTTCTTCCGGCAATCCTGTCTACGCCCCTGCGCTGCCGCGGACCTTCTACGCCGGCCTGCGCTTCAACTGGATGTAGGCATGAACCTGCGCGCACTGGGTCTGCTGCTGGCCATTCTAGCCGCCCTTCCGGCGGCCGCGGAGGAGCATCGCCACAACGCGGGTGCGGACGGAAAAGCCAAGGACATGGGCAAGATGTGGCAAGCCGCCCTGGCGCGTCCGGCCCTGTCCGCCACCACAACCTTCGATGCCGAGGGGCGCTTGTGGCAGGCCATGGTGCAGGATGCTTACCTTTATGTCCGTCATTCCGACGATATGGGCAAGACGTTCAGCTCTATGGTGGCGGTCAATCCAACACCGGAACGTATCGCCGCCGACGGCGAGAACCGGCCCAAAATCCTGGCGGGCAGCAAGGGCCGGCTTTTCGTATCCTACACCCAGAGCCTGGACAAGCCCTTCAGCGGCCACATCCGCTTCAGCCGTTCGCTCGACGGCGGCAAGACGTTTTCGCCGCCCGTCACCGTCAACGACAACCATGAAATCATCAGCCATCGTTTCGAGGCCATGGGCATCAACAAGCGGGGCCATATCTACCTGACCTGGCTGGACAAGCGCGATTTGAGCGCCGCCGCCAAAAAAGGCGAAGCATTCACGGGAGCCTCCGTCTACTACGCAGTATCGGAAGACGACGGCGCCAGCTTCTCCCCCAACCGCCGGGTGGCGGAGCATTCCTGCGAATGCTGCCGGATATCCATGGCGATGGACACGGATGGCTTGCCGGTGATTTTCTGGCGCCACATCTACGGCCAGAACACGCGCGACTTCGCCCTGGTCAAGCTCGATGGGCGCTCTTCACCGCTACGCGCCACGCACGACAACTGGCAGATCGATGCCTGCCCCCATCATGGCGGGTCCATTTCCATCGGCCCGGACGGCGTCCATCACCTGGTGTGGTTCAATAACGGACCGGAGCGGCACGGCCTGTTCTACGCCTCGAGCCGCGATCATGGACAGACCTTTTCCACTCCCAAACCCTTCGGCAACGAGGATGCTCAAGCCGGCCATCCGGACGTGCTGAGCCTGGGGCGGGATATTTTCGTGGTCTGGAAGGAATTTGACGGCAAGGAAGCCTCAGTCCAGGAAATGCACTCTACAGACGCTGGCGGCACCTGGTCTGTCGCGCGCCGCCTCGCCGCAACCGCAGGCGCTTCAGACCATCCCTTGCTGGTTTCCCGTCAAGGCAGGGCATACCTCTCCTGGCAAACGGAAAAGGACGGGTTGCAGCTGATAGGGATCGGTGCGCCATGAGCAGGCGATGGGCAATGTTCTTTCTGCTCTGGGCCTCGATTTCATTCGCCCATGCAGCACCCCCTGAACTCAGGCCATTCGGCCAGGGCAGCATGAAGGAAGTCGCGCTCGCCCACGCCGGCAAGCCCTTCATCCTGGCGTTCTGGTCGCTGAATTGCGTTCATTGCAAGTCCAATCTGGAGCTGTTTGGCAAGCTGCTCAAGCGGCACCCTGAACTCTCGCTCGTGCTGGTTTCCACCGACGCGCCGGAAGAGCGCGCGGCAATCCTGGTCACGCAGGAAAGATATGGCCTGGAAAAGCTGCAAACCTGGGCATTTGACGACCGCTTCGTGGAGCGGCTGTATTTCGAGATTGATCGCCGGTGGCGCGGTGAATTGCCACGTACTTATTTGTATGACGCGTCGCACCAGGCCCGCACCGTCACGGGCAAACTGGACGAGGCGGATACAGAGCGCTGGGTGAAAAACCATTACTAGATTTTCAGGTTAAGCATGGGGGGAGAGAAAGCTCGCAGATGGCTGACGGTGGTCGTGTTGGTGGCGCTTGCCCATGCGGGGGTGTGGTATGGCTTGAGCCAGTTGAAACAAACCATCGTTCCCCCCAGGCCGCTGAATGTGATCGAAGTGGCGTTATTGGCGCCTCCTCCGCCGCCACAACCCAAGGTCACGCCAAAACAGCCCGAGCCGCCAAAACCTGAGCCCAAGCCAAAAATGCAACCCAAAGCCAGGCCTGAGCCGCGCCAGTTATTGCAGCCCCAGCCGGTGGCAGAAAGGGTTGTGGAACAGGCGCCCGAACCGGCGCCCGTCATCGTTGCGCCAGCCCCACCGGCACCCGTTACCCTGGCGCCGCCCAGAGTCGAGGCGGAACCCGTGGTGGAAGCGCCGCGTTTCAACGCTGCCTACCTCAACAATCCGCCACCGGCTTATCCCCTCACGGCGCGCCGCCGAGGGATAGAAGGGCGGGTTCTGGTACGGGCCGAAGTGCTGGCGGATGGGAGTTGCAACCGGGTTGAACTGAAAAAAACCAGCGGCTTCGACCCGCTCGACCAGGCAGCGCTGGAAGCCGTCAAAAAATGGCGCTTCGTCCCGGCGAGAAAGGGCAGCCAGTCCATCACCGCCTGGGTGGAAGTGCCGATTATCTTTAAATTGGAAAACTGAATATGTTTGGACAAGCAACCTCACCCATCGTGGCCGCGACATTGTGGCTCCTGGTTTCATTCTCGGTGATCTCCTGGACGCTGATCGTGATGAAGGCCTGGATGCAGTTCCGCCTGTCGCGGCAGAACAGCGCCTTCACCAAGACCTTCTGGAGCGCCCGCAACCTGACGGAAGCGGAATCCGCCGCGCAGCAGGCACAAGGCCCGCTCGCGCAACTGTGCCGCGCGGGATTCGAGGCGCTGCGCGATATCGGAAAGGATGGCGCAAACAGCCTGCAAAACAGCGGTGACAGGCAGGACGTGCTGGAACGCCGCCTGCGCGCCGAGGTGCAAAAGGAATTGCACAAGCTCGAAAGCGGCCTGATGGTGCTGGCCAGCATCGGCTCGACCGCGCCTTTCGTCGGGCTGTTCGGGACGGTGTGGGGCATCATGCACGCCCTGCAGGACATTTCCCGCACCGGCTCGGCCGGGCTGGACGTGGTGGCGGGCCCGATCGGCGAAGCGCTGATCGCCACCGCCGTCGGCATCGCCACCGCCATTCCCGCCGTGCTGGCCTACAACTACGGCCTGCGCCAGGTGCGGCTGTATGGCGCGGAACTGGAAGCTTTCGCCAACGACTTCCTGCACCTTGCGCTCAAATCCGGCTTCAGCGTGAAATAGGGAACTCATCATGGGCCTGCACACTTCTTCCGAACAAACCGCCATGTCGGATATCAACGTGACGCCGCTGGTGGACGTCATGCTGGTGCTGCTGATCGTATTCATCGTCACCGCGCCGCTGCTGATGCAGGCGGTCAAGGTCGACCTGCCCAAGACGGCACCGGTCGCCCCGCTCAAGCAGACTCAAACCATCCAGCTTGCCATCAATGCCCAGGGCACGGTGTATATCGATCAGCGCCCGATCCATTTCGACATTCTGGAAAGCGAACTGAAAACCCTACGCGCCGCCACCCCCGACATCAACGTGCAGCTCCACGCCGACGAGAACGTCAAGTACGGCCGCGTGGCCCAGGTCATGGCGGCGATCAACCGCGCCGGCATCGCCAAACTCGGATTCATTACCATTCCACAATAAAACCAACCAGGAGCTCCCATGAAACACCAGCTACGCATCATCCCTCTCGCTGTCGCGCTGGCCTTGCCGCAACTGGCCATTGCCGCCGACGACAAGGCCACCACGCTGCCGGAAGTCACTGTCAGCGCTTCCAAAGACGCTGTCGGCGCAACCATGGTCGACCAGGCCAGCCTCGCCGGCATGCGGGCAGCCACCAGTGACAGCGCCAGCCTGCTCCGGGATATTCCCGGCGTCAGCCTGTATGGCGCCGGCGGCGTTTCCAGCCTGCCCGCGATCAATGGCCTGGCAGACGACCGCCTGCGCATCAAGGTCGATGGCATGGACCTGATTTCCGCTTGCGCCAACCACATGAATCCGCCGCTGTCCTACATCGATCCGTCCAGCGTCGGCAGCGTCAAGGTGTTCGCCGGCATCACGCCGGTCAGCATGGGCGGCGACAGCATCGGCGGCACCATCGCGGTCTCCTCGGCGGCGCCCGAGTTCGCGGCGGCCGGGCAGGGCCCCCTGGTCAAGGGCCAGGCCGGCATCTTCTATCGCAGCAACGGCAATGCCCAGGGCGGCAATCTGTCGGCGACGATCGCGGGCGAGAAACTGAACCTGACATACAGCGGTTCAAGCGCGCAGTCCGGCGACTACCGGGCGGCGAAGGACTTCAAGGCGGTAAGCGCCACCGGATCGGACAAGCCGGGGAACCTGCTCCCCGGCGACGTGGTCGGGTCTTCCCGCTACAAATCGCAGAATCACGCGCTCGGTTTCGCGCTGCGCCACGAAAACCATCTGCTGGAACTGAAGCTGGGCTTTCAGGACATCCCCTACCAGGGCTTCCCGAACCAGCGCATGGACATGACCGGAAACGACAGCCAGCAGATCAACCTGCGCTATACGGGGCAATACCAGTGGGGGGCACTGGAAGCCCGCGTGTATGACGAAAAGACGCGCCACAAGATGAACTTCGGCGACGACAAGCTGTTCTGGTACTCCACGACCACGCCCGGCATGCCGATGGATACGGAAGGGAGAAACACCGGTGCGCTGGTCAAGGCCGACATCGCGCTTTCCGAGCGCGACATCATCCGGGTGGGCGGCGAATACCAGCGCTATCGTCTCAGGGACTGGTGGGATCCGTCCGGCACCGGCGGGATGTCGCCGCTCACGTTCTGGAACATCAACGACGGCCGGCGCGACCGTTTCGGCGCCTTCGCCGAATGGGAGGCGCGCTGGAGCCCGCAGTGGCTGAGCCAGGTGGGGTTGCGCCACGAGACCGTCAAGATGGATACGGGAACGGTACAGGGCTACAAGTCCACCGGCACCGTCTATCCGGCCCAGGCGGCGGCGTTCAACGCCGGCGACCGCAAGCGCACCGACCGCAACGTGGACCTGACCGCCCTGGCGCGCTACACGCCGGACACGAGCCAGGCCTTCGAGGCCGGCTACGCCAGGAAGGTCCGCTCGCCGAACCTGTACGAGCGCTACACCTGGTCCAGCGGCAGCACCATGGTGATGAACATGAACAACTGGTTCGGCGACGGCAACGGCTATGTCGGCAACACGGACCTGAAGCCGGAAACCGCGCATACGCTGAGCGTCACGGGCAGCTGGCACGATGCGGCGCGGGAGGCATGGGAACTGAAAGCCACGCCTTACTACACGCGCGTCCAGAACTATATCGATGCCGTGACCTGCGCCTCCGTCGGCAAGACCTGCACCACACGGACCGACGGGTTTGCCAACCTCACCCTCGCCAACCAGACCGCCCGCCTCTATGGCATGGACGTTTCCGGCCGCATGCCGCTGGCGAAAACCGCCGGCTACGGCAGCTTCACGTTTCTGGGCGGGTTGAATTACGTCAATGGCAAGAACCTGACGACGGGCGACAATCTCTACAACATCATGCCGCTGAACGTGAAGCTGGCCGTCGAGCAGCGCCTCGGCGGCTGGACCAACACCCTGGAAGCAAGACTGGTGGATGCCAAGACGCGCCTCCAGGCGGTACGCAAGGAACTCAGGACCGGCGGCTACGGCTTGCTCAACCTGCGCAGCAGCTACGACTGGAAGACAGTCCGGCTGGATGTGGGGATCGAGAATCTGCTGAACAAGCATTACGCCGATCCCTTGGGCGGGGCGTATGTCGGACAGGGCAGCACGATGTCGACGGGCGTGCCCTACGGGGTTTCCGTTCCCGGCATGGGGCGTTCGATCTACACCGGCCTGACGGTC
>JAUSBJ010000020.1 GCA_030652035.1 Sulfurimicrobium sp.
GCCGGATTTCGGCTATGACTTCCATAGATAACACTCCAGTTTCTCCGGCACAAATACCGGATGGTTACACACCCCGGGGTGGAAACTATTGGACGCTGTTTACCCCGGAAATCTGGAAAGTTTTGCACGCTGTTTTACAAGGCATTGGAGCCGTAAGCAGCTGAATCGGTACCTCGCACCACCTCGATACGATCAATTTCGTCAATGGCAACCGGCAAAGCGGCCCAATCCACGCCATCGAAATTGCCGGGAGAATAAACCGAACGGCCATCCACCAGCACCTGCATCCAGGATGGGAAATCGTTGCCCAGGCCATGGTAGGTCACCCAGTGCGTGCCGCCCCGCTCCTGGCCGACCTGCATGCCCGGCACCAGCCTTAACAGCCGCGGGATGTCCCGGTAGCCGCTTGCCCGGATCACATCACGGTCAATAACAGTCATTGCCGCTGGCGCTTCGTTGAGCGGCTGGGGCAGGCGCGAGGGTGTCAGAACGATAGGCAGGGTCGTCAGGTACGCCTGCTCATTTGAGGCGAACACCGGCAACTCGGCAGCCTGAGCAGTAATAGTGGTAGCGAGCAGGAGAGACAAGGTCAGAAAAAAAGACCCGAATATGCGTTCAAACGGCCTGAGCGGAAATAAAGACGCCAGTTTCGAGCCTGGGGCCATGTCATGGTCTGGTTTGAAGCGGAAAGAAGCCTGCACGCAATGGAATCCGCAAAGATGCTGTTAGCTACACCATTCCAGATGAACGATGCCCCAAGAATTCTACAGGGCTGTGCAGAAAGCGCAAATCACCTTGTCAGGCTGCCGGAAAATCGAGCAGAAAAGCACTCCCGCCGAGGGCGCTTTTAACAATGGAGATACTGCCGTGGTGCAATTCAACAAATGCCTTGGCCAGACTCAGCCCCAGTCCGGACCCCGCCATGGTGCGGCTCGGATCGAGGCGGGCAAAGCGCTCGAACACCTTGTCACGCATTTCGGGAGGAATGCCCGGTCCGCCGTCTTCCACCACCACCTTGACACGATTGTCCTGGCAATACGCGTTCAATCTGACGTCGCCTCCCGCCGGAACATATTTGAGCGCATTGTCGAACAGGTTTGAAATGATCTGGGCGAGAAGCTGACGGTTGCCATAGACCAGCAAGCCCTCGGCCACTTCCCCACGCAGTACCAGACCACGCTCCTCGGCGGAAGGCTCATAGAGTTCGAGCAATTCATTCAGCAGTTCGGAAAAATCCACCACCGCACGCTTCACCGGCATCCCACCCGACTCCGCGCGGCTGATGGAGAGCAGGGAACTGAAAATGCTTTGCATCTTTTCCAGTTCGTCATGCACTCTTTGCAGCGCAGCGTGGTATGCCTCGGGATCTTCCTGCTGCAGCGCCACCTGGACATCGGAACTCAGGCGCGTCAGAGGCGTGCGCAAATCGTGCGCGATGTTGTCGCTCACCTGCCGGATGCCTTGCACCAGCCGTTCAATGCGCTCCAGCATCGCATTCATGTTGCCAGCCAGCACCGAAAGCTCGTCGTTGCCATTCACCGGCATGCGGCTGGAAAGATCGCCGGACTGCATGATCAGATTGGTATTCCGGTTGAAGGCATCGATCCGGCTGCGAAACCGGCGCGCCAGCCAGAGGCCTACCGCCAGCCCGAACAGGGACACCATGCCGGCTGTCAGAAGAAAAGTCTGGCGAAAATCCTCTACCAGCGCAAACACTGGATCCATGCTGACCGCGGTGAACGCGGTCAGCCCATCCCCGAGGGAAAAAGAGATCACCCTTGCCGGGTGTATTTTCCCGTCGCTCGCCTCGACCTCGATCTGCCGTATGCCGGAAAACAGCTTCTCCAGGGGCAAAGAAAGGCCACCCGCCTGGTAGGTAATCTGGTTGTGCTGATCCAGAATGCGGAAGCCGTGAGATTGGCTGCCCTCGCTCTCGATTTCGCTCTGGATCGCACGGTACAGGCCTTCCACACCATAATCGCGGTATTGGAACTGAAGCAGGTTGCGCTCTTCCGACAGGGTATGGTCAACCCCCTTGGTCAGAGTGGAAGTGAGTTGGTAGTCGAGGAAGAAAAAAATCAGTCCCGCACTCGCCACATACACTATCAGCAGCAACGAAATGAGGCGTGCCGGCGCCGAATCGAGAAACCTCATTCCACGCGCATCAGATAGCCTTCCCCACGCACGGTGTGCAGGAGGGGAGCGGGGAAACACTTGTCGATTTGCTGGCGCAGGCGGCTGATATGCACATCCACCACGTTGGTCTGGGGATCGAAGTAATAATCCCATACATTTTCCAGCAGCATGGTGCGGGTCACCACCTGCCCGGCATGACGCATGAGGTATTCCAGCAAACGCAATTCGCGCGGTTTGAGGAAAATCTCCTGCCCGGCACGAATCACCTTGCGCGTCAGCAGATCCAGTTTGAGATCCCCCACCTCCAGCACCGTTTCCTGAGCCGACATACTCCGGGTGCGGCGTAGCAGCGCTTCGATACGTGCCTGCAATTCGCTGAAGGCGTAGGGTTTGACGAGGTAGTCATCCCCGCCGGAACGCAAGCCTTCAACCCGCTCATCCACTTCACCCAGTGCGCTCAACACCAGCGCTGGCGTGTTGTTGCCCTCATCGCGCAAGGTCCGCAGCATGGTCAGCCCATTCATGATGGGCATCATGACATCCACGATCCAGAGGTCAAAATTGCCGCCACGGGCCATTTCCAGGCCAAACTCTCCATTACGCGCAATATCGGAGCGATAGCCCAAGCCGGCCAGCCCTTGCTGTAAAAGCAGTGCCGCTGCGGAATCGTCTTCAACGATAAGGATGTTCATTCGGAGTCCGGATTTATTTAGAGTGGCAAAATGCTAAATGAAATATTACAAAAATAACATGAACGAAAATTCATTTCCGCTTTCAAATGAATACATTATATTTACCACAATACTCATAAAGTAACGGAGGCAATCATGGCGAGCAAATCTGCGCTTCCTAGCTATGAAGTCGAGTTCATTCCACTGGAACGGCGTCTCGGCGACCGTCGCAGCCGTACCGACAACGACTATGGCGGACCCGAACGACGACGAGAAAACAGCCGCCGTGGCAGCGAACACAATGCCGCAAAGCCACGCCGGCACTCCATGAATCAGACCACAAATTAGCGCACCGTAGTCCTGACTTCACCTGCCACCATTCGCCCAATTTGGCAGGCATAGCCGAAGCCCTGCTGTTGAAACAAATCCAGCACATCGGCAACCGCTTCAGGCGCACAGGCCACCAGAAGCCCACCGCTGGTCTGCGGATCGCATAGCAGATTCTTTTTCCACTCCGCCATGCCCTCGGGCAGCGTCACTTCCGCACCATAACTATCCCAGTTGCGTGCTGCCGCGCCGGTAACATAACCCTTTTTTGCCAGCTCCAGCGCCACCGGCAGGACCGGTAGCCGGTCGAATTCGATTTCCGCGCCCAAGCGGGAACCTCGGCAGATCTCCAGCAAATGCCCGAGCAGGGCAAAACCGGTGACATCGGTGAGCGCATGCACGCCCTGCATGTGGGCCAGTGTCGAACCCGCAACATTTAGCTGGGTCGTGCTCTCCAGCATCTGGCGGTAACCCTCTTCCGACAACTCGCCCTTCTTGAGCGCCGCGCTCATGATGCCGACGCCCAGGCCCTTGCCAAGGATCAGCACATCTCCCTCCTCTGCACCCACATTGCGCTTCACCTTGTCGGGATGCACCACGCCCAGAGCCACCAGGCCATAAATCGGCTCGGGCGAATCAATCGAATGGCCACCCGCAACAGGAATGCCAGCTGCCGCGCACACCGCCTCGCCGCCCGCCAGGATATCGTGAATCACGTGCGTCGGCAGCTTGCCCACCGGCATGCCGACAATCGCCAGCGCCATGATCGGCTGCGCGCCCATGGCATAGATATCGGACAGGGCATTGGTTGCGGCAATGCGCCCGAAATCCACTGCATCATCGACAATGGGCATGAAGAAATCGGTGGTGGCGACAATGGCCTGATGATCGTTGAGGCGATAGACCGCCGCATCGTCGCCGGTTTCCGTGCCCACCATGAGGTCGGGATGCACCAGGCGAGCGGGCATGTTGGCAAGGATTTCGCCCAGCAGGGCAGGTGCAATTTTGCAGCCGCAGCCGCCGCCATGGGAGAACTGTGTTAATTTAAATGCTGTCATTGTTTTTGCAGGATCGAGAAATTGGTAAAGGAAGCAAACCTAGCACAGCTGGACCAGTTTGACGAGATCATCGACGTCCGCTCGCCCTCCGAATTTGCCGAGGACCACATTCCCGGCGCGCTGAACTTCCCCGTGCTCGACGACGATGAGCGCGCCCGCATCGGCACCCTGCACAAACAGGTTTCCCCCTTCGATGCAAAAAAAGCCGGTGCCGCCCTGGTATCGCGCAATATCGGCAGGCATCTGGAACAGGCTTTTGCCGACAAGCCAAAAAACTGGCGCCCGCTGGTGTATTGCTGGCGCGGCGGCAAGCGCAGCGGCGCCATGGCCCATGTGCTGGGCCAGGTCGGCTGGCACAGCGGCCAGCTGGACGGCGGCTACAAGGCCTACCGGCGCCAGGTACTGGAAGACCTGCAAACCCTGCCGGCACGCTTCCAGTGGCGCGTGGTGTGCGGCGCCACCGGCTCGGGCAAGAGCCGCCTGCTGCAGGCGCTGCATGCCGCGGGTGCACAGGTGCTGGACCTGGAAGACCTGGCCAACCATCGCGGCTCGCTGCTCGGCAATTTACCCGGCACGCCGCAGCCGGGACAGAAATATTTCGAAAGCCTGATCTGGTCGAAGCTGCACGGCTTTGATCCTGACCTGCCCGTCTACGTCGAAGCCGAAAGCAAGAAAATCGGCAACGTCCGCGTGCCGGAAACTCTCATTGCTGCCATGTGGCAGAGCCAATGCATACGCATCGAGGCCAGCATTGCGCAACGGGTAGAACTGCTGAAGGAAGAGTATGCGCACTTCCTGGCCGACCCGGACGAACTAGGGAATAAGCTCGGCTTCCTTACAGATCTGCACGGCAAGGAGCGCATCACCCGCTGGCAACACATGGCGCAACAGGACGAGTGGGACACGCTGGTGGCGGAACTGCTGGAGCAGCATTACGATCCTGCTTACACCCGCTCCACGCTCAAGCATTATCCTCTATACAAGGAGGGGCTCATCCTCCGGCCGCAAAGCCTGGGCATGGAAGCAATGCAGGCCGCGGCAAAAGAGATTCTTGGGTCCGCTTGATCAAACAGGGGAAAGCGGCATTTCACCACAAAGGACGCAATGTAACGTGAAGGCCTTCATTCACCCATTGTTTTATCTTGCGAACCTTAGCGTCCTTTTCGGTTCAACTGCTTATTGCAGGGCTAATCCCCTTACCCGCAGCGCCCGTTCTTGTCCACTTTCATGTATTTCAGTAGCCAGTCCTTGACCCGCTCGCGCGCATGCCGGGTGGCGATTTTCTCTTCCGGGGTCTGGTCGTTGCGGAAATCGAAAGCCCGCCGCGCCAGCGGGTAATACTGCATCTCGACCGGCACACCGCGTTCATACAGGGCATAGAAAGCGCGCCCGCCGTTGAAGCGCCGCAACTCGAAATCCTGCTCGCCGATCAGGAACAGCAGCGGCGTGGTGATCTGCGCAATCTCCGGCGCCACGCTGAAAAGCTGCTCCGGCTCCGGCGCATTGGGATTCTGCATGTGCCCCGCATAGGCGGCGATGGCGGCGATATCCTTGCCGCGCTTGGCCGCCAACCGGATCGAGTAATAGCCGCCGCGTGAATAGCCCACCACCCCCACCGGCATCTTGCACGCCTCGGGCAAGGCCATGAGGGCATTCAGGCCGGCCTCGACATCGTTTTCTGTGGACGGGTCATGGGCCGACGGCCAGCGCTCGATAAACCGCCCGCCCTGCCAATCCGGCGCCAGCACCACGAAGCCCTGCGCAGCAAGCGTGGCAATATGGCGCTGATCCACTTCGTCGTAGCCCCGCTTGGCGTGGATATACAGCACCGGCGGAAACGGCCCCTTGCCACTGGGGGTGGCGATTTCCACCGGCACATCCACATCGCCCGACTTGATGGTGATTTTCCTCAACTGGACATCCCCCGCCTGAACAAGTTGGGAAGCGAACAGCAAAGCTAAAACCAGGGTGGCTATTTTCATGTGAATTCGTCCTTAATTTGGTCCAGGACGATTTTCACACAGCGCAAGAAAGTTGTATTGAGCGCTTTGGACTAGTCAAAAACGGACTGCATGGCCATTACAGCCGTTTTTCCTGAGCACTCAGGCCTTTCAATTCCTGAATCAGCGAACTCAGCCTGTTCTGGACTTCCAGGCTTGCAGATTCGGCATTGAGGATTTTGTCGATGCCCGCGCGGATGGTTTTGGACATAAACGCCTCCTGGGCATCGGTCAGACCCAGGGAAATGTAGGCGCGGTCGACTTCGTCATTGAAGGCGTTAAAACCCAGATTGATCGCGGCGCGGCTTTGTCGCTGGGCTTCATCGATCTTGGCCAGGGTGCCAGTCAGTTTTTCGACCACACTGTTCAGCGCATTGCCGAGCATGATGCCCTCAACGCGCACGTTTGCGCCATCCGCCATCATGGCCAGGTGATCGCGCAGGCGACCGTAGCGCTCCGGGTCTTCTTCAGGCATGTTGTTGATCAAGAGCGAGAGGTGTTCGTAGGTGATGCACATGCGCGATTTGAAACAGCTGATCCGCTCCATTTTGGTCATGTGGTTGACGACCGAAACAATCAGGGGAGAGGCCTCGCCCTCCTCGGTGCGGGTCAGCGTCTCGGCTGGAGTGCGAATCTGGACCGCGCCCTGCAGGCCATACTGGGCTAGCCCGGCCAGACAGGCATCGGCCAGAGCGATCAGGGTATTGCAGGCATTGAAGCTTTTCATCGTTTCGATCAACGCGCCCATCTCGCTCATGCTGGTCATGGCGGTCATCGCGGTGCTGCTGGCGTAGCTGGCCATTTCCTTCTGCTGGTCGCGTTCGCGGCGCAAACGGAGGAGGTTTTTCACCTTGCTTTCCAGTTCCACGGGGTCGAAGGGTTTGACGATATAGTCCTCGCCACCCGCTTCATAGCCTTTGAGGCGGTCCTCGATGTGGTCGTGGCCGGAAAGGAAAATCACCGGGATGTCGGCCAGATCATCGTCCGCCTTGAGGCGGCGGCAGGTCTCATAGCCGTCGATGCCGGGCATTTCCACGTCCAGCAGGATCAGGTCAACTTTGGCCTTCTGCAGCATGCCCAGGCATTCTTCCCCATTCCTGGCCGCCAGCACCTGAAAGGAACCGCCCAGCATGTCCTCGGTCAGTTCGCGCATCATGGCGTCATCATCGACGTTCAGAATCCGTGGCAAATCATCGTTGTTCATATCGCGTTCCCATTCTTTTTTCCAATCGAGCAATTCTGCTGCAGGCATGGGCTTGGCGATAAAATAGCCCTGCACTTCATCGCAGCCCAGTTTTTCTATCAAGTCCCAGTCTTCCTGGGTTTCGACCCCTTCCGCCACCAGGTTCAAACCCAATGTCCGGCCCAAATGCATGCTGGATTCAAGAATGGCATGGGCGATTGGATCTTCCGCGGCCCCCGAGACAAAGGTCCGGTCCACCTTCAGTTCTGAAAATGGCAACTGCTTGAGCTTTTCCATATTGGAATAACCCGTTCCAAAGTCGTCCACGGACAAGCTGAAGCCTTTCAGGCGCAGGCGGGTGAGGATATCGAGGCTCAGATGAAAATCCTTCATCAGCCCCCCCTCGGTGATTTCCAGCACGATCTGCTGGCTGGCGACACCGGCATCCTGAACAATCTTGTGGAAGATTTCCGGCAGATCGAGGCGGTTGAGATTGTCAGCAGAGAGATTGATGGCGATCTTGCAGTCGTGTCCGCGGCGCTGCCATTCGGCAAGATGGCTGACCGCGCGGCGTAGCACGACCAGGGTCAGTTCATCGATCAATCCATGCTGCTCGGCCACGCCGATGAAAGTATGCGGGCCCAGTATGCCGCGTTCGGGATGGCGCCAGCGGGCCAGGCATTCGACCCCCACCATGCGCCGCCCGGATACGGCCACCTTGGGCTGGAAGAAGATTTCGATCCGGCCCTGGGCCAGACCCGCTTTCACTTCTTCGACGGACAGGGATGCTTCTGTCACATGCTCCACTTGACTGGGCCGCAACTGATCGATCTGGACCAGCATGGATATTAGCGCCTCGCGTCTTGCGGGCTTTTCCATGACGCCCAGCAGATTGAGGCTATAGGCGCGCGCCAACGTATCCGCAGCCTTGCGCAGCCCTGTCTCCATGCCAGAAAGAATGCCAATGGCGCCCTGATAGCCGCGCTCAGCGACATGACGAAGAAATTCGATGCCATCCATGTCCGGCATGCTGAGATCACAAAGCAGCAGGTCCGGCTTGTTAGCCAAGGCATCGAACAGGGCCAACCCCTCCTTGCCCCCGTTTGCCGTCAACACTTCAGCCACGCCCAGAGCGCGCAACATGTCGCTCACGAATTCCAGCTGGAATTCGTCATCGTCCACGAACAAAACAACTAGCTGTGTTTTCATGATCTGAATGCGCCCTTTACGCGCTGATCTATTTGCGCGAACAATGCTGATAATTGCTCGACTTTGGCACGCGCCGCCAGCAGATCGTCGCTGCCCTTGAGGTGCTCCAGTTCCTGGCAGAGTTCGCCGAAGCGCATGGCGCCAACCGTAAAGGCAGCCGACTTGAGACGGTGACCCAGGGCATACAGGACATCCAGGTCTTCGGCTGCCAGGGCGCCCTGCATTTCGATCAGAGTGTCATGCGTGGTTTCAATAAAGCGCAGGGCATACTTGGCGATCTTGGCCGGATCATTGCCTACCCTGCCGGCGAGAATGGAAAGATCAATGACTCCAGGATCGTCACAAGCGGCAAATAAGTCATTTTCAATCGCCGCGACCGGAGCCGTCGTCGAAGCAAGGTGTGCGGGCGGGATTTCAGGATGCGCATGGCGGAGAATGGCTGCAACGAGGATATCGATATCGACCGGCTTGACGACATGATCGACCATGCCGGCGGCAAAACACTTATCCCGCTCCTCGGCCATGGCATGCGCGGTCAAACCGATCACAGGGAGCGCGGGGGCGATCGCGGCAATGCGCCGGGTGGTCTCGAAGCCATCCATCCTGGGCATCTGCACATCCATCAGCACCACGTCAAAAGCGCTCACACCCGCCTCTTCCAGACATTCCATGGCCTGCAGGCCATCACTGGCAAAGACGACATGCGCTCCCTCGTGGCTCAGCAGGTCTTCCAGGATCAAGCGGTTGATCTCCACGTCATCCGCCGCCAGCACCGAGAGACCGGCAAGTCGCCGGCCTGGTGCGACCGAAACATCCTTGGGCTGACTGGGATGCACGGGGGCAGCCGCTACCGGCAGGGGCAGTTGCAGGGTGAAGCTGCTGCCCTCGCCGGGACGGCTTTCCACGCTGATGTCGCCGCCCATCAGGTGGGCGAGGTTGATGCTGATTGCCAGGCCAAGGCCGGTGCCGCCATAGTTGCGCGTGGTAGAACTATCGGCCTGCTCGAAGGGCTGGAACAAGCGTGCAAGCTGCTCTTCGCTCATGCCGATACCGCTGTCGACCACCATGAAACTGATCTCGCCGCCGTCACGCGCGACCCGCAGCATCACCTCGCCGTGCTCGGTGAACTTGATGGCGTTGGATAGCAGGTTGGTGAGTATCTGGGCCAGACGCAGCGAGTCGCCCACCACCCATTCAGACAGATCGGGGGCCAGTGAAATGGACAGGGCCAAGCCCTTGTCTTCGGCGCGGTCGGCGACGAAACTTCTCACGTTGTCGAGAACGGCGAACAGGGCAAAGGGCCGCCTCTCGATCTTGAGCTTGCCAGCCTCGATCTTGGAAAAATCGAGTATATCGTTGACCACGGCCAGCAGATGACTACCGGAGTCGCGCAGACGATTGAAAACCTCACGGATCTTCCCGTCCCCGCAATCGCGCTGGCCGATCTGGGCCAGACCAAGTATGCCGTTAAGCGGAGTGCGGATTTCATGGCTCATGTTGGCGAGAAAGCTGCTCTTGGCCTCGGCGGCTTCCTCTGCCGAGTGAAGCGCGTCCTTCACTTCCTTTTCCGCCTTTTTCTGCCTTGTCATGTCGCGCATCAGTCCGATGAAGGTACTGCCCACGTCATCCACCATTTCGTTGACTGCCAGTTCGACCGGGAAAAAGCTGTCGTCCTTGCGGCGGCCCATGATCTCGATCCGGTTGCCGACGACATGCGGACGGCGCGTTTGCAGGTAGCGCGCAATATAACCATCATGGGCTGACGCATGAGGCTCCGGCATCAGCATGGAGACATTGCGGCCGAGCATTTCATCTTCCGTGTAGCCGAACATATCCTGCGCTGCATTGTTCACGTTAAGGATGATGCCATGATCATCGATGTGCACCATGCCATCGAGCATGGTGGCCAGGATGGCGCGGGTGCGCGCCTCGCTGGTTTTCAGATCGGTGGTGCGCGCATGAATCGCCGCTTCGAGATTTGTCTGATGCTCGGCAAGGGATTGCTCGCCTTTTTTTCGAGAAACATAACCGGCCAGGATATCGGCCACGGAGGCCATGAAACGCTCCTTTTCCTGAGTGGAGGAAGCGCCTGGAGGCAGATAGAGCGCCATTACCCCCACAACCCGCCCGTTCGTCACCAGGGGCAGACAATAGTGGCCGTGGTCCTGCATACCTCGATAGGTGATCTCATGTTTTTCACATACATGGTTTGCGAACTGCATTTCACCACTAGCAGCGGCACGGCCGCAAAGACAGTGGTCATAGGGAACTTCCGCACATGCGGTGAGGATTTCAGGAGCCAGATTGATTTCGGCAGCCAGATGCAGCCGCTCCCCAGTCTTATCGGATAAAAAAATACCTCCCATGGGCAGGATGCTGAGCCAGGAAACCGCCATTACCTGCTCCAGGCAGGACTTCAAGGTTTCCTCGACAGGCCCGCCCTTGAGGGTAGTATCCAGCAACTGCAGCAGGGTAGCCTGTTGCTCTCCGTCAAGACGCATCTTGTCCTCTGCCACCTTGAGCTGGGTGATATCGACATGATTGACCACCAGCCCTTCGAGCGTGCCGGTCAAGGGGGAAGCCTGCAGCATGAACCAGCGCTGTTCGGCCTGCGAGTGACAGGGGTATTCCATATTGAAATAGTGCATTTCTCCATTCAGTATCGCCCGCATGCCAGACAACGCAGATTCGGCCCATGCTTCGCCTGTAGCGATGGCCTGCCGGCAGGCATCAAAATAATTTTTCCCTACGCCTTCGCTCGTCCCTTCCCCTCCTCCATTGGCAGCAGCGAAATCACGCCAGTGCTGGTTGACCCGGATAATATTTCCATCCCGGTCCAGAACTGCGATGGAGTTCCGCAGGGAGTCCATCACCGAACGGGTCAGGTCTTCGTTCCTGCTCAGCATCTCTTCGTTCCTGCTCAGCATCTCTTCGTTCTGCTTGCGCTCACTGATATCGATCATGAATGAGACAAACCGTCCTGTCCCGTCGTCTTGATGTGAATCGTAATAAAATGTCACTTCGACCGGGAAGGCATGACCATCCTTGTGCAGATGCAGTGTTTCGAAACGAGCCCGGCCTTGCTGGCGAAAGGGTTCGGCAATTTCTGAGTATGGGGCCTTCGGGAAAGTAGGATCGAGATCCAGTATGGTCATGCCCTGCAACTCATCCAGTGCATAGCCATGTATTCGGCAAAAATAATCGTTGGCATGCAGGATGCGCCCGGTACGCGCATCGACCTCGTGCACGCCTATGCCGCTCATATCCATTGCCAACTCGGTCTCGCGCAGTTGGCGGAGGCTTTCCTCCAGGTCGGCGGTGCGCTCTCTGACACGCAATTCCAGTTCGTTCTGTGCCTGACGCAGAGCCAGATGGGTGCGCACCCTGGCCAGAATCTCTTCACGCTGAAAAGGCTTGCTGATGAAATCGACTCCACCCACCTCAAAGCCATGCACCCTGTCCTGTGTGTCATCCTGCCCGCTGACAAAAATGATGGGTACGTCACGGGTGCGGGCGTCCTGCTTCAGACGGCGGCAAACCTCGAATCCATCCATGCCGGGCATGCGGACATCCAGCAATAGCAGGGCGGGTGGCTGAGCCAGAGCAGAACGTAGCGCCAGTTCAGGCGCAGGGGCTGCGCGCACGGCATAGCCGGCCTCTTTTAGCAGGGAACTGAGCAGGTCAAGATTGGCGGCGGTATCGTCCACTACCAGAATATCCTGCCGGTCAGCCTGAACGTGCTTATTCATAACTTGCCTCCCTCGGTCCCCGCTTCAGCTTCTCCTGTCACGGTCGGGCTTGAATGCAGCAGCGCCAGAATAGATTCGTAGTTATAGCTCTGCGCCCGGAATTTAATGGCCGAACCCAACTCGGGATAAATTTTCGATATATCGTCAATCGCTTTCATAATACGCTCGCCGTCAAGAATGACCATGGCATCTTCAAGATTCTTGCGCAAGGCTTCTGGCATGGCGACAAAGGCTGCCGTGGAGAGATCGGGCATGTGCTGTTCCTTGCGCTCAGCCAGGTCACGTTCAAAGCGCAAATCCAACAGGCGTTCCATGCACCCGAAAATCTCCCCGGAACGGAAAGGCTTGTGCATGATGGCGTCGAAGCCGGCCGCCATCAATTCATCCTCATCCCCCCTGAAAATGGAGGCCGTTACCGCAGCGATTTTCACCGCCTCGCCGCCGGGCAGGGCACGGATGCGGCGCGTGGCCTCCACTCCGTCCATCTCCGGCATACGCAGGTCCATCCAGACAAACTGGGGCCGCCAGTTCTGGAACTGCTCAACCGCTTCGGCACCATTGTCGGCCAGCCTGACTTCGAACCCTACACTCTCAAGCAAACGGCCCAGCAAAAGCTGGCTTTCACGTTGGTCTTCCGCCACCAGAATCCGGCAGGACGAAAGCCCGGGTTTCAGTCTGGCCACTTCACCACGCGCCGGCGACACATCAGGAACTTCCTCCGGCTGCGCCAATTGCACAGGAATATCCACCCGGAAAGTACTTCCTTTTCCAACCTGGCTGGCAAGGGAGAGACTTCCGCCCATCAGGTCGACGAACTGGCGGGTAATGGATAATCCCAGTCCAGTGCCCTGCTGTTTGTCCGGTGCGCCCGCCACCTGAACGAAGGCTTCGAATATCCGGGACTGGTCCCCCGGAGCAATACCGACGCCGGTATCCTCCACATCGATAAAGAGATGACCAGATTCATCGGCCAGGCCCAGTCGGAGCGTCACTCCCCCTTGTTCGGTCGCCTTGATTGCATTGGAAATCAGGTTTATGAGTATCTGACGGAGCTTGGCCTGATCACCCACGATGTAAGGCGGGAACACAGCCGACTGATCGACCCGAAGTTGCAGCCCCTTTTCCTGAGCGCGGATGCGTAGCATCTCGGTGACGTCGCTTAGCATTCCACCGAAATCGAAAGGCGCCAACACCAATTCGACTCGACCAGCCTCGATCTTGGCGATATCCAGAACGTCATTGATGAGGCTTAGAAGGTGTTCGCCACTTTTCTGGATGGTCGTCAGAACCTCCTTCTGAGCAGAGGTGAGCCCGGCATCACGGCGGAGAATATCTGAAAAACCCAGAATGGCATGCAAGGGCGTTCGTAACTCGTGGCTCATATTGGAGATAAAAGTGCTCTTCGCATGATTGGCGGCTTCCGCATCGATGGTTCGCTCCTTGAGTTCTGCATTGATCTTCTCCAATTCGAACTGGGTTTTCTTGAGCTCCGTGATATCGGTAGCCAGTACGAGGAAACCCTGAGTCCGTCCATCGCGCACATCGGGGATGTACTGGGTCAGGATATAGCCGGTAGAACCGTCGGCCTTGATGAGGCAGCGTTCAAAATGTTGCGGCTCGCCACTCAGGGCGGCCCGGATATGGGCTTCGTTCTGGTGGAAAATCGCCTCACCCAACAGCTCTGCCAGGTGTATGCCGATCACTTCATCCGCTCGCTTGCCGAACCACTCTTGGTAGGCATTATTGGCAAAACCACAGCGTAGCCCATCATCCCAGTAACCCAGCATGCCAGGCACAGCATCAGTAACGGTTTTGAGAAAATGCTGCTGTTGCATCAGCGTCTGTTCCCGCACCCTCAGGGTATCGACGAGATCGTCCAGCGCCTCGCCGATCACGCCGAGTTCATCGATTGGCTGCAGGTCCGTACGTGCTACCCCTCCAGCTTTCCATAGCGATATGGCATTGACGATCCGCCGGCTCGGATTGATGATCCGCCAATGCAGCAGCCAATAAGTCAGGATCAGCGCACTGGCGCATACGGCAAGAAGCGCGGCCACCAGCGCCAAGGAGGTCTCGAAGGCAGTCCGATGCGCCATTTCGGTATTAAGTTGCACCAGCACCAGGCCATGAGAGGCATGCAAGGCGTTTTTCCCCTGGATATCGGAAAGCAACAAGGGTGCGGCGACCAGGTACTGGTCACCGGCATCGCGAGAGGGCCCGCCTTGTGGCATGTGCGTGTCCAGAGCGCGCTGCGCCAGGGGAAACAAGGCGCTGCGCAGTTTGTCGTTCCAGAGATAGGGGTTTCCGGCGACCACCTGCTTCAGATCCGCGGTGACGACGAAAACACTTTCCACATCTTTCTCGGCGGACATCGCCAGCACGAAACGGTCGAGCTCATCGCGAGACACACTCGCGTCAGCCGCAAAAACCACTGCGCCCGAAAGCAAGCGGCCGCGCAACTCCAATTCCTGCTCCAGTTCCTGATGGCTGTACCAGTAGACCACCGCGCTCCCCACGCCGCCGACAAACAGCATCAGCGCCATGAGTGGCCACAGCAGGCGCTGGCGCAGTGAAATGAAAGTATTCATGCGGCACACATGGCTGGCTTACCTGCGGGCCGCCGCATCGACGGCCAGGGTGCTCATGCATTCCGTTCCGCATGGAGGCCCCTTGATGGCACCGGCCGCCGTCAGTGTTGCATGAACCTTGGCCAGTACCGGCACGAGCTTGCCTTGGTCAAGATAGCTCCTCTGGTCTTCGAGTCGCGTCAGCTTGGTCCCGGACAGTGCCTCGACAAACTCGATGGGCTTGATATGTTCCCGCCCAGCCATGCGGCGGTTTGCGTCGTCCGGATGCTCGGCATGGTACTGCCGGGCACGATAGAAGGCTCGTACCATGCGACCATAGTCACCTGAACGCTCGGCCAGATCGGAACGGTGGGCAATCAGCATATCGACGATCTCGCCCGGCGTTTGCGATGAGTCAAACAACTTTGTCACCTTGGCACTTGCGAGCGCTTCTGTAGCGAAAGGCGGATAGGTTTGTACGGCGTCGACCTCACCGGCAAGGAGCGCCTTGATTGCACTGGGTTGCGGCATGGGAACGACCTGAACGTCCCCAAATGTCAGCCCTGCGGAGGCCAGCGCGTTGGCAGATGTCAACACATCAAGCGTTCCAATCTCCAGCGCCAGTTTCTTGCCTCGTAGCGAAAGTACGTCGAGAAATTCCTTGCGAGCAAGCAGCATATCGCTGCCATTCGAGTCGTCAGTGACAAGAAATACAGCCGGTTCAAACCCTGCAATGTCCCGTGAAGTGTATAACTCCACGACAGACCCTCCCATGACATCCACCTGCCGCCTTTCAAAAGCACGGCGACCATCGGCAAGTGTCTGGAAGGGAATCAGCTTGACATCGACGCCCTCCTCCTTGAAATAACCCAGTTGATCCGCCAGGAAAAGAAATTCATATCCCGGCCAGGCATTCAGCGCGATGCGCAATGGCGGCGCAGGTTTCTGAGCGCATCCGGACAAAAGCATGCTTGCGAGGATTGCAAGCCAGAGTGTCAGAGATCGCATGATTTCTCCTGTTATTTTTTTGATTGGCAGAGCGGGGTGATCCATTATGAACGCCCGGAACTGCATTCGCACCCGCTGGATATGATTGCTGAATTCATTCATCGGGCGCCAGGCCAAAGGACCGCTGCATGGTGGCCACAACGCCGGACACTACCCACCTTTCCCTTCCGCTACAAACCAAGGTCATTGCTCGACCAAATCAGATCGATTAGACTGATTATATCGATAATATCGAATTTGTCATGAAAAAATCACCCGCTTACGACATGGATTATCTGACGCCAACTGAAGCTGGCAAGCTTCTGAGGGTTTCGCCCATCACATTGAGGAAATGGGCGGACAGGGGCTTGATCAAGGCCAGGGTGACCCTGGGGGGGCACCGCCGCTACCCCCTGAGCGAGGTGGAAAGAATGCTCCAATGGCAAAACCAGCCAAACACATCGCCTATCCAGATCATGATCGTGGATGACGATCCGTTTGTGTCGGAGGTGCTTCAGGAGTTCCTGTCCAACCTGAAGGTGCCTATGGCAGTCGAGATCGCCAATAACGGCTTCGAGGCCGGGCGGAAATTGGCGACCATCATGCCGGACATCATTTTGCTCGATCTGATGATGCCCGGCATGGACGGTTTCGATGTGTGCCGCCGCGTCAAGAACGATCCCGACAGCTCAGGAATCCGCGTGATCGCCATGACGGGTTACCCGACCGAGGACAATATCAGAAGAATTTTATCCGCGGGCGCAGAGGCTTGCCTGAGCAAGCCGTTAAACCACGCCGAATTGCTGGCTGCGCTAAATCTCCCCCAGGCCTCGCCAGGCCTTTAAATAACACAACGCACAGACTCAAGAAAGACAAAAGCCATATGAAACAGAATCACCACATCCTGCTTGTGGAAGACGACCCTTTTCTGCGTAACCTCCTCGGCACCCAGTTGACCGAGCATGGCTATCATGTGACGTCAGCCGAGAACGGCATGCAGGCTCTGGAGTCGATTGAAGCCAAGCGGGTGGATGTGGTCATCACGGATATCTTCATGCCAGACCTGGACGGCATCGAGCTCATCCAGCGTTTGCGAAAAAACCATCCTGGCACGCTGATATTCGCTTTGAGTGGCGGGACCCCAAGGACCAGTTCCAAGGACTACCTCACGTTCGCGAAATGTTTTGGCGCAAACGAAGTCTTTAGCAAACCTGTCGAGATGGCTGATCTTATCAGCAAGCTGGAGCTGCACTGCCGACGGGGCCCAGAGAACGCGACATGAAGCCAGGACAGCCCAATAGAGGGAAGTGCAGACTTAATCCAGCTTTTCTCGTCCCCAAGCTCATTTGACCGACGAAAAATAAAAGTGCTAGGCTATGCCTACCATGCGGGAAGGTTTAACGGCACTCGCGCATGGAATTCCAATCTCAATTCCATGCAGCCCTAATCCGGTCAATTGGAATCACTAATCAGGAGTGTTGAACATTATGAGCACCACCTGGATTCTTGTCGCAAATGCCAGCATCGCACGTCTGTATGCCAATCACGGCCCAAAAAAAGGGCTGCAACTGATCAAGGAACTCGCTCACCCGGAAAGCCGCGAAAAAGCCGGCAACCTGGTCTCCGACCGTCCCGGCCATAACCCTGGCGCGGGTGATGGCCATGGCTCGTTTGTGCCTTCAGCCACCCCGAAACAGAACGAGGCAGAACGCTTCGCCCAGCAACTGGCCCATGAAATGGACAGTGGACGCACCTCGAACAGCTACACGCGCGCCATTCTGGTGGCAGCGCCGGCCTTCATGGGGCTGCTCAAGGGTTGCATCAACAGCCATGTGAGCAAACTGATCAGCGAGGATGTGGATAAGGATTACACCAAGGCCACCGAGAAGGAACTGGCCGGCCATCTAGAGCGCATCATTTTCCTCTGAAACTTTTGAAAGTCCCCAGCGGCCTATGACTTCATAGGTCGCGCCGGCATCGGTGCTCGCCGATTTCACCAGTACGAATTCATCCGCCGTCCACTCAAGCGGCTCCAAAGACGGCATCTCCACTTCATTGCAGCGGGCGTTCCTGAGCAACGTGACATGCGGCGCAAAAACGGGGCGATCGTCGAAATCAAAACCTGCATTGCGCAAGCCTTCCTGCAACAGAGCCACCAGTCCCCGTAGCGCCTCCGGCGTTTCCTGCGGCGCGGCCCAGGCTACCCGGTTATGGCGCCACCAGCCGAGATGATCCAGTGTCATGGCAAATGTGTAGCCAGACACGCACCCGGCTAAGGCACGCAGTTCGTCCAGTCGAGCCAGCGCCACGTTGCCGAGAAATACCAGGGTGAGATGCACGTTCGGCGCCTGCATGCGGCGCCCGCCACAAACCAAGTGCAGCTTGCTGCCGGCCTGGTCCAGCGCGCGCCGCACCCCTGCATCCGGCCACAGGGCGAAAAACAGCCGCGCTGTCTTTTCACCTTCTCCCGGCATGCTCAGCTTTTTATCAGCAGACATACCGCCTGCGCGGCAATGCCTTCGCCACGCCCGGTATAGCCCAGTTTTTCGGTAGTGGTCGCCTTGACGTTGACGACATCGGTGTCCACGCAAAGGTCGGCGGCGATATTGGCTTCCATCTGCGGGATGTGCGGCGCCATCTTGGGCGCCTGGGCGATGATGGTGGCGTCCAAATTCGCGACGTGAAAGCCCTTGAGCGCAACCAGGCGTGTCACCTCGCGCAGCAGTTTTCGGCTGTCGATGCCCTTGAAAGCCGGATCGTTGTCCGGGAAATGCCGCCCGATGTCGCCCAGCCCCACCGCGCCCAGCAGCGCATCGCAAATGGCGTGCAGCAGCACATCCGCATCCGAGTGGCCGGCCAGGCCCAGCCGATAGGGAATTTCCACGCCGCCGATGATCAGCCTGCGCCCTTCCACCAGGGCATGCACATCGAAACCTTGACCAATTCTCATCTTGCCTCCTTCTTGAGCAGCAGTTCCGCCATTTCCAGATCCTGCGCATAGGTCACCTTGAAATTGCGGCTGTCTCCCAGCACCAGCCTGGGCTTCATCCCCATCAGCTCCATCGCCTGCGCCTCGTCGGTGGGTACATGCGTGCCCGGCTGCGACAGGGCTTCAAGCAAGGCGCCGTGCCGGAACATCTGCGGCGTTTGCGCCTGCCACAGACCGGCGCGCGACTCGGTATGGTCGACGTGATATGACGCATCGGCGCGCTTCAGGGTGTCCGCTACCGGCACAGCAAGCAGCCCGCCCACTGCGTCGGCGCCGCCTTCGGCGATCAGGCGCGCCAGCGCTTCCTCGCTCAGGCAGGGCCGGGCGGCATCGTGCACCAGCACCCAGTCGTCGGCGGCAACGTCATCCTGAATGGCTCGGAGACCGTTGCGCACGCTCTCGAAGCGTTCCGCCCCGCCGCAAAACAGCGGCACCAGGGTCGGCGCGAAGGCTTCCCAGTCGTAGCTGCCCCAGCGCTCGTCGTCGCGCGCCAGCACCACATACACCCGCTCGATTTCCTTGCAGCCGCACAGGCGGGCAATCGCGTAGTAAATGAGGGGATGTCCGTCGACTTCGAGATATTGTTTGGGCCTGGGCGCGCCCATGCGTGAACCGGAGCCGGCGGCGGGAATCAAAGCATAAAAGGTGGTCATCTCTTGATCCGATTTGTGCCAGGGGTATGATGAATATTTGATTACCCCCATTTTACTGTCAGTTGCGACAAGGAGGGGAGAACATGAAAGAAGTCCGTCCCGCAGCCGTTGCCGGCGCTTTCTATCCCGGCGAACCTGGCGTCCTGAAACACGACATCCAGGCCATGCTGGCCGCAGTCAAAGCGACTGCTGACGCCACGCCGCCCAAGGCTCTGATTGTACCCCACGCCGGATATATTTATTCCGGGCCCATTGCTGCCAGCGCCTACGCCCGGCTCATCCCGCTGCGCCAGCAGGTCACGCGCGTGGTGTTGCTCGGCCCGGTGCACCGTGTGCCGGTGCGAGGGCTGGCGCTGCCCGGCGTGGACAGTTTTGAAACGCCGCTGGGCATCATTCCACTGGACCAGCAGGCCATGGCGCGGGTTGCCCGCCTGCCGCAAGTGGTGGAAAGTTTCCCGGTCCATGCCTGGGAACACTCCCTGGAAGTGCAGTTGCCCTTCCTGCAGATGGTGCTCGACGATTTCAGCCTGGTACCGCTGGCTGTGGGCGACGCCACGCCAGAGGAAGTGGCGGAAGTGCTGGAACAGCTATGGGGCGGCCCGGAAACTCTGATTGTCATCAGTTCAGACCTTTCGCATTACCTGCCCTATGACGTGGCCAAACGCGTGGACAGCGAAACAGCGCAGGCCATCCTGGCGCTGGCTGCCCCAGTCAGCCACGAACAGGCATGCGGCGGCACCCCGGTCAACGGCCTGCTCGTGGCCGCTCGGCACCATCACCTGAAACCGCACCTGCTGGACCTGCGCAACTCCGGGGACACTTCGGGAGACCGCAGCCGCGTGGTGGGCTATGGCGCTTTTGCATTTGAAGAACCTGGCCATGTCCACTGAACAGGGAAAAATCCTGCTCGCCATCGCCCGCGCGACGATTTCCAGCGCGCTCGGCAAAGCCATGCAGGCGGACGAATCCCCCCCCTGGCTGCAGGAACCGGGCGCGACCTTTGTCACCCTCACCCAGCAGGGCGAATTGCGCGGCTGCATCGGCAGCCTGGAGGCGCATCGACCCTTGCTGGTGGACATCAAGGCCAACGCCCTTGCAGCTGCTTTCCGCGACCCGCGCTTTCCGCCGCTGATCGCGGATGAGCTGGACAGGACCCAGGTTGAAGTATCGCTGCTCTCGCCGCTTTCTCCCATCGTCTTCAACAGCGAAGAGGACGCGCTGGCACAATTGCGGCCAGAGGTAGACGGCATCGTGTTCGAATATGAATTTTATCGCTCCACTTTCCTGCCCCAGGTCTGGGAGCAGTTGCCGCAACCCGCCGAGTTCATGGCTCACCTCAAGCACAAGGCGGGCCTGTCGCCCGGTTTCTGGGACACGAACGTCAGGCTGTTCCGCTATACGGTGAACAAATGGAAGGAATCCACATGAAAACCGATGCATCGAATTATGCCGAATCCAGCCACCCTGGCCGCTGGTGGCATACGCTGGACGAAAAAACCATCCAGTGCGACCTGTGCCCGCGCGACTGCAAGCTGCACGATGGCCAGCGCGGCCTGTGCTTCGTGCGCCAGAATGTCGGCGGCAAGATGATCCTCACCACCTACGGCCGTTCCTCGGGCTTCTGCATCGACCCGATCGAGAAGAAACCGCTCAACCACTTCTACCCCGGCAGCAGCGTGTTCTCGTTCGGCACCGCAGGCTGCAATCTGGCCTGCAAGTTCTGCCAGAACTGGGACATCAGCAAGGCCCGCGACATGGACCGCCTGATGGATCAGGCCTCGCCGGAAGAAATCGCCCGCACCGCCGAGCACCACGGCTGCAAGAGCGTGGCCTTCACCTACAACGATCCGGTGATTTTTGCCGAATATGCCATGGACGCGGCGGATGCCTGCCATGCGCGCGGCATCCAGACCGTTGCCGTCACGGCGGGTTACATACACCAGGCGGCAGGACGCGAATTTTTCGCCAAGATGGACGCCGCCAACGTGGATCTGAAAGGCTTCACCGACAACTTCTACCACAGCCTGTGCGCCGGCCACCTGCAACCAGTGCTCGACACACTCGCCTACATTCATCACGAAACCCCGTGCTGGCTGGAAATCACTACCCTGGTCATCCCCGGCCAGAACGATTCAGATGCGGAAATCACCGCGCTATCGCAGTGGATCGCGAAGGAACTGGGACCGGAAGTGCCGCTGCACTTTTCGGCCTTCCACCCGGATTACAAGATGATGGACGTTCCATCGACTCCCGGCTCAACCCTCACTCGGGCACGCCGTATCGCCATGGATCAAGGGCTGCACTATGTCTATACCGGCAACGTGCACGACCCGGCGGGCGACACCACCTGCTGCCCGAAATGCCAGGCGGCGCTGATCGAGCGCGACTGGTACCAGATCAACGCCTACCACCTCACCGATGACGGTCATTGCCCGCATTGCGGCACAGCAATCGCCGGTCGCTTCGAACACTTCGCCCTGGCCGAGCAATTCGGGCGAAAACAGATTCCGGTGGCGGTGCACCGGCACATATAAGAAATCCTATTTTGGGTTAAACTCCGGCCCCATGGCCTTGCACCCTTACAAGATACTCATCGTCGCGCCCTCCTGGGTAGGCGACATGGTCATGGCGCAGCCGCTGTTCATGCGCCTGCACCAGCTTCACCCCGGCTTGCTTCTGGACGTGCTGGCCCCTGCCTGGACGCTGCCCCTGCTGGCGCGCATGCCTGAAGTGCATGAAGCCATTGCCAATCCCTTCGGACACGGTGAATTCAAGCTTTCAGCGCGCTACCAACTGGGCAAAACACTGCACCAGAAGCAGTATGACCAGGCCATCGTGCTGCCCAACTCGTTAAAATCCGCCCTGGTGCCGTTTTTCGCCGGGATTCCCAGGCGCACCGGCTACCTGGGGGAGATGCGCTGGGGCCTGCTCAACGATGCGCGCAAGCTGGACAAGGACGAACTGCCGCTGATGGTGGAGCGCTTCGTAGCCCTGGCCGAGCGCCCCGGCAGCCCCCTGCCTGCTCCCATCCCCCAGCCCAAATTGGCTATAGATGAACAGCAACGCCTCGCCACCCTGGCCAGGCTCGGCCTCAAGCCTGAACCCCGCATCGCCGCGTTGTGCGTGGGCGCCGAATATGGCCCGGCAAAACGCTGGCCGGCTGCACATTTCGCCGAACTGGGCAAATTGCTGCGCCAAGAAGGCTACCAGGTATGGCTGGTGGGCTCCGCCAAGGACGCCGAAGCCGGCGCCGAGGCGGCACATTTGAGCGCGGGCGCCTGCCTCGACCTGTGCGGCAAGACCAGCCTCAACGAAGCGGTGGACCTGCTCGCCTCGGCCAGCGTGATCGTCAGCAACGATTCCGGCCTGATGCACGTTGCAGCCGCGCTCGGCAAACCGCTTGTCGCGCTTTATGGTTCCAGCAGCCCCGGCTTCACCCCCCCGCTGTCACACAAGGCGCGTATCCTCAGCCTGAACCTGTCATGCAGCCCCTGCTTCAAGCGCGAATGCCCGCTTGGCCATCTCGATTGCCTGATGAAACTGACACCGCAACGCGTGCTGGAACAAATCAGCACCACCATCAACGAGGAAAACCATGGCTCTGGCTAAAGAACTCAACCCTGGCCACGTCGAAATCGCCACCTGGCTGATCGCCGCCATATTGCTCGTTTTCATTGTTTATTCGCATCTTCTGCCCGCGCTGCTGGCAGGACTGCTAATGTATGAACTGGTCCACCTGCTAGCCGCGCGCATCAATCTGCGCCGCTTTGGCGGACGCCCGGCCAAGATCGTCGCAGTGGTTTTGCTGTCCAGCCTGATGGCAACCCTGATCACGCTTGCCACCATCGGCCTGATGGCTTTCTTCCACAGCGATACCGGCAAGCTTCCCGCTCTAATGCAGAAAATGGCGGTGATCATCGAGGGCTCCCGCACGCTGCTGCCTGACTGGCTGGTGGAAAAGCTGCCCACCAGCGCAGAGGGAATACAGTCCGCAGCAGTGGAACTGCTGCGCACACACGCCAGCGAAGTACAGACCGCCGGCAAGGAAATGGGCCGTACCCTGGTTCACGTACTGATCGGACTGATCATCGGCGCCATGATCTCGTTGCGCGAAGTGACGGCGCAACACCGCTACGGCCCCCTTTCGGGCGCCATGGCAGAGCGGGTCAGACTGCTCGGCGACGCGTTCCGCCGCATCGTCTTTGCCCAGGTCAGGATCGCGGCGCTGAACGCCCTTTTCACCGCCATCTATCTGGTCGTGGTGCTGCCCCTGTTCGGTGTCAACCTGCCCCTGGTCAAAACCCTGATCATCATCACTTTCCTAGCCGGCTTGCTGCCGGTAGTTGGCAACCTGATTTCCAACTCCGTCATCGTCATCGTCAGCCTGGGACAATCGCTACAAGTCGCCATCGCCTCCCTGCTATTCCTGATTGTGATCCACAAGCTGGAATATTTTCTCAATGCCCGCATCATCGGCACCCAGATTCGTTCCCAAGCCTGGGAACTGCTGCTTGCCATGCTAGCCATGGAAGCGGCGTTCGGCCTTATGGGCGTGGTGGCAGCGCCCATTTATTACGCTTACCTCAAAAGCGAACTGGTGAAGAAGAACCTGATCTGACCGGCTTCCGATCATCGGCCAGCGGTTTTTCACCACAAACACCTTGCCAAACGACAACCCGTCATGGATAATTGCACGATTTTCGCGGCCACAAATTAAAGGCCCTGACCCAAAGCAACAGGCAAGGATTTGAATCATGAAACCGGATACTCACCCAAACTACAACGAAATCAACGTAAATTGCAGCTGTGGTTTTACTTTTAAAACCCGCTCCACCATGGCTAAAGACCTGAACGTTGAAGTGTGCTCGCAATGCCATCCGTTCTATACCGGCAAGCAGAAGACTATTGACACCGCTGGTCGCGTCGAGAAATTCCGTCAAAAGTACGGTATAAAATAAGCTCGCATCTGACTCAGCATTGAAAGGCAGCCCAGGCTGCCTTTCTTTTTTTGTTGCGTACATCTTGCACATGCCTTTTTTCGAGACTCTCCGCCAACCTCCCCGTATCCATCTGGGCTGGGTTATCGCGCTTTGCACACTATGGACCCTGCTTGGGCTAGTGGGTCATGACCCGTGGAAACCTGACGAGGCCTACGGCTTCGGGCTTGTCTACTCGATTCTGCAGGGTGGCGACTGGGTGATTCCCATGCTGGCCGGCGAGCCTTTCATGGAAAAGCCGCCATTCTATTACCTCACTGCCGCCGCCCTCGCCCAACTATTTTCCGGCTTGCTGCCACTGCATGACGGCGCCCGCCTGGCAAGCGGGCTTTACATGGGCCTGGCGCTCGTTTTCACCGGACTGACCGGACGCGAGCTATGGGGCAAAGGCTATGGCCGCATCACCGCCCTGATCATGATTGCCTGCCTTGGCCTGGTGGTGCGCACCCATCAACTCATCACCGACACCGCCTTGCTGGCGGGCGTAGCGATCGCGCTGTATGGATTGGCCCTGGCGCCGCGCATTCCGGTCGTCGCGGGCATCATCATCGGCAGCGGCCTGGGCATCGGCTTCATGTCAAAAGGCCTGTTCGAACCCGGCGTCATCGCCATCACCGCCCTGCTGCTGCCGCTCCTGTCCAGCGCCTGGCGCACCCGCCGCTATGTAATCTGCCTGGTTATCGCATTCATCACCGCCCTGCCCTGGCTCACGATCTGGCCGATCCTGCTGTACCAGCGCGCACCCGAACTATTCACGGAATGGCTGTGGATCAACAACCTGGGGCGCCTGACCGGGACTACCCCCCTCCTCGCCAGCCACGAACCTGCTTATTACGTCACCATCCTGCCCTGGTTTGCCTGGCCCGCCCTGCCCCTGGCGCTCTGGGCCTTGTGGCGCCACAACTGGAAAGAAGGCCTCATCCCTGCCATTGCCTTGCCGCTCACCGCCTTCCTGGTGATTCTGGTGATCCTCAGCACCGCCGTAACAGCGCGCGATGTATATGCCCTGCCGCTGCTGCCGCCACTGGCGGTTTTAGCCACGGCAGCCGTCAATTCCTTGCGCAGGGGGGCGGCAAATTCACTCGACTGGTTCAGCGTAATGACTTTCAGCCTGATCGCCGGTTTATTGTGGCTCGGATGGTATGCCACCCTGACCGGCCATCCGGCCGAAGTCGCGCACTGGTTCGACAAGCGCCAGCCTGGCTATGTCGCGCACTTCAACGGCTTGACTCTGCTTCCGGCCATGGCGCTTAGCGCCGTATGGCTAGTTGTAGTCATGCGCATAAAACGTAGCGCTCTGCGCGGGATCGTCAACTCCGCCCTGGGCATTACCCTGGTCTGGGGACTGCTCGCCACCATCTGGCTGCCATGGCTCGATGCGGACAAGAGCTATCGCGCCATGATCGTTTCCATGCAAGGCAGTCTGCCCGCTCACTACAACTGCATCGGCAGCAAACAACTGGGAGAACCGCAGCGCGCCCTGCTGCATTATTTCGCCGGCATCATCACGCTACGTGAGGAAATCGATGACAATCACTGCGAGCTGAAATTGATTCAGAGCAATGAGGACTTACCAGAGCATCCCGAGCCGGGATGGAAGCAGATCTGGCAGGGACGCCGCCAGGGGGATAACAAGGAGCTTTTCGCCCTGTTTCAAAAGCACTAAGGGCCTATAAACTTGAATTATTTTGTCGCTTATGTCCTAATACAGGGTATATAAGTTATATCTGATCTATATTATCAACAAGTCATTTATTTTTTCTCGGAGAACAATATGAAAAACACCCAAATTGCCAAAATCACGCTGGCTCTGGTTCTGAGCCTGAGTTTCTCTGGCGCCGCCTTTGCTCACTCGGTTGAAAAAGAAGGTTACCTGATCGACACCCGCGGCAACGTGGTTAAAAACAACTTCAAAGAGTGCTGGAGAACCGGCTACTGGACCCCGGCCATGGCGATTGCAGAATGCGATCCTGACCTGGTCAAGAAAGAGCCAAAAGCAGCAGCAGCGCCGGCAGCAGCAGCGGCTGCCGCCGCAGGCCCTGAAAAGCCAGCGTTCGACAAAATCACCCTGCAAGCTGAAACCCTGTTCGATTTCGACAAGGCCGTGGTTCGCGCTGATGGCAAGCAGAAGCTGAACGACGAAGTGGTCGGCAAAATGAAGCAGTACCCACAAGTTGAAGTGGTTCTGGTCACCGGCCACGCTGATCGCATCGGTACGGAAAAATACAACCAGAAACTGTCCGAGCGCCGCGCTGCTGCGGTTAAGGACTACCTGGTCAGCCAGGGTATTGAAGCCGGTCGCATTGAAACCGCAGCCAAGGGCGAAGCTGAGCCAGTTGTAGCTTGCAGCGACGTCAAGGGCAAGGAAAGCGGCAAAAACAAGAAACTGGTTGAGTGCCTGCAACCCAACCGCCGCGTGATGGTTGAAGTTAAAGTGCAGAAGCCGACCCAGAAGTAATCAAGGGTTGAGTTCTTATAAAAAGCCCCGCCTTCGCGGGGCTTTTTTCTTGGCCGGACTTTGAAATGCGACAAGCCGATACCATTATTGATGCGCGCTGGATAATTCCTGTCAGACCAGCGCACCAGGTACTGCATCACCACAGTGTGGTGATCAGCGCCGGGGAAATTGACGCCATCCTGCCCACGACTGATGCCCATGCGCTGTATTCAAGCCGCCAAGTGGTCTCACTGCAAGAGCACGCCCTCATTCCTGGCCTGATCAATCTTCACACCCATGCGGCGATGAATCTGATGCGCGGCCTGGCCGATGATCTGCCGCTGATGGAATGGCTGCAGCAACATATTTGGCCAGCAGAAAGCCACCATGTCTCAACACAATTTGTGCATGATGGCACCCTTCTGGCCTGTGCAGAAATGCTGCTTGGAGGCGTCACCTGCTTCAATGACATGTATTTCTTTCCGGGCGCGGCGGCCGAGGCTGTCCTTAAATCCGGAATGAGAGCCACGATTGGCCTGATTACACTGGATTTCCCGACACCTTATGCCAGCGATGCGGACACCTACCTGCACAAGGGACTGGCCATCCGCGACCAGTTCTCGGCGGAGCCGCTGCTTTCCTTCACTCTCGCCCCGCATGCCCCCTATACCGTCAGCGACAAGACACTGGGCAAGGTGCTGACCTATGCCGACCAACTGGATTTGCCGATACACATCCATCTCCACGAAACCGAAGATGAAATCCAGCAGAGTCTGAAGCAGCATCAGCTCAGGCCGCTGCAACGCCTGCAGAACCTGGGCTTGCTGGTTCCCAACCTGATTGCGGTACATGCCGTGCATTTAACGCCGACCGAAATGGAAACACTTGCCCACCAGGGTTGCCATGTCGCCCACTGCCCCACTTCCAACCTCAAGCTGGCGAGCGGCATCGCCCCCATCCATGAGATGATGGAACAGGGCATCAACGTTGGCCTCGGCACCGATGGCGCCGCCAGCAACAATCGGCTCGACCTGTTTCAGGAAATGCGGCTGGCGGCATTGCTCGCCAAAGGCATTAGTGGCAAAGCAGATCGCCTGCCTGCATTCGACGCTCTGCAGATGGCGACCATCAACGGCGCCCGCGCCCTGGGGCTGGAACACCGGCTAGGCTCGATCGAACCCGGCAAGGCCGCCGACCTGACCGCAATCAGGCTCAACAAACTTGAAACCATGCCATGTTATGATGTGATTTCACATTTGATATACGCGGCCGGCCGCGAACATGTCACCCATGTCTGGGTCAATGGCGTGCCTGTGGTGGAGAGCGGCAATCTGCATACCCTCTCGCTGCAACGGCTGTCCGCGCAGGCCGCGCTTTGGCAGGAAAGAATAGGTAAGAAACATGAGTAATCCATCTACGACGCAAAACGCCGACCACCACGAACTCGACAAATTCAGCCAGCTCGCTCACCGCTGGTGGGACCCCAACAGCGAATTCAAACCGTTGCACGACATCAACCCCTTGCGTCTGGAATACATCGACAGTCTGGCGGGCCTGGCTGGTAAAAAGGTGCTGGATGTCGGCTGTGGCGGCGGCATCCTCTCGGAAAGCATGGCAGCGCGCGGCGCCATAGTGACCGGCATCGACCTGGGTGAAAAAGCGCTCAAGGTGGCCAAGCTACATCTACTGGAGAGCGGTCAGACAGTGGATTACCGCCTGATCGCCGTGGAAGAGCTGGCGCAGCAATCGCCCGGCTGCTTTGATGCGGTCACCTGCATGGAAATGCTGGAACACGTGCCCGATCCCTTGAGCATCGTAAAAGCCTGCACCCTGCTGGTCAAACCGGGTGGCCATGTGTTCTTCTCCACCCTCAACCGCAATCTAAAATCCTATCTGTTCGCGGTGATTGGCGCCGAATACGTGCTCAACATGCTGCCGCGCGGCACCCACGACTATGCCAAATTCATCAAGCCCTCCGAATTGGCAAGACACTGCCGCACCGCCGGTCTTTCGGTCGACCAAATCACCGGGATGAGTTACAACCCGCTATCCAAAGTGTACTCGCTCGGAGACGACACGAGCATCAACTACCTGATGGCATGCCGCCGCGAAGCCGAATAGCAGAATGCCCCCCATGATCAAGGCCGTCCTGTTCGACCTCGACGGCACGCTTGCCGACACAGCACTGGACCTGGGTTTTGCACTCAACGAACAGCGCCGCAGACATGGTCTGGCGCAGCTCCCTCACGCGCGCATCCGGCCCTATGCCTCCCACGGCACCATCGGCCTGCTCGATGTCGGCTTTGGCCTGACCCCTGAAGACCAGCGATTCCCCAGCATGAAGGCGGAATACCTGGAACTCTACACGGCCAACCTGTGCCGCCTCACCTGCCTCTTCGAGGGCATGGCCGAAACGCTTGAGGCGCTCGAACGGCGAGGCATTGCATGGGGTGTCGTCACCAACAAGCCCGCGCGCTTCACCGGCCCGCTCATGGCGGCACTGGGCCTTTCCGAGCGCGCAGCCAGCATCATCAGCGGCGACACCTGCGCCCACCCCAAACCTCACCCCGAACCACTCTTGTGCGCCAGCCGTGAAATCGCGGTGGAACCGCAGCAATGCATCTACTTAGGCGATGCAGAGCGCGACATGGAAGCCGCCATTGCCGCCGGAATGCTCCCCGTCGTCGCGCGCTACGGCTACCTTGGCGCCGACGATCGGCCGGAGCAATGGGGCGCGCAAGAAACCATCGAACATCCAGCGGAACTATTGCGCTTGCTGTAACGGCGCTTGTGATAAAATTCCATTCATATTGAACTTTGTCCACCCGGCTCAGTCAATGTAAAGCATGGGGGCGACCCGGTTTCGACGTGGGTTGCGAAGCAGCGTAGGGCATACCGAGGGCCAGTCACCTCGTAAATACAACTGGAAAAAACTAGTCGCAAACGACGAAAACTTCGCTGTAGCCGCTTAAGGCTTAGCCTCTGCAACGGTTCTCTCATGGGCCGTGCCGGGTAACCGGCAGCAGAGTCATTCACATGGGATCGCGCCGGTCCGGGTTACTTGAACCGGTGCTAAAGAAAAGGTAACTCGCCCAAGTCCAGCCTGTCCGGTTGGCGTGACAAGGGTTAAAACCAAATAATCGGACTAAGTATGTAGAACTGCCTGTAGAGGGCTTGCGGACGCGGGTTCGATTCCCGCCGCCTCCACCAAATCGAACAACAACGGCACCCATGTGGTGCCGTTGTTGTTTTTGATGAGATCGTGACGCGGAGGGGGCTATTGGGTTGTGGAACATGAACCTGTTTTTCCCTGCCCGCAGCAAATTGCCATACTCTTATCATGGTCTTTTATGATAAGATTTTTTTATGGCAAAGAGCTCTGGGAAGCCGCATTGATAAATCCACATGCCGGGTATGGACTTATCAATGCGGCTTCCCAGATTTTTTCGTTGTTCGAGGAGGCGCCATGAAGAAAACTATAATTGGAATGGCCACTGCGCTGGCGCTGTTTTACATGATGGGAACGAGCCTGGCGGCTGGCGACACCCGCTCTTTTGGCGTGCTCAACCAGCGCAGTGCGGTGCTTACCGCGCAATACTGGAATCCGATCCTCAGATATGTCAGCCAGAAAACCGGGGTTCAACTGGAACTGAAAATGGGCAAGTCAGCCCCCGACACATCGGCCATGATCGGGCGCGGTGAATTCGACTACGTTTATTCCAACACGATCTTCACCCCGGCAAATATGCCCGCAGGGTACAAAGTTATTGCGCGCCCAATTGAGCCCTCCATCCAGGGCCAGATCGTGGTGCCCGAGAATTCGGCTATCCACGCACTTAAAGATCTGCATGGAAAGGAAGTGGGCTTCCCTTCTACCGCCGCCTTTGTCGGCTATGCCGTTCCGATGAATGCGCTGCTGCTTGCCGGGGTGAAGGTCACACCGGTTTTCGCCGGCAACCAGGAAGGCATCATGGGACAACTGCAGGCTGGACAGGTGATAGCGGCCGGCGTCAATTCCAAGGTCATGGAAAAATATGGCCAGCGCGAGAATTTCAAGTATCGCGTCTTGTGGACCTCCGAGGACTACTTCAATTTGCCGGTTTCCGTCCACCCACGGATTTCTGACAAGGAAGCGGCTGCTGTGCGGGCTGCCTTCCTCAATATGGCCAGGGACCCCGAGGGCTTGAAGGTTCTGGAAGCAAGCGCAGCAGTCATCAAGCAACAGCCGCCTTATGGTTTTACAGCAGCGGAAGACAGGGATTACCGCAACTACATCCAGTATTACAAAACCACATTGGTCAGGGAATAAAGCTGCATGTATCCTGACTACATCATCATCGGGGCGGGGGTGATCGGCCTTGCCACCGCATATGAGCTTGCACTAGCGGGTGCCAGCGTTACAGTTGTCGAGCGTGGCAATGCGGGCAGTGAGTCTTCGTGGGCGGGGAGCGGCATTCTGTCGGTCTTGCCGCCCTGGGAATACGGCGACCAGGTGAACGCCCTGACCCAGTGGAGCCTCGAACTTTATCCCGAATGGGTAGAAAGAATCAGGACCGAGTCCGGCTTCGACCCCGAATACCATGTGGACGGCATGCTGGTCATGCAGCAGCACGATCCGAAATATGATGCGACAAAAGCGCAGCAATGGTGCCAGCGCTATGGCGTGCAGATGGCACAGGTTTCGGTCCGGGATATCGTGCCCAACGCGGGCTTGGACAGTGAGGCGGTATGGCTGCCGGAAGTCGCGCAGGCGCGCAACCCATGCTTGCTGAAGGCACTGCGTGGCGCGGTGGAGAAGCAAGGCGTGCGCATCATCGAGCAAGCCGAGGTGACCGGTTTCGAAGTGGAAAATGGGCGCATGACAAGCCTGCAGAGCTCACAGGGCAGACTCACCGCTGGGAATTATATCGTCACTGCGGGCGCCTGGAGCAGCGTCATGCTTGGGGATCTGGCTCTTCAACTTCGAATCAAGCCCATCCGCGGACAAATTCAGCTATTCAAGGCAGACCCTGGCCTGCTTGGCTGCGTGATCCGCCAGGATGGCATCTATCTGGTCCCCCGGCATGACGGGCATATTCTTGTGGGCAGCACGCGCGAGGATGTCGGTTTCGACAAAAGCACCACGCCGGAAGCCAGGACGCTTTTCATCGAGCGGGCAACCGAAATCCTGCCGCAATTGAAAGAAGCTGAACTGGTGCGGCAGTGGTCCGGCCTGCGCCCTGGGTCGCCGGACAACATCCCGGCGATCGGCAGGCATCCGCAAGTGGACAATTTGTATATCAACAGCGGGCATTTCCGTTATGGTTTAACCATGGCGCCTGCAAGTGCGCTCCTTTTGGGCAATATTCTGGCTAACCGCAGCCAGCCGATCGACATAAACCCTTATCGCTGGCCACAATAACTAGATTCTCTGACAGGAGACAAAAACAAGCATGGGAATCCCTTTACCCGCCCGCCTATGGGCGCGCCTTTCCTTTGTTGCCCGCCTTGGCGTCAGCGCCGGGATCGCCCTGCTGTTTGCGGCTGCGCTCATGCTGTACAGCTCCATCAAATCCGATACCGTCTGGCATCAGGCCCGGCTGGCTGCACAGGCAAACAACGCCCTGCGGTATATGGTTCCGGCGCTGGATGAGCTGGTGGTGCTAGGCGACTACGCCACCCTGGAACAAATGCTGGCGGCACAAGCCAAGCACGACGACATTACACAGCTACGTTTTGTCAGCAGCAAGGGCACCCGGGTACAAGCCGACACCCTGACACTGCCAGAAACCATCGCACCCCGCTGGTTCGCGAGTTTTACCGGCCTGCTTGGCGAGGATGCAAGCACAGACATGATCGTGGGCGGAACACACTATGGCTCGCTCAACATCAAGATAACGCCCATATCAGCCATCAACCGCACCTGGGAAAATTTCCGCAATCACCTGCTGATCCTGGTCCTGGTCCTGGGGCTGGATTTCATCGGCATTCTGCTGATCATCAAGAACGGGCTGAGACCCCTGGACGCGCTGAACGAGGGCGCTCGTCAACTTGGCACGGGCGAATTTGCGGCCCGCATCCCGATCCAGGGCAGCCCTGAGATGCAAAGCGTTATCGGATCTTTCAACACAATGGCGGACAACATCCAGTCTCTCATCACCGACGTGTACCGGGAAAAAGAACTGGCATTGGTCACCCTGCGCTCCATCGGCGATGCAGTCATCACCACCGACAACCATGAACTGGTCGTCTACCTCAACCCGGTCGCGGAGCAACTCACCGGCTGGACGACCGAGGAAGCGCGTGGCCTGCCACTAATGCAAGTATTCAACATCATCAATGAATATTCCCGCGAAGAGGTGGAAAACCCGGTGGACAAGGTGCTGCGGGAAGGGGTCATCGTCGGGCTGGCCAACCACACGGCGCTGATCTCGCGCAATGGGGACGAATATGCAATCGAGGATTCCGCCGCGCCGATTCGCGACCGCGATGGAAATATCCACGGTGTCGTGCTGGTATTTCACGATGTCAGCGACAATCGCAAGCTGGCTCATCAGCTTTCGTATCAGGCAAGGCATGACGCCCTTACCGGCCTGATCAACCGGAGCGAATTCGAGCACCAATTGGCAATCCTGCTCGACAGCGCAACGAGTGAAAAACGGCAGCACGCATTACTCTACCTCGATCTCGACCAGTTCAAGGTCATCAACGACACCTGCGGCCACAGCGCGGGCGACGAACTGCTGCGCCAGCTCACTGCGCACATGCGCCAAAAGGTTCGCGCCAACGACATCTTTGCGCGGCTTGGCGGCGACGAGTTTGCTGTCCTGCTGGAAAACTGCCCGCTTGACCAGGCGCTACGCCTGGCAAACGGCCTGCTCGATGAGGTTCGCATTTTCCGCTTCAACTGGCTGGACAAGACCTTCACCATCGGTGTCAGCATCGGCCTGGTGGAAATCAACGAAACCAGCGGCAACTCGGCCGCCGTGCTTTCCGTTGCCGATACCGCCTGCTATGCGGCCAAGGACAATGGGCGCAACCGCGTGCAGGTGTATTCCCCGGACGACAAGGAGATGGCCCAGCGTCACGGCGAAATGAACTGGGTAGCACACATCACCAAGGCATTCGAGGAAAACCGCTTCCGCCTGTATTATCAGTCCATCGTTCCAGTGCAGGGAAATGCGCAGGCGCAAGGCCAGCACTTCGAAATCCTGCTGCGCATGCTGGACGTGAACCAGCAGCTGGTTTCCCCCGGCGTCTTCATTCCCGCCGCAGAGCGCTACAACCTGATGGTGGAGATCGACCGCTGGGTGGTTAAAAACACATTCAATTGGCTGCTCGCCCATGCCGACCGGCCTGTGATCTGCGCCATCAATCTTTCCGGCCAATCCGTCAACGATGATCGTTTCCTTGCTTTCCTCGTCGACCAGATCAAGAAATCCGGCGTACAGCCGCAAAAAGTCTGCTTTGAAATCACGGAAACCGCCGCGATTTCAAACCTTACCAAGGCAAGCAGCTTCATCAAGACCATAAAATTGCTCGGTTGCAGCTTCTCTCTGGACGATTTCGGCAGCGGCATGTCATCCTTCTCCTACCTGAAAAACCTGCCAGTGGATTACCTCAAGATAGACGGCAGCTTCGTCAGCGACATGATCGAAGACCCGATCGACTGTGCCATGGTCGAATCCATCAACAACATCGGGCATGTGCTGGGCATCAAGACCATCGCCGAGTTTGTCGAAAATGAAGCAATACTGGCAAAGCTCCAGTCCATCGGTGTGGACTTTGCCCAAGGCTACGGTATTGCCAAACCCTGCCCCCTGGAGGATATGGAGTGAACGCCTTGCGCGTCACTCAGTTCGCCAGGCAGAAGCGCCCCTCTCGGCTTCAACCTGGAAAAGCTATTCAGTTAACCGCGGAGTTCACGGCGAGCACGAAGTAAAAACCACAGATCGCACAATATTTGGCATTCACCGTTGGGTAAAGTCATAAATTTTCGCAAACTGCCTTTGCGAGCTGGGCGACAAGTCGCCCATCCCGGCCTACCCCGCTTCTCTGTGTTCTCCATCGAACCGAGGGTCAAGGATTGCAGTTGTCGCAGCGGCCCGGATCGGCATGTTCCATCCCGGCATGCTCACGCCTATCCCGGTGGCCGCATGCGCGACAGCCATATACGAGGGCACGAATCTCCCGCGTAGGCATGCCGCAATCGCCGCAAGGCAGGCCAGCCACGCGCTCCACGATCCAGAAACCCGGCGTGCCGCAGGCCGGACAGGGAGAATTCAGCCTGGCCACGAGGTCTTCGGCGGCCATGCGGATGGCTTCCATGCGCGTGGGATGGGCATGGGCGCGGACGTCGTTTTCCAGAAACACCAAGCCATTATCCGCCTGGCTTCGCGCCCGCTGGAAGGCGGCTTCCAGCGCCACCCAATTATCGATGCCTTTTTCGATCCGGGGTCCGTCCTGGCCTTGCGGGCGCAACACCATATGATGTCCTGGGAATCCGGCCTGGCGGGCGAACTGCTCGGCCTTCTCCCACTCACCCGTGAGCAGGTGGGCCATCCGAGCCGCTTGCTGCGCCATGCCCGTCACTTCGATGCCGCGCTCATCGTCGATGAACACCAGCAACTCGACGTTCCATGGAAACAGCCCGGTCATCGGGTCCGGGCCAAAGGCGCCTTCGCTTGCCAGGCCAAGCGGCAGGCCGGACAACTCCATGCCGATCCGTGCCTTGCGGCGCGCCGCATCGAGTTGGGTGCCGGCGCGGGGAATCTCCCGGGTGAAGCTGCCCAGGGTGTCGGTATCGAAACCGCTTACCCGTTCGACCCGGCAGCCCAGGGCTGCGTCCAGCACCGGTGCAATCACGCGCTCCTTGCCATGCTGGGTAAGCAAGGCGACACGCCGGCCGGCATACAATCCGGAAACCGAAGGAACAGGGCCTTCTGGCGCCAATTTGCTCATGTCTCCAGCTTCCGCGCATGGCCCGCAGCTGCACGCGCCAGCCGGTCATTGACAGCCCACCATGCCTCTTCATCCGGCGGTGCTTCGACCAGTACACGGTCGAAGGCGAAAGCGTCGAGTTCGCGCAGGCGTGCGTAGAGGCCGCGGGCATAATCTTCCGGCTGGGCCGGCAGGAAAAACTGGGTCAGCATCGGCAGCGCAGTTTGGCCTTGCAGCCCATTGTCGCGGCGCAACACCGCCACCCGCAATCCTTGGGCCAGCAGTACCGCTGCGCGGGCAGCCAGGATTTCACAAGCGTGGATCTCCAGCACGGTGGCGGGCGCGTAGTGTGCCGCCAGGGCGCCTGGCACGCGCGGCGCAGACATGGGCAGCGCGCCGAACTCGATGCCATCCTTACCCAGAGCCTCGCGCAGGGCGGATAGCGGTAGTGCACCAGGGCGCAATACCCGCGGGCGCGGGCCAAGCAGGGAAACAATCGTAGATTCCAGCCCGAAGCTGCAGGAGCCGCCGTCCAGCACGAGGTCAATTTGGCTGCCGAGGGTGGCATGCACATGCCCGGCTTCGGTAGGACTCACGGCACCAAAACGGTTCGCCGAGGGCGCAGCCAGTCCACCGCCAAAAGCACGCAGCAGAGACAAAGCGACAGGATGGCTAGGCACGCGTAGCGCCACGCTGTCCTGGCCTCCGGTAATCACGCGCGGCACGTCGTCGCGCGCCGGCAGCACCAAAGTCAGCGGCCCGGGCCAGAAGCGCGCCATCAGGCAGCGCGCCGCTTCCGGAATTTCGGCCGCCCATTCATCCGCCTGATGGGCATCGGCCAAATGTACGATCAATGGGTGATCGGCCGGGCGCCCCTTGACGGCAAACACGCGCAGCACCGCTGCCTCATTGCGGGCATCGGCTCCCAGGCCATACACGGTCTCGGTGGGAAAAGCCACCAGCTTGCCTTCGCGCAGGCATTCAGCAGCGTTTTCGATCTCATTCATCACAAATGCCGATCACTGCACGTGCTGCGAGCGCGGTTTTGCACACCTTTTCCGTCATTTCTCCAAGCACGGGGAAATAGCTCATCATGCGACCCATCCGTGCGTTACGCTTGCCATGGAAGTGCAGATCGAGCTTGGGCACTGATGGCAGCCTGCTCCAGTCGGGCTCGGAGAGGCATAGAAACGGCCAAACTGGGCACCGCCGAGCAGGCCGAAAGCAGCCGGTGGCAATATCATCGCTGAAAAAACAGGCTGGCCGACACTTTGGGCAATCAATGGCATGTTTCGAATTGCATTCTCACAAGATCGACATTCACACGACCGGCGATTCAACTACAGTCGGGATGTCTGGCTCGCCGACATGCCGCCGGCAACAGGGGCGGCCGAGAGGGGAAGTAAGGCGGCAGCATGATCGAATCCGGCCACGCAGTAATCAGCCGCAATACGGTCGGCCGCCGCCGGGTGAAACTGGCGGGCTGCGAATGCGACATGGATAGGATGCTTATTGTAGTTCGCAATCGCTGCCGCAGAAGCCAAACGGATGAGCCAGCAATGCCGGTAGCGGTCGCTCTTGTCCACGACGCTGCCCACCTGAACCGCACGCACGCCAGGAATAGCGATAAGTTGGCGTTGCCCCTCAAGCATCATGGCACGCAACTGATCCTCATCCAGCTTGGGCGCGTTGTAGACCACCACTTGCTCGACGTTGAGCCAGGGTCGGCACTGGGCCGACACCTCGGCGGCGCGACCAGCCGACCCCCATATGCGCAGGCAGTGCTCGATTTCCGCTTGAATGGCTTCACGTATCCCGGACAACAGGGCGGCATAGCCGCCATGCCGGTCCTGTTTCGCATTGCTCCGGATACGTTCGCCAGCCACGTCGCTCAGGACCGTGTTGTAGTTGATCTTGGCAACACCCAGGGTAATGAGCTTGCGGTACTGGTCATCGCTCAAACCACTGCCGCCGTGGATGGCCAGGGGAATACCGAGGGCGGCGTTGATTTCCTTGAGGCGGCTCCATTCCAGCTTGGGCTTATCCTTCATGCGTCCGTTCATGGTTCCGACGGATACCGACAGGAAATCCACGCCAGTGCGTTCCACGTAGCCCTTGGCCTCGGCTACGGTGGTATAGCTATAGCTCACCGGGCCGGAATTGTGTTCGTCATTCTCGCCGCCCATGCCGTGCGCATTGCCCAACTCGCCTTCAACCGCCACGCCGCAGGCATGTGCCATGTCGACTACGGCGCGAGTACGGTTGATATTTTCAAACAGCGGCTCGCGGGAAGCGTCCACCATGACACCGTTGCAACCCAGGCGGATGGCGCGCACGGCAGAGTCCAGATTCGCGCCCTGATAGAGATGGATCGCTACCGGCACCTTGGCCCGCAAGGCCGCAGCCTCCACCGCCGGCATGATAAGATCTAACTCGGCATGTGCAAAACTGGATTCGGAGATACTCAGAATGACAGGCGCACGCGCCGATTCCGCTGCCGACATGATGGCTTGCAGAAAATCCAGGCTGACCAGATCGAAGGCGCCGACGGCATAGCCATTTCGATAAGCATGGATGAGCAGGTCCTTCATATTGACAAGCGGCATGGCTTTCACCTAGGTTGTGAGTCTAGGAGCAGCGGGGAATGACGAACACCCCGCTGCCCGGAAATCATGAAAAGAAAGTGCCAACCGCCGCATCCAGCGCATCGCGCATATCCGGATCATCGGTAATCGGACGCACCAGCGCGACACGGCATGCCGACAGGGGTGCCACGCCCTTGGCAATCAGCGAACCCGCGTAAATCAACATGCGAGTGGACAGGCCTTCATCCAGACCATGTCCTTTAAGATTGCGCGAACGTTCGGCGATGGATACCAGCTTGCCTGCATCACTGGGTCCGACACCAGATTCATGGGCAACGATTTCGCTTTCAATGTCATGTTCCGGATAAGAGAAATCCAGGCCGCCAAAACGCTGCTTGGTCGACTGTTTCAGGTCTTTCATCAGGCTCTGGTAGCCGGGATTGTATGAAATCACAATCTGGAAATCGGGATGGGCATGAACCAGCTCGCCTTTCTTTTCCAGCGGCAGAACACGGCGATTATCGGTCAGCGGGTGGATCACCACGGTGGTATCCTGTCGCGCTTCCACCACTTCATCCAGATAGCAGATGGCACCATGGCGGGCGGCGATGGCCAGCGGGCCGTCCTGCCATTCGGTTCCCTGGGCGGAGAGCAGGAAGCGGCCGACCAGGTCGGAAGCAGTCATGTCCTCGTTACAGGCCACTGTGATGAGCGGACGCTGAAGTTTCCACGCCATGTATTCGACAAAACGCGTCTTGCCGCATCCTGTCGGTCCTTTCAGCATCATGGGCATGCGCACCGAGTAAGCTGCCTCGAACAGGTCCACTTCGTCGGCAACGGCGCGATAGTAGGGTTGTTTCTCAACGTAGTATTGGTCGATGATACTCATGGGAATTCCTCGATTGAGTGATAGTGATTAGGTTACAAATCAGTTCTGCAACTCGACTGGGCTGGTGTACATCAGCAGGCCATAATCCCGTTCGTAGACTTCTTTCAGACGGGCGACGATGCGCGCGCATAATTCGGCGTCTCCCACCACATCGAAGCGGACGTTGCCGCCTGCGGTCCAGTTGCCGCGCCGCACGCCATGAGTACCGCGGCCACGGGCGTCGGTGACGGTATAGCCCTTGGCGCCGAGTTGCATGATTTCATCCGCCAGGATGGCTTCCAGCATTGCTTCACTGATGATGGTGAGCAGGATCATGGATTTTGCAGTCATGATGTTCAGGCTCCGGTTGTGCTTACTAAGGTCGCCATCCAGTAGTAGATCGGGATGCCGATGAAGATGTTAAAGGGAAAGGTGACGCCGAGCGAGGCGCCGATGGACAGTGCCGGGTTGGCTTCCGGAACGGCAATGCGCATGGCGGCCGGCGCGGCGATATAGGAGGCGCTGGCGTAAAGGGTGGAAAGCAGCAGCGTGCCACCCACTGAAAGCCCCAGCATCCAGCCCAGAGCTGTGCCCAGCACCGCAGAGAGCAACGGCATGACGATGGCAAAACCGACCAGGACAGGACCATAGGTGCGCAGGTCGGCCATGCGCGAAGCTGCCACCAGCCCCATTTCCAGCAGGAACAGCGCGAGCACGCCCTTGAACAGGTCAAAGAACAGCAGATCCAGCGGCTTGATACCCTCAGGTCCGGCGATATAGCCGATGAGCAGGCCGCCGGCAAGCAGGAAGATACTCTTGCCGAAAAACACCTCATGCAGCATCTTGCCCCAGCGCACCTCGCCCTGCCCGTACCGCGCCAGCAGCGCACCAATGATCAGGGCTGGCATTTCCAGAAACACCAGAAAAACGATCATATAGCCTTCGAAGGACTCCATTTTCTGGCCAAGGAAGGTGACCCCCACGGAAAAAGTCACCACGCTGACCGAGCCATAGTGTGCAGCGATGGAAGCGGAATCAGGCCGGCTCATGCGTCCGAAATAACGCAGCACGGGAAAGGCAAGTAAAGGGATCAGAGCGCCGGCTATGATGATCGCAATACCGGGAAGCACCATTTCACCGATCGGGTGCTCGGCGAGCTTGACGCCCCCTTTGAGGCCGATGGCCAGCAACAGGAAGATCGAAAGCGCATCGTAAATACTCGACGGAATCTTCAGGTCCGAGCGCAGCAAACCGGCGACTGCGCCCAGCAGGAAGAACAGTACGACCGGTTCAAATGCCATAAACAATTTCTCCTAGAGAAGTGATTGATTGCATCACGCTGCCCTGCCATAGCGTTCTGCCAGGAACTGTAGTGCCTGTTCCTTGGATTTAAAAATCCGATCGGGTGAAATTGATCTGGATAACTCAGGTCCTTCGAAAACAGACATCACCTGGCGCTTCAGACTGCTGAAATACAGATCAATATCGACTTCTTTCAGCTGCTTGGCCAGCATGCGTATCTTGTCTTCGCCGGAAACGTCAATATCGTTGATACCATTGCCTATAACCAGGAGCGCCTTGGCATCGGGATAGTGTTCCAGCGCCTCCAGCACCACATGCTCGAAATAGGCCACGTTAACGAAGTTCAGCGATCCATCGAAGCGCATCACGATGTAATCCTGGCTGATAGGCGGCAGACCATAGGTCTCGATCCCACCCAGGGCGCCATCCGGGTGGCGGCCGAGGATTTCTGCACGGGGACGCATGTTGCGCACCAGATAAAGGAGCACAGTGAGACCGACACCGACCAGAATCCCGTTCGCCAACGCAGGGGCCATCACCAGCGTCGCAACGAAGGTGACCAGGCCGATCACCGCGTCCATCCGGTTGACCTGCCAGGTGTGCAGCAGAACCTTGACCTTGATGAGACTGAATACCGCGAACATGATGATCACTGCCAGCACCGCCTGGGGCAGGTGGTAAAGCAGCTTGGTGAAAAACAGGATCACCAGCAGCACACCCAGGGCGCTGACGATGGCGAACAGTCCGGTCTTCGCGCCTTCGCGGGCAGCCACCGCCGATCTGGAGAAGGAGCCGCTCACCACGAAGGCGTGGAAGAAGCTGCCGACAATATTGGCAAGACCCTGGCCGACCAGTTCACGGTTGGTATCCACCCGTTGCTTGGTCTTGGCGGTAATGGCCTTGGAGATGGAAGTCGCTTCCATGAAACCCAGCAAAGCCATGATCAGGGCTGCCGGCAGCAAAGGCAGCACCAATTCCCAATCGATGTGGGGCACATTCATCCCGGGCAGCCCGGAAGGAATGTTCCCCACCACTTCGCCGCCGCCCGTCAGGATGACCTGATGTTCATCCAGTTTTTTGAAACGCCAATACCCCACGCCCAGCGGTTCACCGCCTTTACTCACCCCTGCGATCAGATAGAGTGACTTCCCGTCAGGCAACGGCTCATGGACGAGATTAATCCTGCTCAAGTCCATGCGCAGTGTCATCTGCTCCTCTGACAGCAGTTTGCCCCAGGCTTGCTTGCGCTCGATCTGCGCTTTGACATCCAACTGCGGGAACAGGGTCGTCTTGCCCTGTGCCTGCAGCCTGGAAAGTTCTGCCTGCAGCTGGCTGACAGACGCGCCATTGCTCTTGATCTGCGGCCCGATCTCGGCAAGACGGACGATCCTGGCGCGCATATCCTGATCTTGAATTGCTTCAATCGTCGCCTTGGTTGTCCGCTCGAAACCGATTGCATAACTGATAACAGTGGTGATCAGAATGGCAATCAACACGCCGGGCAAGCGAGGCGCGAACTTCTGCAGTGCAAAAATAATGCCAAATGCGGTTACGGCGAGCATCAGAGTCGGCCAATGGGTGCTGCCCAATTGCTGCAGCACGACCCACAGATCTCCGAGGAAAAAATCGCTACGCGGCATGGTGACATTAATCACCTTGTTGAGCTGGGACAGGCCGATGATCAGGGCAGCGGCATTGGTGAAGCCGATAATGACCGGGTGCGAAAGCACATTGACCACCAGGCCCAGTCTCAATAACCCCAGAAAGAGACGCAACACACCCACCATGAGAGCCAGCATGATGGAAAGAGCAATAAATGACTCGCTTCCCACTGCGGCATAAGGAATCAGGGCGGCAGCCGACATCAGGGAAAGCATCGCGGTGGGGCCGGTATGCAACTGGCGCAGCGAGCCCCAGAGAGAAGCCACAATCACCGGCAGAAATGAGGCATAGAGCCCATAGACAACCGGCAGACCGGCCAGTTGGGCATAGGCCATGCTCTGGGGTACCAATATGAGCGTAACCGTCACGCCGGCCATGATATCTGCGCGCAGGCTGTCCCGTGTCATCGGGAACCAGGAGAGGAATGGCAGTAACCTGCGTAGCAGGTTTGGCGGTGAAGAGATCATGGCCTCTTCCCTGATTTTTCTTCAGGTTGAGAATCGGCTTTGGCTTCATTTGCTTCAGGCGCTGCCTCGACCGCAGCGCTGCGGCACCACAGCCAGGTGCGGGCGAGGAAGGCGCCCAGCAGTGCAAAGAGTATGATGGCCAAGCCCAGCCCCTCAAACAGCGGCAGCAAAGCGAAAGCGAAGACCAGCGCAAGCGCGAACAATTCAGGAGCATCGCCAAACGCCAGACGGCTCCAGGGCGCATTGCGTAATTGCGACCAGCAACCGTGATCACGCTGCCCGGGCGCAGGCACGCCTGGCAATGGCCGATCCCCTTTTTTCTCCAGGGACAGAAGCACTACCGGTCGCGCCACGCTCATCATCGCGTCAACCCCATGTACAAGGCTGGGAGTTTCTCTGGCAAGCGCGCGACATGGTCGAGCACCATGTAGTTTTTGGCACCGAAGATACGTGAAACATATTCGTCGGCATAAGGGTCGAGGCTCACGCAGAAGGTGTGGATGCCGCTTCGGGCGAGCTCTTCCACTGCCTTTTTGGTGTCATACCGCAGGTATTGCGGGTCGCGCACGTCATTGTCCGCCGGCTCGCCGTCGGTCAGCACCAGGATCAATTTCTTGTGGCTAGGCCGCCTGTTCAGGTGTGCCCCGGCATGGCGCAAGGCGGTACCCATGCGTGTGGAAAGCTGGCCGGTCATGGCCGCCAGGCGCGCCTTGACCTTGTCATCGTAGGGTGCGTCGAAATCCTTGAAACGATAATACTCGACGTCGTGGCGCCCATTGGAATCGAAGCCGTGGATTGCGAACGGATCGCCGATCTTGCCCATGGCATCGGCCAGCAAGGCCGTGGCCTCACGCGCCAGGGAGAGCACAGTGGCTTCGCCGTCAGCGTCCCTGACCTTGTCGTTGGTGGATTCGGACAGATCGATCAAAAGCACCACAGACAGGTCGCGAATCTGCAAACGAGTACGAATACCGATGCGTGTATCGGGCTGCACACCCATGCGGATATCAACCAGGGCGCGGATCGCTGCATTCAGGTCGATCTCGTCGCCGTCCTCCACCTTGCGCTGGCGCACTACGCCCTGTGGCTGCAATGCTTCGATCAGGAATTTAAGCCTGCGCACCAGAGGCTTGTGCTTTTCCACCACTGCATCGATGACGGCAGGATCGCCTGATTTCGGGCGCTTTTCCAGCAGCGTTGACCAATTAGGGCGTTCGAGCTGGGTCTGGTAGTCCCACTCGTGATAATGGAAGGGCGAAGAAATCGGCGCCTTGCCTTCCTTCTCGTTAAATGTTGTGCCATCGTCATCGTACAGCTCGGTTTCCAGAATCCAGATTTCCTGGGCATCGTCACCTGCCGTTTCGACGTCAAGGCCGTTGATCATCTCCATCAGACTGACGTACTTGCGCACCTGGGCCGTCTGGCCGGGCAGCAGAACCGTGTCGCTGGCATCCTCGGGCGCCTCCCAGAGATGGCGATTGTCATCGCGATAGGGATTGGATGGCTTGTCGGTACGGGCGCTGAAGGGGATCGCGAGGGCGCGGGCTTTTTCAGCCAGCGCCAAACCGATTTCGCGTGCCAGGCCAGGTTCGGCCAAGCGCGCCGTTGAGGCCGCGAAAGCATCGCGCGCCATGGAAACCAGCGGATGTGTATCGCGATAATCATCATCAAGCAAAGCACGGGCGATGCGGTCCAGAAGCGGACCGACACTACCGTCCAGCGCGGCATCGACGGGCAAAAGACTCAACCAGAGCTGCTTCAGACCGGGGAACTTGCGCACGGCAAGCGCTTCGACGCGAGCGTCCTCGACTACATTGATCAAAGCGCGTTGCAGTGTATCGGTGCCTTCAGCCTCAGGATCGAGACGGGAATGCACCATGTGTGCGGCGGTGTGTGCAGCGGCGGCACGGTAAACTTCAAGGCCGTGCACCACTTCTCGGCCTTCCGGCGCATAGTCGTCATATGCGTCCGGCAGGTGGATGAAATAATGTTCGATATAAGGCTGATACCCTTCGCGGCTTTCAAAATCACCCGAGGTCGGGCGCAGGAAAAAGTCGCGGCCCCAAAGTGCGCGCAAATACATGATCAGGCGGCGCTGTACGTCAACGAACAGCACGCCGCGCTGTTCCTTCTTCATCACTGCCAGCGCGTCATCGCTTTCCAGACCGAAGTACAAGGTCTGCGCGGCAAAATCGGTGCGGTGCGCGGATGCGCCCCACATTGCCCAGCGCCGCAAGCCGCCCAGCGTGAGATGGGCCAACAGCATGTCGAGCTTCTCCAGCATGGGCCGAATTGCACGCGGCGCCTGTGCCAGCAGGTTGTCGAGCAGGCCAAGGTACCCCTTGAACAGTTCAAGTTCGCCCAGGCGCGCGGCTGCGGTAGGCGCCGTCGAAAACAGCAGGACGAGCACGCCGGCGCTGGTCTTGGAGTACATCTTGATCGCCGTGGAAAGCAGTTCTGGAACGGCCTGCTCGCCGATTTCCTTGGCAACTTGGGGCGCAGCCTCGATGAATGAAACCACCAGGTCGGTGCCACGCCCGAGCGCCTTCAGGCTGGCGGCTCCGCGTAAGTAAGATTCCAGTCCACGCGAACTGAATACCCGTGCGGCATCATGCCAGGAGGCTTCCAGCACCTCGCCGGCATGTTCGCCCAGTTCGTCGAGGACGTCCTGGTAATCGGCCAATTGGATCGACATAAGTGTGCTCCGGGATAATCTGCTTAATCCGGCCAGACACGTTTTGCAGGCTTGATGTAAGGCGCATCACTGCTTTTACTCTTGGGCTTCGAAGCGGCTGCGGGCGTGTTTTTTGCAGCGGGTTCCGGCTTGGCTACTACCGGAGCAACTGCGGGTTCTGTTGACGCCGGCTTGGCCATGGGGGTCGTCTTGGTAGCAGGCGCCTTGCGCTGGTTTGCTGGCTTGATGCTGGCGGTCAACTTGTCTTCTAGTTTGCTCATGGTTTCAATACCTCTTCAATCACCTGATCGATTTCCCGCACCGCCTCGCGGCCACGGGCACCCATTTGATAGACACTCACCCCTTCCACCACCGCAGTCCGGAAAGCTGCCCGGCGCCTCACGACACATTTCATGGCCGGCACATCCAGACTGGTCAGCGCCTCGGACATGGCACGCGACAGGGCACTGGACGGCTCCGCCTGATTGACCAGCAGCCAGGCCTTGAGTCCGGGGTTGATCTCCCGCGCCTGCCGCACCGCTTCCACCGTCTCTGCGCAGGCCCACAAGTCGAGGGGCGAAGGCAGCACCGGTATCAACACCGTGTCTACCTGTTGCAATATCCTGCAGGTAATGACCATATCCAGAGAAGGCGGGCAATCCACCACCACCCGATGATGCTTCCGGGCGGCACGGGCCACCGTCTCAAGCGGATATTCACCACCAGCCAGCACCTCGGGAAAACCATCTCCGCTGGCCCATGCTGCCCAGTGACATAGTGCGCCCTGGGGGTCTACATCCACCAATCCGACGCTGCCTTGCCGTGCCAGACCAGCAGCCAGATTCAGTGCCAGCGTGGATTTTCCGCAGCCGCCCTTGAGGTTTGCCAGAGCAATCAGACGGCCAGCCATCGTCTTGCTCCTTCAGCCTGCCGGCTGAGCAGAAACGCTTTCTGCGAGCGTATCCACCTGCTCGGCGAAGGCATACTGGACAGGTCCAAGCTCCCCTTCCTGCGGCGCAACGCTAACGTTGACATGGGTTTTACCGAAATTAAGATCCGGGAAATAACCGCTAGTCTCTGAAAGCTGTGTCAAGAGATCGAGAAACAGGCGCGTCTCGGCATAGGCGGAGAAGTCATAACGTCGCTGGATCAATGCCGGTTTTTTCTGCACTTTCCATTCCTTGGGTGCCTGTTCAGACATTTGATCTCTCCTTCTCCGTCAACTCGTTCAACATGCGCTGGATCTCTTCGTAGTGGCCTTGTTCGTCAGCCAGCAGCTCGCCAAAGAGTTGGCTGGAAGCCGGATCGCGAAGACGCTCTGCCAGGCGCATGGCTTCGTCATAGAGGTGAATAGCTTCCAGTTCCAGTTGCGCATCCAAAAGCAGCATCTCGCGCAGACTCCGGCCCGGCCGCACCGCCTTGAGGCGGGTTGCATTAGGCGCCAGGCCCAGCGTCAACATGTGACGGATGATCATGCCGGCGTGCCCCAGTTCTTCACTGGCTTCCTTGCGGAAGTAAACGGCTTCATCGTCCAAGCCCCATAACTCGCATAGATGAGCCTGAGTGAGGTATTGCTGCACCACGCTCATCTCGTGAGTCAGGGCTTCGGTCAGAAAACCGGCCAGACGCGGATTGGCTAGCATCACACCCTCCTTAGCTACGCTTCGCGACCTCGCCGTCACGACCGCCGCCAGAACCTTGAGGCGTCGCTGGCAGCACGTTCTCTACTTCAGAATGCACACGGGCAATGATGTGTGCCGCAACCAGACCGTCACCCACACGTTCACAAGCGTCCGCTCCAGCGCGCACCGCAGCGTTCACTGCACCGGTCTCACCGCGCACCATCACCGCCACATAACCACCGCCGACAAACTCACGACCCACCAGGCGCACTTCTGCCGCCTTGGTCATGGCGTCTGCTGCTTCAATCGCAGGCACCAGGCCACGTGTTTCAATCATGCCCAATGCAATACCTGAGATAGCTGCCATTTTCATACTCCTTGCAAAATCATTTGTTGGTTGGTGTCCAGCGCCGCACACACGACGCGCACCAGATCAAGCATCCGCTTACTTGGACAGGATGCCTTCAACTTCAGAGTGAACGCGGGCGATGATGTGCGCTGCGACCAGACCGTCGCCTACACGCTCACAAGCATCCGCACCGGCGCGCACTGCTGCGTTCACCGCGCCGGTTTCACCGCGCACCATCACCGTGACATAACCGCCACCGACGAACTCACGGCCTACCAGACGCACTTCTGCCGCCTTGGTCATGGCATCAGCCGCTTCAATCGCCGGCACCAGGCCACGCGTCTCGATCATGCCCAATGCAATTCCAGTAATTTCACTCATTTCCATCTCCTTGCTCATCAAGATTCATGGCGCGACGAAGAGCCGCCGTCACCGATTTATTACGCTTTATGTTTATTCAGCCTTGGGCAGAATGTTTTCAACTTCCGAGTGCACGCGGGCGATGATGTGTGCTGCCACCAAGCCGTCGCCAACGCGTTCACACGCATCGGAACCAGCGCGCACTGCTGCGTTCACCGCGCCAGTCTCGCCACGCACCATCACAGTGACATAACCACCGCCAACAAACTCGCGTCCGATCAGGCGAACTTCCGCCGCTTTGGTCATGGCATCAGCTGCTTCAATCGCCGGTACCAAACCACGGGTTTCAATCATGCCCAATGCAATTCCAGTTACACTTGCCATTTTTAGTACTCCTTGCTTAATACAGTTAATAGGTTGAATTTAAAACTTTATTACACCGCAGAACCGCCAGACAGGATGCCTTCCACTTCGCTGTGAACACGCGCGATGATGTGCGCTGCCACCAGTCCATCACCAACACGTTCGCAAGCATCGGCTCCGGCGCGAACTGCTGCGTTCACCGCACCGGTCTCGCCGCGCACCATCACGGTGACATAACCGCCACCGACGAACTCACGGCCTACCAGGCGAACTTCCGCCGCTTTGGTCATGGCATCGGCTGCTTCAATCGCCGGCACCAAGCCGCGGGTTTCAATCATGCCCAATGCAATTCCATGTACGTTTGCCATATTCAGAACTCCTTTTGAGTTAATAAACCTGCGTTAAAAATTGCAACTTGCTACTTTTCAGCCTGGGTGTCTTCAGCATCCCATTGGTCGATAATGCCGGCGATAGTCAGGTCCGTAAGCACCTTGACATCCCCCGCGGCGTACCGGGCGGCGGAACCGCTCACGGTGAAGACCCACTTGCCCGGCGGCACACCCACCGGATCACAGGCCACGCTCAGTGCGCCCTTCGCATCCACCAGGACGCGCAAGGACATGTTCTTCAACCCCGGCGCGCGCTGCGTTGCCACCAGATCAGATTCCACGCGCATGATTTCCATATCACTCTGACTTCCAGTGGTCGATGATGCCGACGATGGTCAGATCCGACGGATATTCCTTGCTGCCAGCCGCCTCGCGTGCCGCCGACGATCCCACGCAGATAACCCAGTCGCCGGGAATGCAGCCGATCGCATCGACCGCCACCTGGCGCGCCCCGCCCGCTTTTTCGCGCACCACCAGCAGGGGCCGGTGGCCGAGATCTGGGATGCGGTTGGAAGACACCAGCGTCTTTTCCACTTGCATGATTTTCATTAATTCACCTCCTCGATAGGGCTGCCAATTGGCACATCCTGAACCGTGAGGTGGCAGAACAGCATCCCCTGGGCATGTAGTTGCGCATAGCGCGCCTGGATCGCATCGCGCACCCGACGGGCCTTCTCCTCCGAACGCTCACGCGAACCCGGAACCCGGGCGTCGTAGCGGTAGCGGATAACGACCGGCACGGGCAGGCCATGCTTCACATTGAGGCCCTTGAATATCTTGATGCCCACATCCATATCCGCCACGCCTTCTTCCAGGGTGTGCAGATGCGCGTAATAGGCCAGATTGCGTATCTGCATTTCCTCGAAGCCGTCGCCGACGCTGATGTAGCGCTCGGCATGGCCGATGTCCGGATGGCGCCCGCCATACAGATCGACCACATATTCGATCTGCGACAGGTTGTTGATCAGCAGATTGGCAATCAGGCGGCGCATGCCTTCGTGCGGCTCCCCCTGTCCTTGCCCCCAGACGCTGGCCTGACTCGCGCCGCGTATCGCCTCATACACCGCCAGCCGAGCATCATCGGCGGAAAGATTCAGGGTGTCCGCATAAATCTGGGCGTTATCCACAAAGCGGTGCGCCGAAAGATCGCCGTTGGCATCCGGCACGTGCACCTTGATTGCGTCGGTATCCGTGTCCACGCCGATCAGCAGAATGTCGGTGCTGGCGCCGCAGCAGAACGAATTTTCAATCGCCTGACGGAACTGCATCAGACGCTCCAGGGCGGCATCGATGGCCACGTGTTCGTTGCTGCCGTGAGCTGCGCAACCCTCATGGCAGGGATCGGATGAACTGGTATGGTAGACCGCCACCTTGAGGTAACGCGTATTCGCATCCGCCGTGGTCGGCACGCCCTCGCGGTAGCGGCGCAACTCGGTCGAAACCCAGTGGCGCACATCGGTCTCCACATCGAACAGCGCACCGGCATAGGCCTTGCGCCGGGTCAGGGAAGTCAGCGGCAAACGCAGGATGTAGCGCATCAATCCCTTGAGGCGGCCATCCGCGCAAGGACTGATATCAACCGCATGGAAGCCGCAATCGAGGAAGAAATTGCTGACATCCTGCACGGATTCCACCTGGTCTTTCAGATCCTTTGCAAACTTGGTCGACAAGTCATTCTGTGCGACAAAAGCGCAATACGCATACAGGGCCTTCAAATCGAGGCCGGATACCCAGGCATCGTCAAGAATACCTTCCGGCAAACGATGGCCGAGGCATTCCAGGGCCAGGGTCTGAGCACGCTCGATGAAACCCGCGTCGTGCTGCATGCCGGCAATCGCCTTCAGGGTCGGCACGATGGCCTCGAAGCGCCCCTTGGCGGATTCCTCGCAGCATGCCAGGCGGGCATTTGCTCTCAGGTCTGCCAGCAGATGCCGGCCGCCCTGCACCGGCATCCGTGCGCACGAACCACGACCCTGCTGGTCAGCCATCTTCATGGCCAAACCATTGGGTGCCGTGCTCGCGCTGGGGCGGCGGACATTGCCGGCCGAGCGGGCGCGCAGCGCATAAGCATTGCGTGTATTCATCGCTTTATGCCCCCTTAGCCACGCGCACCGCCGGAGACGGTCACCATCGCACCCTTGCCGCCATTACCGCTACTGCCGGTAACCTTGGCTGGAGGAGGTGCTTCTGGACGCTCGCGTTCCTTGTTGGACCAGGCATTCTGAGCCCACTGAGTCTGACGCGGCTCGCCGCGCATGGTCGGGTTACGGCCTTGCGCCCAATGCCCCTCGGTCCCGGTCACACGGCCACTGCGTGCCCAGTCGTCACCGGTAATGCGCATTCCGTCAGCGCGACCTTCACCAGTGATGCGTGGAGCAACAGCCACTTCAACCACTTGCGTTGCTGCCTGCTGATAGACTGCTGCATCGTCGCGATAGCGAAACTCAGGCGTACCCGACACCAGGCCGGAGCCCATATTCACGGGGCCAGTGATACGTCCGGCTGAGCCATAGGCATTGCCGGTGATACGCTCGCGCTCGCCTTGTACGGAGCGTGCCGGCGAGACGATACTAAAGTCTTCCGGACGCGGCTGCTCTGGCTGAATCATCCGTTGTGGATATGGCATCGGCTGATCGGCAGGCGCCATGAAGCGAGGCTGCCTTCTTGCCATCGCGGGCCGGGCCAATTCCATTGCCGCTTTTGGCTTTCCGTCACAACCACAACCACAGCCGCACACTTTGCCTATCTGCTCCTGCCCCGCATAGGGCGTTCCGCTGATCGGCAGGCTGCTGCCTGGCTCGTTGCCGGTTACCTTGCCGGAGCGACCCAGCATGGTGCCGGACACAGGAAGTCCATGACTGCTCTGGCTGATGCCCACTTTGGCGGCTGCGGGCGCCGGGGTGCCTGGGCAGTACGCTTGGTACTGCTCCTGACCGTAATACTCGGTCCCGGTGACGGGCTGGCACCCACCGTGCTCGTCACCGGTTAACTTTGGGCTGTGGTCAATCCGGCTTCCGGTCAGCGAGCGTCCAGCCAGGGTATGCATCACCCCGACTTTTTCCGCGCCGCCGCCACACAGGCTGGGCTGCCCATACTGCGATCCTGTCACGCGCTGGCAGGAACCGGGTTCGTTACCGGTCACCTTCTGAGTGCGATCCACCAGGTTGCCGGTAATGCGCTGGCCACCCTGGCTCGAATCCTCGCCGATCTTGGCAGGCGCCGGTTCAGGGCGGCTCTGGCAGATCGACTGGAACTGTTCGTTGGACAAATATTCCGTTCCGGAAATAGCGCGGCAGGAACCCGCCTCGTCACCGGTCACCTTCACCGAACGACCGACTTCCGTGCCGGATACCGGACGACCGGCAAAAGTATGCGTCAGCGCAACCTTGCTTGGGCCGTTGATGGTCAAACGTGCCACACCCGCGTCGGCATACTGCGAGCCGGTAATCGTGCGTGTCGCGCCGGCTTCTGTGCCGGTGGTGCGATTGGCGCGCGTTTCGTCGGTGCCGCTGATGACGGTGCCACGACGCTCGGTGACGCCGACGCTGACTTTTTCAGGCCGCGCCAGCAAACCCTTGCCCTGGCAAAATTCGCCAAACTGCTCACTGCCCAGGTATTCGGTTCCAGTGACTGGACGGCAACTGCCGGGTTCATCGCCGGTCACCTTGGCAGAACGGCCAACTTCGGTGCCAGAAACCCACTGACCACGACTGGTCGCGCTCATGCCGACCTTGGCTGCGGCGGGTACCGGGCGTGATTCGCAAAAGCTTTCGAACTGCTCGGCGCTGATATATTCAGTGCCGGTAATGGTGCGGCAGGTGCCAGGCTCGTTGCCTGTCACTTTGGATGCGCGCTCTACCCGTGTGCCCGTTACGGACTGGCCGGACAGTGTGGTGGTCGCCTCGACCTTCGGCGGGGCGCCGGCATCCGGGCGCTGACGTCCGCTCGGACGGCTGACCGGCGCATTACCACGGCCGTTCTGGCACAATTCGGCACGGCGCTGGCGAGCTGCATCACGCCCCTGGACCAGAGCCGACCCGTTGCCATTGCGGCGCGCAGCAGCCGAAACACCGCTGCCGGGCTTGCGCGGCATCGCGCTCTTGCCCTGCGTCGAGAGTGCCTGACGACGCATACGGCACAGATCCCGCACGCTGGTCTCTGCGCTGCTCAGGGCTTCGGATGGCGTTTGCTCAACAACGGAGCAAATGCTGTCAAGTGTCGACTCGACATCTGACGTGCTGGCCGCACTTTCATAACTGGCTGGTTCATTAATTTCTGAAGAAACGTATGTGGACGCAGGAGCAACAGCCTTCACAGGCGCAGAAACTTTCGACGCGCTGCTGGACCCCACGCCATTCTTGCCACCTGACGCCAACATGGCGCGGCGGGCACGCGAGAAATCACGGCCACTGACCGCGCTGCCAGCAGAAACGGCACTGGCTGTCACGGCCGGAATAGTATTGACTGTTGCGGCCGGAGTGGTGCTGGCTATCGCGGCCGGAGTCGGCTTGACGCGTGCTGCAACTGCGCCGTTCTTTTTCGGTATGGCACTGCCACCGTTTTGCGATATTGCGCGGCGCCTTGCCAACGCAACTTCTTTGCCACTCATAGCCGGTGTTGCCCTGGACTCAGACATAACCGATCTCCCATATTCGAATAAGGGGTTTAAAAACCGCCGGCCTTGGCCGGCGGCAGCACTACTGATGAATCAAAAATCAACGTCCGCGATGCACGACAAACGACATACCCTGACTCTGGGCGTAGTTGTCGTAGCCGATCAGGCGCACGTGGTTGTTCGGATGCTCGCGGTGGCAAGCTTCGATCTCTGCCAGGATGCGATCGACAGACTGCTCGCCGAACATGGGGAGCTTCCACATGTACCAGTAGTAGTTGAAGGCACGGCTCGGTTCTACATGCTCGATTGCCGGGTTCCAGCCCTGGTTGACAATGTGGGTGATCTGGGCCCGGGTCCGCTCTGCATTGAATTCAGGCAGATAGGAAAAGGTTTCGTACTTAGGTGTGGATTTAAAATCCTGCATTTCAGCCATGATGGTTTCCTTTTTTCAAAGCCGCCCTTCGCATTGCGAAGGGCGAAGTCGTGGAGATGGTTAGCGGTTCTGCACGTCAAGTTTGTCGACAGTATCGAACTCGAACTTGATCTCTTTCCAGGTCTCCATTGCGATCTTCAGTTCCGGGCTGCTATCAGCGGCCTTGGAGAGAATGGCCTTGCCTTCCTTCTCCACTGCAACACCGCGATTACGCGCCTCAACGCAAGCTTCCAGAGCAACACGGTTGGCCGCCGCACCCGCTGCGTTACCCCAGGGGTGACCGAGAGTACCGCCGCCGAACTGCAGAACAGAGTCGTCGCCGAAGATGCTGACCAGCGCTGGCATGTGCCAGACGTGAATACCACCCGATGCAACCGGCATCACGCCAGGCATGGAACCCCAGTCCTGATCAAAGAAGATGCCGCGTGAACGGTTCTCAGGAATGAACGACTCGCGCATCAGGTCGATCCAGCCCAGGGTCGCTTCGCGGTCGCCTTCCAGCTTGCCCACAACCGTACCGGAGTGCAGGTGGTCGCCGCCGGACAGGCGCAGGGCCTTGGTCAGGACGCGGAAGTGAATACCGTGGTGCGGGTTGCGGTCGAGCACAGCGTGCATGGCGCGGTGAATATGCAACAACACGCCATTCTTGCGGCACCAGCGCGCCAGACCTGTATTGGCAGTAAAACCGCCCGTCAGGAAGTCGTGCATGATGATCGGGGAGCCGATTTCCTTGGCAAACTCGGCACGCTCGTACATCTCTTCAGGCGACGGAGCAGTGACGTTGAGGTAATGGCCCTTGCGCTCGCCAGTCTCATTCTCGGCAGTTTCGATGGCATCCTGAACAAAGAGGAAGCGATCACGCCAGCGCATGAAAGGTTGGCTGTTGACGTTCTCGTCGTCCTTGGTGAAATCGAGACCGCCGCGCAGGCATTCGTAAACAGCACGGCCATAATTCTTGGCAGACAGACCCAGCTTGGGCTTGATGGTACAACCCAGCATCGGGCGACCATACTTGTTCATCTTGTCGCGCTCAACCTGGATACCGTGGGGAGGTCCGTTGCAGGTCTTGACGTAAGCCAGTGGGAAGCGCACGTCTTCCAGACGCAGTGCGCGCACCGCCTTGAAGCCGAACACGTTGCCCACCAGAGAGGTGAACACGTTCACTACGGAACCTTCTTCGAACAAGTCGATCGGGTAAGCAATGAAAGCATAAAAACAAGTGTCGTCGCCAGGTACGTCTTCGATAGAATAGGCACGACCCTTGTAGTAATCCATATCGGTCAGAAGATCGGTCCAGACCGTGGTCCAGGTTCCCGTGGAAGATTCAGCGGCCACAGCAGCGGCTGCCTCCTCGCGGTCCACACCCGGCTGCGGCGTGATCTTGAAGCAAGCGAGGATGTCAGAATCCAGGGGAACGTAATCCGGTGCCCAATAGGTGTGCCGGTAATCCTTAACACCCGCTTGGTAGGTTTTTGCCATAATTCAACTCCTTAATGATAGAGTGACAGTCATGAAGGTTGGCGCGCAGGTTAGGCCCGCCTCCCATGCATACGCAACCATCGGTGCATTGCATGGACTGTACTTTAGCAACGAATGTCAATAAACAGAACTTAATGTTTCATATTCATAGAATATACTGAAGTATATGATCCATCACTGGACTCTACAGCAGCTTCGCCTCTTCGAAGCGGTAGCACGGCACCGCAGCTACACTCGCGCAGCAGAGGAACTTCACCTTTCCCAACCGGCCGTCCACATCCAGGTCAAGCGTCTGGAAGAGAACATGGGCCTGCCGCTGATCGACCAGGCCGGCAAGAAACTCCTGCTCACCCGCGCAGGCGATGAGGTCTACGCAGCCGTTCTGGACATATTGACCCGGCTCAATACGCTTTCAGGCACCCTGATGGACATGAAGGGCAAGGTGGCCGGCCCGCTCAAGGTGGGGACGGTCAGTTCGGCCAAGTTCTTCATGCCGCACCTTCTGGGGCGCTTCCTGCGGGAATATCCGGAAGTTCAGCCGCAACTGACTGTCACCAATCGCGCACGCGTCACCGAACGCCTTCTGACCAACCAGGACGATTTCGTGGTCATGGGCCAAATGCCCGACAATGTTGACCTGGTGGTACGGCCATTCATGGAAAACATCCTGGTCATGGCCGCCCATCCGGATCACCCCTTTGTGGGCGAGAAAAATATTCAACTCGAGCGCTTCGCCAATGAACGGTTCTTGTTGCGCGAACCCGGATCGGGCACGCGCTGCTTCACCGAACGGCTGTTCGCCTCGAAAAAAGTCATGTTCCAGACCTACATGGAGCTGGGCTCAGGCGAGGCCATCAAGCAGGCCATCATGGCGGATCTGGGAATATCCATTCTGTCGCTGGGAAGCCTGGATCTTGAATTGGAAACCAAACGCATGGCCATCCTCGATGTCGAAGGGCTTCCCCTGCACAGAATGTGGCACGCGGTGCATTTGGGCGGCAAAAAACTGGGCCTGACCGCCAGCGTTTTCCTGGAATTCATCATCAAGGAAGGGGGCTACCCGCTCGCGCTAGAGACTTCATAATGACCCAGGCCATCGCAGGAAAATAAATACGGCACCCATGCGCGGTGCCGTATTTCTGTCTATCGAGCGGCGCAAGGGCACATCCTGCTACTACAAAGCACCTCGCCACTGGTAAATGGCCGCGCCGATCGCCACCAGGGCGACCGTCGCCCAGCCCAGGCGGTCGATGTAGCGATGCAGCGTCGCCTCCATGCGCGCCCCGCCCCAGGCCATCAGCCCGGCGACCAGAAAAAAGCGCGCGCCGCGTCCGATCAGCGAGGCCAGGGCGAAAGGCAAGAGCGCCATCGACAGGGCGCCGGCGGCGATGGTGAACACCTTATAAGGAATCGGAGAGAATCCGGCGACGAAGATCGCCCAGAAACCCCACTCTCCGAACCACTCCACCGCCAGCTGATAACTTGCCCAGTATTTGGTCTCGCGCAGCCAGGGCTCGATGGCGTCGAAGGCGAAATAACCGATGGCATACCCGAACAGGCCGCCGGCCACCGACGCCAGCGTGGTCAGGAGGGCCAGGCGCCAGGCCCTGGACGGATTGGCGAGGCTCATGGGGGCAAGCATCACATCCGGCGGTATCGGAAAGAACGACGATTCCGCGAAGCTCATCGCGCCCAGATACCAGGGCGCGCGCCGATGCCGAGACCAGACCATCGCACGCTGATAAAGCGGGGAAAAGATCCTCATGGCGCAGTGTTGCCACGCACCATGGCCATGACGCGGCCCATGTCGAGCGTCTCGGCCTGCTGGCGGATTTGCGGCAGGTATTGCGTCTGCATCTGCTTGGCCGGCTCCAGCAGGTTCTGGAAAGTGTCGCGCAGCAGCGCCGTGCTCATCACCCGCCCGCCCGCGTAATACCGTTTGGCGACCTGACCCAGGGCATAGGTGGTGGCGAAGGAAAACGCCATGCCGGTAGCAGCGCTGCCGACCTTGCCGAAAGTCTTGCCTGCCGCCTTGCCGAGCAGGCCGCCCAGCAGTTTGCGGCCAAACTGTTCGAGATACTGCGAAGTAAGCCCGACCCCGGCGGCGGCGATGAATTCCTTGATGTGGCCCTGATCGAGTTCGACCCCGTGGGCCTGGCCGATGCCGTAGACCATCTTGATCTGCAACGGGATGATGGCCATCGATGCCCAGGATTGCGGCAGCAGTTCAAGCGCACCGTTGAGCAAAGCGTAATTGAGAATGGACTTGTCCAGCTCGGCCTCCGCCACCCTGGGCTGCGCCGCCACCACCGCACCCGCAAGGGGCACGCCGGATTCGTAAGGCGGCCTGGCCGCCAACGACTCCGCAGGGCCGGGCTGAATGGCTGCGGCCGCAGGAACGGCGGCCTCGCTCAGTTCGACAATGGCATCGGCCTCGCCCTCGACGACTTCAGTCTGCACGGCATCCAACCTGAGCAGGCCCTTCAGCTCGTTAAGGAAGCGCTGTTCCACCTCACTCTGGCGGCCGTCGGCATTGCACACGCAGACCGCCATTTCATACGCCAGCTGGCGTTCGCCGGAGTCGTGCAGCGCATCGGCAGCCGCCTTCAAGCTGACCCGCTTGAGCAGCACGTCCTGGTAGAGCCGGGCAAGATCGGGCGAGCTCTCGCCGCCCAGGGATTCGGCGATGTGGCGGATCTCCTCGCGCTCGCGCTCGTGCTTGACACCGTCGGCGAAGGCGGCGTACAGGGCGATGGTGAGGATGGATTTCTGCTGTTCAGGGTTCATGGTCAGACTCCGGAATTATTGCTTGAGCGCCTCGGCGAGTTTCAGCCCGGCGAGCAGGCGGATCGATCTCGCCAGGTAATACAGCACCGCCATCAGGATCAACATCGATGGCAGTGCGATGATGGGGTAACTCAGCAGGGTCATGCGGCCCAGCTCTTCATTGAATGCCTGCGTGCCGGCCGGGCTGGTGACGATCTGCGTGGCAAGCAGGTAGTTCATGGCAGAGGAAAAGAAAAAAGAACCGCCCAGCATAAAGGTGGCGATTTTCAGGCGGGCTTCAAAGACGGCGCCGTTGCCGCGCTGCTCCAAGCCATTCTGTATGCGTTCAACGTCCATCACCGCCGGGCTGAACAGCATGACCCGCACCAGCGGGTAGCGGGTGTAGGCGGAGACGACAACAGCCAGTCCGATCAGTCCGGGAATGGCGGCTTCCTTGATTGCCAGCCACTGCGTGTCGAGTTGCAGCAAGCCGATGCCGCCGGTGAGCAGAATGCTGACCAGACCCAGCACCGCCAACAGGTTGAGCTTGCGCCGCATGATCAAATCCCGCACGCCCCAGAACAGCGGGAAAGCCAGCGCCAGCAGCAGCGCATTGACGGCGCCCAGGCTCTCCGGATCACTGAACTTCATCAGGATCACCGACGGAAAGACGATGGTGACCAGAATTTCGAGCAGTGGGTTATTTTTTGCCTGGCTCATGGCATCGCCCTCGTCGCCGCCCGGTGGCGCACCAGCAGCACGACCAGCGTCATGGCCGTGAGCGGCAGCACGAAGCCGAGCATGGCAGCGCTGTACGCAGGCAGTGCCGCATGCTGGGTCGCCGCGAGCACCAGGTACAACACGTAGGCCATGTAGTAGCCAAGGAAGAGCGCCCCTTCCCAGCGTGCGATGAGATGTCCGGTGGCAAATATCGGCAGGCAGGCGAGCGCCACCGCGACCATCACCGGAATATCGAAGCGGATCAGCGCCGGGGCGACCTCAAGCCCGCCCGGCGTGACCACGGCGGCGATGCCGGCGATCGCGAGGATATTGAACAGGCCGCTGCCGACCACGTTACCCACGGCAATGTCGCGTTCGCCGCGCATTGCCGCCACGACCGACGTCGCAAGCTCCGGCAATGAAGTGCCGGCGGCGACAATGGTCAGGCCGATAATCACTTCGCTCACGCCCAATACACGCGCGATCGACACCGCGCTTTCGACCAGCCAGGTGGCGCCGAGCACCAGCAGCACAAGACCGCCGACGATGAGCCCGATCTGGACCGGCAGCCGCCCCAGCAATGGACTGTTCCCACCACCGAACTCTTGCTCATACTCGGCCTCTACCGCCGCGCTTTCCTTGCGGCCTTGCTGGATGGCAAACACGATGTAAACCACGATGCCGCCAGTCAGCAGCAGGCCATCGAAGAAACCGATGTGGCCATCGAATGCCATGATCAAAAACAGCACCGACGCCCCGATCAAAAGCGGCACGTCAATCCGCACCAGCTGCTGCGACACCACCAACGGCGTGATAAGCGCAGAAAAACCAAGCACCATCAACACATTGAAAATATTGCTCCCCACGATGTTGCCGACGGCGATTCCCGACTGGCCCGACAGTCCGGCCTGGACGCTCACGGCCAGCTCCGGCGCACTGGTGCCGAAGGCGACCACGGTGAGCCCGATCAGCAGCGGTGAAATACCAAACCGCAACGCCAGGCGCGAGGCGCCACGTACCAGCAGGTCGGCGCCGACGACCAGCAGCACCAGTCCAAGCACCAAGTAAACAACCACCGCCACACTCATCAAACCCTCCTGAAAAAACTATCTTGCAGGTGCAATTTTTAATATTCTTGCCACCTGAAATGATCGACCCGGCGCTGCGGCGCAACGCGGGCGAATACTGCCATATTTTCGTTACGGCAGATCAATCCAGCATCAGAAATAGCGCCGCTCTACACTAAGCATCTTGCCGGCCGGGCGGCGCCTTCGTCAGCAGCATTTTCAACTCACGGATTTCATCCCGCATGGCCCGCACTTCGGCATGCAGATCCGCCTCGATGTGCTCGCGCGCCTGCTCGACTGCTGCAACCGTCTCTTTTTGCTCATTTTCGGTAAAAGTCTGCATGGCATTGACGATGATGGCGATGAACAGGTTGAGCATGGTGAAGGTCGCGATCAGGATGAAGGGCACGAAGAAAGCCCAGGCATAGGGGAAATTCTCCATCACCGGGCGGGCGATGCCCATCGACCAGCTTTCCAGGGTCATGATCTGGAACAGGGTGTAGAGCGATCGGCCAAGATGTCCAAACCATTCCGGGTAGTCGGCAGCGAACAAATTGGTGGCGATCACTGCGAACACGTAATAGATGATCATCAGCACCATGGCGATAGACATCAAGCCCGGAATCGCCCCCAGCAGCGCCCCCACTACCCGCCGCATGGAGGGCACCATGGTCAACAGCCGCATCACGCGCAATACCCGCAGCGCCCGCAGCACGGCAAGCTGGCCGGTGGCCGGCAGCAGGGCGATAGAAACGACAGCGAAATCGAATATGCTCCACGGATCGCGCCAGAAGGCGCGCCGATAGACATAAAGACGCAGCACGATCTCCACCACGAACACGCCCAGGATGGCCGTATCCAGCGCGCGGATCGGTCCGCCCGCCGCAGCCATCGCGGCGGGCCAGGTCTCAAGCCCGAGCAGGACCGCGTTGATCAGGATCAGGGCGATGATGACGCCCTGCACGCGGCGGTGCTCGATGAAGGCGCGCACGCGTTCGCGCAGGCTTGAAGATGCCACTTGCAGGACGGGTTCATTCATCGTTCAGCACTCAGTTCTTGACAACGGGATTGCCTTCGCCGATCCAGCGGGTGATGCCGTCACGTACGTTGTAAATCTGGGTATAACCCGCCTTCGCCAGTTCGCGCGCCAGGGAGTCGGTACGGTTGCCGGTGCGGCAGATCAGGACCACCGGATCGTTCTTGCCCACCTCGGCGGCCAGGCGCGGCAGCAATTCCGGATTCATCCGTCCGGCAGAGTCAACGAAGGTCAGCTTGCGGCTACCTTCCACCACGCCGGTCTGGCTCCACTCCTCCGCCCTGCGCACATCGTACAGAGGCACGCCTTGAGTTATCAGCTCCTTCAATTTGCCATTATCGACGTTGGTGTAGGGCGGCTCGGCGCAGGCACCGAGAGAAAAAGCAAGAAGAATAATGGCAAAAATGCGGGTGATCATGGACTGACTCCGTAAACAAGATGAATTCAATGTGCAGCCTTGTTGCGCGTGGCGATCAGGCTGGCGATCACGCTGGACCCGATCAGCACGGCGACGATGGCCAGCGAGGCCGCCACCGGCACGTGATACCAGGGCGCGATCAGCATTTTGGCGCCGATGAAGGTCAGCACCATGGCCAGGCCGTACTTCAGCAGATGAAAGCGGTCCGCCACGTCTGCGAGCAGGAAATACAGCGCCCGCAAGCCCATGATGGCGAAGATGTTGGAGGTGAAAACGATGAAGGGGTCGGTGGTGATGGCAAAGATGGCCGGGATGGAATCCACCGCGAACACCAGGTCGGAGGTCTCGATCAGAATCAGCACCAGGAAGAGCGGCGTGAAATAGCGCACGCCATCCTTCATCACGGTGAACTCCTCGCCGTGATGGCCCTCGGAAATGCGCAGGTGGCGGCGCGCGAATTTCAGCACCGGATTCTGGTTCAGGTCTGGCGTTTTCTCCGCCATGACCAGCATGCGCATGCCGGTAACGATGAGGAAAAATCCGAAAATATACAATACCCAGCTGAACTCCCTCACCACCCAGGCCCCGGCCAGGATCATGATGGCGCGCAGGACGATGGCGCCCAGCACGCCGTAGATCAGCACCCGGCGCTGGTACTCTGCTGCGACGTGGAAGGACGTGAAGATCAGCAGGAAAATGAACACATTATCCACCGACAGTGACTTCTCGATCAGATAGCCGGTGAGGAATTCCAGCGCCTTCTGGTCGGCGACCGCCTGCCCGGCCGTGCCGCTCAAGTGCCACCACAGGCCGGCGTTGAACAGCAGTGCAAGACTCACCCACACCAGCGACCAGATGGCGGCCTCCTTGACGCTCACCTTGTGCGCCTGCCTGCCGCCGAACACGAACAGGTCCAGCACCAGCATGACCAGCACGAAGGCGATGAAGGCAGCCCACATCCAGGGTTCGCCGATAGAGATCGCGTTATTCATTTACACATCCAAATAATTTCCGGGTTTCTACGGAACAGGTTTCAGCGCCCGGAGCGCGTCCATGACAGCATGGCGGTCAAATTTCGGCCTGACAGAGGTGAAGGAACTCCGTCACCTCCGTAACCCACAACACGCCATCCCCGGTCTGGCCGGTATGGGCGTTGTGGTGAATGATGCGCAGGATATCGGGAACCAGTTCGTCAGGCGAGACTATCTCGATGCGTATTTTTTTCGTGAAGTCGGTCAACTCCCCCTTCAGCGTATCGTGCTGTTCCATCCCCGCATGGGCGCTGCTCCCTTCGACATGGGAGATGTTCATGCCGGGGAAGCCGGGCAGTGTGCGGAATGCGTCGCGGATCTTGTGCAGCCGGGCAGGCCGTACAATGGCTTTAATTTCTTTCATGGGGCTTCTCCATTAGATAGAAGATCGCGAAGCGACACTTCGTCCCCCTCGCCCACAGGCGGGAGAGGGTAAGGGGCGAGGGAAACGATCATGACTTGATCCATCATGATCGTTAAGCCTCGACGGGCTTTTCTTCAAACCATTTATACAGCGTCGGCAACACCACCAGCGTCAGCAGGGTGGAGGTTATCAGACCGCCGATCACCACGATCGCCAATGGGCGCTGCACTTCGGACCCCGGCCCGCTGGCGAAGAGCATGGGAATCAAGCCCAGCATCGCCACCGTGGCGGTCATCAGCACCGGGCGGAAGCGCTGCTTGCAGCCCTGCACCACGGCCTCGGCCTGGCCCATGCCTTCGTCGCGCAGGCTGCGGATATAAGACACCAGCACCACGCCGTTCAAGACCGCGATCCCCCACAGGGCGATGAAGCCCACCGAGGCCGGCACCGACAGGTATTCGCCGGTGACAAACAGGGCCACCACACCGCCGATCGAGGCAAAAGGCAGCACCAGGATGATCAGCGAGGCATAGCGCAGCGAGCCGAACAGCAGGAACAGCAGGAAGAAAATCGCCGCGATGGTGACAGGCACAATGATCTTCAGGTGGCCCATGGCACGTTCCATGTTCTGGAACTGGCCGCCCCACTCCAGGTAATAGCCTTCGGGCAGCTTGACCTTGCTGTCCACAGACTGCTGCAACTCGGTCACGAAGCTGCCGAGGTCGCGGTCCTTCACGTTCACGCCGACCACGATGCGGCGCTTGGCTTTTTCGCGGCTGATCTGGGCCGGCCCGTCCGCGACGCGGATATCGGCCAAGCTCTCCAGTGCCACCAGGGCGCCGTTGGGCGAACTGACCAGCAGGCTGCGTATGGTTTCCACGTCGCCGCGGAATTTCTCCGGCAGGCGCACCACCGCCCCGAAACGGCGCTCACCCTCGTAGATCTCGGTGGCCTGGCGTCCGCCGATGGCAGCCTCGATCACGTCGTGGATGTCCGATACGTTGAGGCCGTGGCGGGCGATGGCCTGGCGGTCGATCTCGATGGACAGGTACTGCTGGCCGGTCACCCGCTCGACTTTCATGTCCTGCGCGCCCTTGATCGAGGAGGCCACCTTGGCGATGGCATCGGCCTTCTGCTTGAGCAGATCCATGTCATCGCCAAACAGCTTGATCGCCACGTCGGAGCGCACCCCGGTGACCATCTCGTCCACGCGGTCCGAAATCGGCTGCGCCATGACGATCTGCACGCCCGGCAGGGTCATCAATTTTTCGCGGATGCCGGCGGCGATATCGTCCTGCGTCCAGCCCTTGGGCCACTCATCGCGCGGCTTCAGGCTGACGATAGGCGTGGATTCGTTCTGCCCCTGCGAGTCGGCCGGGCTTTCGCCGCGTCCGACGCCGGAGAAGGCGGATTTCACACCAGGCACCTGCATCACCAGGCGCATCGCCTCCATTTCCAGCTTGATGGATTCCTCCAGCGAGATATTGGGCACGCGGTTGATGCCGGGCACGATCGATCCTTCCTTCATCTCGGGGATGAAGGCCGTGCCGAGGAAAGGCAGCAGCACGACCGCGCCGACGAACACCGCGGAGGCCGCCGTGATGGTCTTCTTGCCATTGGCCAGCGACCAGTTGAGCATACGCAGGTAAGGCTTCTTGGCCATGGCGACCAGGCGCGTGTCGTGCTCGTCCTTGCCCACCAGCATGTAGGAACACAGCACCGGCGTGAGCGTGAGCGACAGCACCAGCGACACGAACAGCGCGATGGCGATGGTGAAGGCCAGCGGGGCGAACATCTTGCCTTCCATGCCTTCAAGCGTCATCAGCGGCAGGAACACCAGGATGATGATGGAAACACCGAAGATCACCGGCGTGGCCACTTCCGTCGCCGCATCCAGCACCACCCGCACCTTGCTTACCCCTTTATCCTTGTTCTCGGCCAGGCGCTGGAAGGTATTCTCCACCACCACCACCGAGCCGTCCACGATCAGGCCGGTGGCGATGGCCAGTCCGCCCAGCGACATCAGGTTGGCGGACAGGCCGTAATGGTTCATCACCATGAAGGTAATCAATGGAGTCAATATCAGGCTGGCCACCACCACCAGCGACGAACGCACGTCGCCAAGAAACAGGAACAGCACGATGATCACCAGGAACACGCCCTCGATCAGCACCTTCACCACGGTTTCGAGCGCGGCATCCACCAGTTCGCTGCGGTCGTAGTAGGGGACGATCTTGAGGCCGTCGGGCAGCATGCCCTTTTCATTGATCTCGGCTACCCGCTCCTTGATGCGCGACACCACTTCCTTGGCGTTGCCGGCGCGGATCATCATGACGATGCCGCCCACCGACTCGGTGACGCCGTTCTTCAGCAGCGCGCCATAGCGCACCTCGTGGCCGATGGTAATTTCCGCCACGTCGCGCACCAGCACCGGCACGCCGTCCTGCTCCTTGAGCACGATGCTGCGGATGTCGTCGAGATCCTTGACCAGGCCGACGCCGCGAATCAGATACTGCTCGGCATAATGCGGCAGCACGCCACCGCCGGAGTTGGCATTGTTGTTGGCCAGCGCCTGGTAGACGTCCTGCAGCGTGACCTGGTAGTGGCGCATGCGGTCGGGGTTGACCAGCGCCTGGTACTGCTTGACGTAGCCCCCCTGGGAATTGATCTCCGCCACGCCGGGAATGCCGCGCAAGAGCGGGCGCACCACCCAGTCCTGGGCGATGCGGCGCTTGGTGAGTTCTTCGACCGAAAGCACTTTATCCCCATCGTCCGGCCGTTCCAGAGTGAACTGGTAGACCTCGCCCAGCCCGGTGGACAATGGCCCCAGCGTCGGCGTCACGCCCTGCGGCATGCGCCCGCCCACCTCGATCAGGCGCTCCATCACCAGCTGGCGCGCAAAGTAGACATCGGTGGCATCGGTGAACACCAGGGTAATCAGAGACAGGCCCGGCTTGTTGAGCGAGCGCATCTCCTCCAGCCCCGGCAGGCCGGTCATGGCCATTTCAAGCGGTACGGTGACAAAGCGCTCGACCTCTTCGGGCGAGCGGCCCTTGGCCTCGGTGGCGATCTGCACCTGGACGTTGGTCACATCCGGGAATGCGTCCACCGACAGCTTGCGCGTCGCGTCCAGACCGAATGCCACCAAACATATCGCCACCACGACCAGCACCAGGCGCTGCTTGAGCGCCGCGCGTATTAGGGATTCCAGCATGTTGTTTCCGTTTCTATCTGATAAGCGATTAACCGCAAAGGAAGCGAAGGAACGCGAAGGCAACGCGAAAAGAAAAAGTTTTCATGAAATTTCATGGGTTTGACTTCCTTTGCGAACCTTTGCGTACTTTGCGGTGAAAGGTTTTTTAAAAGATCTCCTTGATGGCTAGCCATCGTCATCCTTCCAGTTCTTTGCGCTTGCGCTCGTTGTTGAGGTGGAACGCGCCTTCGGTGACGATCGGCTCACCCCCCTTCAGTCCGCTCTGTACAGGGACATAGCCATTGCTTTCCTGCCCCAGGACTACAGGGCGCAACTGGAAGCGGGTTCCATCCAGTTGGACGAAGACATGGTCCTTGTTGTCCTCGCGCACCACGGCAGCAGCCGGGACGACCAGGCGTCGCTGCGGGGCGCCCTGGATCAGCATGGAGGCCAGCATTTCCGGCTTGAGCAGGCGGTCCGGATTGTCAACGTCCATGCGCACCGTGACCGTGCGCCGCTCCGGATTGACAATATCGGCGACGTAAATCAGGCGTCCCTCGATGCGTTTGCCGTTCAATGCCGGAATTTCGGCCTGTGCGGATTCGCCTTTTTTGATCAGGGCGGCCTGCTGCTCGGGCACCTCGGCCACCAGCCAGACATGCGACAGGTCGGCCACGGTAAAGAGCGCATCGGCCGGCTGCACCACCTGGCCCGGCGTCACCTTGCGCTCGATGACCGCGCCATCCAGCGTAGCGGTAATCGAGGACAGGGAATGCACGGTACGGCTCGCCGCCAGCTTGGCCATGGCGCTCTCGGTCATGCCCAGCACGCCGAGCTGGCCTTGTGATGCCTGCATTTCAGCCTGCGCCTGCGCCAGCTCGCTTTCGCGCTTCTGCAGCTCGGCAGCGCCGATCACGTCGGAAGCGAACAGCAGCTTGGCACGCTCCACGGCGCGGCGCTGCAACTCTGTCTGTGACAGCGCCTTGAGGTAGGCCAGCTGAGCCGCGGACAGCTCGGTGCTATGCAGCGTGGCAAGTTGCTCGCCGCGCTTCACCCGCTGGCCCAGAGTGGCATGAATCTGGGTCACACGGCCGGTCACAGTGGCGCCGATACGCGCCACACGCTGCTCGTCGACCTCGATACGAGCCGGCACGCGCAGAGTCTCTGTCGCTTCGCCCTCATCCGCAGGAGCAATCTTCAGGCGCTGGAGAAAATCAGCAGGCACCGTTACCAGCGAAGGATCGGCAGGTGCGGTGGCGGCAGGTGGCGCTTCCTTGCCCTGGCATCCGCTCAAAGCTGCGGTTAACAACACGGCAATAAGAATGGGAAACAGCGGGCGCTTCATGATTTTTCTCCAGTAACAGGGGTGGCACGCAAGCGCTCGATCTCGATCAGCGCAGCTTGCAATTCATAACGGGCATTGAGGTAATCCACGCGGGTGTTGCGCAGCACGCGCTGCGCATCGAGGTAATCGAGAATACCGCGCTCGCCGAAGCGGTAGGCAGCCTCGGCCACCTTCATGGCGTTCTCCGCTTCCTGCATCAGACCGGACTCGAATGTCTTCACCTGGCGCTTGGCAATCTGGAAACGGCTATAGGCCTGATCCAGTTCCGCCAGCAGGCCGAGGTGGATCTGCTGCGCCTCAGCCTCTGCGCGGTGCATGCCGGCAACGGCCTCGCCGATGGGGCCCGCGCGGCGATTCCATAGCGGCAACGGCAAAGCCACACCGGCACGCCACTGGTTCATGTCAGGATCGCGCTCGGAGCTTAATCTGAGCGTGGGCTGAGGCAAACGCGCGGCACGTTCCTGCTCCACCCGTGCCTGGGCACGGCGCTTCTCGGCCTCGGCCACCTTGAGCAGGGGCTGGCGCGCCAGCAAATCCTGGCGCAGTTCGTCCAGCGCCGGCAACTCGGCGGCGAACGGTGGCTCAACTGCCACCTCGAAATCTTCGGCAAGCGATGCGCCAATCAGCGCCCGCAGCCTGTCGCGGGCCTGGGTCACGCGAAACTCGGCGCTCCGGGCAGCGCTCCCCGCTGCCATCGCCTCGGCCTCGGATTTCACCAGTTCATAGCGCGGCGATTCACCGACTTCCACCTTGATCTTTACCCGGTTGCGGATCAGCAGCAGCAAGGCATGATTTTCAGCAGCCAAAGCGGCCTCTTCCTGGCGACGCAACACGTCGAAAAAAGCCAGCTTCACCAGGGTACGCTGGTTGAGCTGCGCATCCCCGAATGCCGCTGTGCCGGAGACGATGCCGGCTTCTGCACCTTCCCGCCGCGCTGCACGCAACGAAGGCAATTCGAGCTGCTGAGACAACCCCAGCATCTCGTTGCGCCCGCTGGTTCCACCCACCAGCCGCGGACGCGATACGCCCGAAGCCAGCTCCAACTCGGGATTGGGATAGGCCAGCGCCGTTTCCAAGGCCGCCTGCGCGCCCTGCTCCCGTGCTTTTGCCGCAGCAAGCGCAGGACTGTGCGCTGCGGAGAGACGCAAGGCTTCGTCCAGGGTGAGCGGTGCCGCATGGCTCGCGGGGACAGCAAGCATAGCGAGCGTCAGCAGCCAGGCACGTGCGGGTCGTAAACACCGGTGATGATTGATTGATCTCATATTCAAATTTGCTCAGGTTAAGGGCAACACCTCCCCTGCGGCTGAAAAACAGCCGCAAGGAAGTACAGATTCATTGGTTTGGTGAAGCGGGCGCTAACGCATAAACTCCTGGGTCGCGTTAATCCCTCTCCTTGAGATGCCGCAGCATCTCGATGCGTTCTTCCAGCGGCGGATGAGTCATGAACAGGCGCTTCAGGCCCGAACCCACGCCGCCGGAAATACCGAAGGCAGCCAGTTTCTCCGGCAGCGGTTCCGCTGCCACGCCGTGCTGGGCCTTGAGCCGCTCCAGCGCGGAGATCATGGCAGCCTTGCCGGCCAGCGCAGCGCCGCCCGAGTCGGCGATGAACTCGCGCCGGCGCGAGAACCACATGACAATGATCGAGGCGAGGACGCCCAGCACCAGTTCGGCGATGATCATGGTAACGAAGAACGCCGGGCCGGTACCGCGCTCGGTCTTGAACACGATCTTGTCCACCAGATAGCCGATGACGCGCGACAGGAACATCACGAAGGTGTTGACCACGCCCTGGATCAGCGCCAGCGTCACCATGTCGCCGTTGGCCACGTGGGAAACCTCGTGCCCCAGCACCGCTTCCGCCTCGGCCTTGGTCATGGTCTGCAACAGGCCGGTGGAAACCGCCACCAGGGCATTGTTCTTGTTCCAGCCGGTGGCGAAGGCGTTGACGTCGGGCGAATCGAAAATCGCCACTTCCGGCATGCCGATCCCCGCGATCTTCGCTTGGCGCCGCACGGTTTCCACCAGCCAGACTTCACCCGGGGTAGAAGGATTTTCGATCACCCTGGCCCCCGTCGTGCGCTTGGCCATCCACTTGGAGATGGCGAGCGAGATGAAGGAACCGCCCATACCCATCACGGCGGCAAAAATCAGCAGGCTGCCGAGATTCAGGCCGTTCTCGTTAAGATAAGGCTCCACGCCAAGTATCTTCATGGTGAGCGAAAGCACCAGCACGATGGCGAGGTTGGTGCCGAGGAAGAGCAGGATGCGTTTCATAGCGTAATTCTCCTTGTTTATCTAAATCAGTTATTGCTGCGTGGTCTCGATGCGCACACCAACGCTGCCATTGGGCTTATGACTCAGCGTGAGGGCGAAGCGTTCGCGACCTTTCGTATATTCGTGCATCTCCGTGACCTTTGTTGCGGATTGCACGGTCTGGGTAAAACCTTGCGCGGCAAAACCCTGCGCGTAGTGGTCAAGCACCGCCGCATAATCGGCCTGACCTTCGTACTCCACCGACACTTGGCCGCCCTCCTGTTGCCAACGGATGCGCGCCAGATCTGGATAGCGCGCCACTGGCCCCAGATCCGAGCCGCTCACGTCGCGTTGCGTCTGCGCTGCCGGCTTGAGCGCAGGCACAAGCCCGCCCAGCGTACCAAGCGCGCCAGGCACGGCTTGCTCCACCTGCGCCAGCGCTCCGCGCGCCGCTGCCGGAGCCGCGCCCATCCAGCCCTGCCCCTGCCCCAGCAACCATCCCAGCAGCGCCATTGCCGCCCAGACAAAAAGACCGAACAAAACCAGCACACCCGCGCCGGCTGCGATCCAGGTTCCACGACGCACCTGGAACAAGCGAGGTGCAAACTGGGCAGCGAAGGCTAGAACTCCGAACTTGTTCATGACACCCCTCCTTAATGGCCGCTGTGCTTACCGGACGTGAGCCGGTCCATGATGGCAAACAGCACGCCCGAGACGACAAAAGTCATGTGCAGGCCAACCTTCCAGGCCAACTGCTCGTTAGTGTAGGCATCGACATTGACGAAAGCCTTGAGGAGTTCGATGCCGGAGATAGCGACGATGGAGCCGATGACCTTGATTTTCAGGTCTGCGAAGCTCACATGCCCCATCCATTCGGGTCTATCCTCGTGCTCCCGGGTATCGATCTTGGAAACGAAATTCTCGTAACCGGCGAAAATGATGATGAGCAGCAGGTTGGCCACCAGCGCCACGTCCACCAGGGTGAGCACGCCCACCATGACCTGGGCACCTTCGCCCGTCACCACCAGCGGCAGGAGGCCGACGAATTCCTTGGCGAACTTGACCAGCAGCAGCACGATGGCCCCCACCAGTCCAATATAGAACGGTGCCAGCAGCCAGCGGCTGGCGAATATGAAACGTTCCAGGTAATGTTCAATTTTTTCCATCACGACCCCAAAAAGGTTTGAAGCAACTCACTATTCCGCATCACTGGCGGCATCTTCCAGCTTCACGCCGGGCGCTTCGCGCTGGCTGCGCGCCAGACGCCGGGCCAGCGTACGTCCGGCACGCTCGACCGCGCGGTCGATGGCCACGTAAAGATCGGCCTGGGTATCCTCGATCACCACCTCCGGCAGCCCCTTCAGGCGCACTTCGACGTGGCAGCGCTTATCTTCGCCGCCGCGCGGACCGTTGATGTCGGAAAGCCGCACGATCACCCGTCCGATATGGGCGTCCCCATGGTTCAGGCTATATGCCAGGCGTTTCTGCGCATATTCACGTAAACCATCGGTCAGATCAAAACCACGGCACTGGATGTCCATCTGCATGACTGTCTCCTGAATAATATAAAGTGCAACTCGATAGCGGCATGATAACGATCTCGTTGTATCAAGAAAATTCGTTTATTATGTATCTATTGTTCGTTTTTACCGAAGTATTGGAGCGCCATGTTCAACTACCGGCAACTACATTATTTTTGGTCCGTAGCCAAGGCAGGCGGTATCGCGCGCGGCGCGGAGCAACTCTACCTCACGCCGCAGACCGTCTCCGGGCAGATTTCCCTGCTGGAAGAAAAACTGGGCGTCGCCCTGTTCCGGCGCGCAGGGCGACGGCTGGAGCTGACCGAGGCAGGCCGCCTGGCCCTGTCCTATGCGGACGAAATCTTTCAGGTCGGAAACGAGCTCGAAGAAATCCTGCGCAACCGCCAGGAAGAGCGCCCCTTCCTGTTCCGGGTAGGCATCGCCGACGTAGTGCCCAAAGCCATCGTTTACCGGTTGCTGGCACCGGCCCTTGAATTGCCCGAACCCGTACGCCTGGTATGCAGGGAAGACAAGTTCGAACTGCTGCTGGCCGAACTCGCCATCCACCGCCTGGACATGGTGCTGGCCGACCGCCCCCTGCCGCCAGGCATGGACGTGAAAGGCTACAGCCATCGGCTGGGAGAATGCGGGCTCACCTTTCTCGCCACGCCCGCCCTGGCCGCCAGACTGGAAGGCGATTTCCCTCATCTGCTCAACGCTGCGCCGCTGCTGATCCCTGGCGAGGAAAGCGTGGTGCATGCCCCGCTGCTGCGCTGGCTGCGCGGGCAGGATATTCACCCGCGCATCGTCGGAGAATTCGACGATGGCGCGCTCATGAAATCCTTCGGCCAGGCGGGCGCGGGCGTTTTTCCAGCGCCGACGGCCATTGCCGCCGAGGTGGCGGAGGCATATGGCCTGGTGCCCCTCGGCAGCACCGAAGTGATCAAAGACCGCTTTTTCATCATCACGGTGGAGCGCAAACTCAGCCACCCGGCAGCACTGGCAGTCAGCGAAGCCGCGCAGAAAGGCCTCTTCAACTCACCAGACAAAGCCTGAAACCAGCCCGACATCACATTTTCCATGGAAATATAATATGCTATTATTTTCTCATGGAAGGAGATGAGGAATGTCTGAAACTTCGCGACAAGCCAGCCGCGACCCACAAGCCGCCACCGTGCTGAGCAAGGCGGTCGCGCGCGCCGCCGAGCGGCTGGAGATTTCGCGCGCCCTGCTGGCCAGGGTGCTGGGCTTGAGCCCGGCCACCATCACCCGCCTCTACAGCGGCGAATACCAGCTCGACCAAAATCGCAAGGAATGGGAATTCGCGCTGCTGTTCGTGCGCGCCTTCCGCTCGCTCGACTCCATCGTCGGCGACGAAGCCACCGCGCGCAAATGGCTCAACAGTGAAAACCGCGGCCTCAACGGCCGACCGATCGAACTCATCCGCAGCACGGAAGGACTGGTACGTGTCGTCCAATACCTGGACGCCTCTCGCGGTCTCGTCTGAGGCGCAAGCCTGGCGCGGCTCGTTGTGGCGCATGGTGGAAGCGCAGCACGTCGCCTCCACAATGAAAATTGTCGACAGCCAGGCCGAGCAGGACCTGCTCGAAACCCTGCTGGAAGCCAGCAAACCTGCCCTGCCGCCTGGCGCCGAAACGCTCGATTACCTGCTCGCCACCCCGTTCCGCTACCCCCCGCGGCGCAGCGGCTCGCGCTTCCGATCGCTCACCGACCCTGGCGTATTCTACGGCGCGGAATCGGTGCGCACCGCCAGCGCCGAACTGGGCTACTGGCGCTGGCAATTCCTCAGGGACGCGCTCGACCTGGAAAAACTCGAACCCGTCGCGCACACCGCCTTCCGCGCCGATGTCAGCACCCTGGCCGTCGACCTGCGCAAATCACCCTTCAACGCGGATGCCGCAGCCTGGCAGCACCCCAGCGACTACAGCGGCACCCAGGCCTTCGCCTGCGTGGCGAGAGAAGCCGAAATCGGCGGCATCGTCTACCAGTCCGTGCGCGACCCACACCCCGCATGGTGCATGGCGCTGCTGACCCCGCACGCCTTCGCCAAGCCCAGGCCGCAAGCAACGATGCAAACCTGGTGGCTCGCCGTGCATCAGGACCAGGTCATCTGGCGGCGGGAGAGCAAATCCATGACGTTTTCGGCCGCAGCGTGGCTTGGCGCGGCTTGAAATTCAGTTCAACCCGCTTTATTCATCCCCAATGCTTTCAGGCGCAGCGCTGAATAGACAATTCTGCTCCAGTCCCGCAGAATTTCCGGCCTTGGTTCAACATTGGAATACTTAATGGAAAACTCGGCGGGTGTAGCGCTGCTGGTCATCGGCATGGTCCTGGGGCCCGGATATTATGTCTACAGCCATTTTCTCAGCGGCAAGGTGGCATCCTCCCATCCGCTGACGGTAAAACAGGAGGCGGCAGGCAATCGCTTCGAGCCGGTGCAGATCGAACTCAGCCCCAGCATGGGGAAAATCGGCCTGATCCTCCGCTTCCAGACTAATCACGGCCCGGTGATGACGCCGACCCAGATGCCGCAGAACGCCTACCGGGCAACATTGAAATCCGGCAGCCGGACGGTTTTCGACCACCCTTTCATGCTGACCTCCACCTCGCTTGAGCACCAGGCGCTGCTCAACTACAGCGAGGCCATGCCCGTATTCCAGGCGGATGCCAGCGGCGTCTACCAACTCGAAATCCGCCCGAAAGGCGAAGCCGGCATGAATCTGATCAGCGCCGAGGTGCAGGTCCGCCAGGGCCTCTTGGAGCCCAGCAAAACGCTGATGACGGCAGGCTTCGGCATGCTGGTGGCGGGCGTGGCGATGCTGTTGTTTTAGATGCGATTCTACAAATCAGCGTTCGTTTTGGCAGAGCGGGCATTGTGGCGGTGCAGCAGATGCATCGCCACAACAATGAGCGAAATCGCGAGGACCAAGACATAGGGCGCGAAGCGGTTGACGGTTGCTGCCCAGGCATTGAGCTCGTTGAGCAGCAGACCCCAGACACCAATGGCGAGATAGGTTGAAACCAGCACCACGGCCAGGTTCACCCAGGCGCGCAAGCCGATCAGAAACCCGATGATCGCCCCCACCACCGGGCCGGTCATCCAGAACGGCACAAACACGAAAACAAACAGGCCCACGATGCCGAACTTGCGCACCGCCCCGCCACGCGATTCCGCGGCGCTGTGCATGCGCGTCACAAAAGGCTGCAGGCGGGGCACCCGGATCAGTTGCCGCCAGCTCAGCGCGAACAGCGGGTACAGCACCAGCACCTGGATGGTCTCGACCAGCATGTTGAGCGGGATCACCTGCGCATGCTCCAGTCCACTCGCATAGCCGAAGGACATCCCCGCAGCCCGGCCGATGATCAGGTTCAGCCCGGTCATGGCTGCATAGGTCAGCACGCTGTCGGGAAACAACTGCCAGCCGATCCCGAACGCCAGCAGCATCAGGCCGGTCAGCGCGAGGCCCATGCCCAGCAGCCGGCCTTCGGTGCTGGCGAAAAGCGCTACATGCATGCTGGCCCCTTGGTCACCTTACCCAAGCTCATGATTGTGTTGATTCGATCGCGCACGCGGCGAATTCTTTCTTCATATAACTCGTCATACACCACCAGACCCGGCAGCGTGTTGTCAAAATTGGCATTGCGTGCAATCTCCGCGAGACGGCAAGCCAAATAATTCGCAAGCTCTCCGCCTGCATCCGCCACCTCCTCCTCAATTCCGGGCCGCCCGTCGATCACATTGATGATGTCCTCGAAATCATGACTGGACATCAAGTCACTCTGCCCGCGGGAGCTGAAAGCTTCCAGCTTGGTCGCCAGAAAGGCCGGTGCTGAAATCAGACGAATCTGCTTGCCGCTCGGCAGCGAAACGATGGATGCGCTCACAATAGCCAACGGATACCAGCGGTTGGCAAAACCCAGTATGCCTTCATCAGTCGGCATCAGGTCAACCTTCACCTCGCCAAACCGCCAGCGGCAAATGGGCGCGTCAAGAGACACATCCCTGGCAAAGCCGCGCGACGCAAACTGCTTCTCCAGCGCATGATAGGCCGCAAGTGCCGCCACTTCCGCCACCACGTCCACATCATAAGTCACGCGGGGTGGCGGCGCGCTGGGCGACGTACACAACAGCCCCGCTGCACAACCGCCCAGGAACACCAGCTCATCGCACAGCTCGCCGAGCGCATGCGCCACCAGCTCGACCAGGTGGACATTGGGATCAAGCGGATTCAAAACCGCTCCTCGAACAACTTCTCGGCCAGGTTGCGCTCGCGCGCATTACCCATGCGCAAGGCATCGAACAAGGCCAGGTTCTCATACAGCGGCGGGCTGCGCAGCGCTGCCGCCGGCGCGCTCGGGTAAAGCGGGATCAGCGCAATGCCCCGCGCAGCGCCCTCAGCATGCGGCCATACCGGAGGAGGGTCAGACGAAGGGACGATCAAGGCATCGAGTGGAGGCGCCGCATATGCCGTGGGCACGCCGCCCACCATCCCGCCTCGCGCTGCAGGGAAAACGTAGCGCGCGCCATGAAACAGGAACTCCCTGAATGCCGGAACGATGATGCGCGGCTGCTTATCCACGAATGCCAGCAGGCGAGACTGCTCCGCCCGCTTCAAGGCGCCATGCACCTCTGACATGGACAAACCGCTAAAAGCCGCCAGTTCGGGATACGTCAACACCGCGCCGCGCCTGGCGAGCAACGCCAGCAGCAGGTACAGATCCTGTGCCTTGAGAGCGGGTTGGCGGTTAACGGGCCGGCGCATGGGTGGGCTCCAAAAAGAAAGTTTTCGCATTTCGCGAAATACGAAAATACTATAGTTTCAATCGCATTTCAAGTCACGTCCAAGCCCGTTCAGGACCACATTCTCATTTCGCGAACAGCGAAAGCAAATAAGGGCAACGCTACAAACATCACCATTACAAGCCCGCCACCACCTCCAGCATCGCCCTGTCCGGCCAGACCAGCTTCCCATAAACCGTTGCGGGCCGTTCGTTGAGCCGGCAGGACATGGCCAGCGGGTCCAGGTCCATCACGTTGGGCACCTGATACACCCACGCCTCCAGATCCTGCTTCGCTACGCGCAAGGAACCCTGCACCGAACGGTCCGTCACCGTATCGAAGCGCATCGGCCCCAAGGCCAACTCCACCTTGCGGAGTTGCGCGACCGAACAGCCCATGGCCGCCAGCAACGCCAGGTAAAACGGGCGAAAGCACTTTCCGCCCAGCTCGGCGAAATGCTCCTTGCGCAGGCCGGGCAGGAACAACACGTAGCGCGAAGCATCATGGCAGAACATGGCGCACTGGCGCCGGTCCAGGGTGAACAGGTGGCCGTGCCAACTGCCGATGGGGCTGGTTTCTTCCAGCGGGGCCGGTGAGACGACAGGCAGTTTGGCTGCGAGTTTTTGCGAGCAGTGGAGGATCATGAGATGGATGTCAAAAATAAATCGAAGCTGACCCGTTTAGTCGCGGACCCGTTTAGTCGCGGCCTGCTAGCTTTTGCCCTTCAATTTATCCTTCAACCCGGCAAACGGATTAAACGTCGCTGGCGCCACGGTGTTTCCGGTATCGGTGCGCCCGGCTGAATCCTTCACCTTGGAATGCTCATTCTCATGGCAATAGGTGCACAGCAGTTCCCAATTGCTGCCATCGGGCGGGTTGTCGTCGTGGTTGTTGTTCTTGTGGTGCACCTCCAGCAACTGGAGATTCTGTCGTGTAAAGGTACGGGCGCAACGCCCGCAAACCCAGGGGTAAAGCTTCAGCGCCTGCTCGCGATACGTCTTCGCGCGACTCTCTGCATTGCGTCTTGCTTCAAGAATGATCTTGTCCATTTTGCTGCTGTCTTGCGTCGGGCTCATCGTTGTTCTCCAGTTTCATGCGTGCCTAGGTCACCAGTATCTCCCGAAACTGCTCCAGCGCCACCTCCCCTTTGATCCCCTCTCCCCGCTCGCGGGGAGAGGGCTAGGGAGAGGGGCAGCCTCATCAAACCACGTCGCCTTCCGGTCGTGCCGGTTTTCCGGGTGGTAGCACTGCACGAACTCGTCCAGTAAGGTCATGTGTGCCTCCGCGGTTTAAACACGCTACCATCTTGAACTCCAAGGCCGCAGCACCTACCTAATTCCTTACTTGTAAAACCGATCGCACCTCACAAAATGCCCACCTCCACCCCGATCACCTTTAGCGCTTTTCTGCAGCGCGCAGATTATTCGCTGCTGCGCTCACTTACAGCAGACCCCGACCAGGCTCGCCACCACCCCAACAAAAGGATGCGCGAAGTCAAATCCGGCCATTATGTCGAGGTGGAACCCACCCCCCTGCCAAAGCCTCATTACGTCATCCATAGCCGACGTTTCTTCAACGAGCTGAATTTGCCCGAGAGCCTCGCCCGTGAAGAAGCCTTCATGCAGTTTTTCACTGGCAACCTTACGGTTGCAGTGGATAGCGCCAATGCGGGTATCGAGACGCAAGCTATTCGAACAAGCGGCTGGGCGAGCGGCTACGCGCTGAGCATCTACGGGCAGGAGATGGTCCAAAACTGCCCATTCAAAACCGGCAATGGTTACGGCGATGGCCGCGCCATTTCCGTGCTTGAGGTATTGCTGGCCAACAATCAACGCTGGGAGTTTCAGCTCAAGGGCGGCGGCACCACGCCGTATTGTCGCGGTGGCGATGGTCGCGCCATCTTGCGCTCCAGCATTCGTGAATTTCTGGTGTCAGAAGCCATGGCCGAACTGGGGGTGCCCACCACCCGCGCCCTCTGCCTGTATGTCTCGCAGAGCGAAACCATCACCCGCCCCTGGTATTCCCCCAACGCCCAAACCTGGGACCCGGACCGCATGGTGGACGAACCGGCCGCCATCACCACCCGCGTTGCCCCCTCTTTCCTGCGCGTGGGGCAGCTCGAATTATTTGGCCGCCGCGCCAGAGACAACGAACACCCCAACGCCCTCGCCGAGCTCGAAGCCATTTTTCTGCATGTGCTCGAACGAGAATACCCCGACCTCGCCGCACAACTCAGCCAAACCGCCGCAACCCTGAGCGACAAAGTCCTGGCCGTCTCGCGAGAATTTGCCATGCGCCTTTCGCAACTGATGGCGCACTGGATACGCGTGGGCTATTGCCAGGGCAACTTCAACAGCGACAACTGCGCCTTGGGCGGGCGCACGCTGGACTACGGCCCTTTCGGCTTTATCGAAGCGTATGACCCGGCGTTTCAAATGTGGACAGGCGGCGGCGAACACTTCTCCTTCATGAACCAGCCCATGGCCGCCATGGAAAATTTCAGAATGTTCTGCATTGCCCTCGTGCCGCTGCTCAAGCAGGAAGAAAGCGCGATTCAATCACTGCAAGCAATCCTGAATGAACTGCCGGATATCATGCAGCGCGAAATGAATCGTATGTGGGCAAGCAAAATGGGCCTTGCCGAATTTAATGCCGCACTTTTCACCGAGCTGCACACACTCATGACAGAAACCCCGGTGGACTACACCCTCTTCTGGCGCGAGCTCTCAAACCTGCCCACGCAAGTGACCGCACTGAAAACCAGCTTTTATGAAACACGCGGAGGCTATGCGCAAAACAGCGCTTCAATGGATGCACGCTGGCATGCATGGCTGGAGAAATGGCACATCGCTTTGCAACAAGAAGGCCGCAACCCCACGGACGTCTCGGCAGCCATGAAGCGAACCAATCCCAAATACATACCCAGAGAATGGATGCTGGTGGAAGCCTATCGCAGCGCCACAGACAGCGGTGATTTCAGTCTCGTGCACACGCTGCACGATGTTTTGGCAGACCCCTACAGTGAACAAACCGAAGCGGTGGCAGCCCTGTATTACAAAAAGAAGGAAGAGAAATTCTTTAACCTGGGCGGTACGTCACACTGCAGTTGTTCGTCGTAGGCAGCAAGGTTTCTAGGGCCTGTTAACACTAATTTCGCATCTGCGACGGGGGAGATTTGGGATGTCGCCCGCGAAGCAAGACGCGCTGTTGTGCCGCCCACAACAAGCGGCTTGCGACAAAGGGAGGCGCCCAAATCGCCCCCGTCCCGAAGGGTTGCAACGAGAAGGCCATGTCTGCGTTGTTGCGGCGCTGGCGAATGGAACAACCATTCGCTGCGCCCCGCGCCTGGCATCCACCGCCTTCTCGTTACAACGCAGACGTGAAATTTGTGTTAACAGGCCCTAGAGTGTTGCATCCACCGGTTGAAACCAAATCAACCGATGGCCACCAAACACTTAAGGAAGGTCTGCAAAGGCGGGGCATCCCCGCCTTTGCACGACATCCCCGCGAAACTTGCACATTAATACCGGTAACAAAACCTTCATAAGTTTGGTGATTCGCTTTCGGTGGGCCCCATATCCGCCAATATCTCCCGAAACTGCTCCAGCGCCGCCTCCAAATCCTGTCAATCAGCGTCCAATAGTTTCCAGGCAACAGCGTCCAAATCTTTCCAGTTGATCAGTCGGATTTAATGCTTTTCTTGCGCTGTTTGAAGCGGAAGGAGTCGTTGCCGGTTTCCAGGATGTCGCAGTGGTGTGTGAT
>JAUSBJ010000021.1 GCA_030652035.1 Sulfurimicrobium sp.
CCAGGACCACGCTAACCCGCGGGCAATATGCACCATTGCTACATCGGTCTTCCGCAGCGCCGCATTCCACCTTGCCACATTTGGAGAGCCGCGTGTTTCTTCGGCGCGATTTGCGGCATAGGGCCGATTACTTCGCTAACCGATCAATCCATGCTATGCACGAGGCAGCCGGGCAGGGACAAACGCGTTCTTTTCGGCATCCTGGTGGCAGGCCACGCAATTGGCGCGCGATCCGACCTGCGGCTGCTGCCATACCGCCGCGCCAATGTCGCGGTGCTTGCCTATCCAATAGGGTGTTTCGGTGATGCGCAGCGGTGTTTCACGTGGATCAATCGAGCGGCTGATTTTGTGGCCTGCCTCATGCTCTCCGCCAGTGATTGGCGTGCCGGAGAAATACCCTACCGTGCCCGCGCCAACACTCACAATCAGCAGCAACGCGCTGACCAGACGGCGCGAGGGGGTGGATGCATCGGGTGTGCCTTCCTTGAGGCCGGTGACCATGGCGCGCGGCAGGTTCTCGTGGTGGCGCCAGCTTTCCAGCGCCACGCCGGCGATATGCAGCACGACCACGCCGAGCATGATGCTTGCCAAAGCCTCATGCACCTCCTTGAATGCCTCGCCGGCCCAGTAAGGCACCCAAGGCGCAAGCGGCCCCTGGCCTTCCTGTCCACCCAGCGTGACCATGCCGCTCAAGCCGGCCAGCAGGCCCAGCGTCAGCAACAGGTAAACCGCCCAGCTACCGGCCGGATTGTGCCCGATATGGCGATTGGCCGTGCCGGTCAGCACCTGAAACAGGTATGCGAGGCCTTCCTTCCAGTTATAAAGGAAAGAGGCAAAGCGCGCGTAGCGCCCACCGATGAAGCCCCAGATCAGACGGAACCCCAGCAGCCCCAGCATCAGGTAGCCGGCAAAGACATGAACATTGAGCCAACTATCCGAATCAGATGTCAGCCAGGCGAGCGCGAACGCCGCAGCGAACAGCCAGTGAAAAATTCGGGTGGGAACATCCCATACAAGGATTTTCATATTGCCTCCTTTATCCTCTTACCGAGGAATTCGGATCTGGTGTTCCGAATAGTTGCCCTGTTCGGCGCCCTGATGGCAGGCGTTGCAATTGGCCGGGCTGCCAATTTTAGGGCGCTTCCAGACTTGTGGCGAAACCTCGTCGTGCTCGTGAATGAACCAGGCCGTTTCGCTGATGCGTTGCGGCGCCTCATTGGGGCCGAGGGAGCCCAGCACTTTTTTTGCCCGTTTGCCTCCCGCCCGTTCAGCGCTGTTTTTTACCAGAAAATCCGTGATTTCCTTTGCACTGGCTGCATCCAGGCTGGCATCCTGGCCGAAGTGGCTTCCCAGCCCGGCCATCATCTTTCGCCATGAGCGTTCCGGCAGCAGGGCAGGGGGGTACGCCATGTGGCACTCGCTGCACTCCGTTTTCCATTTCTGGTTGCTGGCGGCAGGCGCGATGTTTTCGTTGCCGTCAGCCCAGGCCGCACCGCTCAGCAGCACCGTCATTACTATCAGTGCACGTTTCATTTTTATCTCCTATTTGATCGAAAGCAGGTAGGTCACAAAATCGCCCTTTTCCTGGGCAGAGCAAGCGCGTTCCAGCACATCCTGGCAATTGCGCTTGAACCATTTCTCCACCTTCGCGTTATCGGAAAGACGCTCGCGGTTGGCCACCGGCGCAAGGGGAAGAATTTCCTTGCCGGTTTTTTCATGGCGCCCCGCAGATTTGGGGTTGTCGGTGTGGCAGGTGGCACAGCTCAGTGATTTGCCGCTGCTATGCGTGCGCCTGGCGTGATAAAGCTGCTCGCCGCGAGTGGCTGAGAAGGCCTGGAACTGGGGGTTTTCCTGCTTTGCCTGGGCGGCGTAGCTTTGGAGAAAGTCCTGGGGGGCAGCCTGGGCCGCGCTATAGACGAATAGGCCGGCAAGCAGAAAAGTGAATCGGGTCATTACAGCTCTCCTTATGAACAACGTAAGGAGAACTGTAGCGCCCGATTCTTAAGAGGAACTTAACAGGGTTTGGCCCAATTTCAGCAGAACACTGAAATCGGGCAGGACAGGCTCAGGCAGTGAAAACGCCGCGCCACCACATCCAGACCAGCGCAACCACGAGCGTGATCAGGAAGAGGTAGGTTTTCCACGGACGGCGCTTGTCCGCGAATGGATCGACAAGGGAGCGTTCCGCGCCTTCGGGCAGGCGCGCAATGCCAGTCAGCGCGGTGCCGAACGGGATGTTGATTCGTGCCCGAGTATTGACGGCCCAGCCATTGGCATCCAGGATCGGGCCCAGATTGCGTTGCCGCAATTTCAGCCAGGCGAGCACCATTGCAGGGCCGGAAATAATCAGCATCAATCCCACCAGCGCCAGTGGCATCTGCCATGCCTTCAGGCCGAGGAAGCCGGTCAGCAGGGCGGCGACAGCGGTGCCTATGGCGCCCACCGCCAAGCCGATGGCCGCGAAAATGCCGGCAAATTTGGCCACATCGAAAGCCTGCGCAGTGGTGGGCTTGCCGCCCTCGACTTTCTGCCCGGCCGCGCTCACCGATGAGGCGGCCTGGTCTTCCGCTGCTTTGGCACGGGATGCGGCCATTTTCTGTATCTGTTCGCCGATCATTTTTCCGATGCGTTTGTACGGCGCCCAGAATGCCTGACGGATACTGATCGGGTGTTCGATGATCTTGCTGATGGTGGCGTCCCAATCCTGCCCCTTGCGGTCATAGAAAACGCCGTTGCGGCCGGCCATGAGCTGGTCGGAATCACCCGCGGTAAAAGCTGCGGCAATCTGCATTTTTTCCGCACCGCGCACGCAGTCGCAATAGACCAGGCAGACTTGGCTCAAAGTCGCCAGCGCGGCATGTTTCGCGGCATCCGTGACCTCCACGCACAACTCGCAGCTGCGACCATCCAGGTATAAGGTACCGGCCTGGAAGATCGCCTTGGCGCGGCGGGTATAAAAATCGCGGAAGGAAACAAAATTATTGACCAACGCTCCCAGATCGCGGCAGAGGTGTACCAGTTTATCCACCTCGACAATGGCGGCAGCCTCATCCTCGAGCGCCTTGTCCTGGGCAATCAGTTCGTTCAGGGCCGCCTCGAATGGCCCGGCAAGGATCTCGCGCACACGTGCAAGACCCATTTTTTCCACCGCCCAGTCCTGTTTCGTCCCAAGCCATGCCTGGTAGGCTGCAAAACGACCCTCAATGTCGCTCCATTCTTCTTCCGTCAGGGCGATTTTGTCGCCCTGCATTGGCTTCACGACCGCTGCGCGGAATTTCGCCATTTTTTCCGCCCAGGCAGGATTGACCCCCGCCAGCAAGGGCAGCGCCTTGGCGGAGCCGACTTCGGCCAATGGAAACACCGCGATATCATCACTCGCGGCAGACAGCAATTTGCTGCTGATCGCCTGGTAATCGGCCTCGCTGCCGTTCAGCAGTGCTGCGGAGCGCGCATCATAGGCGGCCAGGCGGCAACGTGTGAAATAGTCCCCGATCTTCTCGCGCACCTCTTCAAAAGCTGCGGCGGCGGCATCCATTTCCGGCCCCAAAGGCAGAATGGCTTGATCCTGCGCGGCAACTTCATGCCAATCCGAATACGCACGCGCCTGCTCGAAAAACTGTGCCGCCTTGGCCTCGGACAGCCCATCCTTGCCGCTGCGGTCGGGCTCTGCGCCCAGACATTCAATCAGTTCGGAAATGACCTGTTGAACGGCAGCGTCATCGCTCGCATCTGCCGGAATGATGCCATCCCCGTTGAAGCGCGTCTGCGCAAAAATCTTGACCGTATCTGCGGTATCTTCCACCGAGATGGCCAAAGCCTCGCGCTTGCCCAGATTGGCAAGGATATGCTGCGCCGAAGAAAGGATGCGTCGGCCATCCTCGGTGTCGTCGCGAATGGCATCCAGAGGAAGTGTGTCCTTACCCTGCACCAGCAGGTCGGGGTTTTTAAGCAGCGCTCCAGCCCATTTCGTGGCTGCGATAATTTCCGGGGAGCGGATATGCCCGTCTCCATCCGTATCGATCAGATCCAGGGTTCGGTTGTCGAATTCTATGCCACGCGTCGGACAGCTCAGTGCGACCCATAGTTTCTGGTCCAACTGGTCGAGCGCCATCAGATCCGCGCCTGTCTCCAGTTGCACCTGATCAAATCCACCGGCTCTGAAAAAACGCCACTTGTGCGCCACGCCAGCGGATTGTTTGCTTTGGGTTACGTCATCAGTCACGATATTCTCCATTCGGGATTTTTATAACTATTGGCCAGAGAATGGCTCGAATGACCATTTTCCACCGTAAGGCTCGATTGCTCAAGCGCAAGTGACCGACGAAATACCCAGAATTGCCTGTTCAGATTTAAGATTTTCCAGAATGGCCAGACCAGCGCTCGTTACGGCCCTGGAATCGGGATGAGCCAGTTCAGCGGCAATTTGCAGCATAGCCTCGCTGCCTGACATTCCATGGTGCTGCAGCAACGATACAAGACGCGCACTGACTGGATTAAGCTCGATGAAACGCATTTGATCTTCAATATTGCGGAATACCAGGATGTGCGTCTCTTGAGTCTGCTCCTGAGTCGGCTTGAATCTGGGTCCGATGCGGTGAACCGGGTAGGGGTATTGAAGCAATGCCAGTACCGGATTCAAAACCGGCCGTCCTGCCAGCAAATCACCCGTACGCTCGATGCCGCTCCAGTCTATTTCCAGGGGAGAGACGGACAGCGCAAGCTCCACCCATTCGTAATGTGCAAGGTCGAAAAGAAACGCCGGATCGCCGTCGCGCAGGCCCCGCACTTCCTTTAGATAGCGCACAAACTCTTCGGGAATCTGGTGGAAGATCGGTGTATGGCTACGGTGCTCGGCGAAGAAATCCCGCACCAACCGTCCCCAGATGCGCGTTCCAAGCACCTTGCGCAACACCGGAAAGCAGGCGAGCAGGAAACCTTCGAGATTGTTGTAAAGCAGTTCGTTATAAACCTTCATCCGCCTCGCTGGCGCGCCCTGGGGGCGCGGATGCGCTTTCGGGTTGCGGATGTGCGCTGTAAACGCATATTGATAGCGCTGAAAAGCGGGCAGATCGTCAGCCATGACTATGGACATTTCGCTGTGGCTGCCATTTTTTCTGCAGCGCCGCGATTCGCGCCACCTCCGGCACCAGTTCAGCCAGCGGCGGGATATTGAAATCGCGCTCCAGCAGGGTGGGAAACACACCGTGCACTTGGTAAGCCTCATCCAGCAGCGCCCAAACCGGTTCGATCACCTCGGCGCCATGGGTGTCCACAATCAAATCTTCAGCTTCGCGATAGTGGCCAGCGGTGTGTATGTAGGCGATGCGTTCGCCGGGCAGTGCGCGCAGGAATGCGCTGGGATCGAAGCCGAAATTGACGCTGTTGACATAGATATTGTTGATGTCCAGATGCAGCAGGCAATCCGCCTCTTCCAGCACTGCGCGGATAAATTCGATCTCGCTCATCTCGCTGATCGGCGCAGCAACATAGTACGACGCGTTTTCCACCGCGATTTTGCGCTCCAAAATATCCTGGACACGGCGTATGCGGGCAGCGACATATTTCACCGCTTCCCCGGTAAAAGGGATGGGCAATAGATCATAAAGATGCCCGTCGTCGCTGCAATAAGACAAATGTTCTGTATAAAGTGAGAGCTGATGCTGGTGCATGAAAGACTTGATGCGGCGCAGCAGCACCTCATCCAGCGGTGTTGGTCCGCCGAGCGACAGGGAAAGGCCGTGGCAAACAAACGGATAACGCTCGGTAAAGCCCCGCAACTGCTTGCCGGTTGCGCCTCCGAGATCAAGCCAGTTTTCCGGCGCAATTTCGAAAAAATCTACCGCGGGGGGAACCTGGGCTTTCAGCGCGGGGATCAGTTCGCGCCGAAAGCCCAGCCCTGCACCTTTTAATTCAAAAGCATGCATGGATTAGACAGTATTATTTTTTGGTGCCGCCACACTTCCCTTCGCCACACTTGCCTTCCGGCATTTTCTTGTCTGCCGGTTTCATTTCTTCCTTCTTGGCTTCTTTATTGCCACCACATTTGGCTTCCTTGGCCTTTTCTCCGCCACACTTACCTTCCTTTGCCTTGGTATCGCCATAGGCAAGCATATAACCCTTTTCCATGCTCTTCATGGCAAATGGATTTTCGGCTGCGTTAGCAACCGTCAGGGAACCAGCAAGGGCAGCGCCTACAGCCAGGGTCAAAGCAGTTTTTTTAGCCATTTATGTCTCCAGTAATGCAATGTTAGGGGATAAATCGGTGCTCCAGCCAGCACAAGTCGACTTAGACTAAGTCTTGACTGTTAATTTAGTCTAAATCACTAATATCGAAGTGGTCAACTTAATATTCAAATCTGCTGTTAAAAAAACCGGGCGCGTAAGAAGATCAGGTGTAGCGGCAAAAAGTCTCTCTGGACCTGAGCGCCCCTACCAGCCCGCTCAAGGAACACAGAAACAACAGCAGCAACCCGACCTGATAATTTTCTCCCCCATAGGCGCGTACGCCTTCGGACATTCTGCCATCCCAACCCAGATCCATCACCCAGCCAACCAGAGGTTGCAGCAGGCCGGCACCTAAGAAGCTGCCGGTATTGACCACACTCGTGGCCATGCCGGAAAGGGCGGGAGGATTCACTTCCTTGGTCACGGCCCATGTCAGGGTGAAGCCGGAAGCACCGATTCCCATGAGAAAAAAAAGTCCCAGGGTGGCTGCCAACGGTAGCTGCATCAAAACCAGCCATGGCATCCAGCACAAAAGGTAAAGCACGATACCCGCCACCATGACCGGACGGCGACGGCCAATACGGTCCGATATGATCCCTGTGAGCATTGCGCCAAGCGCAAATCCTGCGAGCAACAGAGAGGTGTGCCCCGCCGCAAGCGCACGCGACATGCCGTAAACATCATGCAGAAAGGGCACCGCCCATAGCCCGGCAAAAGTGAAAAGGGTGCCGCCGATACCGAAATTAGGCCAGAAACCTGGCCAGGTATCCCGATTTTTAATTACTTTTACCAGCCCGTCGTACCAATGCCCGGTATGTAGCAAGTGAGGTGGCTGTCCATCCAGTTCGCGCATGGTAGGAAACCCCGCATCCCCCGGATGATTTCGCACCAAAAACCATGTCAGCACCCCCAGCACGATGGAAACCCCACCCAAGGCAGCAAAAATGCTGCGCCAGGAAGTGAAGTTGAGAGCCCATACCAGCGGGGCTGCTGCCAGCACAGAACCCAGATTGCCCAGCAAGATGGTCAGGCCGCCCATCGTGCCGAAATGCCGATCGTGAAACCACACTGCATTGAGTTTCATGATGGAAATGAACATCACCGAAACGCCGAGCCCCACCAGCAAGCGCCCCATGGAAGCCTCACCAAGCGTAACGGCATAAGCGAACAGTATGGAACCCACGCCAGCCAGCAATCCGCCCAAAGCTGCAATCTTGCGCACGCCCAGGGTGTCCACCAGCACACCCGTAGGGATCTGCATCAGCGTGTAAATATAGAAATACATGGCTGCCAGCGAGCCCAAAGCCGCGCCACTGGCATTAAAGGCGAGCTGGAGTTCGCCTGCAATCGCGGCTGGCGCCATGCGGTGAAAGAACGCCAGTACGTATGCCAGAATCAGCAGGGAAAAGGCCAGCCAGCGAAAGCGGCGCATAGTGCGCCGCTGTGATAAATTCAACACGAAAAGAGTTTCAGGACAGCCGCTTTATTACGTCTCAACCAAGGCGGGCAAGGGAAGGGCGGCTGGACTCCAGCCATTTCTTGATGCGGTTGGCGTCGGCAATACGCGTATATTTACCCAAGGAATCAAGCAGTATGATGATTACGGGGCGGCTTGCGATCTGCGCCTGCATCACCAGGCAACGACCTGCTTCGTTGATGAAGCCGGTTTTGGACAGTCCGATTTCCCAGGCAGGGCTCTTGACCAGTGCATTGGTATTTTTGTAGGGAGTGCGCTGGCCATTGTCATTCACCACGTCGTAAGCCTCGGCGGTAGTCATCTGGCGAATCAACTCGTAGTGATAGCCGGCTTTCACCATTTTCACCAAGTCCTCCGCTGTCGACACATTCTCGCTGTGCAGACCAGTGGAATCCACGAAATGGCTATGGTGCATACTCAAGGCCACAGCCTTGCGATTCATGGCGGCGACGAACTGTGCCGTACCCCCCGGATAGGTTCGCGCCAACGCAGCAGCAGCGCGATTCTCCGAAGACATCAGAGCCAATTGCAGCGTTTCCTGCCGCGTCAGTGTAGTTCCCACGCGCAGGCGGGAACCGGAATTGCGTAGCGAATCCACATCCGCTTCAGAAATGGTGATCTGCTCATCCATATTGAGGCCGGCATCCAGCACGACCATTGCGGTCATGAGCTTGGTGATTGAAGCAATCGGAGCCTGATTGCTGGCATTGCGGGAAAAAAGCGTCTCACCGCTCTGCTGATCGACAATCATGGCAACAGCAGATCCCAATTGCAAACGGCCATCTTCAGCAGCATGCGCTTTCACCGGCGCGACTGTTTTGGTAACTTTGACTGCTTTTGCCTTGCTGGTCTTGTGATGCCCGACTTTTTTGTGACTCGGCCCCGCTACTGCGATCGAGGAAGAAAGCAGCAAACAGGCTATGAACCATTTCGCTTTCATGACGGATCCTCCATGTTCTTCTTAACTGTATTCCATAACGTCTGGATTTTTCATTACTTTAATCCTTTATGACATGACTGTAAACCACGGTATCAAGCAATGCAATTCATAAACGCCTGTTCCAGGGTTTCACCGCCAAATTGCTGACAGCATTGTGTCGGCGTACCAACAAAACGCAAATGCCCCTGGTGCAGGATCGCCATGCGCTCACAAATCTCTTCCACATCCGATAGGGCGTGCGAACTGAAAAATAGCGTGTGGCCCTGCGTTTTCATGCCTTGCAGGTAACGCTTCAGCAATGCCCGCGCCTTGGGGTCAAGGCCGCTCATCGGCTCATCCAGTACATACAAGGTTCTTTCACTAAGAAAGCCGGCTGCAAGCCCGATTTTCTGGGTCATCCCCTTGGAGTAAGCACATACTGGCCTGGAAAGCGCTTTCGAATCCAGGTCAAGAGCCTGCAGCATGCTCTCGACCTTGTCTGCTCGATATGCCTGACCCCGCAGCCTGAACATGTAGCTGAGAAAATCCTTGCCGGTTAAGTAATGGGGAGGAGTAAAGCGTTCCGGAACAAATGCCAGTTGCGCGCGTGCCTGGTGCTGACGGTTGCTAACGCCAAATATCTCGATATCGCCATGATCCGGTTCGGTAAAATCCATCAGGCAATTGATCAGGGTGGTTTTTCCCGCGCCGTTGACGCCCACCAGGCCAAAATATTCGCCCGGCTGAACATCTAAATCCAGGCCGTTTAATACGACACTTTTGCCATAGGCTTTACTGACCTGATTGAAATTGAGTGCGGGTGTCGACATAAGGTCAATAAATTTACCACAGGCAGGCATCATCCTGCCGCCTGACGTACGGAAAAAACACCTTCCATACCTGCCCCCCTTTCCCAATCCAGCGTTGCACCGAAATCCCGCCCGGCTGAACACGGGCGAGGCTTTAGAAACATACCAGGAAGAATTTCATTGCCAAACCAGGATGGCTTTATAATTCTTCCTTCTTATCGCATCGGACCCAACAATCATGAATATCAGTTTTATTGGTGGCGGCAACATGGCTTCCGCCCTGATCGGCGGGCTTGTCGCGCAAGGTTTCGATGCCTCGGGCATCCGTGTGGTGGACGTTTCGCTTGAGACGCGGGAAGCCCTGCTGGCACGCCATCCGGTGCGAACTTATGCCGCTATCGACGCTGAAGCAGTGGACAGCTCTGTCATCGTCCTGGCGGTCAAACCACAACAACTGCGCGAAGTTGCCGCCTCCCTGGCTCCCTTGCTGCGCCAGCAACTGGTTATCTCCATCGCAGCGGGCGTGCGAGCCGAAGATCTCAGCCGCTGGCTCGGCGGTTATCGCCAACTGGTGCGCAGCATGCCCAATACACCGGCCATGGTTTCCGCCGGCATGAGCGGCCTGTATGCCCTGCCGGAAGTTGCTCAGGCACAGCGCAAGCAGGCTGAAACCGTGCTGCAGGCAGTGGGCGCCACGTTGTGGCTGGATGATGAATCCCGGATGGATGGCGTCACCGCAGTTTCAGGCAGCGGACCGGCATACGTGTTCTATTTCATGGAAGCCATGCAGGCCGCCGCCACAGAGCTGGGGTTTTCTACTCAGGAGGCGCGCACCCTGACGCTACAAACCTTTCTCGGTGCAGCCAAGCTCGCCAGCCAGAGCGAGGAAGACGCCGCTTTGCTACGGGCGCGCGTCACATCCAAGGGGGGCACAACCGAACGCGCCCTGAGTTACATGGAAGACGAGGCGGTGAAAACCTCCATTGTCCAGGCCATACACGCTGCGGCCGGACGCTCTCGTGAACTGGGCGACGCCTTGGGTAAAGAATAAGGAATCCTATTCATGCTGAACCAGGCCCTGCTGTTTCTGATCGACACCCTGCTGACACTCGTAGCCGTGGCATTTTTGCTGCGTTTCCAGATGCAGCTCATGCGTGTACCTTTTCGCAACCCCGTGGGACAGTTCCTGCTGGCGGTAACAGATTTTGCAGTCAAACCGTTGCGCCGTATCTTGCCCGGCTGGCTGGGATGGGACTGGTCTTCGCTGGTCGCGGCATGGGCTGCACAAATGTTCCTGGTCACGGCAACTGCCCTGCTTCTCGGCCATGGCACGACCTTTCCAGCAATCGGCGGGCTCGCTTTTCTGGCCGCCATCAAGTTGCTGGCATTGGCCGTCAATCTGGTTATCTGGACCGCCATTGTCAGCGCCATCCTGACCTGGGTACAGCCCTATCACTGGCTGAACGGGTTTGCCCACAGTTTGGTGCAGCCTTTTTTGCGCCCTCTGCAAAAACTCATCCCGACCATTGGAAACGTCGATCTCTCTGTGCTTGCGCTGATCCTGCTGGGGCAACTGGTCCTGATGCTGCCCATCGCCTGGCTGGAACAACTTGCCGCACAAATGATGTGAAACCATGTCCACAGCCTGGTATCGCATCGATGGCGAGTGCCTCACCCTGAGCTTGCATATCCAACCCGGCGCCAAGCGCACCGAGTTGGCCGGCATTCATGATGGCGCACTGAAAATCAGGATTGCAGCGCCTCCCGTTGAAGGGCAAGCCAATGCCAAGTTGCTGGATTTCCTCAAAAAAGCATTTGACGTGCCGTCAAGCCAGGTGATATTAAAGCAGGGCAGCAGCGGACGACGCAAAGTCGTGGAAATACATGGATCGAGACGGACGCCCGACATCCTGATCAACACGCCCTCGGATAAAACAACACGCACATGAGCGCGCAGCTCGAACAGCAAGTCGAACATTACCGCCAATGGCGCGATGATCTCGTTGCCGCAATCCATGCATACCAGGCTTGGCTGGATAGCACGGGAGAAGTGGATGCCCAGCTTTCGTTGCGCCTGTTCGATCTGCTGGAGAGCCTTAAGAAGGACCGCCTGGTACTGGCTTTTGTTGCAGAGTTTTCGCGCGGTAAAACCGAACTCATCAATGCTCTGTTTTTTTCCGATTTCAAACAGCGCCTTCTCCCATCGGATGTAGGCCGCACCACCATGTGCCCCACCGAGATTTACCACGATCCGGAAGATGCGCCCTGTGTCCGGCTTTTGCCGATCGAAACCCGCTACCGCGATGAAAGTATTGCCACGCTGAGGAGGCATCCGGTCGAATGGAGCAAAATACGGCTCAATCTGGATTCGCCTCAAGAACTGCTTGAGGCCATGCGCACCGTGGCGCAGAAAAAAACGGTTTCGATGCGCGATGCCAGTGCCATGGGCCTGTGGGATGACAACGATCCCGACCTCAAAGATATGGTCAATCCAGACGGCACCGTTGAAATCCCCGCCTGGCGCCATGCACTGATCAATTATCCGCACCCGCTGCTGAAAAGCGGTCTGGTTATTCTTGATACCCCCGGACTGAATGCACTAGGCACCGAGCCGGAATTGACCCTTTCCATGATCCCCAACGCCCATGCCGTATTTTTTCTGCTCGCCATGGACACCGGCGTCACCAAATCCGATCTCGACATCTGGCACAAATTCATTCAGAAATTCGTGCCCCATCGCCTTGCCCTGCTCAACAAAGTCGACATCCTGTGGGACGACTTGAAGCCCTGGGACCAGATCCAGCTTGCCATCCAGCACCAGCTCTACGATACCGCGCGACTGCTGGAGTTGCCGCTCAGTAACGTGCTTGCCGTTTCGGCCCAGAAGGCATTGCTGGCTCGAGTGCGTGGCGATGAACTGATGCTGAAAAAAAGTGGCATTCTGCAGGTGGAAGCCATGCTGACCGAACACATCATCCCGGCCAGGCAGGAGATTCTGCGTTCCTCGGTGCTGAAGGAAATTGGTGCCATGGTGGAAACTTCAGGCAAATCCGTGCAGAGCCAGCTTGCCGCCGTGCGCCATGAACTCAAGGAGCTGACTTCGCTCACTGGAAAGAACCGTGCCGTCATCAAGAAACTGCTGGATAAGGTTCAAGCGGACAAGATGCTCTATGAGCAGACGGTGAAAAGCTTCAATATAACGCGCGGCGTGATTACCCAGCAGGGCAGGGCGCTCATGTCCAGCCTGGACAATGACAGGCTGGGGGAAATGCTGGCCAAAAACCGCGCCGCCATCGAAGGCAGCTGGACAACCAGCAGCCTGTTGCGCAGCATGCAATCCCTGTTTGGCCACGCTACGTTACAATTCGAGCGCATCCTCCATCACGCCTACCAGATCAAAGGCCTGGTGGATGCCGCATACAAGCGCTTTCACGAACAGCACGGATTCGAGTTGCGCTTTCCCCCGCCACTCGCGTTGGAACGGTCAAGACAAGGACTACAAAATCTGGCGCAGCAAACCACGGAATTTTGCGACGACCCGATTAACGTCATGACCGAGAAACACTTCCTCATTCGCAAGTTCTATATCGGACTGGTGGCTTCCGCGCAGCAGGTTTTCGAGCAGGCCCGGGCTGAGAGCGAAACATGGCTGCGCGCCTCACTCGACCCGCTGCTCAAGCAAATCCAGGACTACAAAGCGCAGATCGAGCAGCGCGTGACAACCGTCAAGCAAATTCACGACAACACCGACACCCTGGAAAAGCGGATCAATGAACTGATCATTGAGCAGAAACGCTTGCTTGGACGAAGCGCAGTGATCGAGGATATACGCGCCAGAATCAGAGCAGCCCCGCCCGCGTTCCCGGTCAACACTTAAGAACCCGCGAGGAGTTGCTGGCGCCGGGAAGGTGCTCACATCAGTATTACGTCGTACTGCTCCTGAGAATACTGGCTCTCCACCAGCAGGGAAATCGGCTTGCCGATAAAATCGCCGAGTTGAGCCAGACTTTGCGATTCCTCGTCGAGAAACATGTCGATCACCTGCTGCGAAGCCAGAATCCGGAATTCGCGCGCATCGAACTGGCGCGCCTCGCGCAGCAGTTCGCGCAGAATCTCGTAGCATACCGTCTGCGCTGTCTTGAGTTCGCCCCGCCCCTGGCAAATCGGGCAAGGCTGGCACAGGATGTGCGCAAGGCTTTCACGGTTACGCTTGCGCGTCATTTCAACCAGGCCGAGCGCGGAAAAACCGTTGATGGTGATACGCGCGCGATCTTTCGAGAGCGCTTTCTTGAATTCGGCCAGCACTGCCGCCTGGTGCTCTTCATTGTCCATATCGATGAAATCGACAATGATGATCCCCCCCAGATTGCGTAGCCGGAGCTGGCGTGCAATGGTCTGCGCCGCCTCGAGGTTGGTCTTGAAGATGGTGTCATCGAAATTGCGCCCGCCTACAAACCCGCCCGTATTCACGTCTGCAGTCGTCAGCGCCTCGGTCTGGTCGAGAATCAGGTAGCCGCCCGATTTCAGTTCCACGCGCCGCGCCAGCGCTTTCTCGATTTCATCCTCCACGCCGCGCAGATCGAACAACGGCCGCTCACCCTGATAGTGCGAGAGCTTCCCTGCCACACCCGAAGTGTATTCCTGGGCAAAGCACTGTAGCCGGTTAAATGTTTCACGTGAATCCACCACAATACTGTCGGTTTCATCGGTGACAAAATCGCGCAGGACACGGAGCGGCAGGTCGAGATCATGGTAGAGCATGGTTTTGACCGGGGCACCCTTGGCGTTGACCTGGATGTCGTTCCATACCTTGCGCAAGTATTCGACATCATCGAGCAGCTCCTTGTCCGTTGCCGTTTCAGCCATGGTGCGGATAATGAAGCCGCCATGATCCGCATCGGGCAAGAGCTGTTGAAGCTTCTCTCGCAGGTGCTCGCGCTCCGCCTCGTCCTCGATGCGCTGGGAAATACCGATATGCGTTTCCTGCGGCAGATAGACCAGAAAACGGCCTGCCAGTCCAATCTGGGTGGATAGGCGCGCTCCCTTGGTACCGATCGGGTCCTTGAAAACCTGAACCATGATGCTCTGCCCTTCGTATAGCAGGCGCTCGATCGGGCGAGCATCTTCACCAGGAGATACCCAGATGTCTGCCACATGAAGAAAAGCCGCACGATCCAGGCCGATTTCCACAAAAGCGGACTGCATGCCGGGCAAAACCCGGCACACACGCCCCAGGTAAATATTCCCCACCAGGCCGCGTGCGCTTGCACGTTCGATGTGCAACTCCTGCACCACGGCCTGCTGTAGAACAGCCACCCGGGTTTCCTGCGGTGTCATGTTGATCAGGATTTCTTCGCTCATATCACTTCGATACCAAATTTCTGCAAGAGTTGAGAAGTTTCGCTCAGAGGCAAACCCATCACACCGGAATAGCTGCCCTCAAGTCGGGTCACGAATGCCGCTGCCCGCCCCTGGATCGCATAGGCGCCAGCTTTATCATGGGATTCGCCGCTCGCCACATAACGTTTGATGGCGCTCGCATCGAGCGGCGCGAATTCGACACAGGAAGCGCTCAACTTCACTTCAAGGCGGCCGTCAAAGGCGATCGCCACAGCGCTCAGCACCTCATGGCGGCGGCCCGCCAGCCGTGCCAGTGTTGCCTCTGCTTCGGCACGGTTGGCCGGTTTGCCTATGATGGCGCCGTCCAGGGTCACGGTGGTGTCCGCAGCCAGCACCGGATAAGCCGGGAGATGGCGGGAACGGCAAGCCATGCTGCCCGCTTCGGCCTTGGCACGGGCCAGGCGCACCACGTAATCACGGGGTCCCTCACCGAGAATCGGCGTTTCATCGACCTCGGCGCGGGCTGGCTGCGCGCGCAGCAACAGCACTTCGAAACGCACGCCGATCTGCTTCAGCAATTCGCGCCGTCGCGGGCTTGCGGAAGCCAGGTAAATGGTCTGGTAAGGATAGGCCATGTCAGGATTTGCCAATAATGGATATGGCCCTGCGCTCTGGACGCAGGCCAGAGCTCGTAACACGGGGATGCGCAAGGGGTTTCAGCCCGACAGGTTGTTGCATAATCGCCATTAACAAGTCCTTATTCCCTATGGTAGGGATGCCCCTGAATCACCGTCATGGCTCGATATAGCTGCTCCGCCAGCAGCACTCTCACCATGCCGTGCGGCAGGGTGAGGCGCGAGAGCGACCATAGTTTTCCAGCGTGCTGGCGCAGGGCGGGGTGCAGACCATCCGCTCCGCCGATAACAAAAGCCACATCTCGGCCATCCTGCAGCCAGGCTTTCATGCTCTCGGCCAACTCCAGCGTGCTCATTTCCGCGCCGCGCTCATCCAGCATGACATGCATGGCCGCAGCGGGGAGTGCGGCCTGAATCCGCGCCTTCTCGGATTCCTGTATCTGCTCCACTGTTTTCCCGCCGGAACGCTTCTCCGGTTTGATTTCCAGCAATTCGATACGCGCTTCCCGTGGCATTCGTTTTGCGTATTCGGCAAAAGCCTCGCTTACCCAGCCTGGCATTTTGTTACCGACGGCGAGTATCAACAGCTTCATTCCAATTCCACGGAGCCGACTCAGGACGCTATTTTCTGGCTATGGCGCCGCGCAGCCTCGACCCCGCCCCACAATTGTTCAAGATTGTAATGTTCGCGTGTGCTGGGCTGCATGACGTGGACTACCACTTGGCCCAGGTCCACCAACACCCACTCGCCACTTTCCTCGCCTTCCACCCCCAGCACCTCTGCGCCCAACTCCTTCAACTTCACCTGAACGTTATTGGCCAGAGCCCGCGTCTGGCGGTTGGAGTCGCCGCTGGCGATAATCATGTAGTCCGTCATGCTGGTCAGATGCGACACATTCAACACGGCGATGTCTTTTGCCTTGATATCTTCCAGCGCCAGAATGACGGCCTGCTTCATTGATTCCAGTTCCATTGCTTTCCTTAAATATAGATTTGATTCACCCGAATATAATCGAGAACGGCTTCCGGGAGCAAATAGCGCGGACTTTTCTCCACCTGGATTTGTGCGCGGATGGCGGTAGCCGAAATATCCAGCGGTGTAATCTGACAAGCCATGATCCGGCCACCCGGGCGGCCCTGCAAATCGTTCGGATCAGTGCTGGTGCGTTGCCCGACTTCCTCGCGCAACGCCTCGTCCATCCGTTCTTGCAACAACGAAAACCCAGGACGGTATGCGACCACGATATGCGCCAACTCAAACAGCTCGCGCCAGCGATGCCAAGAGGGCAGCCCGAGAAAAGCATCGGCCCCCACGAGGAGACACACGGGCTGCTCACTACCCATTTCCTGGCGCAACTCAGACAGCGTTTCCAGCGTGTAGCCAGGCGAATTTTTCCGGACTTCGCGTTCGTCGAGCACAAAGCGCGGATTACCTGCGATGGCGAGACTGACCATCTCCATCCGCTGCATGGGCGTTGCACCGGGTGCTCCCCGATGCCAGGGCTTGCCTGACGGGATAAAGCGCACCTCGGATAACCCCAGTTGCTGCGCCAGTTCCTCTGCAAGCCGCAAATGGCCGAAATGAACCGGGTCGAAGGTGCCGCCGAGTATGCCGACTGGCCGCGCGGGGGACAAAACCCCTGCTTTATCCCCTGACGTGGCCGTCACCCAGCACGATGAATTTCTGTGACGTCAGCCCTTCCAGCCCCACCGGGCCGCGCGCGTGGATCTTGTCGGTGGAAATCCCGATTTCCGCGCCCAGGCCATATTCGAAACCATCGGCAAAGCGAGTCGAGGCATTCACCATCACCGAGCTGGAATCCACCTCGCGCAGGAAACGCCGTGCCCGGCTGTAATCTTCCGTCACGATGGATTCCGTATGCTGCGAGCTGTAAGTGTTGATATGCTCGATCGCCGCATCCAGGTCGGCCACCACCCGCACCGAAAGGATAGGCGCAAGGTATTCGGTGTGCCAATCTTCCTCGGTGGCTTCCTTCATCGCCGGCTCTATCGCGCGGGAAGTTGCGCATCCGCGCAACTCAACGCCCTTGTCCTGGTAAATCTTGCACAGCGGGGGTAGCACTTCCCCGGCCACACCCTCTGCCACCAGCAGGGTTTCCATGGTGTTGCAGGTGCCGTAGCGGCTGGTCTTGGCGTTATCGGCAATCCTGACCGCTTTGGCCAAGTCCGCCTTGTCGTCGATGTAGACATGGCATACGCCGTGCAGATGCTTGATCACCGGGATGCGCGCCTCGGCGATGAGGCGCTCGATCAGACCCTTGCCGCCGCGCGGCACGATCACGTCGACGAATTCGCGCATGGTGATGAGTTCGCCCACCGCCGCGCGGTCGGTCGTCTCGATCACCTGCACTGCCGTTTCCGGCAGGCCGGCGGCGGCCAGCCCCTCGCGTACGCAGGCAGCAATCGCCTGGTTGGAATGAATCGCTTCGGAGCCTCCGCGCAGAATCGAGGCATTGCCGGATTTCAGACACAGGCCGGCGGCGTCCGCCGTGACGTTGGGGCGGGCTTCGTAAATGATGCCGATCACACCCAGCGGGACACGCATCTTGCCCACCTGAATGCCAGAAGGGCGGTAATTGAGCCCACTGATTTCTCCCACCGGATCGGGCAGGGCGGCAATCTGCATCAGCCCCTCGATCATGCCCGCCACGCCTTTTTCCGTCAGGGTCAGGCGATCGAGCATGGCGGCATCCAGGCCGGCCGCCTTGGCCGCGGCCAAGTCTTTCGCGTTGGCCTCCACCAGCTTGGCGCTATCACGCTGCATCGCGTTTGCCATCACGGTGAGCGCCTTGTTCTTGGCATTGGTGTCGGCGCGGGCCATGGCGCGAGAAGCCGCCCGTGCCTGCTGGCCGAGATTGTGCATGTATGCTTTGACGTCCATCGAATTCTCCAACTCAATATTTATAGGCAGGATTTACCGAATGTTAAAGCAATCCCGTCAATCCTGAAAATCCTGTCAATTACCCCTTGGTCATGGTTAACCCGAGTTGCAACAACTCATCCCACACATCGCCCTTTGCCAGGCCTTTGATCATGCGATCAATCCCGGCTGCCTGCCTGAGCCCCTGCAACAGGCGTGCCTCCGAGGTACGTTTCACGGCCTGTTCCACCAACCGCTGGCGCGTTTCCCAGATCCAGGCATCTCGCATCAACTGCGGCAAGCTGTCGCCACGGCGCATGCCGCCACGCAACTTGGCCAGTGTGCGAATCTCGCGCGTCAGCGCCCACAAGATCAGCACCGGGTCCTCTCCTTCTCCGCGCAACACGTCAAGAATTCGGCAAACGCGCGCGCCATCACCCGCCAGCAAGGCATCCCCCAACTTGAACACATCGAAGCGTGCCACATCCGCCACCGCATCCCTGACTTGCTCCAGGGACAAGACACCGGCGGGGAATAACAGGGCCAGTTTCTGGACTTCCTGAAAAGCGGCCAGCAGGTTGCCCTCGACCTGATCGGCCAGGAATTGCAGCACCACCGGCTCGGCACGCTGATTCTGCCGCCCCAGACGCGCCCCGATCCACGCAGGCAATTGGGCACGCTCGACCGGAAAAAACGCTACCGCCACGCCGGCCTGCTCCATGGCCTTGAACCATTTTCCAGCCTGGGCGGCCTTGTCGAGCTTTGGGCAGATTACCAGCGTCACGGTATCCGGCGGCAGGCGGGCGCAATATTCCTGCAGCGCCTGACTGCCGTCATTGCCCGGCTTGCCGGAAGGAATGCGCACTTCAACCAGGCGTCGCGATGAAAACAAGGACAGGCTGTTGCCGCTGGCCAGCAGATTCTGCCAGTTGAAGCCCCGTTCCACTGTAAACACCTCACGTTCGCCACAGCCCTCCTGGCGCGCGCTACGGCGTATTGTGTCAGCCGCTTCCTGGATCAACAACGGTTCATCCCCAAAAAGCAGGTAAAGCGGCTGAAGCCCCTTCTGTAAATGCTGATCCAGCTGCTCCGGCTTTATCCGCATCGGCCAATGCCCGTTATTTTTTCAACGCGCTGAGGCGCCTGATCACCTGCTGCACTGCGTCATTCTGCATTTCGCGGTACAACATGGCCTCTTCCTGCTCTTTCGCCAAAACCTGGACATCGCTGAACGGCAGGATACGTTTCAACTCCAGCTGCTGGCTGGGCATCAGTTCTGTCCCCTTGCCGTCATGAAGACGGAAGGAAAGTCGATAATAGAGTTCGAACTCGCCCACGCGTCCGCCGCCCGTGAGAGACAAGATGCGCTTCTCACGGCCTTCTCCCAGGATATCCAGTACGGCCTGTGCTTCACCCGGTGTTTGCACCACCTTCACGCTTGAACCAGAACGCAGGTAGCGCTGCAGGTCCGGCCCCAACTGACTGCCGCCGCCTTGCACATAAAGCGTGTCGAACGGCAACTGACTTGGCCCGCGCAAGTGAAAGCCGCATGCGCCAAGCACAAGCACCAGGGACAGAAGCAGAAGTTTTTTCATTGTTTATACCACCACGTTAACCAGGCGCCCTGGCACAACTATCACTTTCTTGATCGCCTGACCTTCAATGAATTTGAGCACGCCGGGGTTGGCGAGCGCCAACTTCTCGATCTCGTCCTTAGCGGCCGATTTCGCCACGGTCATGCTGCCGCGCAGCTTGCCGTTGACTTGCAGCATCAGTTCGATTTCGTCCTGCTCCAGCGCGCTTTCATCCACCTTCGGCCATGGCGCCTCCAGGATATCGCACCCCGGCTTCAGTTCCGCCCACAAGGCATGGCTGATGTGCGGCACGATGGGGGAGAGGAGCAGCACCACCGCCTCCAGCGCCTCCTGCATCAGCGCGCGGCCTGCCGGGCTGTGGTCCTGGTTCTTGCCCAGCGCGTTCATCAGTTCCATCACCGCCGCAATGGCCGTGTTGAACTGTTGCCTGCGACCGTAGTCATCGCTCACTTTCTGGATTGTGCTGTGGAGCTGGAAGCGCAGCGCCTTGAGCTCGGCGTTCAACTCGACGCCACCCGCCGCGACCAAACCCTGCTGGACGTGGTCCGCGACCGCCTTCCATACCCGCTTGAGGAAGCGGAAGGCGCCTTCCACGCCGGCATCCGACCATTCCAGCTGCTGGTCCGGGGGTGCTGCGAACATCATGAACAGGCGCGCGGTATCCGCGCCGTAAATGTCGATCAGGGCCTGCGGGTCAATCCCGTTGTTCTTGGATTTGGACATCTTTTCCGTGCCGCCAATCACCACCGGCTGGCCGTCGGCTTTCAGCGTGGCGCCGGTAGGGCGGCCCTTGTCATCCAGTTGCACATCCACTTCGGCCGGGTTGATGTACTGTTTTTTGCCCTCGCCAAGCTCGCGGTAGAAAGTCGGCGCGACCACCATGCCCTGGGTCAGCAGCTTGGTGAAGGGCTCGTTGCACTCCACCAGGCCGACGTCGCGCATCAGCTTGTTGAAGAAGCGCGCATACAAGAGGTGCAGGATGGCGTGCTCGATGCCGCCGATGTACTGATCCACCGGGAGCCAGTATTTGGCGCGCTCGTCGACCATGGCATTGGCGTTGTCCGGATTGGCATAGCGCGCGTAGTACCAGGACGACTCGACGAAGGTGTCCATGGTGTCGGTTTCGCGCTTGGCCGGACTGCCGCATTTGGGACAAGCGGTTTCATAGAAGGACGGCATTTTCTTGATCGGCGAGCCGATGTCGATTTTCACATCCTCCGGCAACACCACCGGCAGGTCCTTTTCCGGCACGGTCACATCACCGCAACTCGCGCAATGGATGATCGGGATCGGGCAGCCCCAGTAGCGCTGCCGTGAAATGCCCCAGTCGCGCAGGCGGAACTGCACCTGCTTGTCGCCCAGGCTACTGGCCTTGAGGTCGGCGGCAATGGCGTCTACCGCTTCGTTGTAATCGAGCCCGTCATACTTGCCGGAGTGGACACAGTGGCCCTTTTCCTTGTCGCCATACCATTCGGCCCAGGCTTCGCTTGAAAAACTTTCGCCCTCGACCTGAATCACCTGCTTGATCGGCAGGGCGTAGGTCCTGGCAAAATGGAAATCGCGCTCGTCGTGAGCAGGCACCGCCATCACCGCGCCTTCGCCGTAACTCATCAGCACATAGTTGCCGACCCACACCGGGACTTGTTCGCCGGTGAGCGGGTGGGTAACGGAAATGCCGGTCGCCATGCCCTTCTTTTCCATGGTGGCGATATCGGCCTCGGCCACGCCACCCTGCTTGCACTCCTCGATGAAGGCGGCAAGCGCAGGGTTCGTCTTGGCTGCATGAGTCGCCAGGGGATGCTCGGCGGCCACGGCGCAGAAGGTCACACCCATGATGGTGTCGGCGCGGGTGGTGTAGACCCAGAGTTGCTCAGGTTTGCCTTCCAGCTCGCAGGGGAAGGCGAAGCGTACGCCGAAGCTCTTGCCGATCCAGTTCTTCTGCATGGTGCGCACCTGCTCGGGCCAGCCCGGCAGGTTGTCCAGCTCGGAGAGCAGCTCATCAGCGTAGGCGGTGATCTTCATGAAATACATCGGGATCTCGCGCTTTTCCACCAGCGCGCCGGAACGCCAGCCGCGGCCATCGATGACCTGCTCGTTGGCCAGCACGGTATGGTCCACCGGGTCCCAGTTGACGGTCGCCAGCTTCTTGTAGATCAGGCCTTTTTCGAACAGCTTGGTGAACAGCCACTGTTCCCAGCGGTAATAATCCGGCTTGCAGGTGGCCAGTTCGCGCGACCAGTCGATGGCCAGGCCCAGCGACTGGAGCTGTCCGCGCATGTAGTCGATGTTGGAATAAGTCCAGGCGGCAGGCGCCACGTTGTTGGCAATGGCCGCATTCTCGGCTGGCAGGCCGAATGCGTCCCAGCCCATCGGCTGCATCACGTTGAAGCCGCAGGCACGGTGATAGCGGGAAAGCACGTCACCGATGGTGTAGTTGCGCACGTGACCCATGTGCAGCTTGCCTGAGGGATAGGGAAACATGGACAGGCAGTAGTACTTGGGTTTGCCCGGGATTTCTTCCGCACGGAACGCCTGTATCGTGTTCCAGTGCTGCTGAGCCTGCTTTTCCACCACGCCGGGATTGTAGAGATTTTCCATGGTTCTTGTTTAAAAATGAATAGAAAAGTGGAAGATTATACGCTGAAACCAGATGCCTAATGCCCTTGCCGGATAGTGACAAAACAGCATCAGCAAGATTATACTGAAACATTCGTGTCATTTATTTTCGGGGATATCCACCATGTCGAAGAAACACCCAGTCGTCGCTGTGACAGGCTCGTCCGGCGCCGGCACCACCACCGTTAAAGTCGCGTTCCAGCACATTTTCGAGCGCGAGAACATCACCGCCGCCGTCATTGAAGGCGACAGCATGCACTCACTCGGTCGCGTGGAATTCAAGGAAGCCTCGAAAAAAGCAGAAGAAGCGGGCAATAATTTCTTCAGCCACTTTGGCCCGGAAGCCAACCACTTCGCGAAAATCGCCGAAACTTTCAAAACTTACGGCGAAACGGGTACTGGCCAGAAACGCTACTACATTCACTCCGATGCTGAAGCAGCGGAGTTGAATGCACGCCTCGGCACCAATCTCAAGGCCGGCGAGTTTACCCCATGGGAAGGCATCCCTGGCGGCAGCGATCTGCTCTTCTATGAAGGCCTCCATGGCCTGGTCAAGGATGGCGATGTCGATGCTTCGAAATACGTCGATCTGGGCGTTGGCGTGGTTCCCATCGTCAACCTTGAATGGATCCAGAAAATCCACCGCGACGGCAAGGAACGCGGCTACTCGGCTGAAGCCACTGTACACACCATCCTGCGCCGCATGCCAGACTATGTGAACTACATCACACCTCAGTTCTCCCAGACCCACGTGAATTTCCAGCGCGTGCCGACCGTGGACACGTCCAACCCGTTCATCGCCCGCGACATTCCGACACCGGACGAAAGTTTTGTAGTGATCCGTTTCAGCGATCCCAAGGGCATCGACTTTCCCTACTATCTCAGCATGATCCACGACTCATTCATGTCCCGTCGTAACACCATCGTGGTGCCTGGCGGCAAGATGGGCTTCGCCATGGAAGTCATTCTGGCCCCCATGATTCACGACCTGATCGAGAACAAGAAAAAAGCCTGATCCGGCTTTATCTGAAAACGAAAAGGCCGGTTCTTGCCGGCCTTTTTCATTGGCCCAATCATGACCACATCTTTGCTCCACGGCCTGAATCCGGAACAACTTGCTGCTGTTACCCTGCCACATGAATCCGCGCTGATTCTGGCAGGGGCAGGTAGCGGCAAAACGCGCGTGCTGACCACCCGCATCGCTTACCTGATCCAGTCGGGGCAGGCCGGCCCCAGCAATATTTTTGCCGTCACGTTTACCAACAAGGCGGCAAAAGAGATGCTTACGCGCCTAGCAGCGCTCTTGCCGATCAATACCCGCGGCATGTGGATCGGCACTTTCCACGGCCTCGCAAACCGCATGCTGCGGGCCCACCATCGTGAAGCCGGATTGCCCGCCCTGTTTCAGATTCTCGACTCGGCTGACCAGTTGGGCGCGATCAAACGTCTATTGAAAGCACTCAATATCGACCCCGAGAAATATCCGCCCAAGCAGTTGCAACACTTCATCAATGGCGCCAAGGAACAGGGCATGCGCGCCCACATGATTGAAGCTTTCGACCCCTACACGCGCAAACAGCAGGAGATCTACGGAGCATACGATGAACAGTGCCAGCGCGAAGGGGTGGTGGATTTCGCCGAGTTGCTGCTGCGCTGTTACGAGTTGCTGCAGCGAGAAGTCCATTTGCGGCGCCATTACCAGGAGCGCTTCCGCTATCTGCTGGTGGACGAATTCCAGGACACCAACCAGCTGCAATACCTGTGGCTCAAGCTGCTGGCCGGTGAGCAGGCCGCCGTATTTGCGGTGGGCGACGACGACCAGTCGATTTATGCCTTCCGTGGCGCACGGGTCGGCAACATGGCGGATTTCGAGCGCGATTTCCAGGTGCGCCAGATTATCCGCCTGGAACAGAATTACCGCTCGCACGGCAACATCCTGGATGCCGCCAATGCACTCATTCACCACAACCAGAGCCGCCTGGGCAAGAATTTGTGGACGGCGGAAGGCTCTGGCGAGCCGATTCGCCTGTTCGAAGCCAACAGCGATTTCGAAGAAGCCGCCTTCATTGTGGATGAGGTTCGGGCGCTGCAGCGCGAAGGGATTGAGCTATCGAACATGGCTCTGCTGTACCGTTCCAACGCCCAGTCGCGAGTTCTCGAACATGCGCTGTTCAACGCAGGTGTTTCCTACCGCGTATACGGCGGACTGCGCTTCTTCGAGCGCCAGGAAATCAAGCATGCACTGGCCTATCTTCGCCTGCTCGCCAACCCGGACGACGATGGCGCTTTGCTTCGGGTCATCAATTTTCCTACCCGGGGTATCGGCGCGCGTAGCCTGGAACAGCTGCAGGAAATCTCGCGTCAGGAAAATATCAGCCTGTGGCGGGCGGCACAGCTTGGGCGGCTGAGCGGCAAGGCGGGCAGCAGCATCGCGGTTTTCACCACGCTGATCGACACGCTACGCGAAGCCTGCAACAACCTGCCACTACCGGAACAGATCGAGCACATGCTGGAGCATAGCGGCCTGATCGCCCACTACAGGGCGGAAAAGGAGGGCGCAGACCGGCTGGAGAATCTGAACGAACTGATCAATGCTGCCGCTGGCTTTATTCTGGAACACAGCGCTGATCAAACCGATGCCTCAGCGGATGAACTCTCGGCCTTTCTCACCCACGCCTCGCTGGAGGCAGGCGAGCACCAGGCGGCAGCGGGCCAGGAAGCGCTCCAGTTGATGACCGTGCATGCCGCCAAGGGCTTGGAGTTCCATGCCGTCTTCATCAGCGGGCTGGAAGAAGGCCTGTTCCCGCACGAAAATGCAGCGCAGGAACGCGATGGGCTAGAAGAGGAGCGGCGCCTGATGTATGTCGCCATCACCCGCGCACGGCGCCGTCTCTATCTGAGTTTTGCCGACAGCCGCATGCTCCACGGCCAGTTGCGTTACGGCATCGCCTCGCGCTTCCTCGACGAACTGCCGCCAGCCCTGCTGAAACGGATGAACCGCGCGCCCGCCAGAAGCACCGAACCCATGATGCAGCCCAGACCGGCCCTGAGCAGTGGGGCCGTCGCCGGGGCGGCTTGGCATGTCGGACAGGCGGTCACGCACGCAAAATTTGGGCCTGGCATCATCATCAACACCGAGGGACGGGGCGCAGATGCGCGTGTTCAGGTGAGTTTCAGCCACTCAGGCGTTAAATGGCTGGCACTGGAATACGCCAAGCTGGAGGCCTGCTAGAAACGCTCAGGCCTCGTCCTCGACAGAAGCCCCCTGTGCGACAAAAATATCCCGGTAAGCGGTGTAAATCGAGGTGCCGAACAAGACCGGGATGACAGCCAAGAGGCCCAGGCCGAATGGAATCGCGCCCAGCAGGAAAATCAGGCCGCCAGCCAGGCCATAAACGGTAAAAGGCCGGACATTCTGCAGGCAGGCCGTAAAGCTCAGTTTCATGGCCTGCTTGGCGGACATGCGGTCAAACAGAACCAGGGCCGGGGCAAACCAGAAAGCCATGAGCAAGGGGATCAGCAGGGTCAGGAGCAGCGCGCCCATGATCATGAGATGGCGCGCAACCTGCTGCAACTCGGCTGGCTCCATGCTCTCCAGCGCGGAAAAATCCACATCCGGCATCGGGCCGATGGTAATGCCGGCAAGGCCCATGGCCACCACGATCAGCAGAACTTTTCCGAGCATATAAAAGCTGCCCACCGCTGCAAGCTGCACTGCGTTGGCACGAAATCCTGCCAGCAGATGGTTGATTTCCAACTCGTCATCCAGTTCCAGAGCGCGGCACCCCGCCATGAATCCGGCGATCAGGATAGGATCCAGCAACGCCGATGCAATTGCGCCTACCACTGGGATGGAAAAGGTCAGCGCCAACTCAAGTACCATGTAGATCAGGAAAAACACGATCCAGATCAAAGGGCTCTTTCCATACAGCCGGAAACCGGCCGCGATCCAGCGCCAGCCCTGGATCGCGGCGACACTGCGCGGCTCGGGCGCGTCCACAGGTTTATCCATTTCTCTCGTCATTATTTTACCCAGGCTGCCTGCAGATGATCGTGGTGTGTCACATGGTGCTGCAGAATACGACGGAAATGCGCGGGGTCCTTGGCCTGGGTCAGTTCGCCGGGGCGGGGGAAATGGAAATCATACAAGCGCGAGAGCCAGAAACGCAATGCACCCCCGCGCAACATCGCCGGCCAGGCGCCGCGTTCGATCAGCGTCAGCGGACGAGTGGAGTGGTAGGCCTGCAACATGGACATCATGCGCTCCCCATCCAGTTGGCCGCTTGCATCCACGCACCAGTCATTGACGGTAATAGCCAAGTCATAAAGCCAGACATCGTTGCAGGCAAAATAGAAGTCAATCAGGCCGCCGATTGCATCGCCCTTGAACAGCACATTGTCACGGAACAGATCGGCATGGATCACCCCACGCGGCAGATCTTCAAAGCGATAGAGCGATTGAAAGCGCAACTCTTCGGTCAGTAGCGCCGCATCTTCCGGCGCCAGAAAAGGCATCACCTGCGGCGCGGTTGCATTCCACCAGCGCGGGCCGCGCGGATTCGGCATTTGCGCCGGATAGGACTTGCCTGCCAAGTGCATCGCCGCAAGCATCTCGCCGACTTCCGCACAGTGATGTGCGCTTGGCTCGAGCAGCGATTTGCCTTCGAGACAGCTGACGATGCACGCTGGCTTGTCATTAAGTTGGCTCAAGTAACCATTATCCAGATTGGCCACTGGCGCGGGGCAAGGGATGCCATGCGCAGCAAGGTGCGCCATCAGGTTGATGAAATAGGGCAACTCTTCAGCACTTAGCTTCTCGAACAAGGTCAGCACATAACGACCATGACTGGTGGTCACGAAGTAATTGGTGTTTTCGATGCCGGCAGAAATACCCTGCAAGTCCTGCAGGGAGCCAAGGGCATAACCATGGAGCCAGCTTTCGAGCTGCTCGGGAGTAACGGTGGTAAAAACGGACATGGAGGATTCAGCCTTGGGGCTGCTTTAAACTAGAATGATTTGAGCAGCCACATGGGCACCAGAATGCTGGGGCTTACTTCACCCTGACGCACAAAATTGCCCGTGCCTTTTTCATCTATCAGGAAATAGGGTACGCCGTGCGAGGGCGTCACTTTCATCATGTAGAGCTTGCCGTTGATGCGGAACTCCTCGACCTTATCCTCTCCGCGCTTGGTAATAGTGACCTGCGGCTCGAGTGACGGATCAGGCTCATAACCGGGCGGAGGCGCTGGCGGCATGGGCAGTGGCTGCAACCCGGCAGGCGGCGCTACAGTATCCGCCATTGCAGGAAGGGCACACAGCAACAGCAGGGGAAGGAAACGGCGCATAGCAATTCCTACTGGACAAGGATGAAAACGGATTATAGCGCTTGCAGCCGATGCCGATAAGCACCTTCGGGGTATCACACCGAATAATTGTCACAAGCGCAACTGAATCTCTTGTTCAGCGGCAGTCGGTTCGAAGCCACTGGTTTCGTAGTGTTTGAAAATCGCGGCCACAATTGCATCGGGATCATCGATCACCATGATCAAGTCAAGATCCTCGGGATTGATCATTTTTTCCATCACCAGCGTGTTCCTGAACCAGCTGACCAGGTCGCGCCAATACGCCTCGCATACCAGGATAATCGGCATGCGCCGGGTTTTTCCGGTCTGCACCAGGGTCAGCGCTTCCATCAACTCGTCCAGGGTGCCGAACCCGCCGGGCATCACCACATATGCCGTGGCGAACTTGACGAACATCACCTTGCGCGCAAAAAAATGGCGGAAGGTCTGGCTAATGTCCTGATAGGGATTGGTATGCTGCTCGTGAGGCAACTGGATGTTAAGGCCGACGCTGGGCGAGGTGCCAAAGAAAGCACCCTTGTTGGCAGCTTCCATGATACCCGGCCCACCGCCCGAAATCACCGAGAAACCGGCATCCGACAACTTACGTGCAATTTGCTCGGTAAGTTTGTAATAAGGATGATCAGGAGACGTACGCGCACTACCGAAAATGCTGACCGCCGGACGGATCGAACTCAGCCGTTCGGTGGATTCGACAAATTCTGCCATAATCTCGAACACCCTCCACGACTCCCGAGCCGAATATGCCTGCGATAAAACCTCGGGATCGAGAGGCTTGGGTAGTTTTTCTTCTGCATTCATGTTGATGGTCTTTCTCGCCTATGAAAACTCTGCTGCTGGTTGACGCTTCATCCTACCTTTACCGCGCATTCCATGCACTGCCCGACCTGCGCAACCGGCATAACGAACCGACCGGGGCGATCTACGGCGTTCTCAACATGCTGCGCCGTCTGCATCAGGATTACCAGGCCGATTATAGCGCCTGCATATTCGATGCAAAAGGCAAGACCTTCCGTGATGAGCTCTATCCCGACTACAAAGCCCACCGGCCATCCATGCCGCCTGAACTGGCGTCCCAGATCGAACCGCTGCACGACAGCATCCGCGCCATGGGTTGGCCGCTGCTGGCGGTAGAGGGCGTTGAGGCGGACGACGTCATCGGCACCCTGGCGCGGATTGGCGCCGAGGCCGGGATGCGCGTGGTCATCTCCACCGGCGACAAGGACATCGCGCAGCTGGTGAACAAGCACGTCAGCCTGATCAACACCATGTCCAATGAGGCACTGGACGAAGATGGCGTAACGGCGAAATTCGGCGTCACCCCCGAAAATATCGTGGACTACCTGACCCTGATCGGCGACAGCGCGGACAATGTTCCAGGCGTGGAAAAAGTTGGCCCCAAAACGGCGGTCAAGTGGCTGACGCAATACCACACCCTGGATAATCTGGTGGCCCATGCTGGCGAGGTCGGCGGCGTGGTGGGCGAAAACCTGCGCAAGGCGCTGGACTGGCTGCCCAAGGCAAGGGAGTTGCTCACCATTCGCTGTGACGTGCCCTTGCCGGCACAGCTGGAAGACCTGACCGCCAGCCCCCAGGACAGCGCCCGCCTGGCAGAACTGTACGAACGCCTTGAATTCAAGACCTGGCAGAGGGAACTGCAAGCCACCACGAGTAACGAAGCCGCACCAGTCAATAGCAAGCCACCGGTTGAAGCGTGCTATGAATGCATCCTGAGCGAGGAGCAGCTGGCGCATTGGCTGACACGGCTGGAGCACGCCGAACTGGTGAGCGTGGACACCGAAACCACCAGCCTGGACCCAATGCGCGCGCAGCTGGTGGGCATTTCTTTTGCCATTACACCACATGAGGCGGCGTACCTGCCGCTGTCGCATCATTATGCAGGCGTGCCTGCGCAGCTGGATTTCAAACAGTCACTTGAGCGCCTCAAGCCATGGCTGGAAAACCCATCCAAGCCCAAGGTGGGACAGAATCTCAAATACGACAGCCATGTTTTTGCCAACCACGGCATTGCCCTGCAGGGCATCGTCCACGACACCCTGCTGCAATCCTATGTACTGGAAAGTCACAAGCCTCACGACATGGACTCGCTGGCATCTCGCCACCTCGGTGTAAAAACCCTGACTTATGCCGAAGTCGCCGGCAAAGGCGCCAAACAGATCGGCTTCGATGAAGTCGACCTGGATACCGCCACCCGCTACGCGGCGGAAGATGCGGATATCACCCTGCAACTGCACCTTGATCTGTACCCCCAGATCTGCCCAGATTCAAAGCTGGATTATGTCTACCGCGCCATCGAAGTGCCGGTTTCACGGATTTTGTTTCACGTGGAACGTAATGGCGTTCTGATCGATAGCAATCTGCTGGCAAAACAAAGCCGGGTGCTGGGAGAAAAATTGCTGGCGCTGGAGCAGGGCGCTTACCAGCTGGCAGGTCAGCCATTCAACCTCAACTCGCCCAAGCAGATCCAGGAAATCCTGTTCGGTCAGCTCGGCTTGCCGGTCAAGAAAAAAACCCCGGGTGGCACGCCCTCGACGGACGAAGACGTTCTGCAGCAGCTGGCCGAGGACTACCCCCTGCCCAAGCTGCTGCTGGAATACCGCAGCCTGGCCAAGCTCAAATCGACCTATACCGACAAGCTGCCACGCATGGTCGATCCCGCTAGCGGACGCGTACACACCAGCTACAATCAGGCTGTCGCGGTCACCGGGCGACTCTCATCGACCGAACCCAACCTGCAGAATATCCCGGTGCGCAGCGAAGAAGGGCGGCGCATACGGGAAGCCTTCATCGCGCCAAAAGGAAGCCGCATCATCTCGGCGGATTACTCGCAGATCGAGCTTCGCATCATGGCGCATCTCTCGGGCGACAAAAGCCTGTTGCGCGCTTTCGCCGCGGGCGAGGACATACACCGCGCCACGGCAGCCGAGATTTTTGCCTCTACCCCGCTGGAAGTCACACCGGAACAACGCCGCTACGCCAAAGTGATCAACTTTGGCCTGATCTACGGCATGTCGGCCTTCGGACTGGCGAGCCAGCTCGGCATCGAGCGTAGCGCTGCGCAGGCTTACATGGACCGTTATTTCGCCCGCTACCCGGGCGTGGCCGACTACATGGCACGTACCCGTGACATGGCGAAGCAACAAGGGTATGTGGAAACCGTATTCGGACGGCGCCTGTGGCTGCCCGAGATCAAGGGCGGCAACGGGCCACGGCGCCAGGCAGCCGAGCGCGCCGCCATCAACGCCCCGATGCAGGGCACGGCCGCCGACCTGATCAAACTGGCCATGATTGAAGTGCATCGCTGGCTGCAGGAAAACCGGATGAAAACCCTGCTGGTAATGCAGGTGCATGACGAACTGGTGCTGGAAGTGCCGCAGGACGAGCTGGCCGAAGTTCGTAGGGCACTGCCCGGATTGATGTGCAATGTGGCCGAGCTGGCAGTGCCCTTGGTAGTGGAAGTGGGCGAGGGCGCTAACTGGGAGCAGGCGCACTAAGCCTGGCTTGCGCCCAGTTCTTTCTCGATGCGCCTGGCAAAGACGGTCATTTCCTTGGCCGCCTGCTTGTCGCCGCGGGTTTCGGCGACCACAATTCCCTGGCGGTAGGCGGCGAGCGCTTCTACTTTCCGCCCGGCGCCAAGTAGCGCTTTGCCCAGAAGTTTCCAGGCCGCGGAGTAGACAGGATCAAGTTCGACCGCCCGCTGCAGATGCGCTGCTGCCGGCTCGGCCTGAGCTTCCTTGAGATATTCGCTTCCCAGGCTGAAGCGCAGCAACGCGCTCTCCTTGCCCGTAGCCAGCATGTTCTCCAAGCTCTGAATCACGGTTGTTGCCATAAAAGCCTTATTTGCGCCAGAAAGCGGGGGTAAAAAGAATCAGCAAGGTAAACAACTCCAGGCGCCCCAGCAGCATGGTGAAAGTGCAAACCCAGGTCTGGAAGTCCGTTAGCGAGGCATAGGTCGTCGCCGGACCCACCTGGTTCAATCCAGGGCCGGTATTATTGATTGATGCCACGACGGCAGAGAAAGCAGTGATCACATCCAGCCCGGAGGCCGTCATGATCAGCGTCAGGGAAACAATACTCACCACATAGATAAACAGAAAGGCCAGCACCGCGTAAATAATCTTGTTCGGCACCACCAGGCCGCCCAGCTTGGTGGGCATGACACCATTGGGGTGCAGCAATTTTTTCATCTCGCGATACACCTGCTTGTACAGGATCTGGGCACGGATCATTTTGATACCGCCGCCCGTGGAGCCTGAACTGGAGGCAAAACTGCACAGAAACAACATCCATAATGGCGCAAAAGTCGGCCACAAATTGTAGTCCGTATTGGCAAATCCCGTTGTTGTCGCGATCGAAACCGTATTAAAGGCAGCGAAACGCAACGCCGTCACAAAATCCGGATACACGCCCATCCCTTGCAAATAAGCGGCAATGCCCACCACGCTTGCTAAGGTCACGCCCAAAAACAGCCTGGCTTCCGGATCATGGCGATAAGGGGAGAGGCTCTTGCTGCGCCAGACCATGAAATGCGAGGCAAAATTGATCCCGGCGATGAGCATGAACACAATGGTTACCGCTTCGATCAACGGCGAATCAAAATAACCAAAACTGGCGTCATGAGAAGAAAACCCGCCCAAGCCCATGGTTGAAAAAGAGTGAATGACGGCATCGAACCAGCTCATCCCGGCCCAACGGTATGAAAGCATGCAGGCCACGGTGATCCCGGCATACACCAGCCACAGGCCCTTGGCCGTCTCGGTGATGCGTGGCGTAAGCTGGCTATCCTTCATCGGCCCCGGCGTTTCCGCCTTGTAGAGCTGGCGGCCGCCGATACCGAGAAGCGGGAGCACTGCCACAGCCAGCACGATCAAGCCCATGCCGCCCAGCCACACCAGTTCAGTGCGCCAGAAATTGATCGAGGGTGGCAGCTTATCGAGGTCCGACAACACCGTCGCTCCGCTGGTGGTGAGTCCGGAAATCGTTTCAAAATAAGCATCCGTGAAACTCAGTTCAGGCAAATAACTCATCAAAGGGATCGTGGCAAAGGCCGCCAGGGAAGACCAGATCAAAACCACCAGGAGGAATCCGTCACGGATTTTAAGTTCGCGCTTGGCATGGCGGGTTGTCCACCAGGTCATCAGGCCAGCCAGGAAAGTCGTGACAATCGCCTCGTCATAGGCGGTCAATGCGCCATCCTGTAGCCACCAGGAAAGCGCCAGCGGAGCCAGCATGGTCAGGCTGAACAGCATGGTGACCATGCCCAGCACGTGCGCAATAGGGAAAAGCCTGCTCATCAGAAGAACCCGATATCGACCTGGAACAGCTTCTCGACCTTGGAAATCATTTGTTTGTTGACCACGAACAGGATGACATGATCTTCACTCTCGATGACCGTGTCGTGGTGCGCGATGATAACCCGTTCGCCGCGCACAATGGCACCGATGGTGGCACCGCGCGGCAGATCAATTTGCTCCACGCTCTTCCCCACCACCCTGGAGGTCTTGGCATCGCCATGGGCAATCGCCTCCAGCGCTTCCGCGGCGCCACGGCGGAGGGAATGTACTACCGCCATGTCGCCGCGCCGCACGTGGGCCAGCAGGCTTCCGATGGTGGCCTGGGCGGGGGAAATGGCGATATCGATGCGACCGCTCTCCACCAGGTCCACGTAGGCGCTTCGATTGATCAGCGCAATCACCTTGCGCGCACCCATGCGCTTGGCGAGCAGGGCGGACATAATGTTGGTCTCGTCATCGTTGGTGAGCGCGCAGAAAACGTCCATGTCTTCGACATTTTCTGCCTGCAGCAAGTCAGGATCAGTGGCGTCACCGAGTAGAACCAGGGAACTGTTAAGCTCCGCGGCAAGGCGCTCGCAATTTTTCTTGTTGTGATCGATCAGCTTGACCTGGTAGCGCAGTTCCAGGCTCTTGGCCAGACGGCGGCCGATATTGCCGCCACCCGCGATCATCACGCGTTTCGCAGCCTTGTCCAACTGGCGCATTTCCCGCATGACCACACGGATGTTTTCCGCCGCCGCGACGAAGAAAACCTCGTCTTCGGCCTCTATGACCGTATTGCCCTCTGGGATGATTGGACGGTCCTTGCGGAAAATTGCTGCCACGCGCGTGTCAATGTGCGGCATGTGTTTACGCAGATATTGCAGCTCATGGCCCACCAAAGGGCCGCCATGGAAGGCCTTGACGGCCCCCAGGCGCACCTTGCCCTTGGCAAAATCCAGTACTTGCAGCGCTTCAGGGTATTCGATCAGTTTAAAAATGTAATCCGTCAGCACTTCTTCCGGACTGATGATGTAATCCACGGCAAAATTCTCCGTGGAGCAAATACTCTCTTTCTGCTGAAGGTAATCGGTGCAGCGAATCCGCGCGATTTTGGTAGGGGTGTTGAACAGCATCGCCGCCAGCTTGCATGCGACCAGATTGGTCTCATCGCTTTGCGTCACCGCCAGCAGCATATCGGCATCTTCAATACCGGCCTGGCGCAGCACCGCGGGATGAGAGCCAAAACCATGCACGGTGCGCAAGTCAAAGCGGTCCTGCAGGTTCTGCAGTTTAGCCGCATCGATATCCACAACCGTAATATCGTTGGACTCCCGCACCAGATTTTCTGCTACGGACGCACCCACCTGGCCGGCGCCAAGAATCACGATTTTCACTGGTAAAATACCTGGAAAGAGGAAATGAAAAGCGGGATTCTAAGCCTTTAACTGGGGCACTACCAGCAGCATGCTACTCCTTGCGGGAAAACTTCACCCCCAGTTGCTTCAGCTTGCGGTACAGGTGGGTACGCTCGAGCCCGACGTTTTCTGCCACACGGCTCATGTTGCCGCCCGCCTTGGCGATATGGTGCTCAAAATAGGCGCGTTCAAAAATGTCGCGCACCTCGCGTAAGGGCATATCCAAAGGCAAACCCAAAGGTTCCTCGGCGACTTCGGCGGGGCCGAACTGGGCCAGCACCCGGCTCACGTCCTGGGGCGATATTTCCTCTTGAAGGCTGGTCAGCGCCAAAGTTTTAACCACATTGTTGAGTTGAGCCAGGTTTCCAGGCCAGTTGTCATTGCGCAGGGCGTTCAGGGCGGCAATGCTGAAATGGCGCGGCGGCGCCTCTTTCGACTCAACATATTTTGCCAAAATGCGGTTGGCCAGATCGGGAATGTCCTCACGATGCTCTCGTAGGGGCGGCATGCTCAGGGTCAGGCCGCTCAAGGCCTGGTACAGTCCGGCATCGAAACCGCCCCGATCCACCAGGCCGGGCAAAGCCTCGCTTGCGGCACACACCAGACGGACATTTTCTTTTTCCAGCTTGCTCAGCACAAACTGCAAGCCTTTCTGCTCCTGTTTATTGAGCGTGGCAATTTCCGCCACGAACAGCAAACCATCGTGGGCCTGGTTGAGCACCTCAAGCGGATTACCCGTCAGCCAAGCCGTTGTTTCCGGCGCAACGAAAGGCGTATTTGGCCGGTGCAGGAAGCGCGCGCACAGTTCCGCTCCGCTTCCCCGTTCTGCCAGCAGCAGCAGGGGGGCGCCGAGGTTGGCCACCTGTTCGAGCCTTTGCTCGAACTCCCGCACCACGGCGCTCTTGCCCAGGCTGGACAAGCCAAGCTCACTGTGGAGTTCAGCCTCGCCACGCCTCAGGGCACGCTTGACGGTTGCCAGCAGCTTCTGCAATGCAATCGGTTTTTCAAGAAAATCGAATGCGCCGATTCGCGTCGCCTCGACGGCGGTATCTATCGTCCCGTGGCCAGACATCATCACCACTGGCATGGTTAGCAGGCCAGAACTCGCCCACTCCTTGAGCAGGGTAATACCATCGCTGTCAGGCATCCAGATATCGAGCAGGACCAGCTCGGGTCGCCCTTGTGCACGAATTACGCGCGCCACAGTGGCATTTTCAGCCAGCCTGACCTGGTAGCCCTCATCCTCCAGAATTTCACGCAATAATTCGCGGATGCCCGCTTCGTCATCCACCACCAGTATTTGATTGGTGTTCATTTAAGTTACCTCTTCTGCACGTGGCAGCTGGATACTTACCCGCGCCCCGTGCGGCTCAATATTCTGCGCCAGAATTCGGCCCTGATGTTCATCAACAATTTTTTTCACTATTGCCAGACCCAGCCCGGTTCCTTTCTGCTTGGTGGTCACATAAGGCTCGAACAGGCGCCCCAAAAGCGCATCCGGAAATCCTTTACCATTGTCTTCTATCGACCAGCGCACCGTGGCCGCGTCAACCAGTTCGGTGCGCACCCGAATCTCAGCCTGCGGCTGGTCAGATAGGGCATCCTCGGCGTTGCGCATCAGATTATGCATGACCTGGCGCAGCAAGGCCGCATCCCCATACACCACGGGCAAATCCGGTGCCAGCGCAATTTCAATATGCACGCTGGAGGATTCGTAAAGCGTAAGCACCTCTCGCACCAGTTGGTTCAAATCCAGGCGTGCCAGATTGAGCTGGGGCGAGCGTGCATATTCGGCAAATGCGTCCACCATGTTTTTCAACGCCGCCACCTGATTCACGATGGTATGGGTGGAACGCGACAGCATTTCGGCGTCGCTTTGATTCAACTTGTCAGCCAGCTTACGCTCCAGACGCTCGGCAGAAAGCTGGATCGGCGTCAGGGGGTTCTTGATTTCATGCGCCAGCCGCCGCGCCACTTCACCCCATGCCGCATCACGCTGGGCTTGAAGCAAATGAGTAATATCGTCGAAAACCACAACATAACCGTTGTCCACCACGCCGGGCAGACGCGTGCCACGCACGAGTAGGACCTGGTTGCTCGCTCTTCCGGAAAACTCGATCTGTTGCCGCCACTCCTTGTTTTCAGCGGCATCAAAGTGTTGCGTCACCGCATGCGCCAGGGGCTGCAAAATGATGTCGCGGCTGCCCCAGGAGAGCAAGGGCAAGCCTCGCATGACGCTCAAGTCTACGCCCAGAATCTCGCCTGCTCGGGGATTGGCACCGCGCAGGTGTAGTTTTTCATCGAACGTCAGCACCCCGGATGACAGATGCGCCAGGATGCTTTCCAAATAGACCTTTGCGGCTTCCAGCTGCTGTTGTTTTTTCTCCACGGCCGCGCTCGCATCCGCCAACTGGCGCGTCATGCGATTGAACGATAAAGTCAGAGCGCCCAGTTCATCGCGGCTTTGCACCGGATTGATCTGGGTAAAGTCCCCCTTGGCAATAGCGCGCGTACTTTCCGCCAGCAAACCCAAAGGGGCGGACAGCTTCTGCGACAGAACAAACGCCAGGGCGATGGCCGAAAGCAGCGCCAACAGCAGGGTCAGGGTCAGGGTCATGCCGTAAATGCGCTTCAGGCCCAAGCGGGAATAGGAGAGCTCCTGATAATCGCGATAAACCGCCTGCACCGTTTCCGCATCGCTGGCCAATCGTTTGGGCACGGGCTGCAATAACTGCAGAATCCGCATATCCTCGCTCAGGGTAAGCACATTGACGGGTACCACCACGCGCAAATAAAGCCCCTTTCCAGCAATCGGTTCAATCACGCTGAATGGTTGCTGCTGCCGCACCTGTCGCAGGACGGAAGCGCTTGGCATGTCGGGCAGAAAACTGGCATTTTCTCCCCCGGAAATGGCCAGCACCTTGCCGCGTGAACTGAACAACGCGGCTTCCTGCACCCCGACCTGCTCGCGCAAGCGGTTGAGTTGGGTCAGGTGCTCGCTGACCGGATTGTCCGCCAGCGCCAGCGCCATCACTTCGCCCTTCTTCACCAGATCCTGAAGCAGGTTCTCGAGCGCGCTCTGACCCAGACTCAGGCCACCCTCAAGGGCGTTGTCCACGCGCACGTCGAACCAGGATTCAATACTTTTGTTGAGGAACTGCACCGACACACCATATACCAGCGCACCCGGCAAAAGCGCCATGAGCGCAAACATCCACAAGAGGCGAAGGGTCAGCTTGGTGCCGAATACACGCTGCTTGAGCTTTTTCCACAGCACCCACAACTGGTAGCCGACCAGACCCATCAAGGCCAGCGCAACACCGAGGTTAAGCACCAGCAGCAGGGTGTAATTCTGAGAAAAGGCGGCGGTATTGCTACTGGCGCGGGAGAGCAGAAACAGCAGTACCGTGCCCAGGGCAACAGCCAGAAAAACTACATATTTCATTGATAATTCAAGGTGCTAATACCCACTGAAACCATTCCGACTCCAGGCTCCAGTCCTTGGAGGCCAAGGCGTTCACTTGCAGCGGTTTGGGTAATTGGGATGCATCAAGCTTCATGCGCAGCCGCGCTTCATAGAGGTAACGCTTTCTAAGCTGGGCCCGCTCCACCACACGCCATTCCTGGATATGGCCCAGTTCGCTCTTGAGTTCGGCCAAGGACGCAAAACTTTTTTGCTGCTCGTTCTGCAACAGCCTGTATTGTTTGGTCAGCGCGTGATAGCTGATACGCAACTGGCGCTGGACACTGGAAATGTTTTCATCCAGCCAATACCAGCGCGGGCGGTTAAGCTCGAACTCAACCACAAAATTGAGTGGAACCCCTTTGTTCAGGGCATCTTCAACCGCCTGGCTGAAGTTTACTTCAAAGTCAGCCTTGAGCTGGTACACCTCATCCACCATATCCAGCTCCGCTGTCTTGACCTGAATCCCGGTTTCAGCGCGCACGCTTGCCGCCATGCAAAATAGCAGCATGAAAAGCAAGCGCGGAAAACTAGATTTTGGCGAGAAGGGCGTAATAAAAGCCATCATGTTCACGATCGGGTAGTAGTTGCAGATCCTGCTCCACAATATCCGGCAAGGGCAGAAGCCGAGCATCATTGTGGCGCGCTATAAAAGCCTTTATCTGCTGCCGGTTTTCTTCGGCGAATACGGAGCAAGTAACGTACAGCAATTTACCACCTTGCTCCAGGCAATGCCACAAGGCATCCAGGATATGCGACTGCTGTATAGCAAACTGGGCAATATCACCCTCGCGACGCAGCCATTTGATATCGGGATGACGCCGCACCACGCCGGAAGCGCTGCATGGCACGTCCGCCAGAATGCGCTGGAATAGATGGCCATCCCACCATTGCGACGGCTGCGACGCATCGCCTGCCACGCATCTGGCGTGCAGGCCCAGACGACCCAGATTCTGCTCCACTTTCTGCAAACGCCGGGCATCGTGGTCCAGCGCGGTCAGTTCCACATCGGCCAGCTCCAGCAGGTGCGCCGTCTTGCCTCCAGGCGCTGCGCAGGCATCCAGCACGCGCATGCCATCTCTCACGTCCAGCAGCCCTGCGGCAAGCTGCGCGCCGCCATCCTGCACCGAAACCAGCCCCTGGCTGAAGCCGGGCAGCCTGTCAACCGCAAGCGGTCGATCCACCATGATGCCGGAAACACCCACTGCACGGGCGGCAATCCCGGCCTCGGCAAGCTGTAGCAAATAATCCTCTACACCGGCCTTGCGGCGATTCACCCGCAAAGTCATGGGAGGATGCTGATTTCCGGCTGCCAGGATTTGTTCCCACGCCAGTGGATACTGGTGACGCAGCTTGTCAATCCACCACTGGGGATGAGAAAAACACCCTTCTTCGCTGCTATTTACCACCTCGGACAACAAGCGCTCGCGCTGCCGCAGGAAGTTGCGCAACACCGCATTTACCAAGCCTTTGGCGGACGTCTTGCGCAACGCCTGGGTGGTTTTAACCGCATGATCCACTATCGCGTGCGGCTGGGTGTGGGTGTAGACCAACTGATAAAGCGCCACCAGCAGCAGACAGCGGATACTCTCGTCATGCAGTGGTTTCTGCAGCAAACCCGCAAGTATGGCCTGCAAGGGACCGTAGTGGCGCAGCGTGCCATAGCTCAAATCCTGGAGCAGGGCACGCTGCTGGGGTGTCAGCTTGGCGTTTCGCTCGAACATAAGCTGCAGCACCTGATTCAGGTTGCGCCCGGCTAAAACCTGGGCAACCGCAGCGCTCGCCAGTGGCTGGACGTCAAGCAAGGCCGCGCGCCATGGCCATCAGACGTGCGACCCGCTCTTCGGTCGCAGGATGGGTGCTGAACAGGCTCTTGATGCCATCAGCGGAAAGCGGGTTGATAATCATCATCTGTGCGGTTTCCGGGTGTTGCTCCGCGGTGGCCATGGGCAGCCCCTGGGCGTAGCGGTGAATCTTGTCGAGCGCGGCGGCCAGCGCCTCCGGGTCACGTGAAATTTCCGCGCCGCCACGATCCGCCTCGAATTCGCGTGAGCGGGAAATCGCCATCTGGATCAGTGCCGCGGCAATCGGTGCCACGATCATGATCAGTATCGCAACGACCGGATGTACATTGCGTTCCCCATTTTGACTGCCCCCAAATAGCATGCCGAACTGGGCAATGGAAGAAATAGCACCGGCGATCGTTGCAGAAATAGTGGAAATCAGCGTATCGCGATGCCTGACATGTGCCAACTCATGCGCCATCACGCCACGCAGCTCTCTTTCCGACAGCACGCGCATGATGCCTGTGGTGGCCGCCACGGCGGCATGCTCGGGGTTACGGCCGGTGGCAAAAGCGTTGGGCTGGTCTTCGTCGATCACATACACTCGTGGCATTGGCAAGCCGGCGTTGTGAGACAACTCGCGTACCATGCGGTAAAACTGCGGCGCGCTGCTCTCATCCACTTCCCGTGCGTTGTACATTCTGAGCACAGCCTGGTCGGAAAACCAGTAAGCCCAAACATTCATGCCGCCGGCAAACACCAGGGCCAGCAGCATTCCAGTGCGACCGCCCAGCGTCGCGCCTATCATACCGAACAAGGCCACGATAGCCGCCATCAGAATGGTCGTTTTAAACCAGTTACCCAGCATTGCAATTCCTCTTGTCCGAGTCTTCCCCCCTTTTAAAATGGGGGAATATCACGGCAAATTCAAGCCAGATCGAAACGTTCACCCGCCTTGACCGGGTTGCCCTGCAAAAACTGCGCTGCAGGCAGGCGCTTCCCGCCCGCCTTCTGTAACTCTTGCAGCAGCAGAGCACCCTGCCCGCAGCCCACCAGCAGCCCCTCGCGGCCTGCTCGCAGAACTTCGCCTGGCGGGCCATTTTCATCATCCCGCGCAACCGCCTGCCAGATGCGCCAGAGTTCCCCTTTGAATGAACTCTGGGCAACGGGAAAAGGATTGTAGGCGCGCACCGCACGTTCCAGTTTCTGCGCCGGAAGGCTCCAATCAAGCCGGGCCTCTGCCTTGCTGAGCTTGGCTGCGTAGGTGGCCAGGCTGTCATCCTGGATCTGTCCCGGCAAGACGCCCTGCTCCAGTTGTTGCAGGGCCGACACAATGGCCTCGGCGCCCAGTGCAGCCAGCTTGTCGTGCAAGGTTTGTGCCGTTTCTTTATCTTCGATGGGAAGAGGAAAACGCAACAGCATTGGGCCAGTATCCAGGCCTTCGTCCATCTGCATGATGGTAATGCCTGACTCGACATCACCCGCCAGAATGGCCCTTTGAATCGGCGCCGCACCACGCCAGCGAGGCAACAACGAGGCATGGATATTGAGACAGCCCAGAGGCGGAATGGCCAGCACTTCGCGGGGAAGAATCAGCCCATAAGCGGCAACAATCATGGCATCGGCCTGCACGGCAGCCAGTTGCGCCTGAATTTCAGGGTGTCTCAAGCTAACCGGCTGCTGCACATTCAAGCCATTCGCCAGCGCCATCTGCTTGACGGGGCTCATGGTCAAGCTCATCCCCCGTCCGGCAGGCCGATCCGGCTGAGTCAGCACCAGTTTCACTTCGTGACCGGCATGCAGCAGTGCCTGCAAGGCCTGTGCCGCAAACACCGGGGTGCCGGCAAAGATCAACTTCATTACATGGTCTCGCGCTGCTGTTTCTGCAGCTTTATCTTGATCCGCGTCTGCTTGAGGCGGGAAAGGTACTCAATAAAGACCTTTCCCTGAAGGTGATCAATTTCATGTTGGATGCATACCGCAAGCAAGCCATCGGCATGCAGGGTGAACGGCTTGCCATCGCGATCCAGGGCTTCGACCGCAATGCGCTCGGCACGCGTCACTTTTTCATAGATTCCCGGCACGGACAAGCAGCCCTCCTCGCGCTCGCCCACCCCGTCACGGGAGATGATTCTAGGATTGATGAGCGCCATCAGCTTGTCATGGGATTCGGAAATATCGACCACAATGACTTGCTTATGCACATTCACCTGGGTGGCGGCCAAGCCAATGCCTGGCGCGGAATACATAGTCTGAGCCATGTCATCCACCAGTTTGCGGATTTCCGCGTTAACCTCCTTAACCGGAGAGGCAATGGTATGCAGACGCTGATCAGGGTAATGCAGGATCGATAAAAGGGCCATAATTGCTTGCCTATTTAAATAATTACATGCAGAATTTAATTTAAAACCTAAGTACGGCCAGACGAAATGGCCGATTTACAGAACTTCTGAATATGGACAAAGCAGAAAAGTTCTTCACCAGAGCGAGGCGCCCTATGCGTAAGCCCATCATTATAGCCGTGCTTTCCTTTTCCGGCTTGATTTCCTCCTTGGCAGGAGCGGATGATATCAAGCTGCTGGACAATCCCCCGCAACAACATGTGGTGGTGAAGGGCGATACACTGTGGGGAATATCCTCAAAATTCCTCAAAGACCCTTGGCGCTGGCCGCAACTGTGGCAAATGAATCGTGAACAGATCAAGAATCCTCATCTGATTTACCCCGGAGATGTCGTTATACTCGACATGCAAGATGGATCTCCAAAATTGCGATTGGTCAAGGGCGAGCGAATCATCAAGCTGAGTCCTCAAGTCCGGGCCGAGTCTCTTGAGGCACAAGCCGTGCCGTCCATCCCTCTGTCCGCCATCGGCCCTTTCCTCACAAAGCCTCTGATCATCGAGGAAGGCGATCTGGATAATGCGCCTTATATTGTCGGCACGGATGAAAGCAGGGTCATCATGGGACGAGGAGACCGTGTTTATGCCGCTAATGCAAAAGACAGCAAAATCAAAGACTGGAGCATTTTCCGCCAAGGCAAAAAACTCCATGACCCTGACACCAAGCAACCAATGGGTTATGAAGCCGAGTATGTAGGTGAAGCACGGTCGCAGAATGTTAGTGAAGATGATTTAATGGAGTTGGTAATTACCCGATCAGTGCAGGAAATTCGACGTAATGACCGCTTGGTATCCAGCATCGGCAGCAGTGAACTCAAATATGTCCCTCATGCGCCAGAACAGGCTATCAATGGCCGGATTATTTCCGCCTACGGCGCCATCACGGATGCTGGAAAATATGGCACGGTATTGGTTAACAAGGGCAGCAAGGATGGACTGGAAACAGGGCATGTCCTGGCCGTGTACAGTAAGGGTCGCACCGTCGCTGGCAAGCCGACAGAAAAACGCAAGGACGCCTGGCGCTACGTAGACAAGGATTGCCTGAAACCCGGTAAAAGCATCAGTTACGACCAGTTTTACGACCCCAAGGAAACACTTGAGTCCTGCGAGAATGAGCAGCCCGCCGAAAAGCCGGGCAAGGAAATCACCTACTCCGATATTGGCTGCCTCAAGCCGGGCTCAAAAATCAGCTTTGACCAGTTTTTTAACCCCAAAGATGTTTATAAACTGAACTGTCGCTCCGGCAACGCTAAAAACGATATCACCCTGCCTGATACGCGTACAGGGCTGATTTTCGTCTATCGCGTTTTCGACCGCGTTTCGTACGCACTGGTAATGAGTGCGAACCGCCCGGTTTATCTGCTGGACGTTGTCAAGAATCCTTGATCGACAAGCAACACGACCTTTCCCTGTGGGTCGCCCTGAGCCTGATTCAAGGCTTGGGCGGGGAAGGCTACCGACGCCTGTTGCAGTCCTTTGGTGAACCCGAGCAGATTTTCTCCGCTGGCTATTCCGCTCTGGAAAAAATCGTGCGCGCACCCGTTGCCCGTCTTATTAGCGCCGGCCCCAACCAAGAGGCGCTCACGCCGATTCTGAGGTGGCTGGAAGACCCTCTCAATCATGTTGTCACCCTGGCGGATAGTGACTACCCCTGCGCCTTGCTGGAAGTCCCCGATCCACCTCCTCTGCTTTATGTCAAAGGCCAGCGAAAACACCTGAACCATCCGGCCTTGGCTATCGTCGGCAGCCGCAACGCTACGCCTCAAGGGATTTCAAATGCAGAAAGTTTTGCACATCACCTCAGCGACAGCGGATTATGCATTGTAAGTGGACTTGCGCTTGGGATAGATGGAGCAGCCCATCGCGGCGGGCTGCAAGGCCAGGGCAGCAGCATCGCCGTTGTGGGTACCGGCCTGGATATCGTTTATCCCGCACGCCACCGTGAACTTGCGCATAAGCTTGCCCAGGAAGGCGCTCTGGTATCCGAGTTCCCGCTCGGCACGCCCTCCAAGGCCCAGAACTTCCCACGCCGCAATCGCCTGATCAGCGGCCTTTCGCGTGGCTGCCTAGTGGTGGAAGCAGCGCTTCAAAGCGGCTCCCTAATCACGGCTCGATTGGCTGCGGAGCAAGGACGGGAGGTATTTGCCATCCCGGGTTCTATTCATTCACCACTGGCGAAAGGTTGCCACTACCTGATAAAGCAAGGCGCAAAACTGGTTGAAACGGCACAGGAAGTCCTGGATGAACTCGGCTACCCCGTCATTGCAGCCTCGATCCGTTCTCCAGAATCATTTTCTCTGAACAAGGACGAAGCGCTGCTGATGCAATGTATCGGCTTCGATCCCGCCAGCATCGACTCACTGGTCAGCTGTAGCGGCTTGACGATTGATAACGTTTGCGCCATTCTGTTAACGATGGAATTGGCTGGTCATGTGACCAGCCTGCCTGGTGGATTTTATCAGCGCAACGGAAAAGTTTAATAACGAAACCAAATAATGATGTTCGACATTCTCGTTTACTTGTTCGAAAACTATTTCGAAGCCAACCTTCACCCGGATCAGAGCACTCTGGAAAGAGAGTTATCGGCCGCGGGTTTTGATAGTTCTGAAATCAACCAAGCATTTGACTGGCTTAACGATCTAGACAAACTCTCCCTCGCCCCTTACCCGGAAAGCATGTTGGATAGCACGTCCACACGCTTTTACTCGGATGTCGAAATGAAAAAGATAGACGCCGAGAGTCGTGGTTTTCTGACTTTCCTTGAAGTATCCGACATCATTAATCCCGTCCAAAGAGAATGGGTGATAGACCGCATTCTTGCACTGAACGACCGTGATGTTGATCTAGAGCAAGTCAAATGGATCGTCCTGATCGTTTTATGGAGCCAAGGCCAGGCCGAGGATTACCTATTCATGGAAGAAATGCTGTTCGGCGATAGCACGCCGCAAATGCATTAATCTTCTCAACCCATTCCAGCAGCTGAACCTCTTTGGCGCCACCATATACTGTTTATGTCATCCTTTCTGCTGATCGTTGAATCCCCTTCCAAAGCCAAAACCCTGAAGAAGTATCTGGGCAAGGATTTTGAAATCCTTGCCTCATATGGGCATGTGCGCGACCTTGTACCCAAACAGGGCGCCGTTGACACTGCACACGACTTCTCTATGAAGTATGAATTGATCGCGCGTAACAGCAAACATGTCGATGCCATTGCCAAAGCGGTTAAAGATGTTGACACCATCTATCTCGCAACCGACCCGGACCGCGAAGGCGAAGCGATTGCCTGGCATTTAGCTGAAATCCTTAAAGAAAAAAAGCTACTGAAAAACAAAACTCTGAAACGCGTTGTTTTTCATGAAATTACTCAATCAGCCGTCCTGGCCGCCGTCGCGGAACCTCGCGAAATCGAAATGGATATGGTCAACGCACAGCAAGCCCGACGTGCTCTGGACTATCTGGTGGGCTTCAATCTTTCCCCGCTGCTTTGGCGCAAGATCCGTCGCGGACTATCTGCAGGCCGCGTACAAAGTCCGGCACTTCGCCTGATAGTCGAGCGTGAGCTTGAGATAGAGAAGTTCCAGACTCAGGAATACTGGACCATTCACCTCGATAGTCATAAAGGCCGTCAAAAGTTCAATGCAAAATTATTCCAGTACAGTGGCGAAAAGCTGACTCAGTTCAGCGTCAATAATGACGCACAGCAAGCCGCCATGGTCGCCGACTTGCTGCAAGCAGGTGACGGCAAGGCCACCGTCACGCAGGTCGATAAAAAGCGCAAACAACGTGTAGCTGCAGCACCTTTTACTACTTCTACGTTGCAACAAGAGGCTGTACGCAAGCTCGGCTTCACTACAGACCGCGCCATGAAGGTCGCACAACAGCTGTACGAAGGCATCGATATCGGCGGCACCGCCACCGGCCTGATCTCATATATGCGTACCGACTCCGTCAATCTGGCGCAAGAAGCCATCGAAGAGATTCGGGCATACATCGCCAGCAATTTTGAACCGGACTATCTTCCAAAGGCAGCGCTGAGTTATAAAAACAAATCAAAGAATGCCCAGGAAGCGCATGAAGCGATCAGGCCTACCTCCATCCAGCGTTCGCCCCAGGAAGTTCGCCAGTATCTTAGTGCAGACCAAATCAAACTGTATGAAATGATTTGGAAACGCACCTTGGCTTGCCAGATGAGCGCGGCAAAATTTGACACTGTCAGTCTGGATCTGGCTGTAGGAAGTGATGAAAACCTGTTCCGCGCTACCGGCCAGACCATGGTTTTTCCAGGTTACATCGCGGTCTATCAAGAAGACCAGGACGATAGCGAGGAAGAAAGCGAGAGCAAATTGCCCCCCCTCGAAAAGGGGGACGTTGTTGCGATAGACCAGATATCCGGAGAGCAGCACTTCACACAACCCCCTCCACGCTATTCCGAGGCAAGCCTGGTGAAAGTTCTCGAGGAATATGGCATAGGTCGACCTTCAACCTATGCAAGTATTATCAGCACCCTGCAAGCGAGGGAATACGCTTTACTGGACAAAAAGCGCTTTTATCCCACAGATGTTGGTAGAGTGGTCAACAAGTTTCTCACCGAACACTTTACACGCTATGTGAATTACGACTTTACCGCTCAACTGGAAGATGAGCTTGATCTGATTTCAGCCGGAAAACGGGAATGGATTCCGGTACTTGAAACATTTTGGAAGGATTTCAGCCAACAACTCACCGAGAAGAAGGATGTAGACCGTCCAGGGGTTGAAGTACTGGAAGAGGCCTGCCCAAAATGCGGAAAACATCTAACCGCACGGCTCGGAAAGCGTGGCAAATTCATCGGCTGTTCTGCATATCCAGAATGCGACTATACCCGCAACATGGATGGTGAACCCGGTGAGTCTACTCAGCCCGTCATCGTTGAAGGGCGTGTTTGTCCACAATGCAGCAGTGAACTGGTTATAAAGACCGGGCCTTATGGAAAGTTCATCGGTTGTACCAGTTATCCTAAGTGTAAATTCATCGAACCTCTTGAAAAGCCCAAGGATACCGGCGTTAACTGCCCCGAATGCAAAGCGGGTACCTTAATCGAACGCAAGAGCCGCTATGGAAAGCTATTTTATTCCTGCAACAGCTATCCGAAGTGTAAGTACGCCACCTGGAACCTGCCCATTAACGAGCCTTGCCCAAAATGCGGCTGGCCCATCATGACCATTAAAATTACAAAACGCAGAGGAACGGAAAAAGTTTGCCCGCAGAAAGATTGCGGTCATGTTGAACAGGTTGCTGCGCCAGAATAATTTCATCAATAAGAAAGGCCCGGTTAAGGGCCTTTCTTATTTCCTTACAAACACATCACAATCATCTTGTCGGGTGTCACAATTAATGAAATATTTCACTCTGAATTATAAGCACTTTTTCATTAATTACGGCGCACTATATAAAGATCAGTGCCACGATAAGTGAAAATATATGGCGGCTATGCCACCATTAACGAAATATTCAGGTGCCCGCTTTTTACTGGCAGACAAGTTACTGGTTTTTCACTAACTTGGTACAAGTTTTCACTTTCCATGTCTTCTGTAAGATTCTCAAAATCCCCAAAACGACCGTACTCCAAAATACACAGGTCCCCATCAATTTTGAGAATGTGCACCTAATAAATACATTCCAAATTAGTGAAGATCCTACAAGCCATCTCCGATTGCCGCGCCGTGAGCTTTATGCAGTCGAGTGTAATTCGGCTGACCAAATACTCGTCCGTGTGGGAATCACTCTTGGCCAATCGTGGGCAACGTCGATTGGTCAGACTGACAAGCCGATGTCAGTGGATCACGGCGCCGGGAAATTCATCTCTTAGTCTTTGTTGATAATAAAGGCATCATCACACTTAGCGATATTTCCCCCAGAAGGCTCAAAACTTAGATTGAACTGGCTTTCAATCACAATCCTATCAGCTTCTGAATTCTCGCATTTAAGCTCATAAAATGCGATCTGCGCGAGCCTCAAACCCGGATATAGCCGTATTGGGATTTCGCCAAAATTGGCAAGCTCTAACGTGACAATACCCTTATAACCTGGGTTAACAATAGTAGCAGTAGCAATATTAAGGCCTTCGCGAGCCCAAGATGACCGCGCAGTAACAACGCCTTGAAGATCGTATGGTATCTTTACCCATTCTAGGGTTGGCACCAATGCCAAACTACCTGGGTGAAGAAGAAAAGATTCGAGAAACGGGACATCAAAGCGCTGATGTTTTTGTTTTCTACTCTGGATGGCCTCGTGGTCACAAGTTGTGATGTAGTTCTTCGGGTCAACATGTGACTGTGCCCCTGCTTGTAAAACAGCGTGCAAAACTTTCCAGATTTCCGGGGTAAACAGCGTCCAATAGTTTCCACCCCGGGGTGTGTAACCATCCGGTATTTGTGCCGGAGAAACTGGAGTGTTATCTATGGAAGTCATAGCCGAAATCCGGC
>JAUSBJ010000023.1 GCA_030652035.1 Sulfurimicrobium sp.
CATCACACACCACTGCGACATCCTGGAAACCGGCAACGACTCCTTCCGCTTCAAACAGCGCAAGAAAAGCATTAAATCCGACTGATCAACTGGAAAGATTTGGACGCTGTTGCCTGGAAACTATTGGACGCTGATTGACACCAATGCCTTTCTCGGCGTGATCAATATCATCACGCGTCACAGCGCCGATGCGCCCGGCGCGAAGGTGTCTGCCCGCGCAGGCGCCGCAGCCATCGGGGACGTGGGCCTGGAGCTGGGTGATGCGTCCGAAACGGGCAGCCTGCGCCTGAATGCGGCGTACAAGCAGGATGCGGGCTTTGACGGTCTGCACGACGGAAAGCGTTCCACGCTCGTCTCGCTGCGTACCGACAGGCGCATCAGCAACCACGACGAAATCATGTTTCGAATGGCGGCCAGCAACGGCAGCCGCGAACTGGGCTATCACGATTCGATCTTCAATAACAATGGTGAGCGCGGTTCGGATACCCTCAACGCCACCCTGCACCTGCAATGGCGGCACACGCCGACACCCGGCGAGGAGTGGCTGCTGCATTACTACCGCAACCAGGACCGGACTCACGAGGAGTGGGCCGCCTCGGCACCGGCATACGGCATTGGTGCGGTGCCTCTTAACCGCAACCGCAGCAGCGTGCGCGACAACCTGGAATTGCAGCACCGCCTGACCTTGTCCGACACCTTGCGCGCCGTATGGGGCATGGAGGCGCGCCATGACCGGGTGGAGGCCCCTTTTCTTTACTATGGAAATGCCAATCAGAGCTCTGATCTGGCGCGCGTATTCGGACAGACAGAATGGTGGTTCAGGCCGGATTGGAGCCTCAATGCCAGTGCCCAGGCGGAAAAATTCGACAGCGATGCGCTGCATATCTCGCCGCGCCTGTTTGCCAACTGGAAAGTCACGCCCCAGGATACGCTGCGCTTCGGCTACGCCCATGCCTGGCGTCCGCCCACCCTGTTCGAACGTTATGGCGATGTGCGTGCAATGTACCAGGGTACGTTGCTGGCCCAGCCCTATCTGCCCAATCCCGATCTGCAGCCAGCGCATATCGACAGCCTGGAAATCGGCTATCTGAGCCAGATAAAAACCTGGAATACGCGCCTTGATGCGCGCCTGTTCAACGAACGGGTCAATCATTACATCACCCGTTTTTCCCAGCCCGGATTTAATGCCCCGCTGCTATCCGCAATTCTGCCATCTGCGCGCTATGAAAACCTGACTACGCCGATTACTTTACGCGGGCTGGAATATCAAATCGACAGCCGGCCCCTGCCGGGTACGCAATTGCTGCTCAGCCACACCTTGATCGACCGTTCCTGCAACGATGCCTCCGTCACCCAATTGACCGCACCCTACAGTGCCAGCCTGAGCTGGCTGCAGGATTGGGGAAAGAAGTGGTCAAGCACCCTGACCCTGTTGCGCATGGGTCCGATGGCCGGTGGCACCGGTTTTGTTCCGGCCGGCTCGTACGTGTCTCGTCCCTACACCACGCTGGATGCGCGTATTGCGCATACCGCGAAATTCGGCGGCACCCCGCTGGAAATAGCGCTGGTGGGCACCAACCTGGGCGGGCGCCATCAGGAAATTGCAGACCGTTCGGAACAGTTCCTGCATGCGGGAAATCCGGCCAACCGGACCTCTCCCATGCTATGGCTGACCTTCGCCATCCATTCCAAATAGATCTGAGAAACCTGTCCGGGCGGGAATATGATCGTTTCTGATTTCCGGAAAGCAAAAGGCCCGCAGCGGTGTGCGGGCCTTTGAATTCTGGTGGTGATAGGTGGACTTGAACCACCGACCCCAGCATTATGAGTGCTGTGCTCTAACCAACTGAGCTATATCACCTGAGAGGCGAGATTTTACGTTTTGCCAAGAATTTGTCAAGTCGGGTATAATCCACCGCTTCAAATCACGCGCCCGTAGCTCAGTTGGATAGAGTGTTGGTTTCCGAAGCCAAAGGTCACAGGTTCGACTCCTGTCGGGCGCGCCAAATAAAACAAAAGGCCTGCATTGCTGCAGGCCTTTTTTCTTGTGCACTATCCAATTCCAGAAAGTACGCCCAGCTTGCTTGAATCGTTCGAAATCGCCAACCATGGCTATTCTGGCCGTTTGTTCGTCGTTCATGGGCATCGTAACCCAACGGGCTGAAGCCCTGTCGGCCCGTGGAAATTTAATGCCTCATGTCATAGCGCAAAAGTATCCTTGGATTCCTTTTTTGATTTTTTCGCCGCCTTTTTTTCTTTTGGCGTCATGACCGGTTTCTTTTTCTCGGCCTTAACGCTTTTCTGTTCCTTACCCATGATTCTAGCTCCTAAGTGATTGGTAGATAATCTCACAGGTCGATCATTGCAGCCCTGTTCGAGAGAGTCTTGACGCTGCTTTGCAGGATGCTTAATGGCGGGGGAAAGTGGCCCGTCCTTGAGGACCATGGAATGCTCCGCAATCCGGCAAGAGAAATACCGAGTCCAGCGGAGGTAATAGGTGCTGTGTATTATGCCATAAATTAAATATTTGCTTTGTATCGTCGCGCCCGACATCGCATTGCATGGCTTGCGGAGCCTATGGGTAAAATGAGCTGTTTTTGAATAATAATTGGGGATTGAAGCCAGACTGACCAGTTGTGGTCCATTGTTCAAGTAAAACCTGGCCAGGCTGGCTTTCTTGCTTTGGAAGGTTCCGCCACTACACGGGTCGTGTAAGATTTCACTCTGCTGCTGAATCTGCTTCAATTTATTCCGGGGCTGAAAAGCATGCGGTATTGGACTGCTGTTTTATCAGCATTCACCTAGCCTGGCTGATTTCTCCAAGAGGCCCGTAGATGAGTGTGTTTGCACCCGCAACACGGGGAAATCTTATTCCCTATATTCCGCTGCTGGCGTACGTTCTGTTTGCCTGTTTCATTGCCTTTGCCGGCTTCCAGGGTTTTCGCAAGGTCGAAAACCTGATCGAAGTTGAGAAACTCAATGACCTTGGATCGATTGCCGACATGAAGGTCGGACAAATCGTTTCCTGGCAGGATGGACACCGAAGGCGGGCCGAGGCTTTTTCTGCCGGCGCGCTGCTGGCGACCGAATTCGAGCGGTGGCTGCAGGAAGGCAAGCCTTTAGACGGGCAGGAGCAGAAAATATTGCGGGTGCTGGCCGGCCTGCAGCTCACTCACGGCTACGCGACGGTTTCGCTCCTGGATCGGCAGGGTATGGTCAGAATCTCGACCGGCAAAATCGATGCGCTGGATGGCGCTGACTTGAAACTGGTGCTGGAGGCGATGAATGGCCGGCATCCGCTTTTCTCCGATATTCGCAGAATCGGGCATGGGGACCGGGCTGTCAGTCTTTCCCTGGCTGCCCCGCTGATCGATGCTAATTTAGAAAACGGCCCTGTCGTGGGCGCTGTGTTGCTGCAAATCGACCCTCATGATTTCCTCTATCCACTGCTCCAGTTGTGGCCCAGCGAGAGCCTTAGCGCCGAAACGCTGCTGACCCGGCAGGAGGGCGGCGATGTGGTATTTCTCAACGAATTGCGTCACCGCAAAGGGGCTGCATTATCCCTGCGCATCCCGGCGGCTACTTTGAATCTGCCGACGGCGATGGCGATTCGCGGGGAGACCAGTGCGTTGAATGGCATCGATTACCGAGGCGTGCCCGTGGTTGCCGTGATGCGCAGGGTGCCTGGCACTTCCTGGTTCATGACCTCAAAAGTGGATAGGAGCGAGCTTTTTGCGCCGATCAATCAGCTCAAGGAATGGGCCGCGAGCCTGGGTCTTGCCTCTGCCGTGCTCGGGGGGGGCTTTTTCTTTATCTGGCTTCGGGGGATCCAGGCCCGGCAAAAGCAGCTGAAGGCGGAACATGACGCGGCGCTGGAGCGCGAAATGCGGGTCAAGCATTTCAAATACCTGACGCGCTACGCCAACGATATGATCATTGTCGCCAACGAGGAGGGACAAATTGTAGAGGCCAATGAAAGAGCCGAGCAGGCGCTGGGCTATAGCAGGGAAGAACTGCTGCATATGCGCGTCGTGGACTTGCACGACCCGTTCGACCGCCTGGCTATTTCGGGTAAGTTCGAGAAGCTGAAGCAGGAAGGGGCGATACGCCTGGAGGGGGTGTACCAGCGCAAGGACGGCAGCGCTTTTCCAGTGGAGATCAGCGCCCGCGTGATCGAGGTGCAGGATGTCAAATACATTCAGGGCATCATTCGTGATCTCACCGAACGCAAGCAACTGGAGGAAATGCGCGCGAAGATGGAGCACGCCGGACGCCTCACTATTGCCGGAGAAATGGCTTCTGGCATGGCCCACGAGTTGAGTCAGCCCTTGACCGCCTGCAATAATTACCTGGATGTCTGTCTGCGCCGCATGGATGAAAATGCATGGGACCATGAAAAACTGCGGGATACCTTGAAACTTGCCGCCAATCAGGCCGAACGGGCCGGGAAAATCGTCCGCCACCTTAGGGGCATGGTGCAGAAACAGGGGCATGACCGTGCCCTGGTCGATGTCAATCTGCTCATCAGGGATGTCACGAGTTTCCTGGAAGACGAGATCAAGCGCCAGGGGATATCATTGACCATGACCTTGCTTCCCCTGCCTCAGGTCATGGCATGCAGGATTGAAATCGAACAGGTGCTTCACAATCTTTGCAAGAATGCCATTGAATCAATGTACTCCTGGCCGCAACGCGAACTGCGCGTCTCTACGCGCGTGCTTGAGTCCGGTTTTGTGCTGGTTGCGGTGAGCGATACAGGCAAGGGTATCCTGCCTGAAGAGATGGCAAAACTGTTTAATCCTTTCCAGACCTCGAAAAAGGATGGGCTGGGCCTGGGCCTGGTAATCTGCCGCAATATTGTCGAAAGCCACGGCGGGCAGATATGGATGGACACCCCGAGGGCATTCGGCGCCGAATTCTGTTTTACACTTCCGATTGGGGTGCAGCATGAGTGAATGTGCAGGGCAGGCAACGGTATTCGTGGTGGATGACGATGAAGCCATGCGCGACTCGATTCAGTTGTTGCTGGAGTCGGTGCATCTGAGTGCCCGAACATTTGCCTGTGCGCTGGATTTCATGAAGCACTTTGAGCAGAAGCAGGAGGGATGCCTGCTGCTGGATGTGCGGATGCCCGGCATGAACGGCATGGAGCTGCTGGAATTGCTCAAATCCGGCGGCATTGACCTGCCGGTCGTCATGATTACCGGCCATGGCGATGTGCCCTTGGCCGTGCGCGCGCTGAAGCACGGCGCTTTTGATTTTATCCAGAAACCTTTCAATGCGCAGGAGTTGCTCGACCGGGTTCATGCCGCGCTTGATCTGGACCGGAAAAATAACCGCCGGAACAGTGAAGTCGCCCAGTACCGCGCGCTTTTCCAGGCGCTGACCGACCGCGAGATGGAAGTGGTCGACCTGGTCGTGGCCGGAAACTCCAGTAAAATGATTGCCAAGGCACTCGGCATCAGCCCGAAAACCGTCGATATCCACCGAGCCAACATCATGCGGAAACTCAATATCCGGAGTGTTGCCGAAATGGTCCAGCTTCGCCTGACCTTGCTGGACGCCTGATTTCCACCACGCTTTATTGCGTCAGTCTGTTTTTTCTTATGAATTCCAAGGCATTAGGTATTTCTACCTATTGGAATCCGATGGGATTCGCTACATGATCTCCCTGAGTTGTTGCGTAAATTTCTTGTAGATTACAGATAGCCCGGCAGTAAAAGCAGTATTCGGATATCGCAAGGGTTCTGCGCCATGAGCTTGATATTGGGGAGGTGCGCTGTGTATGCGAAAACGACAGGTCAAGTGAGGCAGCGCCGGCAACGGCTTGCCGCAAGCTGGATGGAGGAAGGGCGCGACATGACGGCCGAAGCCAGTTGTGCCTCGCAGGGCGAGTTGCAGCGGCTATCGGCCCAATTGCTGGAGGTTCAGGAAAACGAGCGACGCCGGATTGCCATCGATTTGCATGACGTGCTGGGCTCTTCATTGACCATGATCAAGCTTGGCGTTGAGGAATCGCTGCAATTGATGGCGGCCAATGAAACCGGAGCCGTCACCGAAGCGCTGCAACAACTGCGGCTCAAGGTCCAGGATGCGTTCGGGGAGGTGCGCCGCGTAGCCATGGACTTGCGTCCCTCGACACTGGATGATCTCGGTATCCTGGCCACCCTGTCATGGTTTTTTCGTGAATTTAGCGCGGTGTGCCATGACACGAAAGTGGAAATGGATTTCCGTGTCACGGAAGGAAACGTGCCGTTCCAGCTCAAGGTCACCATTTTTCGCATCATTCAGGAGGCGAGTTGCAATGTCGCCAAGCATGCCAATGCCACCTGCATCAAGGTAAGCCTGAAAAAAATCGGCGACGCGTTGTATCTTTCGATCGAGGATGACGGGAATGGCTTTGATCCGCTGGAATTGAGCAGGAATGGCTGGCGCGACAAAGGCTTTGGCCTCCTGAGCATGAAGGAGCGAGCCAAACTCTCCGGCGGACGTTATGAGCTGACATCGGCGCCAGGGCAGGGGACGCATATTTGCGTGCGATGGCAACTGGGCTCCGCGGTCGCTTCCTGAGTCAACTATTTGCCGCCATTTCCTTGGCGAATTGATGCAAGGCGCTTTTCCCCATTGCCGCATGATAGCGCAGATAGCCGTTTCGTCCCGATCCCTTGATCTGGTACATGGCCATATCCGCATGGTTGAGCAGGCTGTCCGCATCTTCGCCGTCCATGGGAAAAATGCTGATGCCGATGCTGCCGGTGATATGTAACTCATGTCCTTCGATGTTCACGGGGCTGGCATAAGTTTCCAGGAATTTTCTGGCGACATGGAGCGCGGCATCAGGATGGGAAAGTGCCGGGAGAATCACGGTAAATTCGTCGCCGCCCAGCCTTGCCAGCGTGTCGCCGTCGCGCAGGCAGGTTTTCAGGCGTTCCGTCACGGCCATCAGCAAACAGTCGCCGATCTTGTGTCCCTTGCTATCGTTGATTTGTTTGAAGTGGTCGAGGTCGATGAACATGATCGCCAGCATGTGCCCATCGCGACGTGCCTGGGCAAGGGAGACTTTCAGCCGGTCGAGAAACAGGTGCCGGTTGGGAAGCCCGGTCAGCCCGTCGTAATAGGCCAGGTAGTGCAAGCGCTCCAGGATATGCTCCTGAGTATGCACGTCGGAAAAAATGCCCACATAGTGCGTCACCTTTTGCCTGCTGTCGCGGACCGCGCTGATACTCAGCCACTCGGGATAGATTTCGCCACTCTTGTGCCGGTTCCACACCTCGCCTTGCCATTGACCATGCATATCTATTGCAGCCCACATTTCCTTGTAGAAATTCTTGTCATGGCGGCCGGAGTGCAGCAAGGCAGGGCTGCGTCCAATGGCTTCCTTGGCGCTGTAGCCGGTGGATTTCACAAAAGCCGGATTGACCGCGCGGATAATACGGCCCGCATCGGTAATCATGATGCCTTCGGCGGCGCTCTCGATCACGCGCGCAGTCAGGCAGGATGCTTCTTCCGCTTTCCTGTGATCGCTCTGGTCGGTCAGCACCGAATGGCAGTAGGGTGGATTTCCAGTGATCCGGCTTTCCAGGTGGATGTCGCGCAGGATGCCGTTGGGCGTTTTGATTCTCAGGTCGATGGCAAGCCTGTCTCGGGACAGGAATGCCTGGCGCAGGTGGCTCTGGAACAGGGATCTTTCTTCTTCCGCCAGCCAGGCAATGAAGTGCTTGCCAGGCATGCTTGAACGCTCCCTGCCCAGTATTCCGGCCCCGGTGGGGTTGATGTCCAGGGTGCGCCCTTTGTCATCCAGCGTGAGGTAACCCACTGGCGCGAGGTCGTAAAGGACAGCCTGGCATGCGCGCATTTCCTCCAGTTGCCGCTGCAATTTGTGCGCTTCATGTTTGTGTCTGTTCAATTCGTCCTGAAGCAATCGCAGTTCACGCAACAGGCACTGCGCATCGCCCGGGCTGCACGGGGAGGATTGGTCTGCCGGACTTTCATCATGAGGAAACATGCCAGCCTTTGCGAGTCTTTCGCATAACTTTTGATCCGATCCTGATCTTAGGGAGGCGCTGAGCAAGCGGCCATTATTCCCAGGGGGATTCCGATCCACCATGAATTGAGATACGTGTGGAATCGTATGCGAGGAGCGAAGCGACGAAGCAATCTGTAACTTATTGATTATCCTTAATCGTGATTGCTTCACCATGCGCGCAATGTTTTTTCATGCTTGCGACAGGCTTTTCCTAGCGCAGCCATGCCGCTTTCAACTTGCGGCACTCGCGGCGCCACGGGCAAATTTCTGCGCAGCCGTCGCTTTTGTCAGATGCGAAGCACGGCTCGTTGCCGCGAAGGGATTGGGTTTTTCTGATCAATTCCGTTTGCGGCGAATAGGGCGTGCGTGGCGCATATTTCTTGATTCCGGACTCGCGTGCCACTTGTTTCAGTTGTGCACTGCTCATGGTTTGCTCCAATCAGGTCTGGTCACATGCTGGCGATCGCCTTGCTATTGGCTGGCGGCGGCTAAACAGTCTTTGCGCCACAGGCATTCGGTCTGATCGCAAATGCCAAGCAAGGCCGTCGCGTAACAGTCAAAATTGCCTTCATGACGCTGAATTTGGCGGATCAACTCAACTTTGGATGAAGCGCTGGACTTTAATTTAAGGCCTCGTGCAATGCTACGGATGTCCTGTATTTTCATCATTACCCCTCGTATTGGCAATCACGGCGATGGTGATACTTTAGCGCATGAAAAATGACACAAAAATCAGTAATTGCACTGATTTTCTGCTGAGGGGAACTGTAGTTTGGTGGCGAGAGCGTGTTTGCCGGATGAGTGGATCGCCTGACCGAAAAATACGGTGTAATGCGTAGAAATGAATACATTGATCTGCCTAGATAATTGTTACACCCGTAGTGTTAAGGTGAGACATTACCTGGACGGCGAACAGTCCATGGCACGGCCATAAGCGCTGGCCGGTATGTTGCTGGTCAAGTGCAAATCAACAGTTGAAACTGCCGTCCCAGCCATTATTTTTGGGATAAATTGGAGTCAGTCATGCCTGAAAAAAAGCGCATTCTCATTGTTGAAGATCATACCTTGCTCCGGGCCGGTCTTCGGGCATTGTTGACCCAGGAGCCGGATGTCGAGATTGCTGGTGAAGCGAGCAATGGACGTGACGCAGTCCAGTCGATCGGGACGCTGCGCCCGCATCTTGTGCTGATGGACCTTTCCATGCCGGGCATGAATGGCATCGAGGCCATACGCGATATCAAGCGGCGTTACCCGGAGACCCGTGTGCTGGTGCTTACCATTCACAAGGCAGATGAGTACATCCACGAAAGCCTGCGCGCCGGTGCCGACGGCTATCTCCTCAAGGATGCCACGCATGATGAATTGCGCGTGGCAATCCGCAGCGTGCTGAGTGGCAAGCCCTACCTGAGCCCCGATATCGCGGGCAAGATTATTAACGGTTACCTGGGGGCCGGAAATCCCCCTGGCCCTTCCTGCGCCTGGGATTCGCTTACCCACCGCGAGCGGGAAGTGCTGAAGCTGGTGGCCGAAGGACATCCCAACAAGTACATCGCCGAATACTTCAACCTGAGCGTCAAAACGGTCGAAAAACACCGCTCCAACCTGATGAAGAAGCTCGACCTGCACAATGCGGCTTCGCTGACCGCCTATGCGATAGAAAAGGGGCTGCTCGCGTCTTAGCTTAGAGCGCGGCTCCAAGGGGTGGTTTGCGCTTTACTCCAGCGCTTGCTCCCGCGGCTCGGTAATGCCCGGGCTGGATAGCGGGCCCTAGTCATTGCAACCATAATAGACTGCGCAGCCAACGTTTCCATCCCAGCCTTCCGGGTGGGTTGAGTCAATGACGCTCCTGGCCAGAGCAATCTCGCCGGGCGTACCATGCGCCACGAGGAGCAGCCGGTCGACTTCCAGTTCGTCCTCGTAATTAGGGATGTTCTCCCTGGGAATGCAGCTTAATTGGTCAGTGCCGAGATCGCTCAATCCGCGCACTACCGCAGTCCCTGTCAGGGATGGGTCTTCATCCCTGGCGACGATAAAAAGCTTGCGCATGTCGAACCCCGAGTTTTCGAGTTTCTTGACGGTGGCCTTGGCCAGCTTGTGGTTTGCATAGGTGGCAACAATAGAGTTATGTTGAGACATGATTGAATCTCCTTGGCGGCAAGTACCGCTCTGAATGATTTATCCGGCCCAAAGAAACGCCCTGTAGTTTGGCGCTAAGTCAGTTTGCTGGTCCAGTCGTCCAGAACCACACAGGCCTCCTTGCTGGGGTCGTGCGGGTCGCGCAACGCATTGATCTGGCACAGATACTCGTTGCCGTGCTGGTCATGCAGGTTGATATACGGGCTGGGGCCGTATGGCTCGAAGGCGCTGGAATCCGCAAAGATGAAATCGAATTCGCCGTTTACGTCTCCTTCAAGCTTGCCGCCATGGCTTTCCCCGTAATCGTGCCAGCGTGTATTGACGTCGGCGCCCTCGATCGCGGGGGACATGCGCGCGCCCTGCTTATCGTGCCAGGCGACCATGACCGGATCGATGATGTTAGGGTCCTTGTCGGCAAAAGTAGCGGCTAATCCGCTTGCCATCTTGTAGTCCAGATTCATGCCTGAATAGTTGATGTGAGCTGCTTTCATTTTTATCTCCTTCCATAGTGGGAATGGCGCTGTGTGCCGAGTGAGTGAAAAGCCTTTGCGCCCCATGGGAACGGGTTTATTACTCATGACTATTTGAAACCGTCAAAAGGATTGCCTATGCTTAGGCTACCAATATAGCGTGATTGTTGATAAAAACAATCAGGTATTATGCGTAGATTATAATATCGCCAAAGACGTAATTTAGGCCCGGATTGTTATAAGGCGGCGCTTTTCACCCCGCGTCCAAATGAATAATCTTGGTTAATGAGAAGGGTTTTTTCCGGGTAACGTATTGTTTACAAAAAATACAGGCTGAAAGAGTAGTATTGAGAAATCAGGGTTGAACTAATTGGAATGGATGTCTGGAAATCCTGCCGCAGCGGCCCTGTGTATTCGCATGACGTTTGCCGTAAAATGGAGCGAAATTTGAAATTCATGCGTTATGGCGCAATTGTCTGGATTATGAAACATGTCAATTGACAAACAAGCCATCTTCGAAAGAACCCCCAAAGGCATCCTGGAAACCAAGGGGCGCTGGGGTATTTTTGCCAATAACACGCAAAAAATACTGGCGTTGATAGATGGGGTTTCCACGCTTGAGCAGCTGTTGTCTGCATCCGGGATGAAGGAAAAGAAATTCCTGAGTGAAGTGGAAGGTCTGTTGCGGGACAGGCTGATTCGCGAATCCTGGACCCCCAACAATGCCCAGTTCACCATCAATGCGGCTCCCCACTCACGCCAGGGTATTCACGTAACTGTCGAGAATACCCAGGTATTTTTTGAGGCATTGGCGAAGCAGAAATCCCGCGAAAAAGAACATGCAGAAGAAGATTTGCAGTCATTTGACGAGGTTGAGGAAAAACTGCGCAGGGAGTCCGAACAGTTGGCTCGAAGGGCAGAGGCAGACCGTCAATTGCAGATTGAGACAAAAGTAAGAGAGGACGCAGAGCGCAAGGGGAAAGAGGAGGCGGAGCGGAAGGCCCGCGCCGAGGCGCAACGCAAGGCGCAGGAGGAAGAGAAGCAGCGCATCCGTGAAGAGGCGGAACGCAGTGCAAAAGAGGAAGCGGAGCGTCAAGAGCGCGATGCAAGGCTTGCAAAGAGATTAGAGGCACGCGAAAAAGAAAAGCAGCAAGCACTGGAAGAGACGCAACGCATCGCCCGGGAGGAAGCTGAACGCATCGCCCGCGAGGAAGCGGAACGCAAGGCTCGGGAAGAGGCTGAGCAGCGTGCCCGCGAGGAAGCCGAGCGCCTGACACGGGAAGAGGCTGAACGCCTGGCGCAGGAAGCAGCCGCCCGCAAGGCGCAAGAGGAAGCGGAACGCCTTGCACGAGAGGAAGCGGAACGCAAGGCTCGGGAAGAAGCGGAACGCAAGGCTCGGGAAGAAGCCGAGCAGCGTGCCCGCGAGGAAGCCGAGCGCCTGGCCCGGGAAGAGGCTAAGCGCTTGGCGCAGGAAGCAGCCGCCCGCAAGGCGCAAGAGGAAGCTGAACGCATCGCACGGGAGGAAGCGGAACGCAAGGCCATGGAAAAAGCGGAGCGCGAAGCCAGCATTCACGCCGTGCGTTCATTCCCCGAGGAAGAAGACAGCCGGGAGTACGTGGAAGCCGAGCCCGGTGAGCGAGCCGCCAAAGCCCTGCGCATGCTCAAATGGGGTGCGGCAGGCCTTGTGGCGCTGCTGGTCATAGGCCTGACGGGCGCCCATTTCGTCTCCCTTTCCGCCACCCAGAAGCGGCTCGAAACGCTGGTAAGCGCAAGGCTGGGCGAGCCGGTGAAAATGCACTCGCTGCATATAGCACTCTTTCCCTCTCCCTATCTCAAGCTCAGGCAGGTTGAAATCGGCCCGCAGGCCGCGATTCGCATTGCGGATGCGCGCATCTATGCGGGATGGGGAACCTTGCTTGGCGATGGCCGCCAGGTCGAACGCATCGAACTGGAAAAAATCGATTTGGCAGCGGGGGCGCTGGAAGGCATGGCAGGCTGGCCCGCAAGGAGCGTGCAGCAGCAACCGGCCTACCAGATCGGGCCGATATCCTTCAGTGGCGCAAACATTGCGCCTGGCGAGGGCGCGCCTCCGCCATTCAAGGGTGAATTCGTTTTTTCGAATTCGGGACGCATTGAGAAGGCCTGGCTGGGCAGTGAGGATGGCGCGCTGAGAGCGGATTTTTCACCTGCAGCGGAGGGCCTTTCGATCTCGCTCAACGCACGCGACATCATTCCCTTGAGCTTCCTGCCGGTCCGAATCGACACGCTGCAGGCAGCAGGGACGGTGAGCGGCGGGCAAATCCGCTTTGCCGGACTGAACGGCACCAGCCACGGCGGGAAAGTGAGCGGATCGCTGCTCCTGTCCTGGGCTCAGGGCTGGTCGGCAACGGGGGAGGTGCGAATTGCGGGGGCAAACATTGCGCCGCATTCCGCTGCGTCAGAAACCCTCTCCGTTTCCGGCAAGCTCGATGCGGCGCTATCCTTCATTCAGCAGGCGAACATTCCGGAAAATCTCTTCCGCTCTCCGTTGCTGACTGGCACAGCAACGCTGCGGGCGGGGAAGGTGGCCGGGTTCGATCTGCCTGCAGCCCTTCACTATGATGTCGAAGCGATTTACAGCGCTTACACCGCCTTCGATACCTGGTCGTTCAAGCTTGAACCGCTTGGCGACAAGCAGGCATACAAGGCGATCCGCATGGCCGGGCCTGACCTGCAGCTAGAAGGGCGGGCCGAGGTTTCCGGCAAGGGGGCGATATCCGGAGCGGTAAAGCTGCAGGCGGAAACCAGGAAGAAGACGGTGCGCGGCAACTACAACCTGGGTGGAACGCTTGAACGCCCAACTATTCTCCGTGCCGCGTTGTCAAAGTAAGCATATGAAAATCAGCCCAACTCTTCCCGCACTCGTGGCCGCCTCCTTCCTTGCTGGCTGCGCCGTTACCCCCTTGCCCAGAACGGACAGCCCCATCGTGGCGCTGGCCCCCGACGAAGCACGGAAAAGCGGGCAAACCGGGGCGAAAGTGCGCTGGGGCGGCGTGATCGTCAAGACCTCGCCCGAGCTGGCGCAAACTTGTTTCGAGATTTCCAGCCGGCCGCTGGATGAGGAAGGCGAACCGCTGCAAACCGACCGCACCTTTGGCCGCTTCATGGCCTGCGCCAAGGGGTTTTACGAGCCATCTGTCTATGCCGCCGACAGGAAACTTACCGTGGTCGGAACCTTGGCGCCTGCCGTGGCGGGGAAGGTTGGTGAACATGAATACCGCTATCCCATGGTCAAGGTCGAAGCCTTGCACCTCTGGCCTGTTCTTGGGCCTTCCTCAGCGCCGATGTACTTTTACGACCCATTCTGGAATTTACGTTCCCCCCTGCGTTATCCATACCCTTATCCTTACCCGTTCCGCTACCGCTAAGCGTACAAGACGAACTTCTGGAACTGACAAAGAGCAAACATGCGTCTGGGTAACAATCGCGCAAGCAACAACGTGGAAGACCGCCGTGGAGGACTTGGCGGTATTGGCGGCGGGCGGCTCGGCATCGGCACCATCGTGCTGGTGATGGTGGCGAGCTATTTCCTGGGGATCGACCCTTCGGCCCTGCTGGGTTTTGTCTCGCAATCCCCGCTTCAGACTGAACAATCCGCGCCAGCCCATCGCCCACCTGCGGACGATGCAATGGCGCAATTCGTGTCGAAAATTCTGGCCGATACCGAGGATGCCTGGCATGCCGAGTTCAGGGCGATGGGCAAGGAATACCAGGAGCCGAAACTGGTGCTGTTCACCGGCTCGACACCCACCGCCTGCGGCACCGGGGATGCGGCCATGGGCCCGTTCTACTGCCCGCTGGACCGCAAGGTGTATATCGATCTCGCCTTCTACCGCGACCTCAAGGAACGTTTCCATGCCCCCGGCGAATTCGCCGAGGCCTATGTCATCGCCCATGAAGTCGGCCACCATGTGCAGCATCTGCTCGGCATCTCCGACAAGGTGCGCGCCGCCCAGCAAAATGCTGGCAGCAAGGCGCAGGTGAATGCCCTGTCGGTGCGGCTGGAGCTGCAGGCAGACTGCTTCGCCGGCGTATGGGGCAACCGGGCGGACAGCATGAGAAACATGCTCGAACCCGGAGAAATCGAGCAGGCTCTGACCGCCGCTTCAGCGATCGGCGACGACCGCCTGCAGAAGCAGGCACAGGGCTACGCGGTGCCGGAAACTTTCACCCATGGCTCTTCGCAGCAGCGCGTGCAGTGGTTCAGGCGCGGCATGGAGAGCGGCGATCCAAAACAGTGCAACACCTTCAAGACGCGAAATTTGTCCTGAAATCGGCCCTTGCAGGCGCAATTACGCTCGAAATTTAACTATACCGGTCAAGTTTCAAACCGGCACTCTGAATTTCCACACCCATATCATGGTTTTTCCGTTGCCAAAAAGCCAGGCAGGGTGTTAGCCTTTACCATGTTGTCAATATTGAGATCGCTGAATGTGATTTCGCATCACTTGGCGCGCTTATAGAGTCTTACATGCGAAGGGATTAACATGGATACACCGATTCCCTTTGAACCCGATGGCAATGTCAACCCGACGGCCGGCAATCAATATTCGTCCATATTGGCTGATGTGCTGATCATCGACGATTCACACGCTATACGCCAAGTGGTTCGAGCTGTCCTTGAAAGCATTGGGTATCGTGCAGTGGAGGCGGAAAATGGCCGTGTTGCCTTAGCCCAACTGGCTAGCGGCCTGTTTCCTCGGCTTGTCATATGCGACATCAATATGCCGATCATGGACGGCCTCAGCTTTATCACTGCTTTCAGGAAGCTGCCTGGGCATGCACGCACGCCCGTCGTACTGCTCACCAGCGAAGCAAAAAATGGGAGCCTGCTAAAAGGGGACAATGCGGGCGCCACCGCATGGATGACAAAACCGTTCACCCCAGCGAACCTGCGCAAATTAGTGCAAGAGATCTTCAGCCAGTAGCCATGCTAGAGACCGCAAATCGATAGACGCGCATGGGGAATTGCCATAACGTCACCCCAGACCAGCTTCTGCTCTTCCCCTTCGGATTGACATTATGGCCAGACCATTCTTGCGACTGGCAAAGAAAGGCGACCATGCGGCACCAGCTTCCATTTCCCGTTCAGGCTTCGCGCGCATGCAGCTTGTCGTAGGCCGCCAGCAGGCGCTGGTGCATGTCGCAGCCGGCCAGCATCAGGCCCGGCGCCTGCACGCCGAAGAAGCGTTCTTCCCGGCTGAGCAGGGCTTCAGCCTGCTGCAAGGCTGCTGCGCCGTAGAGTTGCAGTAGCGCCTGGCGATAGGGCGCGGGGTCGTCGAGTTTGAGCAGGGTTTCGATGCAGGCGTAAACGCGGCGGCGTTCCGCATCGAGCTGCTCGAAGTGGCGCACCCAGTCGCAGCCTTCGCGGATCGCTTCCTCGTCGCCGATGGCCAAGGCCAGCAGGGTCTTGAGTTCGCCCACGCGCAGGTCGCTCCACAAGGTGCCGGCATCGGCTGCCAGTCCGATCAGGGCGGCGACCGGGCGCTGGTCGGCGAGATTGAGCTCGTTGAGCGTCTCCAGCAGATCGGCGCATTCGTCGTCTTCCAGCTCCGGCAGGTGCAGGATGGCTTCGCGAATGTCGTTGCCGACGCTGTTGTTCTCCCATTCCAGGTCGTCCACCGGGTAGATCTCCGACATGCCCGGCACGATGATGCGGCAGGCATAGACCCCGAGGTGGGTGAAGTCGGCGACGTAGATGTCGTGGCCCATTTCATGGATGCGCCCGACCAGCCAGGCGTAGTCCTCGGCGGTGGTGGCGCTGAAATTCCAGTCGCAGAATTCGAAATCTGGTGTGTCGCCGAGGAAATTCCAGCTGATGATGCCGCTCGAATCGACGAAGTGGATTTCGATGTTGGGCGCGCTGGCGATTTCATCCAGGTCGAAACCCGGCTCCGGGAAGCCTGCCAGCGCGTCCAGGGCGCGGCCTTGCAGGAGTTCGGTGAGGGCGCGTTCGAGCGCGATCTCGAAGCGCGGGTGGGCGCCGAAGCTGGAGAAGCAGCCCTGGTCTTCGGGGTGCAGCAGGGTGACGTTCATTACCGGGAATTGCCCGCCGAGCGAGGCGTCCTTGACCAGGATGCCGAAACCGGCCGCGCGCAGGGCGCGGATGCCGGCCTCGATGCGCGGATAGCGGGCGATGATCTCTTCCGGCACATCCGGCAGGCACAGGCCTTCGCTGATGATGCGGAACTTGACATGGCGCTCGAAAATCTCCGACAGCGCCTGGGTGCGCGCTTCCGCCGGGGTGTTGCCGGCCGACATGCCGTTGCTGACGTAGAGATTGCCGATGATGTTGACCGGGAACCAGACGCTGGCCTGGTCGCGCTGGCGCTGGTAGGGCAGGGCGCAGATGCCGCGCTCGACATTGCCGGAGTTGTGCTCGACCAGGGATTCCGCATCGATGCTGTTTTCCGGATCATAGAACTGGCGCAGTTCCGGCGTCAGCAACTGCTCCGGCCACGCGCCCTCGTCGCCGGGCTGGAACCACTGTTCGTTCGGGTAATGCACGAAGCTGCGCCCGGCGACCTGCGCGCCGAGGTAGTAGTGCGTCCAGAAATAGTTGCACGACAGGCGTTCGAAAAACTCGCCCAGCGCGCTCGCCAGCGATGCCAGCCTGGTCGCGCCCTTGCCGTTGGTGAATAGCAGGGGGCAGTCGCGGTCGCGCACATGCACCGACCAGATGCCGTCTACCGGGTTGAGCCAGGAACGCTCCTCGACGTGGAAGCCGAGTCCGCCAAGTTTGGCCTGCATGGTGTTGATGGAGGATTCGAGCGAGGCGTCCTTGCCCGCGATGAAGCTTTCTGTGTGCATGTCATGTCCTGTAGGGTGCTGCTGTTTGTTTAATCAGAAAAAGCGTTTGAACCGCAAAGGGCGCAATGGAACGCAAAGGAATTAAAAAGCATGCCTGGGCGGCTTGCATTGATTCACCACTGGGTGGGCCCGCCCAGGTTTGTTAACCCATCGTTTTTCCAGAAGGTGCTTGCATTTCCTTTGCGAACCTTCGCGTCCTTTGCGGTGAAATGCAGTTCCCGGCTCAATGCACCGTCGGTTCTTTCCCGCAGCACTGCTTGAATTTCTTTCCGCTGCCGCAGGGGCAGGGCTCGTTGCGTCCGACCTTGGGGGTTTCGCGGCGGATGGTTTCGGGTGTGCTGCGCCGGGCTAGCCAGAAGTTGTGAATGTCGCCGATGGTCGAGGGGAAGGCTTCCTGGGCCTGCATCATGATCTTCTTTTCCTCTTTTTCGGAAAGCCAGGGTTCATTGTGCTTCTCCGCATCCTCCTTGAGCAGGCCGCTCAACAGGAAGAAGACCTCCATTTTTTCGCTCAGGTCATCGGCGAATTCGCCCGCCGCATCGAACCAGTTGCTCTCCCCGATCTGCGTGCCGTAGACATAGGCGTCGCACCACGGCACGTAATCCAGTTCTTCCGGATTCTCCTCGAAGGCGTAGAGGATCAGGTCGAAGTCCTCCTGGTTGCCCAGGGCGGTGGCAATGCTGTTGTAGAACTGCATCACCAGGTTGGCGACTTGCTGCGCCTGCTCCAGCGATTCATAGGCGGGTGATTCGCCCAGGGCTTCCGGTATCCAGACGCTGGGCGGAACCAGTTCCGGCCCGCTGATCACCGCGCACAGGAAACCCTGCAACGCATCGAGCGACATCGCCTCGTCCTTGAAAATTTCCGAGGCCAGCAGTTCTTCCAGCAGGTCGAGTTCCTGCTCTGTCATGATCGGGGCTTGCATGGGGTTTCCTTTCCAGGGAGTGCAGGGCGCGGTGTTTAGGCGGGGAGTAATTTCCTCCAACCCGGCCATTGTACAAAATATGGCTGTGCGGATGTCCGATAAGTTTGAGTTATGATTGCGCCATTGCGTAAAGATTCCCGGCACAGCGCTAACTTGGCGGTATAGAAACCATGAAACTTCTTAAATTGATCGTTTCCGTTCTGGCTTTCCTGTCGGCCTTCTCAGTGGCCGCCGACACCGTTCAGGTGGCGGTGGCATCCAATTTTGCCCCGCCCATGGCGCGCATCGCCGCCGCATTCCAGCGCGATACTGGGCATCAGTTGCTGGTTTCGTCCGGTTCGAGCGGCAAGTTCTATGCGCAGATCGCCAGCGGCGCGCCGTTCGAGGTATTTCTTTCCGCCGACGACGAGATCCCGCAGCGGCTGGAAAAGGAAGGCCTGGCCGTGGCCGGTTCGCGCGCGACCTACGCCATCGGCAAGCTGGTGCTGTGGTCGCCCAGGCCGGGCTACATTGATGGCAAGGGCGAAGTGTTGCGCGGCGGCAGCTTTGCGCGCCTTGCTGTCGCCAATCCCAAAACGGCGCCCTACGGCGCTGCCGCGCGTGAGGTGATGGAGCGGCAGGGTGTGTTGCAGATGCTGACGCCCAAGCTGGTGCAGGGCGAAAGCATTGCCCAGGCCTACCAGTTCGTCGCCAGCGGCAATGCCGAACTGGGCTTCGTCGCGCTGTCCCAGGTCCGGAACGAAAACGGCGAAACGACGGGCTCGATGTGGCAGGTGCCGCAGGCGCTGTACACGCCGATCCGCCAGGATGCGGCGCTGCTGAACAAGGGTAGAGGCAAGGCGGCCGCCGAGCAATTTCTGACTTATCTCAGGAGCCCGAAGGCCTCAGCCATCATCCAGGCCTTCGGCTACGAGCTGCCCTGATCCATGCCGTTTTTCGACCCCGCTCCGATCTGGCTCACGCTCAAGCTGGCCTCCGTCACCACCCTGGTGCTGCTGCTGATCGGCACGCCCTTGGCCTGGTGGCTGGCGCGTACCACCTCCTGGCTGAAAGGTCCGCTGGCGGCGGTGGTGGCGCTGCCGCTGGTGCTGCCGCCGACGGTGATCGGCTTTTATTTGCTGGTCGCCTTGGGGCCGCAGGGGCCGCTTGGCCAGCTCACCCAGATGCTGGGCTGGGGCACGCTGCCCTTTACCTTTCCTGGCCTGGTGGTGGGCTCGGTGGTGTATTCCCTGCCCTTCGTGGTGCAACCCTTGCAGAATGCCTTCGAGGCGATCGGCGAGCGCACACTGGAAGCCGCCGCGACCTTGCGCGCCGGGCCGCTGGATAGTTTTTTCAGCGTGGCCCTGCCGCTGGCGAAACCCGGTTTCCTGACCGCCACGATTCTCGGTTTTGCCCATACCGTGGGCGAATTCGGCGTGGTGTTGATGATAGGCGGCAACATTCCCGGCGTCAGCCGGGTGCTCTCGGTGGCGATCTACGATCATGTGGAAGCCATGGAATACGGACAGGCGCACTGGCTGGCCGGCGGCTTGCTGTTGTTTTCCTTCCTGGTGCTGCTGGCGCTGTATGCCTTCCGGCCCAATAGCAAGGGCGTGTCAGTGTGAGCGGGATTACGGCGCAATTCTCCCTGCCGCTGGGCGGCTTCCGTCTGGATGCCGAATTCGAGGCACCGGCACAGGGCATTACCAGTCTGTTCGGGCCTTCCGGCTCGGGCAAGACCTCGCTGCTGCGCTGCGTGGCGGGGCTGGAGGCGAAAGCGTCTGGCCGGCTCACGGTTAACGGCGAGTGCTGGCAGGACAGCGAGCGCGGCCTGTTCCTGCCGCCTCACCGGCGCGCGGTAGGCTATGTCTTTCAGGAAGCGGCCCTGTTTCCGCATCTCAGCGTGCGCGGCAACCTGGAGTATGGCTGGAAGCGTGTTCCACGCCAGGAGCGGCGGCAGGATTTCGACCAGGTGGCCGACTTGCTGGGCATCGGCCCGCTGCTGGACAGAAAGCCGATACGCCTGTCCGGCGGCGAGCGCCAGCGCGTGGCCATGGGCCGCGCTCTCTTGGCCGCGCCAAGCCTGCTGCTGATGGACGAGCCGCTGGCTGCGCTGGATCAGGCCAGCAAGGCCGATATCCTGCCCTACCTGGAGCGCCTGCATCAGGAACTGGCTATCCCGGTGCTCTACGTCAGCCATTCGCCCGACGAAGTGGCGCGCCTGGCGGACTACCTGGTATTGCTGGAACGGGGCAGGGTGGTAGCGAGCGGCGAACTGCATGAAATGCTGGCGCGCCTGGATTTGTCCCTGAGCCATGGCGAACAGGCCGGCGTGGTGGTGGATACCGTGGTGGGCGGCCACGACGAAACTTACCACCTGAGCTGGCTGGATTTTCCCGGCGGGCGCTTTGCCGTACCGCAGGTCGCCAGCCCGCCGGGACACCGCAAGCGCCTGCGCGTCCATGCGCGCGACGTGAGCCTGTCGCTGGAACACCACAGCGGCACCAGCATTCTCAATATTTTTCCGGTGACAGTCAGCGAGATCGCCGAAGATACCCCTGCCAAGCTGCTGGTGCGCCTGGATGCAGCTGGAACGCCACTCCTGGCGGGCATCACGAAAAAGTCCGGCGCGGTCCTCGGTCTCAAGCCGGGCATGCCGCTGTATGCCCAGGTCAAGAGCGTGGCCTTGCTCGACTGACCCTGTATCAAATCAAGGAAATCCATGGGCGGTGTAATGTTGCCGTGAGTGATTTCCTGCCTGGCGAAGCGATCCGCTTCCAGACGACGGATGATTCGAATATAAGTGAATGATAATTCAGCGGGTTTTAAAATATCGAGATTCTGCGTATATTGGCAAGTAAGTTCCGCCAGCGCTTGAGGTCCGCCAAAAAGGACAGAGCCGGAACTCAATTCTGATCAGACAAGAGGGGGGCTGACATGAAGCATGCATTCCATCGTTTTCTATTGATTTCATTCGGCTATTTGATTTGCGCCGCCCTATTTTCAATTGCGCAGGCTGGCGAACTGAAGTTGGCCCTGGCCAATTCGACTTGTGATGCCATGGAAAAGGCCGTCGATTTATATCGCGCCAATAACCCGGTTAAATTTACCCTGAGCTGCAAGTCCTCCGGCCTGCTTGCCAAAGGTCTGCGCGGCGGCGCGCTGAATGCCGACATATTTGTTTCGGCCGACCGCGAATGGATGGATTTTGTCGTGGAAAGCGGCCTGGTGTCAGCGGACCGGGTTTTCAGTCCATGGGGGAACTCGCTGGTGGCCGCAGTTCCAAAGAACAGCCCGATACAAGGTCTTGACTGGCAGGAACTGGCTTCTGACAAAATCACCGTCATACTTATCGGGGATCCCAGCACCGCGCCGTTTGGCCGCTATGCAAAAGAAGCGCTCGAAGCCTCGGGATTATGGGAAAGGGTCAAGGGCAAGATTCAGACTCGCAAGAACATCGAGTTGCTGGCCGAATCGCTCGCCACATCCAGCGCAAGTACAGCCGGTATTTTATTCAAAACCAATTTGACCGGACAGTTGCGCCAACTGCACAGCGTCAGGATGAGCCTGCACAGCCCTATTCGTTATTACATGGCGCCGCTCAAGGCCTCTGCTGGCAATGCGGAAGTCACCGGTTTCCTCAAGTTCATGCAAAGCAATGCAGTCAAGGACATCTTTCGGGCCGAAGGCTTTGATGTGAGCATGCCTTGATCCCTTTGCCGCCCGTATCGCAGCGAAATTACATCATGCAATACTACACAAAAATGTTCACCTACTTCAGGAATTGCTCGCTGTTCAGTCAACTGATCGTCCCGATGATCGTGGTCGGGATCATCGGTGTCGGCGCCATCATTGTTTCCGCTTTTGCGCTACAGAATTCGGTCGAGGCCCTGGGTGAAATGTACTCGGCCAGCGGTGAACGTCTCAGGACCCTGCAGGATATCGACAAGGGTATCGCCAATGTGCGGGCATTGAGCCTCCAGCATCTTGCCAGTGAAAGCGCGCAAAGCATGAGCCGGATCAGCGCCGGTATTGATAGCATCAAGCAAGGCATCAAGACCGCCTTGCCGGCCATATCCGGGCACCAGGCAGCACAGCAGGAGGCGATTGTTGCCCTGAGCGGCGATATCGCCGCCTACATGGAAGGTATTGACAAGGCCATATTGCTCAGTGCGGAGTTCGAAAAGGAGGCCGCATTCGAGTTGTTGAGCCAGACCGAAAGCCAGCATCTGACGAATATCCAGATGGCCATGCAAACCCTGACGCGACACACCTTTGAAGATATTTCCGATAGCCGCCAGACCCTTGTCACCGCAACCAACCGCAATTTGCAGATGACCATTGCCATCGGCATCCTGGGAGGCGCGCTGCTCCTGAGCGTGGCTTTTTTTGTGTCGCGGCGGGCCAGCTTGCGGATTGCGGATCTGCTGGGATGGTCGCGCAGAATTGCCGATGGCGACCTGTCGAATCATCCTGTGTCAGACTCGAAAGATGAAGTCGGGCAACTTGCCAATGCGATGCGCGGTATGGTCGAGAATGTCGCGCGCGGGCGTGGCGAGCTTGAAAAGGCCCGAAAAGATGCCGAGACGGTAGCAGAAGCGCTGCGCCAGTATGCCAAGGCCTTTGACAGCAGCGGCGAGGCCATGCTGATTTCGGATCGTTTCAATCACATCGTCAACGTCAACGCCGCTTTTACCGCGCAAACCGGGTATGGCCTGGACGAAGTTATGGGCAAGAATCCCAAGATACTGAGTGGCGGAAAAACGCCCCAGCCGGTGTACGAGGACATGCGGCGCTGCCTGCGGGAGAAGGGTTTCTGGCACGGCGAACTCTGGGACCGGAAAAAGACGGGAGAGGTGTATCCCAAGTGGGCCTCCATTTCCGCCATCCGGGATGTGGACCAGGATGTCATGTTCTATGTCGCCAGCTATTCCGACATCAGCGAGCGCAAGGCGAACGAGGCGCGCATCGATTACCTTGCCCATCATGACCCCCTCACCGGCCTGATCAACCGTTACAACCTGGAAAACCGCCTTGACCAGGCTCTCCTTTCCGCCCATCGCGATGATTTGCGCGTTGCGGTGATGTTCATTGACATGGATCGCTTCAAAACCATCAACGACACCCTGGGGCACCATGTCGGCGATCTGCTGCTGATCGAAGTCGCACGGCGGCTGCGGGACAGCGTGCGCGAAAGCGACATCGTCGCGCGCCTGGGAGGGGACGAGTTCATTGTCGTGCTCACCCGCATGACTGGAGCGATGGATGCCGCGCCACTCGCCGACAAGATACTGCGCTCCCTTGGCCAGACCTACAGTCTTGAAGGCAAGGAGCTGCACTCCAGCCCCAGCATCGGCATCGCTATCTATCCGGGAGACGGAGAGGACGGGTCTGCCCTGATGAAGAATGCGGATACCGCCATGTACCACGCCAAGGGGCGCGGACGGAACAATGTCCAATACTTCACCGCGGCGATGAATGCCGCCGCCAGCGAGCGTATGGGTCTGGAAAACGACTTGCACCAGGCCTTGAACAAAGGCCAGCTGCATTTGTACTACCAGCCGCAGGTGCATGCGCACAATGGCAGAATATTTGGCGTCGAAGCCCTGGCGCGTTGGCATCACCCGGTGTTCGGCGATATCCCCGCGCTCAAGTTCATCCCCATCGCGGAGGAGTCCGGCCTGATCGAATCCCTGGGGAGCTGGGTGCTGGAAGAGGCATGCCGGCAACTGAGCGCGTGGCGGGTGGAAGGGGTTGAGGACATACGTATGGCGGTCAATCTTTCAGCGCAACAACTGCGCGCTCCAGGCTTGGCGCAAACCGTGGCCGCGGTGTTGAAGCGCCATGGCCTGAAGGGCAGCGATCTGGAACTGGAAATCACCGAGTCGGTCGCCATGGAAAACCCGGAGCGTGCGACCAGCCAGTTGCAGGCCCTGCGAGACATCGGCATCCAGCTTGCCATAGATGATTTCGGTACCGGCTATTCCTCGCTTGCCTATCTCAAACGCCTGCCCATCCAGGTGCTGAAGCTGGACCGGACCTTCGTCCGCGATATCGAAACCGACCCGAGCGATGCCGAGATCAGTGCAGCTACCATCGCCCTGGCCCATAATCTCGGCCTGAAAGTGATTGCAGAAGGGGTCGAAACCGAAGCTCAACGCGACTACCTGATCCAGCGCCAGTGCGACTTCATGCAAGGCTATCTTTTCAGCAAGCCCCTGCCGGCCGGGGAGGCCTTGAAGTTCATCCGTGAACACTGACTGGACGGGTGCCCTGATGGTTTATTTCTGGTAAGGAAATGTACTGAATCTGTAGCAGGCCTTCCGAAATGGCCGCCAAGTAGATGTCACCAGCGCCGAATTACAGATGGCTTTTTCTTTCGGTTTATGTGGCCGGCAGGTCAGCCATGGCAATCCAGTCGGTTTTCCACAGGTTAATTTAGGTGTAAGCCGATAGCACTTGATTGTATGGGGAGCAGCGTCTTGCGCGTTCTCAGCATGTTTTCAAGGCCTTCGGCAGGCTCGGGGCGGCTGAAGTAATATCCCTGCATTTCATCACAGCCATGCGAGATGAGATACATTACTTGCTCATAAGACTCCACGCCCTCTGCAACGACATTAAGTTTCAGGTTCTTGGCGAGCGAAATGATGGAGGCGACAATCGGAGATTCTTCGCTATGAATCGTGATTTCATCTATAAAAGACTTGTCGATTTTCAATGTATCCAAAGGTAAGTTCTTGAGGTAGGAAAGGCTGGAATAGCCCGTGCCGAAATCGTCGATTGAAAGATGGATGCCTAGTGATTTGATGTCATGCAGGATTTTAATTGAGTTTTCATACTCATTCATGACCAGGCTTTCGGTGAGTTCTAGTTCGAGGCAACTCGCTTGAAGTCCGGTTTCCTTGAGTATGCATGCAATGGATTCAATCAGGTTTGTATGCCTGAACTGGCGAATGGAAAGATTGACCGACATTAGCATTTTTCCGAAACCGGCTTTCTGCCAAGCGACAGCCTGTGCACAGGCTGTCCTTAGCGCCCACTCCCCAATCGGAACAATCAGGCCTGTTTCCTCAGCCAGTGCGATAAACTGCGCCGGTGATATGAAGCCAAGTTCTTTGCTTTTCCAGCGTAAAAGGGCTTCCATGCCAACGATCTGCTTTGTATTGAGGTCAACTTTTGGCTGGTAATAAAGTGCGAATTCGTTTAGTTCAAGCGCCTTGCGAAGATGTGTCTCCGTACGCAGCCGTTCTTTCACTTTTTCATTCATGTATTGAGTAAAGAATTGAAAATTGTTTTTTCCAAGTTCTTTGGCGCGATACATGGCAATATCAGCATGTTTTACCAATGCGTCGGGGGTTGAACCGTCTGCTGGGTGAACCGCAATTCCAATACTGCACGTCGTCACTATTTCCTGCCTGTCGAGTATTACAGGCGTAGCCACAGCCTCGATCAAACGATGCAGGATTCCCATCCTCAAATTTTCATCCGTCTGTTCCTGCAGGATGATGACAAATTCATCTCCCCCAAAACGAGCCACGGTATCCGTATCCCTGACAGTTTGTTGCAGACGTTTTGAAATCGAGGTCAGCAAATCATCTCCTGCTTTATGACCAAGGCTATCGTTCACGAACTTGAATCGGTCAAGATCAAGGAAAGCCACCCACATCGAGTTGCCTGTACGTCCACTGTGATCTATTGCCTGGCGCAAACGGTCCTGCAGCAGGATACGGTTTGGCAATCCGGTCAGGCTGTCATATTGCGCTTGAATCAATAGCTGATCTTCGCGTTCCTGCGCTGAAATGGCGATGCCAATCCGGCCTGCCAGCTCACGCATTTCCTCCCAGGCAGGATCATCTGCCTGAAGTGGTTCTTTGCTGCCAATACTGAGAAATGCGCACATTTCGCCCTGCCAGAATATGGGAAGCACCCAGCAATGTTTTGCGCCTAAACCTGCAAGCAGACTTTCGTGAACAAGACTGCTTGCTTTATTGCATTGGCAAAAATGGCCAATGCCATATGTCTCGATAACATTGGTTTCCCCGGTGGGAATGACGGCTCGGTGCGATGTCAGGGTCGCGTTGTCCGAGACAGCCATGCTGCACTGAGCTTCCACGCTGGTTTTTTCATCCAAGCGGGTGACGCAGACGATAGAAGCTGGCATGATTTGCTGTGCTCTCGCGATAACCTGTCTGATCAGGTGATCCACATCCAGCCTGGAAACGATGTCGCGATCAATCATCGAGAGTGCCTGGAGTGTGTTGAACTGCCGCTTAATGTGGGCTGACATGCCATTGAATGCATCGGCCAATTCGCCAAATTCACTTCCCCTGTCCACTTGAACTTCCGAGAACCTGCCTATTGATATTTGTTTCGTGCCCTCGATCAGTTTTTCAAGCGGCCCCATGGTTTTGCGAATTTGTATCAGACTCAGCAAGGCAACCATCAGCAGGCTGGTCAGGGCAACCCCGAAATAGGCGTAACTGCTGATGAAATTGCCAATATTCCCGAATGTCACGGGAAATTGCCGTTTGGTTACGAAGCTCCATGCGTTATCGTTAAACGCGGCGCGAAGGAAAAGCTCCCACTCGCCCATGTTTTCCGGGCTTGAGTCCTCACTTAGCGAAGATGTTTCAGGGGAAAGTGAGCAAAATAATCTGGTCCTGCTGGCCGAATCTATCCGATACGCGCAAACGCTGATATCGGATGGGTAATCTGAAATGTCTCCCCAAAGATAATCCGGGTCGATTTCGGCAATCAGTGACGTTTTGGAATTCTGGCCCCTGAGTCGTGGCAAGATCAGGGCGATATTCGCAGCGGCACCATTATTGGCCGAAGGGAGCACCAATAACCTGGGGGCATTGGAAATTGACTCGTCGATAACGGGTTTTATCGTGTCCCTGAAAAGAGATTGAGAATAGTAGGTTGCTTTGCCAGACTGATCCAGAACCTTGCCTTCGGGTGTGACTAAAATCCAGGACCTGAACATTGTGCTGCCCAGTTCTTCAAATTTATCCGGCAATGCCGGGTTTGTTGGGTCAAGTATAGCCGCCAGATGAAGCAGGGTTGTCTGGGCGAATGTCAGGTTCGAGAAGGCCGAAAGGGCATAGTTGTGGCTTGTTTCAACCAGTTTCTTGTGTGAGTGGTCATTGACCAGTTTCTCAATGGTGTGATGGGTCAATCCGGTCATTAGTGCGGTAGGCACGAATGCGGCCAGAAACAGAATCAGTGCGATCCGCTTTGCGATGGCGCTATTAAGGAATGTACCCGAGATCTGCATGTGAAGACGAAGGTCTAGTACTTGGATGCGAGATTTACAAAGCGGCCATCATTGGCGCGCAGTACATCGTCGAGACTGTCTTTCTGGGAAATCGGGAGTTTTGTCTTGCCATCTTTTCCCCTGCTGTACAGGTCAAAATCCGAGTTCAGCGGGTTAAGATTCTTGTCACGCCGGGCGCCACCGTTCCCGCTTTTTCCTCTGAGATTCAGATATTCGTATGGCCTGCCCCATGGATCCAGTTTTTTATTTTCTCCAATGGCTGCAAGACTGGCTGGATATATTTTTGCATCCAGATAGTAGGCCTCGACTTTGAATGCGATTGCGGTGATGTCTGTGACAGCTTGGGTGATCCTGACCTTTTCCTTGTAGTCTTGGTACGCTGGAACGGCAAGTGCAGCAAGCACCCCGAGAAGCGTGATGGCAAGCATGAGTTCAACCAGAGTAAATCCGCTGTGCTGGATAATTTTTCTTGTTGCCATAGACTTCTTTGCTCAGGCTGATATTTTTAACATCTAATTGAAATGGAATGGAGAACTCAATGCAATATTTATTCCAGTTTATACCTATGTAATCAGTCTAGCCATAGACCTCTGTCAGAGGTGGCATGGCCTGCAACGGTGAGATGTGATATGTCAAAATGACAGTCTCTAGTGTTGAAGGTGATGTCATAATTTCGGCACTATCGTCATTTTATTGTCCATGACTGTTGTCCTAAGCTCTCCCGGTTGTCACGCTGTACAATGCCCCCCATGTCTTTTCACTCCGCTTCAAAAATTCTTCACGATGTTTTCGGCTACTCCGCTTTCCGCGGCGAGCAGCAGGCCATTGTCGAGCATGTCTCCGGCGGCGGCGATGCGCTGGTGCTGATGCCCACCGGCGGCGGCAAGTCGCTGTGCTACCAGATACCCGCCCTGATGCGGCGCGGTGTGGGCATCGTGGTGTCGCCGCTGATCGCGCTGATGCAGGACCAGGTGGATGCCTTGCGCCAGCTCGGCGTCAGGGCCGCCTTCTACAATTCCAGCCTCGATGCCGCAGCGGCGCGCGAGGTGTTCATCGCACTGGTGCGCGGCGAACTGGACATGCTTTATGTGGCGCCCGAGCGCTTGCTGCTGGCGAATTTTCTCAACACCCTGGAGCAGGTGCAGGACGGCCCCGGACTGGCGCTGTTCGCCATCGACGAGGCGCATTGCGTGTCGCAGTGGGGCCACGATTTCCGTCCCGAGTACCGCGCCCTGACGGTCTTGCACGAGCGCTTTCCCGAGGTGCCGCGCATTGCCCTCACGGCCACGGCGGACGCGCCCACCCGGCGCGAGATCGTGGAACGCCTCAACCTCGAAGCCGCGCGCCAGTTCGTCTCCAGCTTCGACCGCCCCAACATCCGCTACCGCGTGACGCACAAGAACAATGCGCGCCAGCAGTTGCAGGCCTTCCTCGAAGCCGAGCATCCCAACGACGCGGGCATCGTGTATTGCCTGTCGCGCAAGAAAGTGGATGAAACCGCTGCCTGGCTCAAGGACAAGGGCTGGGATGCGCTGCCTTACCACGCCGGCCTGGATGCCGCGACGCGCAACGCCAACCAGAAACGCTTTCTGCGTGAGGAAGGCGTGGTGATGGTAGCCACGGTGGCCTTCGGCATGGGCATCGACAAGCCCAACGTGCGCTTCGTCGCCCACCTCGACCTGCCCAAGAGCATGGAAGGCTATTACCAGGAAACCGGCCGCGCCGGGCGCGACGGCCTGCCCGCCAATGCCTGGATGACCTACGGCCTGGGCGACGTGGTATCGATGCGCCAGATGCTCGATTCCGGCGACGCCCCGGAGGAGAGGAAGCGCGTGGAACGGCAGAAACTCGACGCCCTGCTGGGCTTCTGCGAATCCACCTCCTGCCGCCACCAGACCCTCCTGCGTTATTTCGGCGAGGCGCACCCCGGCGCGTGCGCCCAATGCGACAACTGCCTCGAACCGGTGGATAGCTGGGACGCCACCGAGGCGGTCCGGATGGCCCTCTCCTGCGTCTACCGCACCGGCCAGCGCTTCGGCGTGGTGCACCTGATCGACGTGCTGCTGGGCAAGGCCACAGCAAAAGTCGAACAATTCAATCACCAGCAGATTTCGACATTCGGCATCGGACAGGCGCTCAATCAGGCGCAATGGAGCAGCGTCTTCCGCCAACTGGTCGCAGGCGGCCTGCTCGAGGCAGACATGGATTCCTACGGCGGCCTGCGCCTGACCGAAGCCGCCCGCCCGGTGCTGCGTGGCGAGCGCGATGTCTGGCTGCGGCGCGACGCCGAGCCTGCGAAGCGCAAAGTCAGCAAGGCCGAACGCGGCGCCCGCGCGCGCGAAGCCTTCGCCGGCGCCAGCGAAGACCCGCTATGGCTTGCCCTCAAGGCCCGGCGCACCGAACTCGCGCGCGAACAGGGCGTGCCGCCCTATGTCATCTTCCATGACAGCACCCTCCTGGAAATCCTCAACCGCCGCCCGGCCAACCTGGCCGAAATGGGCCAGATCAGCGGGATAGGGCAGGCCAAACTGGAGCGCTATGGGGATGCATTCTTGCGGGTGGTGGAGGATGCGGGAGATGGGGTGGGTTGGGGTTTGCAACCCCCAGCCTGAACAAGCTATATATGCAAATAAGGAGAAAATGTCGAATCCCTACATAACTATGATTGCCTCTGAATGGGTCGATCCTATTGCAGATTTATCTGCGAGTTGGCAGAAGCGTATGGTTGCGAACCCTCACATATCTCACATGACACCACAAGACAGAGGTACTTGCTGTGCAATCATTCTTTTGTTTGTCGTCATGTTGGAGTCGTATACCGTGCGTGCTGATTTCGACATTGAAAGTGAAGAGGGTATAGACATAAAGAAATCAAGTGTCCGAAAATTCGATGCCCGTGGCTGGTGGGAGAAGAGTAACTATCACGCCAAAGAAGATGTGGTTGACGTGTTTGTTATGCGAGACGCCATTGCGCACAATCATCTTTACGGTTACGACGATCCGCATCCTGCTCTCCCAATCAAATACACGCACTTGGATGGGGGTGATAATAAATTCAGATCTCGCACACGAGAAGGTCGACTCACACGCACTGGGCTTTCATGTATACCAGGCGAAATTGGCCCTAATGAAGTTATCGGTATCTCCCGGATTTCGGAAGGCGCGCTACGGTTCTTATGCGAAAAATTTCCAGGTGTAGGCGAAGTTGATTTCTTTATTGCCCGGCGGGGGGCGGCAAAAAATCTTTGGGAGTGTGTTTTCTCAGCCGCAGATATGGCGTCGCGGTTGAAGGTGAGAACTATTTGACACTCGTATATCCAGACTTTATGTCGGATATCACTTTCTACCCATTACGTAGGTTGGGGTGACGCAGGAACCCCAACATTTTCGTGCCATGGCGCTCGGCTAAGGCTTGTTGGGGTTCGCAAGCTCACCCCAACCTACATGGCTATCCTTGGCATAACTTGTGCCCCAGTCCGCCGGGAGAATTCCGTTCCGGATATACCGATGTAGCGACGAATGCGGCCAATCCTTTGGTGACTTCGCGTAACCGTGTTTGACCGGGTTGTAATGGATGTAATCGACATGCCGGGCGTAATCGTCTTCATTCCGGATTTGATGTTCCCAGTAGCGTCGTTGCCAGATGCCTCGTTCACCCTTGGCGATCCGGCTCGAAGCGATGCGCTCGTCCCTGGGTAGGGTGCGGGAGAATCCGGCTTTGATCAATGCCCAGCGGGTGGGGTAATTCGTATCTCCAGGCGGCAATGTCCAGACGCTATGGAGGTGGTCGGGCAGGATCACGATGGCGTCGATATGGAAAGGATGGCGTTCGCGGACCCGTCGCAGGCTTGCGCGCAGTTCATCGATGTTCTCGGTCAGCAGGGATTGCGATCTGTCGGCCAGGTTGACAGTAAAGAAGAATGTTCCGCCTGGTGTGAAGGCACGGGTGTAGCGGCTCATGGCGTTGGGGTTCGCAGGCTTGCCCCAACCTACGCCAGTCTCTCTTCCGGCTGCCGAATCAGACTTTCCGCCGGTATCCCCAACCCTTGGTGCAGCCGCCAGATCATCTTCAAGGTCAAAGGTCGCGTGTGGTTAAGGATTTCGTAAACGCGGTTGGAGCGGCCGATCATCGGCTCCAGATCTTTCACCGTCAGTCCTTTTTGTTCCATGGTGAATTTGATGGCTTCCACGGGGTCAGGCAGGTCAAGGGGGTAGTGCCTGGCCTCGTAGGCTTCGACCAGCGTCACCAGCACGTCCAGGCGGTCGCCTTCCGGGGTGTCCACTACGGCGAACATGAGAGTTTCGATTTCCTTGAGGGCGGCTTGGTAGTCGGCCTCGGTTTTGAGGGGTTTGATGTCCATGGTTGTGTCTCCTTCAAATCGTTTGCGCGTCTATCCGGTCGTACTGGGCATCGGTGCCGATGAAGCGGATATACACCACCCGGTATGCGTAGTTGACCCAGACCACCAAGCGATATTTGTTGCCGGCCAGATTGAACACCGCGCGCCCATCCCGAAGGATGCTGGCGGTGCCGAAATCCCGCTTGATTTCGGCTGGAGATGCCCAGTTCGCGCCCAGCACATGGCGATGCCAAGCCAGAGCCGGTTCCTTTGCATCCAAGTACTCGGGGTGCTCTTCCCAGAAGCGCTTTAGCGTTGAGAGCGCAATAATTCGCATGTAATATATGCTAGTCCCAATTTGGGACCGGTGCAACTATTAATGATGTGGAAATAGCACCGCCTTGTCGTATCCGGTCAAATCAAGCTATATCAGAAGGACCGATATACGACTAAGCGAGAGCAAATGGATAAGCCCGAGAGATACATTCAAGGCGCGGAAGTGGAAGCTCACCTGCGCGGCCATGGGCGTTTCGCTGGTCATTCATCCGCGCAATCCCCACGAGCCGACCACCCACATGAACATGCGCTTCTTTGACGCTTCCAAGCCGGGAACGGAAGCCGTCTGGTGGTTCGGTAGGGTTTTTTTCGACGATTTCAACGAACGTGATTTGATTTCCGAGGACGCTGGAAGACCGGCACATACAGGGCCGGAACCAGCACCTCATCGGGATGCGCCCAATCAGGGAATGGGCTTGGACTTCAGTTCTTCCGCCGTGGCGCTGACGAAGCCATATCTGGCATAGGCATCCTGCCCCGCCGAGGTGGCAAGGTAGGCGAGATAGTCCGTGGCAGCCTTGCGGTGAGGGCTGGCGGAAAGAACGCCGATTGCATAGCTCACCTCGTCGCGCAGGCTGTCTTCCGGGGGCAGAACCACGCCGTCAATCGCCGCGCCATCTTTCAGTGCTTCCTGCACCTCGGTTTTCCATACCACGCCTACATCGGACAGGCCGGCGCGGATGCGCTCCGGGGTTTCCCGGTGATGGACTGCCGTGAACCAGTTATTGGGCGTGGTCTGGCAGGCTGAACATTCCTTCCCCGCCGCGATTTGATCCCACAACTTGTAGCGCTCCAGCACCTTGCGCAGATAGAACTGCATGATGCCCTCGTTCACCGGGTTAGGCAGCGAAGTACGTACATCCGGGCGGGCAAGATCGGCAATGGTATGAATTTTCTTGGGGTTGCCCTGTGCGGTTATAAGCTGGAGTTCGTTGTGCATATACACGGCATAACTGTCCATCAGGCCCGATTTCTTCAGGGTCTGGAGATGGCCGAGGTTGACCGAAGCGTAAATGTCCGGCAGGCCGGGGTAATCCTTTCCGCCATAGCGCCAGCCGCCAGCCTGTATGGCCTTGACGATCAGGCCGGGCGGCAGGGTGACGAGGCCGACAGAAATTCCCGGGTGCTGCTTCTGGAACGTTCCGATGACGTCGTCCATGGCAAAGAACTGGTTACCCGCCAGCCATAGCACCAGGCCGGCTTCCTGCTGCATGCGCCCCAGTGCCTCTGTTCCCGTTACCAGACGACCGTCGCCCATATAAAGTTTGAGGTCGTGGTCCTTATTGTCCGGGATAGCCACATAAGTGGATTTTGCTGCTTCCTGACCGACTGCTTTTTCTTCAGCACCTGCGGCTTGCATGGCAAGCCCCAGCGTGAACAATAAGCTTGCAACCATGAATCGTGAAATCATGCTGCTCTCCAATAAATGATTGAATGCCGGGCACGGAATGTGCCCGGCAATTTTGGAAAAAATCAGAAAATCCAGGTGAGTTGCGCGCTGATCCGGTTGTCTATTGAACCGCCAATTATTCCGGCAGCGGTGCCCTGGATTTTTTGCCCATTGGTCAGTTGTGCCTCGGGGTGGACGACCTCGATGTCACGGATTTCGTAGTTCACGGCAAAGCGCAGCTTGGGACTATAGAAATATTGTGCTCCCAGAGTCCAGGTGCTGGCCTTGCGCTCGTCGTAGGCCGAATTGGTCATTTTGCTGAGCTCGTCATAGCGCAGGTCGACTTCCCATTTGGGTGCGAATTTCCAGCCTACGTCCACATAATAGCCGTCGGCCTTGTTGCTGGAGTCCAGCGCTACGTAATCCACCGGTTCGAAAGCGGGCGCGCCGATGTCGTTGAATTGCGGCGTGGGTGCGACATAGATCATGCCCTTGGCACGGATGTATTCGCCGCTCAGCCGCAGGCCATGGCGCAGGTACTTGGCGCCGATTCCCTCGCGCATGCGGGTGTAGTCGGTGCCGCCAAAGGCGCGTTTGCCTTCCTGGCGCCAGGCGTAAGCCGTGACGTCCTCCCGCCGCGGACCACTGCCCTGGAACACGTAGGTGGCCTGCACGCGTGCCGTCACATCGTGGTTGCCGGGGTTGAGATCGTCGCTGAAGCTGATGCCGTTGGCCTGGCTGGCCATGACTGCATAGGCATACTCCCATCTGCCGCGGTTGAACCAGTCGTAGACCTCGACGCCGACATCGCGGAAACCGCCAAATGCGCCATTGAGTTGCGACATCGCCATCGGTGCGCCTACCACGGCTGCATGGGTGCGCGATGCATTGGCATAGGGCGTCACAAAGCGCTCGTTAAGCAACTGGTCGGTGACGGTGGTGAAGTTGATGTAATCCATGATCTGGACGCCCTGCATCGCCTCCTCGCCCAGAGGAAGACGTCCCAGACCGACGCGGACGCGCGCGCCGGGAATGTAGTTGAAAGTCACCGTGGCATCCGTCAGAACGGCTTGTCTCTCACGGGTCAGGGCGTTGTTGCCGAGTTCGCCCAGGACGAAATAGTTGATTTTCTCGTCCGTTCCCGGAATCACGCCGCGGACACCTGGGCGTGCGCGGAATATCTGCAACTGCTCGCCATGTTCGAGATCCGGCCCCACCAGGTTGAACAGGGCGGTTTGCCCATTGTAGGCACGCAATCCCGCCGGCACCGGAACATTGGCGCCGTTTGCCGGCGACACGACGGTCGCGGGAATGCCGCTGACTGCGCCGCCTTCATTGTAAGTATAGGTCGGCTGGATGAAGCCCCAGAATGTATAAGGTGCGGCGCCCGGCTGCTCGTTGTTCTGCAACTGGAACCAGTTGGTGGCAAGTGATGCGGGCGCGTGCGCGAAAGCGGCGGCCAGTGCGGCCGCGAGAACGGTTTTCTTCATGTACCTCTCCTGAGCTGGTGATGTTTTTTGGCTGGTCTACGCGCTTCGCCTTTCAGGGGCGGATATAGGCGTAGCCTTCCTTTTGTTTTTTCATCAACTCAACCACGCCAGCCGGCACGAAGGCCGCGGAAGAGAGCATGTCCTCCCTGGCGAGCTTTTGCACCTTCATGGTGTTCTCGCAGGCTACGACCTTGACGCCGTCTGCAACCGCTTCATCGATCCGGTTCGCCACTGCCGAATCGAATTTGAGCATGCCGATTCCCGGGCCATAGGCGACGATTTCAATGTCCACATTCTTGGCACCCAGTTCCTGCTGCACATTTTTGGCGTTGTTGAGCGCCAGGTTCCATGTTTTAGGGTCGCCCGCGCTGACCTGGAATATCACTTTTTCCTTGGCGACGTCTTTCTCGGAAGGCATGTCGGCGGCCAGGATACTGCTCGATGCAACGGACATGGCCAGCACGACCCCAGCGATAAGTGAATGTAATTGATGAGCGTTTTTCATGATGTGTTGTCTCCTGATATATATTTGATATGAGTGACTATTGATTGCCACTATGTTTGAAGACGTCATAAAATCTATTTTTATTCCACTTTTTCAGCATAAAAATAACTACCGGGAAATGGAATAAATTCCCGGGCTGCCGCGTCATATCCCAATCATTCAAATTTTCAGGCCGAGGTGATCGGTAAGATGAATATCCTTTCCCTGCTCTGCCGCTCTGGAGATTTTCGCAAACAGCTGGAGCAAAGCCGGAGCAAGCTTTACCGGGTTGCCTATTCCTGGTGCCACAATGCGGCGCTGGCCGACGATCTGGTGCAGGAAACCTTGTCCAAGGCGCTGAAGAACTCAGGCCAGCTGCGCGATCCGGAGCTGCTGAACAGCTGGCTGTTCCGCATTCTGCATAACTGCTGGTATGACCACTTCCGCCTGAACCGGGAAATGGTGGATATCGACGAGGTCGAGGATTTCCAGTGCGTTTATGCCAACACCCCGGAAGATTCGCATGCCCAGAAACAGATCGTCGACCGGGTGAGGGATGCGGTCGCCAAGCTGCCGCTGGGGCAGCGCCAGGTGCTGACGCTGGTGGATCTGGAAGAATTTTCCTATGCCGAGGTCGCGAGCATACTGGACTTGCCGGCCGGTACGGTGATGAGCCGTTTGTGCCGGGCGAGAAGGTCGTTGAAGGCGTTGTTGCAGGAGCTCGCTCCCCCTCGGCAGGCTCTGCAAGTTACGCCGCTAAGGAGGGTCAAATGAAGCAGGACAAAACTATTTCGGATGAATTCCTGAATGCTTTTGTGGACGATCAGCTCGATCCGGCCGAGAAAAGCCGGGCCTTTGAACTGATCGAGCAGGATGAGACGCTGAAGGCGAGGGTGTGTGAGTTGCGCGGACTGAAGGCAAGGGTGCAGCATGCCTACCTGACTCCCCCTCCGCCACCGCGTTCGGCGTCCAAAGGCTGGCTGAGTGGCGCGCCATACCGCCAGTTCCTCGCCGCCAGCCTGTTACTGGCGGTCGGCAGTATTTCCGGCTGGTTCGCCCACAATTGGACCGGCCCGGATTCCGACCGCGAACTCGTGCGTATGCTGCAAGCCATACAGCGCAACGATATCGGGATGGATCAGCAAAAATTGATGATTCACGCGGGCACCGCCAACCCGGTCAGGCTGTCCACCGCGCTGGATCAAGCGGAGAATCTGCTGGCCAGTTCGCGGCGCGCGAATCGGCCGATGCAGGTGGAAATCATTGCCAATGGCGGCGGCCTGGACCTGCTGCGCGCGGATGCCTCGCCCTATGCGCGCCGTATCGGCCTGCTGCGGGAAAAATACCCTAATCTCGAACTGACGGCATGCGGCCAGACGCTCAGGAATCTGCGCGCCAAGGGCGTGGAGGTGCGTCTCTTGCCCGATACGGAAGTAGCCCCTTCGGCCGTGGGCGAGATTTCCTTGCGCCTGAAGCAGGGCTGGGGTTATATCAGGATTTAGCCGCCGCTTTTTTCCAGGTGGCATGCGCCGGAGCGCGCAAACATCGCATGCTCGGGGTGCTGAATTGGTCCTTTTTTAAAGTAAAAGGGCGAAAAAAACGCAGGCTGTTTCCATCCTGCGTTTTAACCGATGTCCGGTTTAATTCACTTCTTGCTGGGGCAGGAGTTCAAACCGATCAGCGGATAGAACGGGCACCAGCCCATCAGTCCGGTGGCCAGCGGCACGATGCCGATCAGGCCCCACAGCCACAGGCCGCTTTCGTTGCCCAGCAGGAAGGTCAGCGCCAGCAGCACCAAACCGGCAGCGATACGCAACATCTTGTCGATTCCACCTACGTTGGCTTTCATTTTTGATTCTCCTGATTGAATGGATGATGGCCGAATGATAGGCAATGAGAGGCGGATTGTATGTGACTTTGGTTACATTGCAATGACGCGCAAGGCCTTGGCGTCGAGCACCCTGATCTGCTCGCGCCCCAGTTCGAGCATGCCCTGGTCCTGAAAGCCCTTCAGCAGGCGGCTGATGATCTCGCGCACGCTGCCGAGTTCGTCCGCCAGATTCTGGTGGGTGGCATGGATGACCTCGCCCCTGGCCAGCAGCAGCGCTGCCAGCCGTTGATCCAGTTTGCGGAACGCCACTTCTTCCACCAGTTGCATCAGCAGCGCCAGGCGTTCGCCGAAGAGGTTGAAAATATAGGCGCGGAAGGGCGGGTGTTGCTCGATCATTTGGGAAAACAGCGCGCGCGGCAGCACCACCGCGCTCAGGCTGCCTTCCGCAATGCCGCGCGCGGGATAGGCATTCTGGCCCAGAAGGCAGCTGCTGGTGATGATGCAGCTTTCGCCCGGAGCAACGCGGTAAAGCTGCAATTCGCGCCCGTTGGCGCCGGCACGGGTGACGCGAACCGAGCCTGTCAGCAGCATGGGAAAAGCCTGGCAGGGACTGTTGGATTCGAACAGAACGGTGCCGGCGGGCGCCTCGATATAGGTGGATTCCCGGTCGAGACGCTGCTCCAGACCGGCGGGCAGGCCCCGTAGCGATGGAAACAGGGCGAGCAGTTGTTCCTTGGTTGCATCATTCATGCCTGGCCTTCCTTTTAGGCCCTCATTTCGGTGGGTTTCAAGTTCATGGTTATACCAGAAAGCGATGAATGCAAGGGGGAGCTGCGCCAGCGATAAGGATTTCACTTACCCTTGCATGTTGCCTGCTTCGCCCTATAAATATATTTCATGCAACAAAACTTGATCGATTTTGTCAACTAAACAAGTCCGGTTGCACCAGGGTGCGGACGGATGGAACAGTGTCAGATAGAACAAATCGAGGAGGTGCAAAATGTTCGATATCAATCAAATGACAGCCGATGCAGCACGCAGCCGCGGCCCGCAAGGCATGCTGGCGGAACTGGATGGCTGGTCAGTCAGGAAGGCAGAAGAAATGGCGCGTGAAGAGGGCCTCACCCTCACCGAAGCCCACTGGGAAGTGATCCACCTGTTGCGCGAAAACTACCGCCACCATGGCCTAGCGCCGCACGCGCGGCAATTGCTGGGCGGTCTGGAGGAGCGCTTCGGCCGTGAAGGCGGCAGAAAATATCTCTATCAACTCTTTCCGCGCGGCCCGATTTCCCAAGGGTGCAAAATAGCCGGCCTGCCGCTGCCGCCTTATAGCAGCGACCTGTCTTTCGGCAGCGTGGAGTAAGCCCGGAGGGAGCGGCTTTGCGCCGCTTCTGCGGCGCGGATGCTGTCCGCATTTTAAAACTGCGTTAAACTGCACCTGATTCAAACATGACAGGCCATCTTGATATGGGCTGCGAATTGGGGATATGACATGACAGTCAGCGCAAGTGATCTGGTGCAGGATATCGGGGGGTTGATTACCCTGCCGGATGTGTATCTGCGCATCAACCGGCTGATCGAGGATCCTGACAGTTCCATCGCCGGCATCGCTGCCGCGGTCAGCCAGGACCCTTCCTTTACCGTGCGCCTGCTGCGCGTCGCCAACAGCGCCCTGTACAGCTTTCCTTCCAGTATCGACACCGTCACCCGTGCGGTTACCATTATTGGCACATCGCAGTTGCGCAGCCTGGCGCTGTCCATGTCGGTGGCCAAGAGCTTTTCCGGGCTGCCCAACGAACTGGTTTCGATGGAGAATTTCTGGCGCCACAGCCTGTTGTGCGCCCTGGCGGCGCGCCATCTGGCAAGGGAAATGCGGCGCTGCGACCCGGATGCGCTGTTTACCGCCGGTTTGTTGCACGATATCGGCGAACTGGTGATTTTCAACCGTCTGCCGGATCAGGCCGTCGAGGTGCTGCAGCGCGTGCTGGATAGTCAGGACGAACTGCCGGTATATGATGCCGAACGTGAGGTGCTGGGCTTCGACCACAGCGATGTGGGCGGCGAGTTGGCGCGGCAGTGGAATCTGCCGACGCTGCTGCAGGAGTGCATCGCCCATCATCACGATATTGCCACCGCCCAAAAACACCCCAGGGAAACCGCGCTGATTCATATCGCCAACGTCATCGCCCTGATGGCGGAGGTGGATACGCTCGATCCGGAAGATGTGCCGCGGATCGATCCGCATGCCTGGGAAGTGACCGGGCTGGACGAGGATGTCGTGGAGCCCGCCATGCGCGCGGCCCAGGTCGAGGTGGTCGAGATCGAGCAATTGTTCCTGGACCAGAAGTAACAGCGATGGCTCTTTCCCCTCTCCAGAAAACGCCTCGAATGCCCCTGGCGCTGCCCGGTTTCGAGCACGTCAAGCGCGGCTGGAACGCGGCGCACGAATGCTACGCGGCGCGCATCATGCCGGGCGAATATTACGTGACCAAAAACGACGAAAGCGTCTACACCACGCTGGGCTCGTGCATTTCCGCCTGTATCCGCGACCGCGTGCTGGGCATTGGCGGCATGAACCATTTCATGCTCCCGGCCACCGATCTGACCGAAGCCGATGCCTGGAAATCAGCCAGCATCAGCGCCTCGACCCGCTACGGCAACTACGCCATGGAGCACCTGATCAACGAAATCCTGCGCAACGGCGGCAAGCGCCAGAACCTCGAAGTGAAGGTTTTCGGCGGCGGACGCATCCTGGCGAACATGACCGATGTCGGCCTGCGCAACATCGCCTTTGTGCGCGATTACCTGAAAGTCGAAGGGCTACGGGTGACTTCCGAGGACGTGGGCGATATTTTTCCGCGCATGGTGGTGTATTTTCCCGCCACCGGCAAGGTGCGCGTCAAGCGACTGCGCTCCCTGCACACCAACACCATCGCCAGCCAGGAAAAGAGCTACATCGAAAGCATCAAGGCGAAACCGGTTTCGGGCGACGTGGAGTTGTTCTGATTGCGGTAGAATCCAGCCTTTTGAGTTCGAAACATGTGGTTCAAGAACCTTCAGATTTACCGCCTGCGCGATTGCGCAGTTTCCCCCGACAAGCTTGAAGAGGCGCTGGCGAGCATGGCCTTCCGGCCCTGCGGCAACATGGACATGCAAAGCCGCGGCTGGCTGGCGCCGCGCGGCGAGGGCGGCGCGCTGGTGCATGTCCTCAAGGAGCAGATGCTGATCGCGCTGGGGGTGGAGCAAAAGCTCCTGCCGTCCGCCGTCATCAACCAGTATGCCCAGGAACGCGCCGAGGAGATCGAGGAGCAGCAGGGCTACAAACCGGGGCGCAAGCAATTGCGCGAGATCCGCGAACGGGTGGCGGAAGAACTGCTGCCGCGCGCTTTTGCCCGCCGCCGCAAAACCTATGCCTGGATCGACCCGGCCGGCGGCTGGCTGGTGATCGACGCCGCCAGCCCGGCCAAGGCCGACGAACTGGTCGAAGCCCTGCTCAAGTGCAGCCCAGACATCACGCCTGCCCTGGTCCGCACCCAGTTATCTCCAATGAGCGCCATGACCGGCTGGCTGGCCGCCAATGAAGCGCCCGCCGGTTTCAGCATCGACCGCGACTGCGAACTGCTCGCGCCGGGCGAGGAAAAATCCCTGGTGCGCTACGTGCGCCATCCGCTCGAATCGGCCGAGATCCGCGACCATATCGAGTCCGGCAAGCAGGTGACCAAGCTGGCCATGACCTGGAACGACCGCATCTCCTTCGTGCTGAACGAGAACATGCAGGTCAAGCGCCTGGCCTTCCTCGACCTGATCAAGGAAGAATCCGAGCAGCAGGCAGAAACCGCCGACGAACAGTTCGACGCCGATTTCGCCATCATGAGCGGCGAGCTGGCGCGCTTTCTGCCCGACCTGGTCGAGGCGCTGGGCGGCGAAGCCCCGGTGGTTTGAACCCTAATTACCCAAGGCATCCCACATCCATGATTGAACTTTCAGAACAGGAACGCGCCGCGCTGGAACAGTGGCTGGTCAAGCCGGTTTTCCACGGCAAAGCGCTGAGCGTGACCCAGTTGCAGGGCTTTTTCTGCGCCGTGATCAGTTCACCGGACAGCATCCCGGCCAGCCGCTGGATGCCGGATGCGCTAGGCGGCGAGCCGGCCTTCGCGTCGCCGGAGCAGGCCCAGGAATTCATGGCGCTCCTGATGCGCTTCTACAAGAGCGTGTCCACCGCGCTGGAGGAAGGGGAAGCGCCCAGGCTGATCCTCAAGCCGCAGGCGATCGCGGACCAGGCGCCGGACTACCCCGCCTGGTGCGACGGCTACATCCTGGGCTGGGGTTTGTCTACGGAAGAGTGGCTGCAGCCGGGCAACGAAGTGCTGAAAAAACTGACCTTCCCCATCCTGCTCCTGTCCGGCGCCTTCAAGGAAGATGCCGAACGCGGCGGCAGGGAATTCATGCCGGACGACGAGTATGAAAAGCTGCAGCAGGAGTGCATGGATGTGCTCCCCGGCGCGGTGGCAGGCATTTACAACTTCTGGCAGGCACGGCGCAAAGGCACGACGGTGAAGCGCGAAGGCCCCAAGGTGGGACGCAACGAACCCTGCCCCTGCGGCAGCGGCAAGAAATTCAAGCAGTGCTGCGGAGCGGAGAGGACGCTGCATTGATTCTGAAAAATGATGTGGCACCCCCCTAACCCCCCTCAATCCCCCCTTATCGGGGGGGACGTGTGACTCCTCCCCTGACAAGGGGAGGCTGGGAGGGGTTATGTCTTTCTCCGTGTCTCAGTGGTTTCAAAACAAGGATTTAAATTGATCAAAAGCATCAACCAGCGCATCGCCGATGAACTCAGCGCGCGCGAAGCCCAGGTGGCCGCCGCCGTGGCCTTGCTCGACGAAGGCTCCACGGTGCCCTTCATCTCGCGCTACCGCAAGGAGGCAACCGGCGGCCTCGACGATACCCAGTTGCGCAATCTGGATGAGCGCCTGCGCTACCTGCGCGAGCTGGAGGAGCGCCGCGCGGCCATTCTCGCCAGCATCGCCAGCCAGGGGAAACTGACGCCAGAGCTGGAACACGCTGTCAGCCATGCCGAAACCAAGGTCACGCTGGAAGACCTCTACCTGCCCTACAAGCAGAAGCGCCGCACCAAGGCGCAGATCGCGCGCGAGGCGGGACTGGAGCCGCTGGCCTTGTCTTTGCTGGAAACCCCCGCACTGCTGCCGGAAGAGGCTGCCACCGCTTACCTGAATGCCGAGCTGGGCGTGCCGGACGTCAAGGCCGCGCTCGATGGCGCGCGCCACATCCTGATGGAGAAGTTCGCCGAGGACGCGGAACTGCTGGGACGCCTGCGCGAGTCGCTGTGGCAGGAAGGCATGCTGACCTCCGCGCTGGAGGAAGGGCAGGCCGAGGCGGGCGCCAAGTTTTCCGATTATTTCGCGCATCGCGAGCCGGTCAAAAGCGCGCCTTCGCACCGCGCCCTGGCCCTGCTGCGGGGGCGCAACGAAGGCGTGCTGCGCCTCTCCCTGGTGGTGGGGGACGAATCATCAGAACCGCGCACTGCGCCTCATCCTTACGAGGGGGTGATCGCCCGGCGCTTCGGCATTGCCGATCAGGGCCGCGCCGCCGATCGCTGGCTGGCGGACACCGTGCGCTTCGCCTGGAAGGTAAAAATTTACCCCCATCTCGAAACGGAACTGATCGGCCGCCTGCGCGAACGCGCCGAGGCCGAGGCGATCCAGGTCTTCGCCCGCAACCTGCACGATCTCCTGCTGGCCGCGCCCGCCGGGCACAAGGCGGTGCTCGGGCTCGATCCCGGCATCCGTACCGGGGTCAAGGCGGCGCTGGTGGACGGCACCGGCCTGCTGCTCGAAACCGCCACTATCTACCCGCACGAACCGCGCCGCGAGTGGGACAAGTCCATCGCTATCCTCGCCGCGCTGGCCAAGAAGCATGGCGCGGAACTGGTCAGCATCGGCAACGGCACCGCCTCGCGCGAAACCGACCGCCTTGTGGCCGAACTGATGCAGCGCCACCCCGAGCTGAAGTTACAGAAAATCGTGGTGAGCGAGGCCGGCGCCTCGGTCTACTCCGCCTCCGAGCGCGCCGCGCGGGAGTTTCCGGCGCTGGATGTGTCGCTGCGCGGCGCAGTGTCCATCGCCCGGCGCCTGCAGGACCCGCTCGCCGAGCTGGTGAAAATCGACCCCAAGGCCATAGGCGTCGGCCAGTACCAGCACGACGTCAACCCGTCCGATCTGGCGCGCGCCCTGGACGCAGTGGTCGAGGATTGCGTCAACAAGGTGGGCGTCGACCTCAACACCGCTTCCGAGCCCCTGCTGGAGCAGGTTTCCGGCCTGAACTCGACGCTGGCGCGCAACATTGTCGAATTCCGCCAGCAGAACGGCGCTTTCAGAAGCCGCAAGGATCTGAAAAAAGTACCGCGCCTGGGAGAGAAGGCCTTCGAGCAGGCCGCTGGCTTCCTGCGCATCAGCAATGGCGACAACCTGCTCGACGCCTCGGGCGTGCATCCCGAATCCTATCCGCTGGTGCAGAAGATACTGGATGCCAGCGGGCGCGAGATGCGGCAGCTGGTCGGCGACAGCGCCTTCCTTAAAAGCCTGGACCCGCGCCGCTTCACCGACGAGAAATTCGGCCTGCCGACGGTGACGGACATCCTGGCTGAACTGGAAAAGCCGGGCCGAGACCCGCGCCCCGAATTCAGGACGGCGACCTTCCGCGAGGGCATCGAGTCGCTCAGGGACCTCCAGCCCGGCATGGTGCTGGAGGGCGTGGTGACCAACGTCACCAACTTCGGCGCCTTCGTCGATATCGGCGTGCACCAGGATGGCCTGGTGCATATTTCCGCCCTGGCCGACAAATTCGTCAAAGACCCGCACAGCGTGGTCAAGGCCGGCCAGGTGGTAAAGGTCAAGGTGCTGGAAGTGGACGAAAAGCGCCGCCGCGTCGCGCTCACCATGCGCATGGGGGATGAGCCGGGGCAGGCAGCGGTGCGTGAAGAAAAACGGCCTGCCAGCCCCAGACCGGCGCCGCGCCCGCAGCAGCCCGGAAAACCTCAGGCGCAACAACCGGAGGGCGCGATGGCGGCGGCATTTGCCAAGCTGAAATCGCGTTGAATTGAATTGGCGGGGGAATGGCGCTGGTGCGCCATTGAAGCGCCATAGGCGGAGCGGAAAGTCTCAGCGAATGAATGTCGGCTTTTGCCAGGAGATGTCATTCATCGATGCTTGGTCGTCGGCAGCAAATCGGCCTAAACGGTCATAGGACAACACATATGTGGAGGGCTGCTTTAGACTGCACATCAGTCAACCAGAGCCTCTCACGAACTTTTGCTGCCAATATTATTAGGCATATGAGGATATGTCAGTGTCAGTATTTAATTACGCGGACTGATGAGGTCATAAAAATTGTTAGAGCGCCCTCAATTTTAAAATCGTGATCTTACAAGCCCATACATTTTTAAAGGGGAAAGCAGATGTCCAGTAGCAAACAGAAGGTTTTTCTCGACGCAAATGTTGTTATTCAAGCCGGTAAGGTTCGTAAAATACTCCTTCGTGGACTCGCAAGATTGCATAGAGATTCAATTGTCGGATGGCATCTGTGGATTGCTGGGTAGCCACTTCAATTTCTTGGAGGCGCATTCTGTTGAGGAGCTGATTGAGATTAAGCAAAATCTCAACCCTGTCCAACGTCAGACTCTCTCATTGCTCAGAAAACTCATAGACATCTCTGACGCTCAAAGCAATGGATTCATGCACCGAATCTCGCCAATGGACAGTGACTACAAGAATGACTACTTCTTGCATGACCGTCCGTTACTGGCCCATCTGATTTGACATTGCCACGAAGGTCAGGGCTTCACGCCTGCCTGCTGGCTGCCATTCAACTCCAACGTTGAGTTGCGTCTTTCTCCGTGCGCGATTGCCTACAACGGGTCGATTGTTCGCGTTCGCCGATTCGAGCAGTTGCCGTTCAACGTGAATTCCAGTTGAATGGCAGGTGACTGGCACATTGCCGTCTAAGCCTGGTCACAGGTCTAAGGTCTGCTCAGGCAGATGAACTGCCGGCTGAAAAATTTCCGTGGCTGGCGGCAAGAGGCACGCGGCAAGTAGGTCAGTGTTCCACACTCAACAGCACTTGCCCGGAGAAAAAACGGGGTCAGTTCTCGGAGAAAAAACGGGGTCAGTTCTAACATTCCACCATTTTGTATGAATGTTAGAACTGACCCCGTTGGCTCTTAGGCGGTGGCCATAAGGGTGTTGGCAGTCCCTTATGGCCGAGTTCCCGCCTCTCAGACGATCAAAGCGACCGGCAGCCTGATGGCAGAAACCCGACATTGCGTACGCGAAGCAATCCCGATTTCAGCAAATAGCAGGTTACCCAGACCCCATCTTCAAGCGTGACGGGTGCGGTTATGCCCGGCTCGACGAAATGTTTAATGGTGAGCGCCAGCAAATGCTGGAAGCCTTCAACCTAGACCTCGCCTATAGTATTGTGCTAAGTCCAAAGCTATTGCCCCCTGCCAGCTACTTGAGGTAGCCCATAAAATCCAGCAAGGTACACGCCGCAGACTCGGCGAGCGTCCGCGCCTTTTCCAGAATCTGATCCACTGTGGACAAGGTATACTTTTCAGGCGACACGGTATTCCCGCACATCCACCCGCACCCCCTCGGAAGCCGCACGACTGGCCCGTTCAAGCAGGCTGCCCGTCACTTCTTCGCTGACGTATTCCTCGCCGCAGTTATCGCAAATCTCGGCAGGCACATGCTTGAACACCAAGGTTGCGTCATCGCGTTCCAGGGTAATGCTGGCATAGCCTGCGTGGGTGCTACCGTGCTTGCAGATCGGGCATTTCATGGTCGCTTCCTTTCAAAATCCGCTTCCCAGATAGCTGGGTCTGGTTCATATACTGTAATGATGATGCTGGTTTCCGCTTCGGCATCTTCCGCGACAACCACATGCAGTGGCTTGCCTGCCGCCCATCCCAGGATTAGCCGGCTTGGGTGGGTGTGTCATCAGGATATTCCCGAATCGTTTTGCCCATGGTCAGCACACAACAAAAAAACGGGGTCAGTTCTAACATTCCAACATTTTGTATGAATGTTAGAACTGACCCCGTTGGCTCCCCTGTGAATGGGATATTGGGGATTACTTGAAGGAACTTGCCGCACAACGCGCAAGTGGAACGACTATCAATAAGTAGATGTGCAGTCATCAGGAGCAGGTGGGGATGGCGCCCAATTGGAGCAGTAATAAGGGGCCGCCCATTCGAGCAATAAGGAGCCAGGCTCGAATTACCTTCCAAGCCGGCGTTCCGAATTGTGTTGTTTGTACTCAGTCGCGTTTAGAGAAAGAGCCGTTCGGGTGATTCTCGCTCCTATGGCTGGTGACCATTCCATACCGGGCGTTGTACCACCTGAATGCCACCGACAGCAATGGCCGGATTCTGTTGAAAAATCGCTGTTGTCGCAGGGGTAGTTGGATTTGCGAGTTGCCCTTATTGTTTTTTTCGAGCCTAGATAGCCCAACACAACATCCAACACAACATCAGGGGACAGACCACGGTTTTATAGCGTATTGAGTATGTGGTTTCGCATTGCTTAACCCGGTGGCTTCAAGCAGTTTCCAGCGGGTTAAATGCTTTCAGTATTGCGTTCTACATACCAAACCGCCGCCCATAGGTAGGTGTCATCCAGCGGGGAAGAGAAAAAACGCCCCTGCCAAAGATTCCCCATTTGGGCGGAATGACGGATAGGCGCATCGTTCTGAATCCACGCAACTAAGGCGGGGAAGAAACAGAAAACCAGACCTTATGCATACCTGCGTAGGTATACTACGCAGAAATAGCCGGGTCGGTTTTAAATGGAAATGCCGGGTCAGAATCCAGTGACAATCAACACGCCGGGCTCCTCATTCGGTGCGCAATGGCTCCCCACACGTCGACGGTTTGTTTGGAACCGTGAGAATCGACTTCCCAGGCTTATGGACGTGGAAAAGGAAATGGGCCGGATGCGGTTCACGAGTGTCTCCCCTGAGTATTGGCAAAGTCATGGCCGGTGGGCCTGTCAGATCGACAGTCGCACAGGGGGAGGGGGCATCCTGCCTGGCGCTATCAGCAGTGCCCGAGCAGCGAAGGCGGAGCACGCTTGGGCACCTTAGATTCAAGCGCCGCACCGACGCCGCCATCTGAGCCCAAGCCGGCACGACCTCCGGGTGCCGCCGGCCGCGCCCAGCGGCCGAGTCAACGCATGAGCGCTGAAGGCAGGCGGCTGACGCTCGCACTCCTGCTCTCTCTCCTGATTCACGCGCAGCTGTTGAACTTGACCTTCGGTGGCGAGGGGCTTGGGCTTCCGAGCTTCGGCCTCCACTGGCGAGAGCAACGGACCGAGGCGCACGACCTGCGCCTCGTGCTCGTGCCGGCGCAGCTCACCGCCGCGAAGCCGGCGGGTGCATCAGCCCAGGAGCCGCTGCAGCAGGTATCGATCGAGCAGACTGTTGCCGGTGGGCCGGCTTTGAGCCCATCCGTGTCCTCTTCGCCGACCCCGGGCCGGAGGGAAAAGGCGATCGTGCCCAAGGCACAGGCACAGGCACAGGCCGAGCCAGAGCCAAACGTCGCGGTTTCTGCGAAAGCGCCTTTGCCTACCGAAGGGTCCGGTAACGTGGTGCCCACACAGATCCCTGAGACGGCAGTGATTGCCATTGAGCGGGCCGACGAGGCTACGTTCGTCGTACCCGCGCCATTGGAGGCAAAGACTGTTATTGCGGATGTGCCAGGCACTTCGAGTCCGGAGACCGTGACGCCGGCGCCTCCAGATACCGACAAGGTTGCGAAGACGCAAGCCGAACCGGAGAGAGGGGAGCGAGCCGTTGAAGTGGCCAAGCCCGACCCCTCGGAGCGCGAGGCGCAACGGCAGGCGGCACTGCAAGAGGCGCAGCGTCACGAGTCCATGCGCCAGGAAGCGGCCCTTGTCGAGGCTGCACGACTGGAAGCGGAACGCCGGGAATCCGCGCGGCAGGCGGCGGCCCAGCAAGAGGCGCAGCGTCACGAGGCCATGCGCCAGGAAGCCGCCCGTGTCGAGGCCGCACGACTGGAAGCGGAACGCAGGGAATCCGCGCGGCAGGCAGCGGCCCAGCAAGAGGCGCAGCGTCACGAGGCCATGCGCCAGGAAGCCGCCCGCATTGAGGCCGCACGACTGGAAGCGGAACGCAGGGAATCCGCGCGGCAGGCGGCGGCCCAGCAAGAGGCGCAGCGTCACGAGGCCATGCGCCAGGAAGCCGCCCGTATCGAGGCCGCACGGCTGGAAGAGGAACGCCGGGAGGCTGCGCGGCAGGCGGCGGCCCAGCAAGAGGCGCAGCGTCACGAGGCCATGCGTCAGGAAGCCGCCCGTGTCGAGGCCGCACGGCTGGAAGCGGAACGCCGGGAGGCTGCGCGGCAGGCGGCGGCACAGCAAGAGGCCGCGCACGTTTTGGCGGAACAAGAGGCGGCCGCAAGACGGGAAGCACGGCTTCGGGCCATTGGACGCCAGCTCGATGAGGAAGCCGCCCGGCGTGAAGCCGCCTCGATTGCCGCTCGCTCGCCCTCCAGGCTACCCCTCTCGTTGAGCACCACACGTCGGGTCAGGCTATGGGGGCGTACCCATCCCAACGTCGAACTTGTCCAGTACGCGGAGGCGTTGGCCCGGAAGATCCAATTCAACACGCCTGTCGATACCGTCCGCGAAGTGGCGAAGCGGCCTCACACCAATCCCATGGTGACGGTGGCCATCCGCAGCGACGGATCCGTGGAGTCAGTGACCTTCGTTCTCTCCAGTGGCGTGGCGGAAGTCGATGAAGCTATCCGGCGCATCGTGGAAGGCCAGAAACCCTACCCGGCATTCCCGACTGCTCTGGCCCGCGAGTACGACGTGGTCGAAATCCGCCGAACCTGGCACTTCGACACAACCATCCAGTTGTACTGATTGGACCGTGACAGTCGTCGGGCGATTCGGGCCAGGCGCATTCGGCCCGCGGTCTTTCAACGCAGCGGTGATCATCATGCTTCACCCAGGTAAACGCTGATTTATTCACCTAAATCCAACGCCTCCCCCTTGAAGGGGTGGGAATTAATCAGCAGTTCCCCAGACAGCTGTTTCGGCTGCCTCTAAGCGATGACTTGGCCTCGTTTGATGGCCGGAATCCTCAGTCGGCCATAAATGCGTCAGCAGCAGTGGGTCGGCATCCCTGCAGGGGCAATGCCGATCAAGCCGGTGCTTCCCTACGCTTGCGGCCGCTTGACCCTGAACCAGGCCGCATACAGCGCCGGCAGGAACAGCAAGGTCAGGATGGTGGCGATGAACAGGCCGCCCATGATGGCGGAGGCCATGGGGCCGAAGAACACGCTGCGCGATAGCGGTACCATGGCCAGGATCGCCGCCAGGGCGGTGAGCATGATGGGGCGGAAGCGGCGCACGGCGGCTTCGATGATGGCGTCCCACGGCGATTGGCCTTCGCCGATGTTGCGTTCGATCTGGTCGATCAGGATCACCGAGTTGCGCATGATCATGCCGGTGAGCGCCAGCGTGCCCAGCATGGCGACAAAGCCGAACGGGCGGTTCAGGAGCAGCAGCGCCATCACCACGCCGATCAGGCCGAGCGGGGCGGTGAGCACGACCATCACCACGCGCTGGAAGCTTTGCAGCTGCATCATCAAGAGCGTGAACACCGCCACGATGAAGAGCGGCATGCCGGCCTGGATGGAGAGGTTGGCCTTGGCGCTTTCTTCCACCGCGCCGCCCATTTCCAGCCGGTAGCCCAAGGGCAGCCCGGCCCGGATCTTGTCCATGGCGGGTTCCAGCTGGGCGGATACCACGGGCGCCTGGGTCTTGTTGTAGATGTCGCCGCGCACGGTGATGGTGGGGACGCGGTTGCGCTTCCAGATCAGGCCTTCTTCCAGTCCGTAGCGCAGGGTGGCGATTTGCGACAGCGGGATGGTCTTGCCGGAGGCGGTGGGCACGTTAAGGTTGGCCAGCAGGCTCAGGTGCTCGCGTTCCGGCGGGGCGCCGCGCAGCACGATTTCAATGAGCTGGTCGCGTTCCCGGTAGGTGCTTGCCTGGCTGCCCTGGATGGCGGTTTGCAGCAGTTGCGAGAGGCCTTGCTGGTTGACGCCCAGCGCTTGCGCGCGCGCCGGGTCCACGTCCAGAAAGATGGCCTTGGAACGTTCGTCCCAGTCCAGCTGGACGTTGCGCAGGTTGGGGTTGGCGCGCATCTCCGCGGCCATCTGCTGGGCAATTTTCCGCAGGGTTTCAAAATCCTCGCCGGAGACGCGGAACTGCACCGGGAATCCGACCGGCGGGCCGTTTTCGAGGCGCAGCACGCGGCCGCGAAGGGCCGCGAATTCGGCGCTGTCCATGGCTTCGATCAGCTGGCTGCGCAGGCGTTCGCGCGCTTCGATGTTCTTGGTGGTGATGACGATCTGCGCGAAGTTGGGGGCGGGCAATTGCTGATCCAGCGGCAGGTAGAAGCGCGGCGAGCCGTTGCCGACATAGGCCACGAAATTGACGATGCCCTCCTGGTGGCGGGTCAGCCATTGTTCCAGCCGGGCGACTTCGCGTTCGGTGGCGGGGAGCGAGCTGCCCTCCGCGAGCTTGAGGTCAACCAGCAGCTCCAGCCGGGTGGCATCCGGGAAGAACTGCTTCTGTACGAACTGGAAGCCGTACACCGCGCCGATAAACACCAGCAGGGTCAGCAGGATCACGCTCTTGCGCTGCGCCACGCACCAGGTGACGACGACGCGGAAGCGCGCGTAGAACCCTTCCCCCAGATTGTGCTGCCAGGCGCTGATCGCGGCCATCCGGCGGCGGATGGCGCCGAACCGCCCGGAGGCCGTCTTCTGCCGGTGTGGGTCGGGCAGCAATTTGTAGCCCAGGTAGGGAATCACCACGACCGCGGCAATCCAGGAGAGCAGCAGGGCGATGGTGACGACCTGGAACAGGGAGACGGTAAATTCGCCCACGGTAGAGCGGGCGGTGGCGATGGGAAGAAACCCGGCGGCGGTGACCAGCGTGCCGGTCAGCATGGGAAATGCGGTGGTGGCGTAGGTGAAGCTGGCGGCCTTGGCGCGCTCGAAACCCTGCTCCATTTTCACCGCCATCATTTCGACGGCGATGATGGCGTCGTCCACCAGCAGGCCCAGCGCCAGGATCAGTGCGCCGAGGGAAATCTTGTGCAGTCCGACGTTGAAAAAATTCATGACCAGGAAGGTGGCGGCCAGCACCAGCGGAATGGAAAGGGCGACGATGGTGCCGGCGCGCAGCCCGAGGCTGAAAAAGCTGACCGCCAGCACGATCAGCACGGCTTCCGCGACCGAATTCTGGAATACGCGTATCGAATCGCGTACCGCCTTGGGCTGGTCGTTGACGCGGTTCAGTACCAGCCCCAGCGGCAGATGGGATTCGATGCGGAGCATGGCGGCATCCAGGTCTTTCCCCAGGGCGATGATGTCGTGGCCCGCTCTCATGGAAACGCCGATCCCGATGGCGGGCGTGCCTTCATAGCGCATGCGGGGCTGGGCCGGATCGGCGTAGCCGCGCCGGATCTCGGCGATGTCCTTCAGCAATACGGTGCGTTTGCCTGCCTGCAGCGGCAGCTCGCCGATCTCCTGCGCCGTGGTGAAGCGGCCCGAGGGGCGCAAATAGATGCGGTCGCTGGCGGTTTCAAAGCTGCCGGCCGGAACCATGATGTTCCATGCCTGCAGGGAGCGGATGATTTCCTGGGGATCGAAACCGAGGTTGGCGAGTTTCTGGTTGGAAAGCTCGATATAAACTTTTTCGTCCTGCACGCCGATGATGTCTACCTTCGCCACGCCGGGCACGCGCAGCAGCTCCTTGCGCAGGCTGTCGGAGGTGTCGCGGAGCTGGGCAAGGCTGAAGCCGTCGCCGGTCAGGGCGAAGACATTGCCGTAGGTTTCGCCGAATTCGTCGTTGAAAAACGGACCCTGCACGCCCTGCGGCAGGGTGTGCTGCATGTCCTGCACGCGTTTGCGCACCTGGTAGAAGGTGTCCGCCATGTCCCGGGCGTGCGTTTCGTCCTTGGCATTGACGAAAATCTTGGTTTCGCCGGGACGGGAAAAGCTTTTTACCGTGTCGATGTGGGGGGATTCCAGCAGCGTCTTCTCGATCCGGTCCGCGACCAGCTCTTCCATTTCGCGTGCCGTGGCGCCCGGCCAGTAGGCCTGCACCAGCATGACCTTGAAGGTGAAGGGCGGGTCTTCCGCCTGCCCCAGCTTGCCATAGGCCATGACGCCCAGCACCATCAGAAGGACCATCAGGTAGAGCACGAAATTGCGGTGGGCTATGGCCCAGTCAGAAAGGTTGAAGCGGTTCACTTGCTGCTCCCACCAGCCGCAGGGGAGAAACTCTCATAGGGCATGGGCTTGATTTTCTGGCCGGGATGCAGCTTGTGCGCGCCCGCCGCGATGACGCGGCTGCCGATGGGCAGGTCGCCGCGCACCAGCAGGCCGTCATCCGCAAATTGCACCACTTCGACGGGGACCGCGCTCACTTGCTGCTGGGCATCGACGCGCCATACGCTGGTTTGTTTTCCCTGCTGGATCAGCGCGCCGGGCGGGAGCGAGATGGCAGGCGCGTCTGCGGCCTGCCTGGAAAACGCCACGCTGGCCGTCATGCCGAGCCGGATGGCATCGTCCGCCTGGTGAATGGTGGCCTTCACCAGGTAGGTGCGATTTTCATCCGCTGCCGGTGCGGCTTCCCTGACCGTCCCCGCATACACTTTCTGCGGCGCCGACCACAGCCTGATTTGGACAGGGGCGCCCGGCTTGAGCTGTTGCGCCTGTGCCTCGCCGACCCGGATATGCGCTTCCTTTTCTCCGGCATACGCCACGCGCACCACCGGCTGCCCGGCGCTTACCACCTGGCCGGCTTCGAAATTGATGTAGGTGACCACGCCCGCCGAACTGGCGGTCAGCGCGGTGTGGTTTGACTGGTTGGTGGCGAGGTCGAGATTGGCGCGGGCGGCGGCAAGCCGGGCCTGGGCGGTGTCGTGGGCATTCACGCGGGCATCCAGCGCGGCCTGGCTGAGGAATTTCTGCGTCACCAGTTTTTGGGCGCGCGCCAGTTCGCTGGCGGCAGTACTCGCTTCGGATTTGGCCGCAGCCAGTTGGGCGCTGGCCTCCCCGACGGCAAGCTGCGCATCTTTGATATCCAGTTGCCCCAGCACTTGTCCCGGTTTTACCGTGTCGCCCGGTTCCACCAGTCGAGCCGCAACCTTCCCGCCAACGCGGAAACCCAGCTCTGCCTCGCGCCGCGCATGGACCTCGCCGGAATAGGCGCCTGTCTGCCCGCCCGGTTTTTCCACGACGGTATAAACCAGCGCGGGGCGTATCTGCTCGGGCTGCTCAACCGCCTTGGTGCAGCCGGACAGGGAAAGCAGAATGAGGAGTGATATGGGGATGGCTTGCATGTCAGTCTCTGGGAAAATTTGTCTTTATTGGCGTCGGCGCTGCCGGTGGATGCATTTGACAGGGCATCATCTTAGCCAAAATTTGCGGACAGGTGCATTTCATGATGCACGATGCGTGTCTGGGTGGACCCGTATTTATGGCGATGGCAGCGCTCGCCCAGGCGTATCGCCTGAATAAACGCCTCGCTGCCCTGTCCAGGCAAGCACTTTCGCAAGGCCGAAATTGAAATTTCAAATCCACGCAGGCCCATGCCGATATCCATGATGGACTCTTGGGTACTGGCGGAATAAAATCGAGGCTGGTAAAAGGGATATTGATGTCGATAATTAATACAATATTTTTAGGCAAGTGGAGATTTCCGCTATGCAAGACAGTCCGCATGGACAGGCATCTTTGATGTCAACCATTCTGGTTGTTGATGACACGCCTGAAAATATCCTGCTGCTGAGCGAGTTGCTTCAGCCGCTTTATCTGGTACGTGCTGCCAGTTCCGGGTATCGCGCTTTACAGGTGGCCGCCAGCGAGCCCCGGCCCGATCTTATCCTGCTCGACGTCATGATGCCGGAGATGGATGGCTATGAAGTCATCCGGCAGTTGCAGGCGGATGCGCGCACCGCCGACATCCCGGTGATCTTTGTCACCGCCCTGGAAAGCAGCATCGACGAAGAGCGTGGCTTGGCGCTGGGGGCTGTCGACTACATCACCAAACCCATCAAGCCGGCCATTGTGCTGGCACGGGTCAAGACGCACCTTGAACTGAAAGCGGCCCGCGTGTGGCTGCAGGACCGGAACGCTGTTCTGGAAGCCGAGGTGGCGCGCCGCATGGAGGAAAATCTCCTCATCCAGGATGCCGGCATTCGTGCTTTGGCTTATCTGGCCGAAACCCGCGATCCTGAAACCGGAAACCACCTGCGCCGCACGCAGCAATATGTGGAGGCGCTCTGCAAGCACCTGAGATCACATCCGCGCTTTGCCGGATTTCTGACCGATCACAATATCCATGTGCTGATCAAGTCCACGCCGCTGCACGATATCGGCAAGGTAGGTATTCCCGACCATATCCTGCTCAAACCCGGCAAGCTGGACCCGGACGAGTGGGAAATCATGAAGCATCATGCCCGCTATGGCAGCGACGCCATCGAGCTGGCCGAGAAAGACGCGGAGAAACCGGTAGAGTTCCTGAGCATGGCCAAGGAGATTGCCCGCTACCATCATGAAAAATGGGATGGGTCGGGGTATCCTGATGGGCTCGCCGGCGACGCCATTCCCATTTCGGCACGCCTGATGGCCTTGGCGGACGTTTTCGATGCCTTGATCTCGCAGCGCGTCTACAAGCCGCCCTTTTCCATGGAAAAATCCGTTTCCATCATTCAGGAAGGCCGTGGCAGCCACTTCGATCCGGATGTCGTCGATGCCTTTCTCTCCCTGCAGAAAGAATTCCTGACTATCGCCTTGCTGCACGCGGACAGCGAAGCGGACAGCCTGTACAAGATCGAACAGTTGCAAGGCAAGCTGCACTAGAAATATTTTCAGTCACCCTGAACCGGGGATCCGGAATAAGGGTTCAGTGCGCTTCGCCGGCCTGCCAAAGGTGCGGAGGGCGTCCGTGCCACCGGCAAACAAGGCATAAGGCAGGATCAGGAAACGCATGTTGAAAAGACTCACCATCTCGCAGCACTTTTTGTTCTGGGCGGCCTTTACCACCCTGCTGTTCTATGTCGCCGTTTTCCTCGGCTGGACGGGACTGGGCGTGGCACGGGACAGCCTGAAGACCGTGCACGACGAACACATGGTGCGGACCGTGCAGTTGGTCGAGATGGCAAACGAACTCAACGAGAACCGCACGCTGGTGATTCGCGCCTTCCAGCACGACCCAAAGGATTCGCTCTCGAGTTTCCACGACCACCCGATTTCCGAGCATCTGGATGCCATCAGGGCCAACCGGGAGGATATCAGCCAGCTCTGGACGGCCTATGCGGCGGGCGAGCATGCCGACGACGAGAAGCGCCTCATGGCGGATTTCGTGACCAAGCGGGGCATATGGCTGAACCGGCTCAATGAGACCGTCGCGGCAATCGAGCGCGGCGACTTCAGCAACAAAATCAAGTGGAATTTCCTGGTTGCCGGCCGGGAGGAAGGCGAGGAGGCCTTTGCCGCCCTGACGGCCCTGCGCGAATACCAGGAGAAAAAGGTGGCGGCCGCATCCCTGGCGGCGGAAGCGCACTTCGATCAGGGGCGCGCGGCTTTCATGCTCCTTCTCATCCTCGGCGCCGTGGTTACCTCCTGGACCGCCGTGACCACCCTGCGGCGGCTCAGGCATGGCTTCGCCACGGCGCAAGCAGCAGCCCAGGCCATCGCCGAGGGCGATCTTGCCCGCCCGGTGCCGAAGGGCGGGCAAGATGAAGTCGGCCAGTTGCTCGGGCAAATGGCCGTCATGCGCGAGAAACTGCAAGCCATGGTCGACGATCTGCGCCGCAGCGAGGCTCACGCCGTGAAGCTCGGACGCACTTATGCCTTGCTGAGTGAAGTCAATCAATCCATCGTGCGCGTGCCGGAGCCGTCGGCCCTGTTCGATGAGGCTTGCCGCATCGCCGTGGCCCTTGGCGGCTTCCGCATGGCCTGGATCGGCCTGCTCGATCCCGTCAGCAAGGCCGTCAGGCCTGTCGCCTATGCGGGCGAAGCAGGCGACTATTGGGAAAACCTGACTATCGTGCTCGATGATGGCCCGAGTGGCCGCGGTCCCACCGCCAGCGCCCTTGGCGCCGGCGAGCCCATGGTCGCGAACGACATCGAGCATGATCCGCGCATGGCCCCCTGGCGCGAAAACGCCCTGAAGCACGGCTTCCGCGCTTCCGCCGCCTTTCCGCTGGTCGTCGCCGGGAAAGTCAGGGGCGCTTTCAATCTGTATGCCGCTGAAACAAACTTTTTCGATGTGGATGAAATCGAATTGTTCAACGAACTGGCGAAAAACCTCGCTTTTGCGCTGGAATTCGCCGATCAGGCCGAAATGCGCCGTGAATCGGAGCAAGAACTGAGCGCGGCCAATCAGTTGCTGCAGGAAAACATGGCGCGCACTCAGATGCTGGTGGATTCGGCCCTGGATGGGGTCATCAGCATGGATCACAAGGGCAGGGTGATCGGCTGGAACCCCCAGGCCGAACATATTTTCGGCTATTCGAGCCAACAGGCGCTGGGACGGGAAGTCGCCGAACTGATCGTGCCGCCTTCGCATCGCGAAGCGCACCGGCAAGGCATGGCCCGTTTTTTGAAAACCGGCGCATCAACCGTCATCGGCAAGCGTATGGAGGTAATGGGGTTGCGCGCGGACGGTTCGGAATTTCCCGTTGAATTGACGATCGCGACGCTCAACCGGAAAGGGCTGGTTTTTTTCAGTGCCTATGCGCGCGACATTACCGAACGCAAACAGGCCGAGGAGACCCTGCTGAAGCTCTCCCTTGCCGTCGAGCAAAGCCCCCACTCGATTGTCATCACCGACCTTAAAGCCAATATCGAGTATGTCAACGCGGCCTTCGTCAAGGTGACCGGCTACAGCCGCGAAGAGGTGATCGGACGAAATCCCCATTTCTTGAGTTCCGGCAAGACTCCTGTGGAAAGCTACCGCGCCATGTGGGCCAGCCTGAGCCGTGGCGAGGTATGGCGGGGAGAGTTCATCAACCGGCGCAAGGACGGCAGCGAGTATGTGGAGCAAGTCATCATCTCGCCGGTGCGCCAGCCCGATGGGCGCATCACCAATTTCCTCGCCATCAAGGAAGATGTCACCGAGCGCAAGCAGATTGCTGAAGAACTGGAGCAGCATCGCCATCACCTGGAGGAGCTGGTGCAAACGCGCACGGGCGAACTGGCGCAGGCCAAGGACGCTGCCGAGGCGGCCAGCCGGGCCAAGAGCACTTTTTTGGCCAATATGAGCCATGAAATACGCACGCCGATGAATGCCATCATCGGCTTGAACCATCTGCTGCAAAAGGAAATCACCGCGCCCAAGCCGCATGGCCAGCTCGTCAAGGTCGGCAAAGCCGCGCAGCATTTGCTGCACATCATCAACAACATCCTGGACCTGTCCAAGATCGAGGCCAACAAAGTCACCCTGGATGAAACCGATTTTGCCCTGGCGCGGGTAATCGACCATACCCTCAGCATGCTGGGCGAAAGGGCCGCCAGCAAAGACCTGCGGCTGGTCACGGAGATCGATCCCGCTGTGCCCCGGCAACTGCGCGGCGACCCCCTGCGCCTGGGGCAAATCCTGCTGAATTTTGTAAGCAATGCCATCAAGTTCTCCGAGCACGGAAAAATCACCATACGCGCCAGGGTGGCCGAGGACGAAGCGGAGCGCATCCTGCTGCGCATCGAGGTGGAGGACCAGGGGATCGGCCTGACGCCGGAGCAGCAGGCGCTGCTGTTCCAGGCCTTTACCCAGGCAGACGATTCGACCACCCGCAAATATGGCGGCACCGGCCTGGGCCTGGCGATAGCCAGGCACCTGGCTACCCTGATGGGTGGCGAGGCCGGGGTGGAAAGCCAACCCGGGGTCGGCAGCACCTTCTGGGTGACCGCCCGCCTGGGCAAGGTGGCGGACCAATGCCTGCTTGCCGATAGAGGAGAAAGGGCATTGCCGATCCAGTTGGAGCGGCTCCTGGCGCAGCGCTACTCAGGCGTCCGCGTGCTCCTGGCGGAAGATGACCCGGTCAATCAGGAAGTCGCCCTCGAATTGCTGAGCGAGTCCGGCCTGCTTGTCGACGTGGCGGGGAATGGCCAGGAGGCCGTGGAGCGGGTGCGCACGGGCGATTACGCGCTGGTGTTGATGGACGTGCAAATGCCGGTCATGGATGGACTGGCCGCCACGCGCGCCATCCGTCTGCTGTCCGGCAAGGAATCCCTGCCTATTCTGGCCATGACCGCCAATGCTTTCGTTGAGGATAGGCGGCACTGTCTGGAAGCCGGCATGAACGATCATATTGGCAAGCCGGTGGAGCCGGACAAACTCTACGCGGCATTGCTGCGCTGGTTGCCGGAGTCCGCCGGCAAGGCGTCTGCGGATTCCGGTGATGTCGCGCAGATTGAGGATGCCGCGCTGCGATCCGCTCTGGGCGCCATTGCCGGGCTGGATGTCGAGAGCGGGCTGAAAAGAGTGCGCGGCAAACTGGCCAGCTACCTTCACTTGCTGGAAATGTTCGCTCGCGGCCATGCGGGCGACATGGCGCAGTTGCGCAAGTATTATGAGGCGGGCGCAATGGATGAGGCGCTACGTCTGGCACATACGCTGAAAGGGTCGGCGGCGACGCTGGGGGCGAAGGCGCTGAGCCAGTGTGCGCTGGACCTGGAACTGGCGCTACGGGAGCTGGAAACGCAAGACATCGAGGTGCGGATGATGGCTGTCGAGGCAGCGCTGACCCCGTTGCTGACAGATATTCATCACTTGGCCGATACCGGGTTGCCTGAACCGCCGCCCGCGGTGGTGGATGATGAGCGGACAAGGGAAATGCTGGCGCAACTGGAGGCCTTGCTGGCGGAAGACAATACGCGGGCCAGCCAGGTTTGGAACGAATCGGCGCCTCTCTTCCAGGCGGCCCTGGGGCCAGCCTTCATGCTGCTGGGGAGAGAAATCGAGCACTATGAATTCGATAAGGCGCTGAAAACGCTTCGCGACGCCATGATGCGGGAATCCATGTAAATTGAGCGCAGGAATGGCGTGACGCACCCTAAGCAGAAGATAAATTCATGGCGATGTCAAACCCGGGTGCGCCATCATCTCGCGCCCCGATGGATTATCTGGGTTAAAATCGGGGTTGTCCGTGTGTTAACCCTCAAGAGGCCTTCATGAGCATCCGTACTGTCGCCACGACCCCCTTCAACGACCAGAAGCCCGGCACCTCGGGCTTGCGCAAGAAAGTGAGTGCTTTCCAGGTTGCGAATTACCTGGAAAACTTCGTCCAGTCCATTTTCGATACCATCGCCGCCCCGGCGGGCAGCACCCTGGTGGTCGGCGGCGACGGCCGCTACTACAACCGCGAAGCCATCCAGGTGATCCTGAAGATCGCGGCGGCCAACGGTTTCGGCAAGGTGCTGGTGGGGCAGGGCGGGATTCTTTCCACCCCGGCGGCCTCGTGCGTGATCCGCAAATACCAGACCTACGGCGGCATCATCCTTTCCGCCAGCCATAATCCGGGCGGGCCGGATGGCGATTTCGGCATCAAGTACAACACCGCCAACGGCGGCCCGGCGCCGGAGAAGATCACCGATGCGATTTTCGCGCGCAGCAAGTCGCTGGAACATTACCGCATGGTCGATGCGCCCGACGTGGCGCTGGACCAGCAGGGCAGCTTCAGCTTGGGCGGCATGGCCGTAGAAGTGATCGACGCGGTGGCGGACTATGCCGACCTGATGGAGTCGCTGTTCGATTTTACTGCCATCCGCACGCTGCTTTCCGGAGGCTTCCGCCTCAGTTTCGACGCCATGCATGCGGTCACCGGCCCGTATGCCAAGGAAATCATCGAGCAGCGCCTCGGCGCGCCTGCCGGCACGGTGATCAACGGCGTGCCGCTGCCCGATTTCGGCCAGGGCCACCCCGACCCCAACCTGACTTATGCGCACGAACTGGTCGAGATCATGTATGGCGATCATGCACCCGATTTCGGCGCGGCCTCGGATGGCGACGGCGACCGCAACATGATTCTGGGCAGGCATTTTTTCGTCAATCCTTCCGACAGTCTCGCCCTGATCGCCGCCAATGCGGCGCTGACGCCGGGCTACGCCAAGGGCCTGGCGGGCGTGGCGCGTTCCATGCCGACCAGCGGGGCAGCGGACCGGGTGGCCGCGAAGCTCGGCATTCCCTGCTATGAAACGCCGACCGGCTGGAAGTTTTTCGGCAACCTGATGGATGCGGGCAAGGTCACCCTGTGCGGCGAGGAGAGCTTCGGCACCGGCTCCGATCACGTGCGCGAGAAGGACGGCCTGTGGGCGGTGCTGTTCTGGCTGAATATCCTGGCAAAGCGCGGCCAGTCGGTGGAAGACATCGTGCACCAGCACTGGGCCGAGTATGGCCGCAATGTCTATTCGCGCCATGATTACGAGGGCCTGCCGTCGGATGCCGCAGAGGGCCTGATGGCGCACCTGAAAAGCCAGTTTGCCAGCCTGCCGGGCCGGCGTTTCGGGAATTATCAGGTGAAATTGTTCGACGATTTCAGTTATACCGATCCCATCGACGGCAGCGTGAGCACCGGCCAGGGCCTGCGCGTCATCTTCGAGGACGGCTCGCGCATCGTGTTCCGCCTCTCCGGCACCGGCACCGAGGGCGCGACCTTGCGCATCTACCTCGAAGCCTTCGAGTCCGATGCGGCGCGGCAGCGCATGGATGCGCAGGAAGCGCTGTCCGGGCTGATCGCCATCGCCCATGAATTGTCACAGCTCAAGGCGCGCACCGGGCGCGAACAGCCGACGGTGATTACTTGATGGTAATGGGTAATGGGTAATGGGAAGGCTGGTTTTGCGCGAGCAGCAATAGCCAGTCCCCACTGCTTACTCATCCCCCTTCACCCATTACCCATCACCCCAAAAATATAAGACAGAGTCGATATGAGCAAATCCTATTCCGACGATTCCATCCGCGTGCTGCGCGGGCTGGAGCCGGTCAAGCAGCGGCCGGGCATGTATACGCGCACCGACAATCCGCTGCACATCCTGACCGAGGTGGTGGATAACGCTGCCGACGAGGCCCTGGCGGGATTCGCCAAGGTGATCACCGTGCGCCTGCATGCCGACGGTTCGGTTTCCGTGAGCGACGACGGGCGCGGTATCCCGGTCGGCATCCACCCCGAGGAGGGCGTGTCGACGGTCGAGGTGGTGTACACCCGCCTGCACGCGGGCGGCAAGTTCGACAAGAAGGCCGGTGGCGCCTACCAGTTTTCCGGCGGCCTGCACGGCGTCGGCGTGTCCGTGACCAATGCGCTGTCGCAGCGGCTGGAAGTGTCGGTGACGCGCGAGGGCGGCGTGCATCATATCGTTTTTGCCGGTGGCGACGTGGTGGAGCCTCTTGCTCAGGTGCGCACCGCGCCCAAGCGTGCTACCGGCACTTCCGTGAGGGTGTGGCCGGATGCCAAGTATTTCGACAGCGGCGACATCCCGCCCATGCAACTCGAACGGGTCTTGAAGGCCAAGGCGGTGCTGTTGCCGGGGGTGCGCGTCAGGCTCGAGACCGAGGACAGGGACGGTATCCTCAAGGATGAGAAAGAGTGGGTTTATCAGGACGGCCTGTCCGACTACCTCAAGTCGCAACTAGCGGATTACCTGCTCGACGGCCTGTTCTGGAAACTCGCCAAGTATGCGCCAGCTTCGCACGAGGTCTTTGCCCAGGGCGAGGGCGCGGAATGGGTGGTGGCCTGGACGGAAGAGGGGCCGATCGTGCGCGAGTCCTACGTCAATTTGATCCACACCCCCTCCGGCGGCACCCATGAAGCCGGCCTGCGCGACGGCGTGTTCAATGCGATGAAGAGCTTCATCGACCACCACAGCCTCCTGCCCAAGGGCGTCAAGCTGACCGCCGACGATGTGTTCAGCCGCATCTCCTTCGTGCTCTCGACCAAGATGCTGGACCCGCAGTTTCAGGGCCAGACCAAGGACAAGCTCTCCTCGCGCGACGCCCTGCGCCTGGTCAGCTCGATGGTGCGCGACCCGCTCGAACTGTGGCTCAACGAGCACCAGGATGCGGCCAAGAAAATCGCCGACCTGGCCATCAAGGCTGCCCAGGTGCGCCAGCGCGCCGGGCAGAAGATCGAGAAACGCAAATCCTCCGGCGTGGCGGTGCTGCCGGGCAAGCTGGCCGACTGCCAGTCGGACAACCTGGAGGAGCGCGAGCTATTCCTGGTCGAGGGCGATTCCGCTGGCGGTTCAGCCAAGCAGGGGCGCAACAAGGACACCCAGGCCATCCTGCCCTTGCGCGGCAAGGTGCTCAATACCTGGGAGCACGAGGCCGACCGCATCTTCGCCAACAACGAGATCCACAATATCGCCGTGGCCCTGGGCGTCGATCCGCATGGCCCGGACGACACGCCGGATATGTCCGGCCTGCGCTACGCCCGCGTCATCATCCTGGCCGACGCGGACGTGGACGGCAGCCATATCCAGGTGCTGCTCCTGACTCTGTTCTACCGCCATTTCCCGGCACTGGTGCGAGAGGGGCGGGTGTGCGTGGCGCAGCCGCCGCTGTATCGCGTGGATGTCCCGGCACAGGGCAAGAACAAGCCGGCGCGCAAATTCTACTGCCTGGACGATGGCGAGCTGGAAGGCACGCTTGACCGCCTGCGCGCCGACAAGGTGCGCGAGGGCGCGTGGCAGGTGTCGCGCTTCAAGGGTCTGGGCGAAATGAACCCGGTGCAATTGTGGGAAACCACGCTCAACCCCGACGCGCGCCGCCTGTTGACCTTGCGCACGGAGGACTTTACCGGCTACGTGCGGGAAGTGTTCAACAAGCTGATGGCCAAATCCGAGGCGGCTTCCCGTCGAGCCTGGATGGAAGAGGCGGGGCATCTGGTGGAAGCGGACGAGTAGTGGGTTTTGACGTGTTGCTCGCGCAGCGAGATTCGTCAGCCCGATGCGTATGTGCTGTCCTGGTTTGAATAGGTAAGTGATTATCGGAACAAAGAAAAACTGGTAGTATGATCCCCGGATTATTGATGACAAATAACTAGGGAGACCTCACATGATCCGTGGCGCGACATTTCTGGGCATGCTGCTGCTTGGGTGCGCGGCGCTTACGCCCGCATTCGCCGGGCAGGGGCCATTTCCGGGGGGGCAGGAGGATACCAGCCTGACCGGGTCCTCGCTCTGCCTCTCGTGCCATGATGGCTCGACCGCAAGAAACAGGCATGCGCCAGATATTTTTCCTTGGAATTCGCACCCCTTGGGTGTGATCTATCCGGTCAGTAGCGGATTTCGACCACAATTGGAAGCCGAGCAAAGAGGCGTGGTCATTGTCGAGCAGATGGTCGAGTGCCAGAGCTGCCACTATCCGCACAACATGGGCCCCATGGGCGGTACGGGTGGCCAAATGAACCAGCCTTTCTTGCGTATTGCAAATACGGGGAGCGCCCTGTGTTTCGCCTGCCATGTCAAATAGACCTGGCCAGGATTTATATCAAGGCAGGCTCATCTCGTTAGTTCCGGCATTCAGTGCGATCCGCTTTGATCGGCGGATACCGTTTGTCCGATCTGTTTTCTCCCATTTAAAATATGGCGTTTCTGGTATCCATCATCAACCGGCTTTGCATCTCAATTTGCCTGGATATTTGATCGGCGGATGATTACAATGATTGCGTTGCAATCAATTGGGCGAGACAAATGGCCAGCATTACGATCCGAAATCTCGATGACAAGCTCAAAACCAGTCTGCGCCAGCAGGCGGCACTTCATGGCTGGTCGATGGAAGAAGAGGTGCGCCAGATCCTGCGCAGAGTGGTCATGCCCGCACATGAGGAGAGCAGTTTTGCCCAGCGCATACATCAAAGGTTTGCAGAGCTTGGTGTCGATGAACTGCCGATTCCCGAGCGCCAGGCCACACGAAAGCCGCCGCAGTGGAATGATTCATGAGCCGGCGTTACCTGCTGGATACCAATATCCTGTCGGAATTGATGCGGCCCCAACCCGATGGCAATGTACTGGCCTGGTTTGAGTGCCAGCCAGATGCAGTATTTGCTGTCAGCGTCATCACGCGGGCGGAAATTCTTCTGGGTATTGCCCTTCTGCCATCTGGCAGGCGGCGTGATGAACTTGCCAATGCGGCGGAACGGATGTTTCAGGAAGATTTTTCCGGGCGTAGTTTGCCATTCGATGAAAGGGCGGCAGATGAATACGCCGCACTCGTGGCTGCTCGCACCCGTTCAGGCCAACCCATCAGTACTGAAGACGCGCAGATTGCCGCGATTGCGTTAATTCATGATCAGCTTCTGGTAACGCGCAATATCAGGGATTTTGCCGGCATAGCCGGATTGAGCATGGTCAATCCCTGGGACGCACCATCGGATAATGTGAGCAGGTAACGAGTATTTAGATGAAAGACGAAATCGATAACAACACGCCCGACCTGTTCCCGCACCTGGAAGTCATAGTGGAAGAACCCCACCTCGAACTGCCGCCGCCCGAGCCGCCTGAGCCGCCCGTGGATGTGCTGATTGAAGAGCCGCGGGATGATCTGGCGGACTACGCCAAGGCCGCCTACCTCGCCTATGCCATGGCGGTGTCCAAGTCGCGCGCCATCCCCGATGTGCGCGACGGGCAGAAGCCGGTGCAGCGGCGTATTCTCTATGCCATGCGCGAAATGGGCAACGAGCCGGACAAGCCGCACAAGAAGTCGGCGCGTATCGTCGGCGACGTCATCGGTAAATACCATCCGCACGGCGACAGCGCGGTGTACGAGGCGGCAGTGCGCATGGCGCAGGATTTCTCGCTGCGCTATCCGCTGATCGACGGGCAGGGCAACTTCGGCAGCCTGGACGGCGATTCGGCGGCGGCGATGCGCTACACCGAGGTGCGCCTGACGCCGATCGCGCAACTGCTGCTGTCCGAACTCGACCAGGGCACGGTCGATTTCCGCCAGAACTACGACGGTTCCTTCCAGGAGCCGGTGGTGCTGCCGGCGCGCCTGCCTTTCCTGCTTTTGAACGGCGCTTCCGGGATCGGCGTGGGTATTGCCACCGAGGTGCCGCCGCACAACCTGCGCGAGGTTTGCGAAGCAGCCGCCTGCATGGTGGAGTCGCCGGATTTCACTGAAGGGCAGTTGCTGGACAGGGTGCCGGGGCCGGATTTTCCCGGCGGCGGCCAGATTCTTTCCAGCCCGCAGGAAATCCGCAATGCCTACAGCACTGGGCGCGGCACCATCGCGGTGCGGGCGCGCTACGTGTTCGAGGAAATGGCGCGCGGCCAGTGGCAACTAGTCATCACCGAGCTGCCGCCCGGCGCATCTGCCGCCAAGGTGCTGTCCGAGATCGAGGCGCTCACCAATCCCCAGCCCAAGCTGGGCAAGAAATCCATCGACCAGGGGCAGAACCAGACCAAGACCCTGCTGCTCTCCCTGCTCGAGTCGGCGCGCGACGAATCCGACAAGGAGCAGTCGGTGCGCATCGTGTTCGGTCCGAAGAGCTCGCGCATCGACCGCGACGAATTCGCCCGTACCCTGATGGCCTACACCAGCCTGGAAACCACGGTGTCCTTCAACCTGGTGCAGGTCGGGCTGGACGGCAACCCGATGCAGAAGTCGCTGTTCACCATCATGAAGGAATGGTGCCAGTTCCGTGTCAAAACAGTGGAAAAGCGCCTTGGCCACCGCCTTGGCAAGGTCAACGAGCGCATCCACATCCTGGAAGGCCGGCACATCGTTTTCCTCAATATCGACGAAGTGATCCGCATCATCCGTCACTCCGACGAACCCAAGTCGGCCTTGATCGAGCGCTTCGCGTTGTCCGATCGGCAGGCCGAGGATATCCTCGAAATCCGCCTGCGCCAGCTCTCAAGGCTGGAAGGCATCAAGATCGAGCAGGAAATCGCCGAACTCAAAAAGGAACAGGCCAAGCTGGAATCTTTACTCGCCAGCCCGGCGCGCATGAAATCCCTGGTGGCGCGCGAGATTCGCGAGGATGCCAGGAAATTCGGCGACGAGCGCCGCACGCTGATCGAGCCCGCGCGTCGTGCTTCACTCTCCGAAGCAGCCGTGCTGGACGAACCGGTGACCATCATCCTCTCCGACAAGGGCTGGCTGCGCCAGCGCCAGGGGCATGGTATCGATGCAGCTGCGCTCTCTTTCAAGGAAGGGGACAAATTGTTTGCGGTGCTTGAATGCCGCTCGCCCGATGCGCTGCTCTTGCTCGGCTCCGATGGCCGCGCCTATACCCTGAATGCGGCGCAGATTCCCGGCGGCAAGGGCGATGGCATGCCTGCCGCCTCCCTGATGGGCCTGCAAGCGGGAACGCGCATCGTCGCCATGCTGACCGGCCAGCCCGAGGAACAGGTGCTGATGGCGAATTCCGGCGGCTACGGCTTCGTGACCACCATCGGCGACATGCTCTCGCGCCAGAAGGGCGGCAAGCTGATCATGACGCTGGAACCCGGCGAACTGGTGCTGCCCCCGGCGCGCATCGCATCCGGCGGCCAGCGTTACGTGGCCTGCGTGTCGAGCAGCGACCGCTTGCTGGTTTATGCGCTGAACGAGGTAAGGACCATGCCCAAGGGGCGAGGCGTGATCCTGATGGGGCTGGAGGAGAAAGAAAGCCTCAAGCTCAGCGCCGTTTTCGTGGATACGCTCACCACCAGGGGCGTGCGGCGCGGCAAGACGATCGAGGAAATGCCGCGCTTCGAGGTCGGCCGCCGCGCGCGCAAGGGCACGCAGCTCAATCTGAAAGTGGAAGCGCTGGTGACCGTGGCGGAAAAGGCGGATTAGGGAAGCGCTGATTTAACCTAGAAAAAGCAGTTGAACCGCAAAGGACGCGAAGGAATTCAAGGGCTTGGGGTGGCTTGAGCTGTCCATCCAATGGGTGAGTGGCTGCAATTTATTAACCCCTTGTTTTACCTTGCGAACCTTCGCGTCCTTTGCGGTGAAATACCGTTTTTAGGTTTAACCGTCATTGCTTCGCCATGCTCGCAATGACAGCGCCGTGGAATAAATCAGGGGTTCCTTAGATAATTTCAGCGAATGTGCCACTGCGAAGCGGCGCATTCATCCTGTTTTCAGGAAAACTGGACTTGATTCCCGTCCCGGTCGTATGCCAGGTAATTGGAAATCGCGCCGTTCTGTATGGAATCGACCATCTTCTTCAAGGGTTCCTGCGCTTCCTCTGATGTCGGCATGACGCCGGCACGCCCGCCCAGGCAGGCGACAAATACGATCTTCCAGTCCTGGCCCATTTGCTGTGATTCCGCGACGAGATCGGAAAAACTGCCCAGTTCGTCGAGCGCCTTGTCGGTGCACATTTTGGGCGTTAATACGCCTCCCCGGCCCTCATGAAAACGCCTGATCTGCTCTTCGGCATAACCTTCAGGCAGCTCGGGCTGAGTGAAAACAAAAAGAAATCGTTGCGGGTCGGGCTGTTGCTTGGCGGCTTCCAGCAGATCTTCGTAGCTTGAGATGTTCATACTGCTTTGTCCTTCTTCTGTAGTTAAGCGGATTATTTTATCTGCGATGTTTGCCGGCAAGGGGTGTTTCTGCGAAAACGCCCCGGCTCGAGCGCGAATTTTTTCACGCGCTTTGTCTATATATCACCGATGTCCGATTATCGCCATTCTCGTTAACCAAAAGAATCTGGAATCACGGGGCGGACATGCGCCTCGACAGTCACTGCCAAATATCCGCAGCGAAGGGTTGCACGGATCACTTTTGTTAATCCTTGGGCCGACTACCCTCTGACCCAAATTATTTTTATGTTCGAATTATTGTCTGAAATGAAGCGTATTATCGTATATAAGAATATGCTAATGCGAATGAGGGGCGATCATGAGTAATGAAGATAAAGCAGGTCTGGGCGAACAGGCCTACGAAAAAGCGGTGCAGTACGAACTGGATTACGGCTGCTGTCCGCAGTGTGTCCTGGCCACGGTGCAGGAGACGGTGGGTATTATCGATGACAGCACCATCAAGGCCAGCCATGGTCTTTCCGGTGGTGGCGGTTTGATGGCACAGGGTGCTTGCGGCGCGCTGACCGGCGGTCTGATGGCGCTCAGCGCGAAATATGGCCGGGATCGGGACAAGCTCGATAAAGGCCGTTGCATTAACAATTTCAAGAAGACCAAGGAACTGGTCGAGCGTTTCCAGCAGGAGTTCGGCGGTATTACCTGCGAGGATCTGCAAAAACAGTTCACCGGTCGTACCTATGATATGTGGAATGCTGCGGAATATCAGGCGTTTAGCGACGCACGCGGCAAGCAGTGCGCCCATGCCACCGGAACGGTCACCAAATGGGTGGTCGAGATGATGAAGTGACGTGGTCGCGCGAGTAGCTGAATAAAATGTTTGTAACAAATCAGCAGCAAAATACGGGTTCCGGTTCTATTCCAGTGGTGACCGGATTTCTATAAAAACAATGACCCATACTGGAAATGTCATGTCTACTGCTACACAGTCTGTCCTTTACATCCGCCTGCCGTGCTGGAAAATCTATCCGGGCGGCGTCATCTACGTCGCCGATTACATCCACAAGCAGCGCCCCGGTATTCACCAGCATCTGCTCGACCTGGCCCTGGTTGCACCCGCCGACCGTAAACGTGTTCTGAAGGAGCTTCTGGATACGATGCGCCCGGATATCGTGGCATTCTCCTGGCGCAACATGCAGTCCTTTGGCCCGCACCCGGAAGACGATGCGCTCGGCGTGGTGATGAATTTCGACTATTCGCCCAACTGGAAGCGCAAGCTCAAGGCGGCCAAAAGCGCGTTTTCCATCATTTACGACTACACCGCCAGCCGCCTGAACAACTTCGGTTACATGAAGCTGGTGCGCAAGCTGCTGCCCGCGACGCGCATCGTGGTGGGCGGCACGGCGGTCTCCATTTTCGGTAAATACGTGGCCGAGAAATGCCCCAGCGACACGGTGATCGTGATCGGTGAAGGCGAGGATGCCATGCTCTCCATCGTTGATGGCTTCAAGGAACCTGCTGGCGAGGTTTATTACAAGGATAATGCCGGTCACATTGAACATCGCCCACGCGCAGAGACCTTCGACCTGCGCCAGCTGACGGCGGTGGATTTCCCCTATGTCGAATCGATTTTCCCCGAATTCCACAGCTACCTGAACGACGACATCGGCGTGCACACCAAGCGCGGCTGCCCGTTCCAGTGCCATTTCTGCCTCTACAACAAGATCGAGGGCGCGCATCAGCGCTACCGCGAGCCGCTCGAAATCGCCAGGGAAATCGAGGCGCTAAACCGGAACTACGGCGTCAAGCGCATCTGGTTTACCGACGCGCAATTCTGCTCGACCAAAAAGAGCACCGAACACGTCGGCCTGATCCTTGATGAACTGCTGCCGCGCAAGCTGGACATCACCTGGTCGGGCTATCTGCGCCTCAATCACCTGACGCCGGAACTGGCGCAGAAAATGCTCGCCACCGGCCTCGGCAGCGTCGATCTGTCCTTCACCGGCTCGCAGGAGATCATCGACAAGCTGACCCTGGGCTATTCGCTGGAACAGCAGATGGACGCTTTCCGCATGTTCAGGAACAGCGCTTTCACTGATCAGAAAATCAAGCTCTACATGCCGCTCAATGCACCGGGAGAGACCGTCCACACCCTGCGCATGACCATCGAGAAAATCAAGGAGCTGTACCAGATGTTCGGACGCGACAACGTGCTGCCGTTCATCTTCTTCATTGGTATCCAGCCCAACACGCCGGTGGAAAAAATGCTGATCAAGCAGGGCTACCTCAAGCCGGACTACAACCCGCTTTCGCTCAATCCCTTCCTGATCAAGAAGCTGCTCTACAACCCAGAGCCGCTGGGGCGCCTGATCGGCCGCGCTTACCTCGAAGCGGTCGATTCGCTGGATGCCAGCAGTGAATATATCGGCCGCCTGACCATGGAAATCATCGAACGCGAACTGAACCGCATGCCCAGCGGGCGCAAGAACCGCCCCATGGTCGCGCCCAGCCTGCCGGTGCTGAAGCCACACGAGTGATCGGGGCCGCTCATTATTGATCCGGCGTGTAGGTGAAGCTGCCATCGGCAGCCACGATGACCTGGCCGTGTTGCGGGCCTGCCACGATGCTGCCAGTCAGTTGCACGTTATCAATATCCGCTGCCGCAGCAAGGAGGCTGCCGGTGAACTGGGTATCTTCGATAGCAACAAGCTGCTGATCGCCTGCCGTCGGGGCGTCGTTCACAGGGGTGACGGTGAGGTTGACCGTAGCTAAATTGGAATCGACACGGCCATCGCTCAGTTTGTAGGTGAACGTGTCCTGGCCGTACCAATCCTTCTCCGGGGTGTAGGTGAAGGTAACTTGCCCTGAGCCTGTCGAAGGGTCGGCATTGACCACAACCTGGCCGTGGGCCGGGCCGCTGACGACAACCGGCACAAAACCTGGCTGACGGGCGTTGAGGTCGTTGGTCAGCGCGTCGATGATGGCTGGGGTATCTTCGGCCAACATTGCGCTGTCGTCGGCGGTTTGCGGCACGCCCAGGCGCAGGTCGCGCACGGTGATGTGGCTGTTGCTGGCTTCTGCACCCTGGCCAAAGCCGATCAGGTCGAAGGCCAGATTAACAGTGGTACCGGCTGCAATGCCGGCGAGGTCGACCAGGTAGGTGCGGCTGCCGTCGGCGTTGTCGATGCGGGTGATGCCGCTGGCCTTGTGCTCCAAACTATTCGCCTGAATATTGAGGAAGGCATCGTTATGGCTCAAGCCGGTGCCTCCCAGCAGAGACAAGCCGGTGTTGGCATCAAGGAGCGCCACTTCAAAAGCATCATCCGGCCCGGCCTGATCGCCCAGCGCGACATTGGCGAGGGTGAAGGAAAGGAAGCGGTCGTGCTCGCCCAGCACAAAGACCTGGTTGAGGCGGGTCTGGCTGGCGGCGGTTTCGGTGAGGGTGGCAGCGCCTGCCCCGAGCCCGCTCGAAGAACCGTTGGCGAAGGCGACGGCGCCTTCGGTAGTCCAGCCGGTGCCGCCGTCGAAGGCCGGGTTCTCCAGCTTGGCGTTGGCGGCGATGGCGAATTGCGGGACGGGCGCCGGGACCTGGGCGCTATCGAAGACGGGCGACCAGCTGCCGTAGCCGGTGCGGCGCAGACGACCGAGCAGCAAGGCGCTGAGGGTGGTGCCAACAGGCAGGCCGGGGTTGAGCGGGGTATCAGGCGTATTGCCTTGTGCAGCCCCATTCGACAGGCTCAGGGCAGGTTTGATCTCGCCCACCAGTTGGGCCATGAGGGCGAGTTCGTCGCTGGAGGGCAAACGGCGCACGCCGGGCTGGAGGGTGGTGGCCATGAAGTCGCCGCTGTCGGTGCTGTGCTCGATGCCGAGGACGTGGCCGTATTCGTGGAGCAGGACGCTTAACAGGTCCATCTTGCTGGCGGCTTCGGTGCCGGCCTTGGCGATCCATTGTTTGGGGTTGGAGGTGGGGAGAAATTCGGCGTTGTCGGCGGGGGTGGCATCCACGAACCAGTTGTAGCCGGCAGCGTTGGTATCGAGGGTGATGGCGGCGCTAGCGCCTTCACCGGTGGTTTGGGCGACGATTGAGCCTGGGAGCGAGTCAACATTAAACTCGATGCCCGCATATCGATAAAAATAATCGCCATAGCCGGATCCGTTCGAACCCTTCCTAACCTTGGTCAATACCTCTTCCGGGCATGGGCTTGGTGCGTCACTTTGCGCAATCATATTCTGTACCAGAATATCCAGCACAATCTTGTATCGCTTCCCTTTGTATTCCGCTGAGAATACGGCCTGATCCATGCCGTAATATCCCGGTTCGGGCTTGTAGTAGTACACCTCCGATGTTTCTTTGAAGTACCGGATTTCGTTGGTGTCTGGTGGCACTATCGGCACAGAGCCGTCATCACCTCTGAAAATATAGGATTCACTTCTATTGCCAGCCTTGTCCAGAATTTCCTGCTTGACGTACTCAATCCTGAGTAGTTTGCCCTTTTGAGCACCCTGCAACAGTTTAATCGTCGGTTCTATCACTTCCGGGCTTACTTTGGTGTCATGCAAGGATTGCCGGATACCCCAGCTTAAATTGCTACTTGGCTCTAACATATTCAGCGCGCCAGCCCGGTCTTTGCCTTCCTGTTCCACTTCCTTGCACGCCTTCAAGACGTAATCAAATTCCTGTCGCACTTGTTTTCTGTTTGCCTGTGCGAGCACGATCTGCTCGGTTTGTGGTGTGGCGGGTGGAATGGTCATGGTCAACATAATGGTGGCTCCATCTTCAAGGGTTTCGGCTGGCATTTGTTGTAGCACGCGTAGGGCGCAATAACCAACGGGCATTGCGCCGCATGTAGCCTCGTTCCGCACACCCTCCAGGCGAGTCCCATCTTCCCCGAAGCGAGGCACCGTCTGCACCCATACGATGGGCGTTTCCTGAGCCGGAACAGGTGGAAGGTCGGCAACAAGCATGATTTCGTCTCAGTCAGTTCAAATTACCGAGGGCGGCTTCTGCGCCGCCCGGGTGCCAGGCGCGTCAATAATCAGGCATGGGGCGAGTATCGGGAGATTTTTCATGCGGCGCAATGCCCGTTGGTTATTGCGCCCTACGCGGGCTGTCGTTTGAGCTACGGCGGTGCCGGGGAGATCGGCAAAAGACAGATTAACCCGCCCCAAAAGGCCAGAAAAATCCAAGAATTGGGACAAAAGCGGCGACCCGCCTTGCTCCGAAGAGATCAGCCATTCAGTGGGTTTGGGGCAATATTTGCGGTAGATCGCCTCGTGGTTATAGGTAGTCATCTCGGTATCGATCACCTTGATGAAATAGATCACCTTGACTTTGTGCTCACCCAGCGTAACGAGGAATACGGCCTTGTCGGTGCCTTTGTAGCCGGTATTTGGCGTGTATTGGAATAATTTTGGCGCTGTAGTCTTCCTTGTCATATCTCCGTGCTCAGGCTGCTGCAGCACTTCAATGGTCGACGTCTTACTGTACTCAACGAAAGCTGGGTAGTCGTTCTCATACAAGGGGTATTCTTTTATGGCAAACACTGACTCAGCCGCGTCGGCGGGGCCAAATGATGAAACTGCTCCCTTGACATTCGAGGCCGGGTAGCAAACCCCCAAAGATCCATACAATTTACCAGGCGACCGTGCTGCCGAGGACGTTGTCGCCGCCGCTACAAGAACGGGCGGCGATTGGTGCGGTAGCCCGCGTAGGGCGCAATAACCAACGGGCATTGCGCCGCATGTGGCTTCGTTCCGCACACCACCCAGGCGAGCCCCATCTTCCCCGGAGCGAGGCACCGTCTGTACCCATACAATGGGCGTTTCCTGAGCCGGAACAGGTGGAAGGTCGGCAACAAGCATGATTTCATCTCCAGTCAGTTCAAATTACCGAGGGCGGTTTCAGCACCGCCCGCCCAATCCAGCGGGTAGATGCCTTGTTCCACCAACCGATGAAACGTTGAGAACGGCCAATCGCGGACCTGTTTGACCAGGCCGTGTTTGACCGGGTTGATGTGCACGTAATCCATGTGAGCGCGGTAATCGGCTTCGTCGCGGATCAGATGTTCCCAATACCGCCGTTGCCAG
>JAUSBJ010000029.1 GCA_030652035.1 Sulfurimicrobium sp.
CGAGCAAAATTGACGAACCCAGAGGGTTCAGAGTAAAAAGCTAAAAAACCGCGTCGCTTCGCTCCGGCCCCGTCCACTTTGCCGTGGATCGTGCGTCCAGTTTCCCGTGGAATGCTTGTCCACTTTGCGTGGAATACGCACCTTGGAGAGATGTGAAACCGATGGACGAGAAGATACTGTTTATTGCTGACCACCTGCGCGAACCGGGCAGTTTCAGCCATCTCTGTGAACGCTATGGCATCAGTCGCAAGACGGGTTACAAATGGGTCGAGCGCTATCAGTCTGCGGGCCTGAGCAGTGCGCGGGGTCAGGTCTTGCAAAGTCACATGGGGAGCAACGGCTTCATCCCTTGATTCGTGGCACACTGAGCCACATGGTTTTGTGCGCTTCGCGAATGTTTGATGCCGGGGCCGCCCGGCTGCGGGTCCATTTCTTTTGCTTGCCCAAAAGAAAATAGACGAAAGAAAAGGGCACCCCGCTGCGCCGCCCTGCGGGTTCCTTCGGCTTGTCAGGCAAATTGGGCGTCTGCGCAACTCGCCCTGGCAGCCCGCACAAAACGCGGGCTACTGCGGAACTCGAACAGGGCGCAGCCGACACCCCCCAATCCGCCTGCCAATCCGAAGCGGCGCAGAGGGGAAGCGGGTGGCGATTCAACGCTCGGCTCCCGGAAAAATTCAGCGCGATGAACGTGGCAAAGGAGCACCCTTCCCTTCAAGGGAAGGGCCAGAGATGGGATGGTGTTGTACTTCCTCCCCTCGGTCCACCGCCGAGCAGCACAGGCAAGCCGGGGGCAGTCGACGAGGACTGTCTGAGCGCGCAGCGCGAGTTGCGCAGCCGCCCGGCTTGGCGAGCAGCGCAGGGAACCCCGCTAGGGGCGGTGGATGGGGCGGCCTTTCTTTGGTTACCTTTCTTTAGCCGTATAAAGAAAGTAACCCGCTGCCGGGCGGCCCCGGCACCCAAACATCCTCTACCACTTCAACACCCTCTCCCCCATCCACCACCCAATCAACCGATTCGCGATCATGGGTTCAGGCCTTGATTCATGGCACTGACCCCAAGTGTGCGTGTATCAATGAAGATGTGGATGGTGCTGCGTTCACCGAATTGCGGGCTCGAGTGGATTTAGACGCATGACAATTCGCTGCAGTGCCATTTGGCAGCATGCCAGCAGATAGCTGGTTACCATATCGTCGTGGCGCTTGCTTCTGCCTGAGCTGAGGTTCATCTGTCGGATGTGGACGTGGTCTCGGTGTATTCCGGCAGGATAAACCAGAATGTCGTACCTACCCCTTGCTTGCTGGAGAAGCCAATCTCACCATGCATCATTTCGACAATAGCCTTGGTGATGCTCAGGCCCAGTCCGGTGCCGCCTTTATGGCGGGTATCGGAGGAGTCGGCCTGGGTAAATTTCTCGAAAATCCGCTCGTGGAAAGCTTCCGGAATGCCGACGCCATGATCGGTAACGGCAATGCGTACCCGCTGATTCTCCAGCGTGGTTGCTATTTCAACTTGATCGCCCGGATGAGAAAACTTGGCGGCATTGGATAGCAGATTCGACATCACTTGAACCAGCCGCTCGCTGTCCGCATTGACCATTACCTCGGGCAGGGAAGAGGTAATGCGATAGCTCATCTGGTATTGCTCGGCATATCCGCCGTTGGCCGTAATGGCCTGCTCGATGAGGGGCATCAGGGCCTGAGGTTTTAAGTGGAAATCCATCTTGCCAGACTGAATTTTATCGATATCGAGAAGATCGTTGATCAGGGCCAGCAAGCGTTCGGTGTTTCCATATGCAATGGCAATCAGGGACTTTGCCTGGGCTGGCAGTTCGCCCGCCACACCACCCGAGACCAGGCCCAGAGAGCCGCGAATCGAGGTCAGGGGCGTCCTCAGCTCATGGCTGACGGTCGAAACAAACTCGCTCTTGAGGCTATCCATCTGTTTGCGCTTGCTGATGTCGGTTTGAATGCCGACCATTCTGTGGGGTTTGCCGTCTGCATCGCATTGGACAATGGCGCGGCTCAGTATCCAGAGATAATGCCCGTCCTTGCAATGCAGGCGGTGCTCGCTCCGGAAATGTTCTGCATTGCCTGCCATGTAAGCATTGACTTCGCCCATGACGCGATCCAGGTCATCCGGATGAATGCGTTTGCGCCATTCTTCGGAAGAGTCGCTGATTTCATCTTGTGAAAAACCCAGCATGGATTTCCAGCGCGGCGAGTAATAAACGCGGTCTGTTTTCATATCCAGATCCCACAAGCCGTCGTTTGCGCCACGCATCGCAAGGTCGAAGCGCTCTTCGCTGCGGCGCAGGTCTTCCTCTATTTTTTTGCGCTGCGAAATGTCGCGCACGATCCCGACAAAGAGGCGGGTTTGATCCGATTGCTGCACCTCGCTGACGGCAAGGTCCATCGGGAAGGTTTCGCCATTTTTGCGGAGCCCGACTACCTCGCGCCCGATACCGATAAGTTTTTTGCTGCCAGTGGAGAGATAATTCACCAGGTAACCGTCGTGCGCGGAATGGTAGGGCTCAGGCATCAGCAAGTTGACGTTTTTCTCTTTGACTTCATCCAGCGCATAACCAAAGATCAATTCAGCCATCCGGTTGAAGGATTGGATGCACCCCGCATCATCGATGGTGATGATGCCGTCGGCGGCATCATCCACGATGGCATGGGTCAGAGCCTCCTGCTTGCGCAGAGATGCAGTCATGCGGAGAGCGAGTTCCTGAGCGCGTGAACGTTGTGTTCCCAGCGACCAGACGACAGCCGAGAACAGCAGGCTGATGAGGATGCCGGCTAGTGCCACGATGGTGGATTTCGAGTGGTCGATAGCAGCTTCAAAAGTCGGGGTTGAGGTGATGACCAGGGTCCAGTCTTGCCACTCGATTTCAAGCTTGACGACATGGCTGAACAATCTCACATGATTGGCATTGTTTCCATACATGATGCCGTCGTGGTCGTACATCAGCGTGTTGTCTGAAATTTCCGTGCCATCATAAATTTCCAGGTCGATATCGAAGGATTTTTCCTCCTGCCCCAGGATGCCGCGCATCAGGTTGGTCATACGGAAAGGGCTGTATACGTAGCCCAGCAAGGCATTCTGGCGCTGTTCCACGGAATCCAGATTGACGCCCTTCCGATAAAGCGGCAGATACATCAGAAAGCCTGACTGGATATCCTTGCTAGTTTCCTGCTTGAGGATCACCTTGCCGGAAACAGCTGTGTGGCCTGTGTCACGTGCTCTTGCCATGGCGGCGTGGCGTGTTGCTTCGGAGAGCATGTCGAAACCGAAGGCGCGCTGGTTGCGCGCATCGAAAGGTTCGAGATAGATAATTGACGTATATTCAGGACGTTTCCCGGCTGGCTTGACGGTGTACTCGGGAAAGCCCTCTGAGCGAATGCGCTCGATGTGTCGTTGAAGTTCGTCAGGCAGAATGTATTGCGAGAAACCGATGCCCTGGATCCCGGGAAAGTTTTCATTGATATTCAGGCTGCTGACGTAGTCGTGCCAGGTTTGGCGAGAGACGTGTTCCGATGCATTGAACAAGCCTATGCCGCCGCGCAATACCTGCTCGTAGGCGTGCATGCGCACTTGAACCGCTTCTCGGGTTCTTTCGGTTTCCTGCATGAAAGTGGCATAAGCAAGGGCTTGGGTGTTATTTTCGACCAAATGCCAGCTAAAGACGGTAAGCGACAGCGTAACCAGCAGTGTGATCCAGGCAAGTGGGGAGTGCCGACCGGAGCTTGATTGTGCTTCTGACGGTGCTGGGGATGGTATTTTTTTTTCCATATGCCTAGCAATGTGAGATCAAGAAGTGTTGGTGAACTCTAACAGATTTTTTAAGCTTGGTGTCATCGTGCTAAGATAGCTTGATCCCTGTTTGTGAGGCTCAGAGGCTCCTAAATCTGGGGAGTTCATGGCGCGGCCCGGAGGCTGAAGACGCCGCTCATGCATAATGGGGTCACCCATCGGGATCAAGCGCATGCCGTAGCTTCCGGCATCGTCCTGACGGCCTTTGCTGCCCCAGAAAAACGTTGCTTCCAAGCCCCCGTCCAAATGCGCTGTGCGTGCTGTGCGTGGGGTCAGGTCTTGCAAAATCACATTTGGAGCAACGGCTTCATCCCTTGATTCGTGTCACTGAGCCACAAGGTTTTGTGCGCTTCGCGAGTGATCTTATTGCCGGGGGCAGCCCGGCGGCTGATCACCTTTCTTGCTTCGCCAAGAAACGTAATCGAAAGAAGGCGACCCCCATCCACCACCCCTACGGGGTTCCCTGCGCCGCTCGCCAAGCCGGGCGGCGGTGGACCGAGGGAAGGTAAAGCCAACCCCACCCTGGCCCTCCCCTTGAAGGGAAGGGTGCTCCCGCCCTCACTTGCTAAGCCGCCACGCGATGGAGAGCTTTTCGGAGCGCCGAGCGTGGAACCTCCACCCTTTTCCCCTCTGCGCCGCTTCGGGTTGGCAGGCGGATTGGGGGGTGTCGGCTGCGCCCTGTTCGAGTTCCGCGGCAGGGCACGGTTTGTGTGCGCTGCTAGGGCGAGTTGCGCAGACGCCCAATTTGCCTGACAAGCCGAAGGAACCCGAAGGGCGGCGCGGTGGGGGGCCCTTTTCTTTCGTCTATTTCTTTTGGGCAAGCAAAAGAAATAGACCCGCTGCCGGGCGGCCCCGGCACCCAAAATCCCTCACCACTTCAACACCCTCTTCCCCATCCACCAGCCAATCAACCCGATCCCCAGCATGGGCAGGTAGTGCCATTCGATGACGTGGAGGATCGAGTCGTTCAGCTCGTACATCCGCAGCCACAAGGCGCCGACGCTGAAGGCGAAAAGCAGCGCGACGCTGCCTGCCCAGCGGCAATGGGTGCTGGCGAATCTGCGCATGGAGAGGAAGGTCCAGACGGCGGGAAGCAGCGCGAACAGGGTGATGCTGACTGTGCATTCGAAGCTGTGCATGGGCAGCGGCGCAGGGGGCGCGTCAGCGCGCCAGGCGAAAAAGATGGTGACGATGAAGATGGCGAACAGACCGGCCGGCGCCACGGCCGCCTTCCTCATCTGGTGCAGGTCGGGGAAGGCCAGCACGGCGGCGCTCAGGGAGGTGGCGAGGACGATGAGCGCAAGGACCAGCATCTCGGCGACGAACCACGGCTCGTGGAATTTCTGCAGCAGGTCCGGGCGCAGGCCGGAAATCCACAGCGAGAGCACGATGTAGCCCACGGCCGCCGCCACCCACCCGAGGCTCAGCATCAGGGGATGGGGCGCCGGCTTCACCGGGGCGGCATCCTGTGCCAGGCTATCCAGCAGTTCTTCAATGTTTGCCATTATCTTTCCAGTACCTTTCGCAATATCTTGTAGGCGCGGTGCGCCGCGACCTTGACCGCGGATTCATTCATGCCGGTTTTCTCGGCCACTTCTTTGGCGGTGTAACCCTCCCGGTGCATCATCTGCAGGATGGCGGCCTGCCTGGGCGGGAGTTTTTCAATTTCTCCACTGATGGATTCGTAGCTGATGTCGGATTTGGTTACATTTTCCTGCAATTCATTTTCCACTTCGGACAGTTCGACCGCGTGATGCAGCTGGTCGGCATAATGCGCGCGCAGATGATCCTGCAGACGAAATTTGGCGATTGCGTAGGCCCAGGGCTTGTATGGCCGCTCGCCATCGTAGGTATGCCGTGCCTTGTGGATGGAGATCAGGATTTCCTGCAGCACGTCGTCCACCTCGCTGGCGGCATTGAGGCGCTGCGCCAGGTAGGGCCGCAGAAAGCGCGTGGTTTCCTGCAACAGCTGGGCATAGGCATGCTTGTCCCCGTCCAGGGACTGCTTCATCAGCGCTTCCAGATTTTCTGTTTTTACCGTCAAAACTTGTCCTGAAAAATTCTTTGTAACCTTTTTTCGAGTCTGCCCGAATTAACCAGCACACGGGGCAAAAATCGCTCTCGACTGATGTGCCGTGATGTTGATTTTTTTGCATCAAGCCCTTTTCAATGATGCCACCTTTTAAAAAATGGAGTAATGACCAATGAAAAAACAGACTCTCGTTTCCCTCGCAATCGGTTCCGCCTTCACCACTGCCGTTCTTGCGCCAGTTGCGCATGCCGCCGGCGAAAACCCGTTCGGCGCCAGCAAGCTGCAGTCCGGTTACCATCTGGCGGAAGCGGACACAAAGATGAAAGATGGCAAGTGCGGCGAAGCCAAGTGCGGCTCTGACAAAAAAACGGAGAAAAAAACCGAGAAAAAGGCGGATGCCAAGTGCGGCGCCGATAACAAGGCCGACAAGAAAGCAGACGCCAAGTGCGGCGCTGACAAGAAATAAGTCAGAGGTGGATCAGCGGGCAGGGTTTGCCTGCCCGCTCCACTCCATCACAGACAAGGAATCCAGCATGCCAAACCATTTGATTCTGCCGCCGCGCCACGCTCATGGCGCAGGACTCGGTTTCCGGCGCGAACTGATCGAAGCGATGATGTCCGGCGTTCCTGATTCGATCCGCTTTTTCGAACTGGCCCCGGAAAACTGGGCCGGTATGGGCGGGCGTTCTGCCCGGCAGCTGCGTCACTTCACCGAGCGCTATCCTTTCGTCTGCCACGGATTGTCGCTGTCTCTGGGCGGCCCCGCCCCCCTGGACGAAACCCTGCTGCGCCGGATCAAGGCTTTCATGACCGAGCATGGCATCAGGCTCTATACCGAACACCTTTCCTGGTGCGCCGACGATAGCCACCTCTACGACCTGTTGCCGATCCCGTTCACCGAGGAAGTCGTGCGATGGACCTCCGAACGCATCCGGCGCGCTCAGGACATCCTGGAAATGCGCATCGGCATCGAAAATGCCTCGTATTACATCGCACCGCCCGGCGCCGAAATGAGCGAGGCGGAATTCATCCGCGCCATCATCGAGGAGGCCGATTGCGCGCTGCACCTCGATGTCAACAATATCTACGTCAACAGCCGCAATTTCGGCTTCGACGCCCTCGAATTCATGCATGCCCTGCCGCTGGAACGCACCTGCTACGTGCATGTTGCCGGCCATTACACCGAACCGGACGGGCTGATCATCGACACCCACGGGGCCGAGATCATCGATCCCGTCTGGTCGATGCTCGAAGCGGCCTACCAGCGTATTGGCGGCGATGTGCCGACCTGCCTGGAACGCGACTTCAACCTGCCCGGCCTGGACATGCTGGCCGCCGAAGTCGGTCAGATTGCGCGGCTACAGGCGCAAGCAACCCTCATTCACGGCAAGGTGGCATGATGAACACCGATTTTCAGCAATTCCAGCGCGCCTTTGCCCACCATATCCGCAACCCCCGGCTATCGACACGGCCGGAAGGCGTCCCTGCTCGCGGCATGGCGGTTTATCAGGAGCTGCTTTTCAACAACATCCGCAGCTTTCTCGACTCATGCTTTCCGGTTTGCCGGTCGCTGCTCAGTGAAACCCGCTGGAACCGGCTCTGCCGCACTTTCTACCGCGACTGGCCCATGCACACGCCATGGTTCCGTGAAATTCCGCGCGAATTCGTGCGCTATCTGGCCGAGGCCCGGATCAGCCAGCCGCTGCCGCGCTGGTTTTCCGAACTGGCGCATTACGAATGGGCGGAACTGGCGGTCGACGTGATGGAAGCGCCCATTCCAGACCACGACCCGGCGGGAGACTTGCTTGGGCGGCATGCGCTGCTCAACCCGGCCTTGATGAACCTTGCCTATCACTGGCCGGTGCATCGCATCGGCCCCGGATACCGGCCCCGCAAACCCTGCCCCAGCTATCTTGTGGTTTTTCGAGATGCCGATGAGACGGTGCAATTCACCGAGATCAATGCGGTCACAGCGCGCCTGCTGAACCTGCTGGCAAGCGCGCCCAGCAGCGGCGAAACCGCGCTGCGCCGGATCGCTGAAGAGTTGCAGCACCCCAGCCCCCGGCAGCTCATTGACTTCGGCGCCTCCACCCTGGCCGAACTTCGCAGACAGGGCATCATTCTCGGCACAGCGCCATGAAAAATCGCCTTTCCCGTATTTTCGGCAGCATCGACCTGATCGGCCTCTGGCTCGGCCTGCTCAGCCTGCGCATCCTGCTGGGTTGGGATTACTTCGAATCCGGCCTGGAAAAATTCCATGGCACAAACTGGTTCATGGAAATTCAGGACAAGTTCCCCTTCCCGTTCAGCGTCGTTCCACCCGAAATCAGCTGGCAGATGGCCACCTGGTTCGAGCTGCTCGGCGGCATCGCCCTGGTGCTCGGGCTGGCGACCCGTTTCTTCTCGGTATCGCTGATCATACTGACCGTGGTCGCCATCGCCAGCGTGCATTGGCCGGAAACCTGGAGCACCTTCGGCGAATTGATGCAGGGCTATGTCTTTACCGACCGGGGCCACGGCAATTTCAAACTGCCCGTCATCTTCATTGGCATGCTGATCCCTCTGCTGCTGATGGGCCCCGGACGTTTCTCGCTAGACCACCTGATACGCGTCAAGACATTCCAAAAATGAGGCCATTCCTCTGGTACAACAGCATTCGTTTCCGGATCGGCCTGGCCCTGTCCGTTCTCTTCGCCCTCCAGGCCAGCAAAAAGGGTCAGCATCACAATTCATTTCTCAAATCGCCAATTGCTCCGGCACGATCCCCATCGCCTTGGCGATTTTTTCGCGGGTGGATTTTCTGGCGGGCTCTTTGGCCTCTTGCTGGGCGTAGGCGCTTTGCGAAATGCCGAGGCGGCGCGCAACTTCTGTCTGGGTGAGGCCGAGGTGTTCGCGCCATGCGCGTATGGGTGTCATGTCCTTGTTGATGACTTTGTCGACGACCGCGTTGGGGATGGTCTGGGCGTATTTCTTGGACAAATCATCGGGGCCGGATTCACTATGCTTCTCTGGAAACGAATCGATCATGTCCACGCACCCCTAAACCAATAGCCCGGCCAGTTCCTGATAATCCGGGAACCGGCCATCAACGCTTAGCAGTTGCGCCTTGTATTCGATAGTGGTGGCGATGATGATGCGGTCAACTGGGTCTTTGTGGTGTTCGGGCAGTGACACTGCGCGCTCGGCAATTAATCTCGTCACTGGAATAATCGCGATGCCACTCTCTTCGATCTGATTGAGCCAGCCAGAGACCGACAGCTTGAGGGCAATCCGTCCGTGTTTGACAAGCCACGCCATTCCCAGCAGGTCATTGCCGAGACGGCCAGGGATTCAGCCGTTTCGATGGCGTCTATTTGTTGTTGCCTCAGCTTGTCCGGTGTGCGATTGACCCACCAGTAAAGCGCGTGAGTATCGAGGATGAGCATCAGGACAATGCGTCCCAGCCGCTTTCCGGCGGGCCGCTGAGGATATCGCCTTTTTCTTCTCCCATGCCCGCGAGCTTTGGCGGCGGCGAGCGGCGTCCGGCTGGCTCGGTCGATTCCCACATCACGATGACGCGTGCGCGCTCGGCATGGGCGGGCAGCGCCGCGTCCTGTATGACAATACGATGGCCGTCAATGGATGCTGTCGTTTCAAGAGCTAACATGGGAGAGCCTCCTTTGATGCTGATTCACCAAGTTGCGATTGTACAACATCCACTTGGCGCAGGATTAAACAGCCTCAAAGCCCGCGCATGCAATAAGGCCGTAGCGGCCTATTCCCCGCCATCGCCTCGCGCAGTTGCAGCAGCAGTTTTTCCTTGTCCCTGGGCAGATTTCCGGCCAGCGCCAGCGCATTGGAAGCGTGGTTGGAGCGGAAGATGACCGGCTGCGGCGGGTTGAGGCCGCTAATCAGGCTTTCCTGTTCCTGCAATATCGCCAGGTCGTCCGGCATCTCGAATGGCTCGCCGTATTTGCAGTTAAACTCTTCCACGATACTTTCGTCCAGAGTCAGTTGCAGCGTGGAAAGGCAGGTGACGGGCGCGCTGTTGAGCAGGGCGAGGGTGCCGGCGATATGCGCTTCACTGTGTTTGCTGCCGCCCAGCCCGAGGATGACGGTGGCGGAGACTTTCATGCCGCTCGCCTGCGCCTTGTGCAGCACCTCATTCATGCGCCGTTGCGTGGCCCCCTTGGTGATTTTTTTCAGGATCAGGTCGGAGCCGGATTCGATGCCGAAGTAGAGCAGCTTCAGTTTGTGCTCGCGCAACAGGGCCAGCTCTTTGGTGCTTTTTCGCTGGAGGTTGCCGGGCGTGGCATAGCAGGAAACGCGCGTCAGGCGCGGCAATGCAGCCGCCAGCTCGCGCAGGATGGCAAGCAGGTGTTCCGTTGGGAGCGCCAGCGCATCGCCATCGGCGAGGAACACGCGCTGCGCATCCGGCCAATCGGCGGCGGCCTGGCGGATATCGGCGCACACTTCTGCGAGCGGGCGCTCGGCATAGTGCTTGCTGCGATACATGGCGCAGAAGCTGCACTGGTTGAAGCTGCACCCCAGCGTGGCCTGGATGATCAGGTTGTCGCCCTCGGCAGGAGGGCGGAACAGGGGCATGTCGTAGTGTAGGTCCATGCCGAATTATAACGGGGTTGATGCCCGGTTTGCAGGTTGCGGCTGCCGGCAATGCAGCCTCGCGGTGAAATCAGGATGGCGCGGCAGCCAGAGAATTAACAACAGGGGCAAACCACGGTTAATCTCATTCACCAAACAATTCCCCCCAACTCAGCCTCCGCAACCCGGCGTGGACAACCCGATTTTCCGGAAACCGCAAGCCGCGCCCAATACGAAAGTTACCACTGACGCCTCCACGAAAAACGAAACGACTACAGCGCCACTGCTTGGGAAACGGACCCTTGGATAGCCGCCTGGGGGTGTTTGCGTGCCCGGCCTCAGTGCGTCAACAACAGGTAGAGACATGCCATGGCAACGATCCCGATGATGGCGATCACGCCCAGCAGGCGCCGCCGCAGGACTTCCACGGCCCTGACAAGCTGGGCGTTCTGATCGGCAAGCACCTTGATCAATTCGGCAGATGACACCATCTCGCGTTGCAAATCCGCCACATCGGTTTCAAGTGATTTCACCCGCGAGGCAAGCACCGTGAGGGTCTCTACCTCGGGGGGCGCTTCGTGCTTGATTTCGGCACCGCCGCCTGTGGCCGCGCCCTTTTTCTTGCCCACGGCTTTCCACAGCTTTTTCGCACCGTCAACAACTAGAGGCGCATTGTTCACAACCTCTGCCCATGGAACCAGCTTTAGTGCGGTGATCAGGCTTATTGCCATTGCTTTATCTCTCCTGCAATTTTAGGGTGGGCGTTTAACGCCAGCCAAAGTAGCGACCCTTTCTCATTGACGGGTCCGTTACTTGCTGCGCTTATATTACCCAATACTCGGCAAAGCAACGCTGGTGATCACGCTCGATTTGGTGCGTAGCGGTCGCATCGGCTGGAGGGGTTTATGATTCAGGAAATACGGCCCGTTTACTTCACTGCGTTATGCGCGCAGAAGCATCGGATTCAAGGGCGGCCTGAACCTGAAGCCAATACAACTGCTCCACTTTTCTGCGCGCCCACGGCGTTCTCCGTAAAAATTTCAAGCTGGACTTGATGCACGGATCGTGGGTAAAGCAGCGCACGGGCACTGCGGCGCTCATGGCTTCCCAGCCCATGGTTTCGGAAAGCCGCGTGACGATGGCTTCAAGCGTGATGCCGTCCAGACCGGGAAGGCTTGCCGATTTTTTGTGGGTATCCATGTTTGCATTTTACAGGCGGCATGCCGGCTTGCGCGTTTACAATGGAACTCTTTGCTTTCAGGTCACACTTTTGCCATGACAGATCCCGTTCGTCTCGCTAAACGCCTTGCTGAATTAGTGCCCTGCTCGCGCCGGGAGGCCGAACTGTATATCGCCGGGGGCTGGGTGACGGTGGATGGGCAAGTGGTGGAAGAACCGCAGTTCATGGTGTCGCAGCAAAAAATCGAACTCCACCCCGAAGCCAAGCTCATTCCGGTTGAGCCGGTGACCATTCTGTTTCACCAGCCGCCTGCGGCGGGCCTAAATGAAAATGCCGCGCAGCCAACGATTTGCGCCGATACGCAGACGCCTGACGACCGTTCCGGCATCCACGTGCTCAAGCGGCATTTTTCCCGGCTGACCGAGTGCCTGCCGCTGGAAGCGAATGCTGGCGGACTAACGGTCTTTACCCAGGACTGGCGCATACTGCGCAAGTTCACCGAAGATGCCGCCACGATCGAGCAGGAATACATTGTGGAAGTCGCGGGCGACCTCGTCCCCGATGGGCTCAAGCTTCTCAATCACGGCCTTGGTTTCAAGGGCCGGGCGCTGCCTCCCATCAAGGTGAGCTGGCAGAACGAAACCCGTCTGCGCTTTGCCCTCAAGGGCTTGCAAGCCGGCCAGATCCCGCATATGTGTCAAAGTGTCGGGCTGCGGGTGCTGGCCATGAAACGCATCCGCATCGGACGCATACCGATGGCCGGATTGCAGCCTGGATTATGGCGTTATTTAATGCCGCATGAGCGCTTTTGAGCCGGATATATCCTTGATGGACGCCCACTCCCTTTCCAGGCTTTCAATCGTTGATTTGGATGGGGAACCAATTGTTCAGGCTTTACTCACATGTTATAAATATGCCTGTCTTCGAGGGCGAACTACAACCCGAACCCAGATGCGACCGATGCCCCGGGCTGCCCTTTAACAAGCACAGCGTTTGATCCATCGAAGCAAAAACCATTCATACCTCGCCCCGCCTTTCCATCGCTCAATGACAAGGAGATAAACCATGGACACGACCGAATCCGAACACAAGCCCGATTCCGGATCAACCGCCAGGGAGGGAGAGCAGGGTCAGCACGAAGCGCTTTACGACCGCTTCGCCGAACGCGTGCGCGAACTCTTCGATGCCGGCCAGGAAAAAAGCAAGGAAGCCATGGAACATGCCATGGAAGTAGCCCGCCAGCAACTCTCCGATGCCGGAGATTTTTCCGCGGAACAGGGCGAGGTGTTCAAGAAATTCATGCGCCGCGACCTGGAGCAGACGACTCAGGATATGCGGGTGCTGGGCCAGGAGGCCAAGGAATACCTGCACCCGGCGCGCTTGGGCGCCGGCGCCCTGTCATCGATCGCGAGGCTGCTGGAGGCGACGGGCCTGGCGCTGCAATCTCTCTCGCACAAGGCGGAGGACGCCCTGCACTACCACACCGGCGAAATCACCACGGCCGGGACGCTCAGCTGCACGCAATGCGGCCAGAAGGTGCAGTTGAAGCACACCGCCAAGATTCCGCCCTGCCCGAACTGTCACGGCAGCGATTTCCGCAAGGGATACTGAATAAGGCCGGACCCATCGAGCATCGCTTGAAAAACTGATTTCAGGGAGGCCGCTCAACTTCGGCGTTCAGGTACGCGCAAGGCCTCCAAACCATCCATCCATTCTGGGGCGATTGCCATGGCGGCATCCGTTCGCGCAGTACAAGCGGACATCACCACGCTCCCGGTTGATGCCATCGTCAATGCGGCAAACGCTTCATTGCTGGGCGGCGGCGGTGTCGACGGGGCGATTCACCGGGCGGCGGGGCCGGAACTGCTGCAAGCGTGCCGCGCGCTCGGCGGCTGCAAGCCCGGCGAGGCCAAGCTCACCTGGGGCTACCGCCTGCCGGCCAAATACATCATCCATACCGTCGGTCCCGTATGGCAGGGTGGCGCCAGCGGCGAAGCGGCAATCCTGGCCTCCTGCTACCGGCGCTCCCTGGTCATCGCGGCGGAATCCGGGATAGGAACCATCGCCTTTCCCTGCATCAGCACCGGTGTCTATGGCTACCCTTTCGAGCTTGCCGCCACTATCGCGGTACAAACCGTTCGTTCCGCCTTGCCTGAATGCCCTTCGATCCGCGAAGTCGTTTTCTGCTGTCATTCCGCGCCAGACCTTGAAGTCTATCTACGCCTGCTCGGCGACCGGCAGCCCTGACGGGGATCGAACACGGATTATTCAATAGGCACGCGAAGCACACAAAACCATACGGCACAATGCTGCAAATCCAGACTCGACCCTGGCAGCCAAGCATCGGCAAAGCGCACTCAGCCTGTTTGCGCCGGAAACTTCGCTTGGTTTGCCTTCCGCCCGCGCCTGGGGCATGATCATGTCGGCAGAACGCGTTGACAAGTACGCGCAAGCCATGTCGAAACCGCTGGAACCTCGCGGATTCTTAAAAAAATGGAACCATCAATGTGAATGCCCTGTGGATACTGATTTTTCTTATCGCGCTTTCGGGATTCTTTGCCCTGGCCGAAATGGCCCTCGCATCCGCACGACGCGCCAGGCTTGCCCAAATGGCCGACGCCGGGCACAAGGGGGCCGCGGCCGCCATCGCCGTCAAGGAGCACCCCAGCCGCCTGCTGGCGGCAACCCAGACCGGCATCACCGCAGCGGCCCTTTTGATGGGCATCTATGGAGAGTCGGCACTCTCCGCTTCCATCGAAGCCTTGATTCCCAATGGCCTGCCCATGCTCGTCGAATGGCGGGAAGCCATCTCGTTCACCATCACCATCATAATGGTGACTGCTGTTTCAATCGTCCTGGGTGAGATCATCCCCAAGCGCATTGCAATCGCTCACCCGGAGCGGGTGGCAGCCATGTGCGCTCCGTTCATGGTGCTGTTCATCCGTCTGCTTTCGCCGGCCATCCATTTCCTCTCCTGGTCCGCAGACCGGATACTGGCCATCCTGCCGATTCGCTCGGCGCCCGCGATCACCAGCGTGGAGGATATCCTCGCCTTTGTGGATGAAGGCACCAGAATGGGCGCCATCGCGCCGGAAGAAAGCCATCTCGTGGGTAACGTCCTGCGCCTGGAAGACCGCCGGCTTGCCGCCCTCATGACGCCTGCCGCCGATGTGGCCTATCTGGACCTGCTCGCTCCACGGGAACGCAATCTCAGGCTGTTGCGGGAAGCGCCTCATTCACAACTGCCGGTCTGCAAAGGCGATCTGCAACAAGTCATCGGCATCGCCGAGAGTCATGACATCCTGCAGGCAGCCATTGAAGGTGACGTGGATTTCGCTGAAATACCGCTCAGCTCGCCTCTTTTCGTGCCCGGCTCACTCACACTGATCGACCTCCTGCGCAGCCTGCGCCAGCAGAAAACCACATTCGCGTTTGTCGTCAGCGAATTCGGCGTCACCGAGGGCATCGTCACCCTGGATGATGTAATGCTTTCCCTGGTGGGCGACATGATGCCCATTGTCGACGCGCCTGAAGATGCCCTGGCAGTGCGTCGCCCGGATGGCTCCTGGCTGCTGGACGGCCTGCTGGCCATCGACGAAATGAAAGACAAACTGGATATCCGCTCCGTTCCCAATGAAGACCTGGGGAACTTCCATACCGTGGGCGGCTTCGTCCTCGCCTCCCTGGGCCGCATCCCGCGCAAGTCGGAGCAGTTCTCCTGCGGCGACTGGGATTTTGAAGTGGTCGACGTGGACCGGAACCGGGTGGACCAGGTGCTCGCCATTCGGCGCACCGCGCCTTTTAAGGGCGCTGACGACTAAAGCCGTCAAACCGCTGCGCGCGCCTTTTCCGCCCCCATCGCCACCCGGGTGGGGCCGGGAAAAGCCGGATTAGCTGCTGCCTGCTTGCAAGTTGTACTCCCGCACGATGCGGGTGCGCTGCGGCGCCAGCCGGTCAAATATGGCCGGTTTGCGTTTGCCGGTTTGGCCGAAGTGATAAGTCAGGTTCACGAAAAGCGCCGTCTCATCCCGGCTTCTGCGGCTGGCGCCCAGTTCCATGTTCAACTTGTGGTTTGGATTTGTCTTCAGCGCAGCGCTCCAGCCCTGCACTGCGCCGAGATGGATCGCAGGGTGCCATTGGTAGGTCTTAAGACTCAGGCGGGTATTGCGCAGGAGAGGGTTGGGCGCTTCCAGCTGGAGATCGAAACCATCCAGGGCAAGACGGCCGGAAGTGTCCGCAGGGCCGCCAACAGCGTTGTAGAGATTCGCACGCAGGCTGGCATTCTCGCTGAAGACTTCGCCCCCGATGCTGAAGCGCTCTGTGCTCGACCGAAGTTCCTGGTCGTAAAAACCGTTCAAGCCCAGGGCCAGATTGTCTTCGGCAGTGAGCCAGCGGTAGCCGCTGCCGATATTGGACACCACGCTTTCGCCGTCTTGCCGCACTCTGCCCTGCAGGAAGACTGTTTCATCCCGTGTTTGCCTGACAGGCTGGAGGGTCTTGACCATCCATGTGGGCTGCTTTCCGGCCACGCCGAACTGTACGGTGGTTCGTTTCAGCCAGGCCGGCCTACCCGGCTCGGTCAACTTCTGGTTGGTGAATTTCGTCAGGGTGCCGGCCAGGTTGCGCAATGCTTCGTCAGCCTGGGCTGAGAACGCAAGCGCTAGCAAGATGCCAAACATACAGGCTTTCATAACGGCTTGCCGTTTCATATGCCTCCTATGAACAGGTATGGATCATGAGTCGTATCGCCTAAAGCATGAGCTGAAGCGGTAGTTTTGCACAAAATTATTACTCCATCAAATGCCCGGAACCGAAAACCAGGCACCGGAAAAGCAGGCGCTGCCATCATCGCACCAGGTTTGCGATGACCCGATTACCGCGAACAAACACAAGGATGAGAAGGCGTTCTTCATGCCGCGATTTCCCTGGTACAACACCATCCGCTTCCGGATCAGCCTGGCTTTGTTCGTGCTTTTTGCCCTCCAGGCGGGCACCACCGGCTTCACCCTGTATGAAGTGGATCTGCGCAAGCATGACTACGAGATCCTCAACCTCGCGGGACAAACGCGGGTGATCAGCCACACCATGGCGCATGAGCCGCGCCTTCCTGCACATGATGGAAGGCAAACTCGCCGCCATCCGCCTGTTTAACCAGCTCGCCCTTATGCCTCCGCCCAGCTGGCGGCCGCATGACGCAGGCCTTCAACCGTCTTTCGGAGCGGATGCGCGCCCTGACCCGCGTGATAAGAATCTACCAACGCCTGAAGCAGGTCTGAAGGCATGGCGTTCTGGATGACAAATCCGTGAGCTATTTTCAGGCATGGAATTTTCCCTCCGCTGAATTCCGCAGCCACAATCGTCGTGTTAACCTTTGCGCCATATTGACTGGATATCGAGAGCGCTTCATGGCCCCAAAAAAAATAGCGGGGAACACCCATCATGAGAGCAACAGCGCCGCAAGCACTTTCCCCATCGTCGGCATCGGCGCTTCCGCCGGCGGGCTGGAAGCTTTCGAGCAATTCTTTCACCATGCCCCACCCGATATGGGAATAGCCTTTGTTTTGGTACCGCATCTTGACCCGGGCCATGCCAGCCTGTTGACCGAAATCCTGCAACGCACCACGGCGATGGAAGTGGTCGAGGCTCAGGACCAGATGAAGGTCATGCCCAATCATGTTTACGTGATCCCGCCCAATCGCGGCATGGCCATTTTCCACGGCATCCTGCAACTGAGCGAGCCGGAACAGCCGCGCGGACAACGCGTGCCCATCGATGCCTTCCTGCGCTCCCTGGCCGAAGATCAGGGCGAGAACGCCGTCGGCATCATTCTTTCCGGCACCGGCACCGACGGCACGCTGGGACTGCGCGCCATTCTCGGCGCAGGCGGAATTTCACTGGTGCAGGAGCCCGCCACGGCAAAATTCGATGGCATGCCCTCCAGCGCCATCCAGGCAGGCTACGCCACCCATGTGCTGGCGGCAGACAAAATGCCCGAGGCGTTGCAGGCCGCCATGCGCGCCCTGACGCCCCCCCATGAAACGCCCCCTCCGGCCGCCATGAGCGCCATCAACCATATCCTGATGCTGTTGCGCTCAAACACCGGCAATGATTTCTCGCTCTACAAGAAGAGCACCATCGGCCGCCGCATCGAGCGCCGCATGTCGCAACACAATATCGATGACATGAATATTTATGCCCGCTACCTCAAGGAAAATCCGGCCGAAGTGCGAGCGCTGTTCAAGGAACTGCTGATCAATGTCACCAGTTTTTTCCGCGACGGCGAGGCATTCGTCATGCTGAAACAGGACATCCTGCCGCAACTCCTGGCGGACAAACCGGGGGATTACGTGTTCCGGGCCTGGGTGGCCGGCTGCGCCAGCGGCGAAGAGGCTTACTCCATCGCCATCCTGCTGCGCGAATTCATGGACGAAAACAATCGCGAGATCAAGGTCCAGCTTTACGCCACCGACCTCGATGATGAAGCCATCACCGTGGCGCGCACTGGCCTTTACCCTTTCAACATCGCTCAGGATGTCACGCCGGAGCGGCTGCGCCGCTTCTTCATCAAGGAGGAAGTGGGCTACCGGGTGAAGAAGGAAATCCGCGAGATGGTGGTTTTCGCCGTCCAGAACATCGTCAAGGACCCCCCCTTCACCCGCCTGGACCTGCTGTGCTGCCGCAACCTGATGATCTACCTCGAACCGGAATTGCAAAACCGACTGATCCCGGCTTTCCATTATGCGATCAAGCCGGGGGGCGTGCTGTTTCTTTCCCCATCGGAAAGCATCGGCAACCACCACGCATTGTTCTCGGCGCTCAACCGCAAGCATAAGTTCTACCGCGCCACCTCTTCCGCCGCCTCGACCCGCACGTTGATGTCCAGCGGGCTAAGCTGGGCGACAGACACCACCAACGGCAAGGCGTCGGTGCCGGCAACACCCAGAGCCAAGGAAAGCAACATCGCAGAACTGACGCGGCGCATGCTGATCCAGTCTTTCGCGCCCGCCTCGGTGGTCACCGACATCAAGGGAGACATCCTCTACGTGCATGGCGACACCGGCAAATACTTGCGTCCGGCCCCCGGCCAGGCCAGCCTCAACATTGTCGAGATGGCGCGCGAGGGGCTGCAACTGGAACTGCGCTCCGCCATCCAGAATGCCAGCGAAAACATGCCCACCCTGGGCCGGGAAGTTTCGGTGAAAACCAATGGCGGATTCACCTCCGTGAGCCTCAGCGCGCGCCCGCTACCCGACCTGGACTCGGCGCAATCGTTGCTGCTGGTGAGCTTCCAGGATATCCCGCAGCCGCCAGCCAAGCCCGGCCGCGCCAAGCGCAGTAACAAACCGGCCGAACAGCAGCGCATTGAGGAACTGGAACGCGAGCTTGCCTACACCAGGGAAAACCTCCAGGCCACCATCGAGGAACAGCAGGCATCGAACGAGGAGCTCAAATCCACCAACGAGGAAATGCAGTCCACCAACGAGGAACTCCAGTCCAGCAACGAAGAGCTGGAAACATCCAAGGAGGAACTCCAATCGGTCAATGAAGAACTGATCACCGTCAATACCGAATTGCAGTCCAAGATCGAGCAATTGGCCGGCATGCAGAACGACATGAAAAACCTGCTCGACAATATCAACATCGGCACCATCTTCCTCGACTGCCGCCTGGTCATCAGGCGCTTCACCCGCGAGGCGGTGCGGGTGTATCGCCTCGCGGCCTCGGATGCGGGGCGGCCTCTGGGCGACATCAAATCCAATCTGGAAGGGGAAGACCTGCTGAGCGAGGCCGAAAGCGTGCTGGAATCCCTGGTGCCGGTCGAGCGCGAAGTGCGTACTCACGACGGGGCCTGGTTTCTGGCACGCATCCAGCCCTACCGCACCGTGGACAACATGATAGACGGCGTGGTGCTGACCTTCACCGATATTACAGAGCGCATCCTTGTCATTGCCGAGCGCGAAGGGCGCGACCTGGCCGAGAGCGTCGTCAATACCGTGCGCGAACCACTGCTTGTGCTGGATGGCGCGTTGAAGGTAATCTCCGCCAGCCGCTCGTTCTACCTGACTTTCCACACCACGCCGGAGGACACCGTGGGCCGCGCGATCTACGAGCTGGTCAAGCGCCAGTGGGACATTCCCGCCCTGCGCAGACTGCTGGAAAATATCCTGCCCGAAAACCAGGGCTTCGAAGGCTACAAGCTGGAATGTGACATTCCTGCTGCCGGCCGCCGCGAGATCCAGCTCAATGCCCGCCGCATCATCGGCAAAACGGGCGTCACCCAATTGATTTTGCTGGCGATGGAAATTTCATAAACAATGAACCGAGAAAAAACAGTTAACCATGGAGTTCACGGAGTAAAAACCATAGATTGCATGATATTTGGCATTCACCCCTTGAGTGAGGCCATAAATTTTCGCAAATTGCTTTTGCGAGTGGGGTGATGGCAGCCGGTTGCGACCATCTGCTGGCCAGGCAAAGCAAACCGGCACATGCCACTTGAACGCTTCGCCCGTGTGCATATTCTGCCCGGAACGCACGCCCGCTTAAAAGAAATCCCGTTCATTATTCATTCCGGAAGCCTATAATTTCCTAAGGGGGCGGCATTATTTCAAATGCTGCAAAAGAATCCGCGGAAACTGCCGGCATCGGATCGGAGCAATACGCATGGACCGTAAACTGTTTGAAGAAAAACGCGGCGCCGCTTTGCTGCGCAAGACGGCTGAATCCCAGCTTGCCAACGCACCTCTGAAAAAGCCACCTGCCCGCCCGCCCGAGGAACTGCTGCACGAACTCCAGGTGCATCAGATCGAACTGGAAATGCAGAATGAAGAGTTGCAGCGCGCCTATACCGCGCTGGAAGAGTCCCGCGACCGCTATGTGGATCTCTACGAGTTCGCCCCGGTCGGTTACCTCACCCTGACGAGCGAGGGGCTGATCTCGGAAATCAATCTCACTGGTGTCGCACTGCTGGGATCTGAGCGCAAGAAGCTGATTAACCGCCGTTTCGCACGCTTTGTCGCCCCAGAGTGCAGCGACCGCTGGCATCGCCATTTCCTGCATACGCTGCAACACGGCGAGAAGCAAAGCTGCGAAATCGCCCTCATGCGGGCTGACGGCACAGTCTTCCAGGCCACACTGGATTGCCTGTACACGCTTGCCGGCACCTCCCCGCTGGTGCGCATCGCGCTCGCGGACGTCACCGAGCGCAAGATGGCAGAGGATCAAATTCACAAATTAGCCTTCTATGACGCCTTGACGCAACAACCCAATCGCCTGTTGTTAAATGACCGCTTGATTCAATCAATGGCTGCCAGCAAGCGCAGCGGCCTTTACGATGCGTTGCTCTTCCTCGATTTTGACAACTTCAAACCGCTTAACGATAAATTCGGCCATGATGTAGGCGACTTGCTGCTGATTGAAGGGGTGCGCCGAATCAATCTTTGTATTCGCGAAATGGATACACTCGCGCGTTTTGGCGGGGATGAGTTTGTGGTCGTACTCTGCGAATTGGGTGAAAACAAGGAGGAGGCCGCCACGCAAGCCCATATTGTCGCCGAAAAAATCCGTGCTGCCCTGGCTGAGACTTATGTGCTTAAAATTCATCAACCTGGTGAACCGGATACCATCATCCAGCACAATTGCACGGTGAGCATCGGCGTGATGCTATTCATCAATCACCAGGCCAGTACGGCAGACATTATCAAATGGGCGGATATTGCCATGTACCAGGCCAAGGAAGCGGGCGGCGACCGAGTTGCGTTTTATGGCGAGCCCCCGTAAAACGCCAAGGCAGCTTAATCTCCGGGCAGGGAGCCCGGCCTTCGCCGGCGGGAAGTCATAGGGGCTGGAACCCGCTCCAATGACAGCGAAGGCGCCTTCAGAATGTGCTTTTTCATCTTGCCGACAACGTGCATCTCGCATGCCCCGCAGTCAAATTTCAGCGTCAGCCGATCTTTCCCATTCACCAGCGTCATCGGCTCGGCGCGCACCTGGCCCTGAACACCCGTCACGCCTTTGGCCTGTTTGGGGCACAGGCTGAACGAATAGCGCAGGCAGTGCTTGGTGATCATCAGCGACACCTCGCCCGCTTCTTCGTGCGCCTCGTAGGCCGCCTCAATCAGCTTGACGCCGTGCCGTTCATAGAAGGTTCGCGCCGCCTGGTTGTAGACATTGGCGAGATAGGAAAGCGTTTCCTCCGGATAGGCTACGGGCGGTTCTACTGCGGATTTGCGTTGCGGGCGCATATAGGCCTTGAGGCGTGATGCTTCCAACTGACCGACCGCATCGCGGCGCAGTTTGTTGGCAACGGAACTTGGCACGAACCAGGGCTGGCTCCAGTCGATCTCAAGCTGTTGCAGCGCAAAAATCGTATTGCCGAAGCGCGCCAGCTGCTCGCGCAAAGCAGTTTCGGCTTCTGCCGGGTTCTGCGCCGGCTGCCTGTCAAAAGCGACGCTGGCACTTGCGCGGATCCCATCGCTGACCTCCAGCCTCAGGGTGAAACCTTCTTCGCTTTCACCGAAGCGTGCACTCACATCGATGCGGCGCTCGGCGGATTTCTTCGTCAGTGCCTGATCCCAGGCGTGGTCGCGGTTGCGTGACAGCGCCGTGCCTGTTTTCAGGCCCGGCAAATTAGCCATCGGCTCATTCGGCCACACGCGCCAGAACTTCCCCACGCGCTCGGCGCGATTGGCCTGGATACCGACCACCTCGCGCTTGTTCAGGTAGGTCAGCCCGTCGCCGTTGGCGAGCGGCTCGTTGGCTTCCAGTTCGAACCAGTCCGGCCCGACGCGCGTCACCGTGCCGAGCGGAACGCCGACGAAAGCCGGGGTATCGAAGGCACCGATGTCGGCCTTGCGCCCGGTGGAAAAGTAGTCGGTCGCGCCGCGATGAAAGGTCTTGTCCGGGTTGGGCGTGAACAGCAATTGCGTGCGACCGCTGGACGCGGCAGCCAGTTCGGGCCGTTCGGCCAGGATGCCGTCCAGCAGTTGGCGGTAGTGGCCGGTGATGTTCTTGACGTAGGCGGCTTCCTTGTAGCGCCCCTCGATCTTGAAGCTCTGCACCCCGGCATCGACCAGGGCGCGTAGATTGTCGCTCTGGTTGTTATCCTTCACCGACAGCAGGTGCTTGTCGAAGGCCACCACGCGGCCCTTGTCGTCCTGCAGGGTATAGGGCAGGCGGCAAGCCTGGGAGCAGTCGCCGCGGTTGGCGCTGCGCCCGGTTTGCGCGTGGCTGATGTAGCACTGGCCGGAGAAAGCCACGCACAGGGCGCCGTGAATGAAATGCTCGATTACGGTATCGGACGGCACGGCAGCGCGCACGGCAGCGATCTGTTGCAGCGTCAGCTCGCGCGCCAGCACGATCTGCGAAAACCCGACATCGGCCAGGAAGCGCGCCTTTTCCGGTGTGCGGATGTCGCACTGGGTCGAGGCGTGCAGGTCGATCGGAGGCAGGTCCAGTTCCAGCAGGCCCATGTCCTGCACGATCAGAGCATCGACGCCGGCAGCGTAAAATTCATGAACCAGGCGGCGCGCGGATTCAAGCTCGGCATCGTGCAGGATGGTGTTGAGGGTGACGAAAATGCGCGCATGGTAGCGGTGCGCGAATTCCACCAGCCCGGCGATTTCGCCCACCGTGTTGACCGCGTTGTGGCGCGCGCCGAACGAAGGCCCGCCGATATACACCGCGTCCGCGCCGTGCAGAATGGCCTCGCGGCCGATCGCGGCGGTCTTCGCCGGGGCGAGCAGTTCAAGGGAATGAGTGGGAATGCTGGACAAGATTTAACCTAGAAACCTCAGTTGGACAGGTTGAAGTGTGCGATTTTTGGGGCGCAGGGCAAGGCGTAACGACGCGGAATGGTCATTCCATTCCAAGGAGTTACAACGCTGCCATGTGCCCCAAAAATTGAACAATTCAGCCTGTAGCGGGCTCACCAAATGGGTGAACATGTTGCAAATAAATAGTTTTTTTAGTTTCATTGCTTTAGACGCATAGTCGAGCGATCAACTGAGGTTTCTAGGTTTAACCTGGATGTGGTGGAAAAAACAGCACGGGATGCGAAGGCGAATTTTACCCCAGAACCAGGCCGCATGATCGCGCATCCGGTGTGCAGCCACATCCTTCAGCAACAAAGGGATCGGGTTCGATATAATTCACATCCCCATGACCCAACCCCTTCCCATCGACGCGATCCTGCCCGAGCTGCGCACCGCCCTCGCTGCCCACCCAGCGGTGGTGCTCGAGGCGCCGCCGGGCGCTGGCAAGACCACCCGCATCCCGCTCTCCCTGCTTGACGAACCCTGGCTCGGTGAACAGACCATCGTGATGCTCGAACCGCGCCGCCTTGCCGCGCGCGGGGCCGCCGTGTTCATGGCCGCCGAACTGGACGAAGAAGCGGGCGAACGGATCGGCTACCGGGTGCGCTTCGAAAATCGGGTATCGAAGCGCACCCGCGTCGAGGTCGTGACCGAGGGTATCCTCACCCGCCGCCTGCAGCACGACCCGGAACTTGCCGGGGTGGGGCTGGTGATCTTCGACGAATTCCACGAGCGCAATCTCCACAGCGACCTCGCCCTGGCCCTGTGCCGCGACGCCCAGAGCGGCCTGCGCGAGGATCTGAAAATCCTGGTGATGTCTGCCACCCTTGACGGCGCGCGCATCGCCGCCCTGCTCGGCGCCCCGCTGGTGCGCAGCGAGGGGCGCAGCCACCCGGTCGAGGTGCGCTACCGGGCAGGCAGCAGCGCGGCGCCCCAGCCCGGAGAGATGGCCCAGGCCATGGCACGGGCGGTGGCGGACGCCGCCGAAGAAGGGGGAGGAGACATCCTCGCCTTCCTCCCCGGCTCCGGTGAGATCCGCCGCGTCGAGGCCCTGCTCGCCGAACGCGCGGCCCTTCCCGGCGCGCCCCTGGTCCATCCGCTCTACGGCGATCTCCCCTTCGAGCGCCAGCAGGCGGCCATCGCGCCAGATCCGCAGGGACGGCGCAAGGTCATCCTCGCCACGCCCATCGCCGAGACCTCGCTCACCATCGAGGGCGTCACCACCGTGATCGACAGCGGCTGGCAGCGGGTGCCGCGCTTCGATCCGACGAGCGGGCTGACCCGTCTGGAAACGGTGCGCGTCTCGCGCGCCTCGGCCGAGCAGCGCGCCGGACGCGCCGGGCGTCTCGGGCCGGGTATCTGCCTGCGGCTGTGGAACGAGGACATGCAGCGCGGCCTGGTCGCCTATAACGTCCCGGAAATCCTCGAAGCCGACCTCGCCCCCCTCGCACTCGAGCTGGCGCAGTGGGGGGTGAACGATGCCGCCACCCTGACCTGGCTCGACCCGCCCCCCGCCGCCGCCCTGGCCCAGGGGCGCGAACTGCTGCAACAGCTCGAAGCCCTGGATGGCGCCGGCCGCATCACGCCCCTGGGGCGGGAGATGGCCGGGCTGCCGCTCCATCCGCGCCTCGCCCACATGCTGCTGCGCGGCCGGGAGATGGGGCTCGGCACCCTCGCCTGCGACATCGCTGCCGTGGCCGCCGGGCGCGACCCGCTGCGAGCCCTTGAAGGCGAGCACCGCTGCGACTTCGCCCTGCGGGTGGAAGCCCTGCGTGCCCATCGCAGCCACGGCAACGTCGGGGCGCATCGTTTCGGCGCTGATCCCAACGCCTGCGCCGCCGCCGAACGCGCCGCGCACCAGTGGCGCCACCTGTTGGGGGTAGCGGCGGACGATAGCGAGATGGACGAGGCCACCATCGGCCTGCTCCTCGCCCTGGCTTACCCGGACCGCATCGCCCAGCGCCGCAGCGAGGGCGAGGGGCGCTACCTGCTCGCCAACGGACGCGGCGCCCGGCTGCTGCCGGGCTGCGCTGGCGGCCCGCCACTGCTGGTGGCCGCCAGCCTCGACGGCAAGGGCGACGAGGGGCGCATCTTCCTCGCCGCCGTGCTCGACGCGGACGACCTCGCACGGCATTTCGGCGAAAAACTGGCCTGGCAGCCAGTGGTGCGCTGGGAACGCCAGAGCCAGACCGTGCTGGCGCGCGAGGAACACCGCCTCGGCGCCCTGGTTCTGGCGCAACGGCCACTGCCAGCAGGCTCCGCCCGGCAGGCGACGGTGCAGGCGATGCTTGACGGCGTACGCGACCTCGGCATCGAAGCCTTGCCCTGGAACGAGGAAGCGCGCCAGTTGCAGGCGCGGATCGCCTCGCTGCGGCAGTGGCAGCCCGACGCCAACTGGCCCGATCTCGCTGACGCCGCCCTGCTCGCCACGCTGGAAGACTGGCTTGCGCCCTATCTCGATGGCGTCACCCGGCGCGACCATCTCGCCCGCCTCGACCTGCCCGCCATCCTCAAGGCCCGCCTCGACTGGGACCGGCAGCAGCAACTCGAACACCTCGCCCCGACCCACATCACCGTGCCGAGCGGCTCGCGCAAGCGCCTCGAATACTTCCCCGACGGCGCCCCGCCGGTGCTGGCGGTCAAACTCCAGGAACTGTTCGGCCTCGCCCGCACCCCCGCCGTCGCCGATGGCCAGATCGCGCTGATGCTCCACCTGCTCTCCCCTGCCCAGCGCCCGATCCAGGTCACGCGCGACCTGAAGAACTTCTGGGACCACACCTACCCCGAGGTGAAGAAGGAACTTAAAGGCCGCTACCCCAAGCACCCCTGGCCCGACGACCCGTGGAACGCCACACCGACCGCGAGGGCCAAGCCGCGCGCGTGAAATGAGCGGGTGAAGAATCGGGTTTCATGGCGGAACCCTTGCAATCGAAATTTCGTGGTGGCTATCTGAACAGGTGTTTGCAACGCGAGGGGCCTATCGACACTGAACCGTTCGCCGGAGAGAAGGTTGGCTCACTATCTCTGCCCGCTGTGCACGCATAACGTAGGCACGCAAGGATCGGCGGAAACGGCTATCATTCACGAGTTGTGAAATAAATGGCTGTGTCATTAGCAAAAAGGGCGCAATTGCAATTTCAAGGTATGGAATGCAGTGGAAGTGCTGCTATCCCATGCGATTCTTTATAAAAAAATAACCGATGAAAAACGCAGAATCCATCAAGCAGCAAGGCGATGTCATCTGGAACATCGCCAATCTCCTTCGCGGTCCTTACCGTCCGCCGCAATATCGCCGCGTGATGATTCCGCTTACCGTGCTGCGTCGGCTGGATTGCGTGCTGGAAGGTAGCAAGGATAAAGTCGTCGCGCATTACAAGAAGCTAAAGGCGGAAGGCAAGGACGAAGAGTCCATCGAAAAAGTCCTCAAGCACAAGTTCAACCTGTCCTTCTACAACACCAGCGAATTCACCTTCCAGAAACTGCTGGGCGATGCGGATAAACTTGGCGCCAACCTGCGCAATTACATTGCCGGGTTTTCCGCACAGGCGCGCAAGATCATCGAGAAGTTCAAATTCGAGGAAGAGATCGACACGCTGGAAGATGCCAACCGGCTGTTCGAGGTCATCAAGGAAGTTGCCAAGGTTGACCTGCACCCCGACCGCATCCCCAACATCGCTATGGGCTATCTGTTCGAGGATCTGGTGCGGCGCTTTAACGAGCAGGCCAACGAAGAGGCGGGAGATCACTTCACGCCGCGCGAGGTTATCAGCCTGATGGTGAATATCCTGTTCACCCATGACGACCTCGTTTACAAACCCTCCAAAGTCATCAAGATATACGACCCCACCTGCGGCACGGGCGGCATGTTGTCCGAATCGGAAAAACTGATCGTCGATCCAGAAAACGGCCTCAATCCCGGCGCGCACCTCAAGCTGTTCGGTCAGGAATACAACCCCGAGTCCTACGCGATCTGCGGTTCCGACCTGATGATCAAAGGCGAGGAAGCCACCAACATCGTATTCGGCGACACGCTCGGCACGGGCAAGAGCAAGGAAGGCTTCGTCGATGGCGACGGCCACCCGAAAGAGCACTTCCACTACATGCTGGCGAATCCGCCTTTTGGTGTGGAATGGAAACCGGAAAAGGACAACGTCACCCGTGAACACAACGAATTCGGCTTCAACGGGCGCTTCGGCCCCGGCCTGCCGCGCATCAACGACGGCGCGTTGTTATTTTTGCTGCACATGATTTCCAAAATGCAGCCCGCACCCGAAGGCGGCGGAGAAGGTTCGCGCATCGCCATCGTGTTCAACGGTTCGCCGCTGTTTACCGGCGATGCAGGCAGCGGCGAAAGCAACATCCGCCGCTGGATCATCGAGAACGACATGCTCGAAGCCGTCATCGGCCTGCCCGACCAGCTCTTCTACAACACCGGCATTTATACCTACGTGTGGATCGTCACCAACCGCAAGCCCGCGCAACGCAAGGGCAAGGTTCAGCTTATCAACGGCACCGACTTTGCGTGGAAAATGAAAAAGAGCCTGGGCGACAAGCGCAAGCGCATCGGCGACGGCACTGATGGCACGCCGGATCACATCGCCGTACTGACCAGGCTGTATGGCGAGTTCAATCCGAAAAAGCCCGAAGTGCGCATGACCCTCGGCGATATCCAGAGCAACATCGACCCAAAACGCGACCAGAAAAAATCGCTGTTCGTCAGCAAGATTTTCGACAATCAGAATTTCGGCTACCTCAAGATCACCGTCGAGCGACCGCTGCGCCTGAATTTTGCGGTAAGCGATGAACGCATTGCACGGGTCAAGAAAACGGGGGCATTTGCCGGATTATCCCTCTCGAAAAAGCGCAAGGACAAAAACAAGATTGCGGAAGAAATTCTGTCTGGCGAAGCCGCGCAGGCCGCCATCCTCGACGTGCTGGAAGGCATGAAGCCCGCCTTTGCCAAAGGCCAGATCGTCAAGGATCGCAGCGAATTCGAGAAGCAATTATCTGCCGCCTTCAAGCAAGCGGACATAGCCATCGATGCCAAGCTCAAGGACGCGCTGCTTGCCCCCGGCAGCCTGGGAGAGAAAGACCCCAGCGCTGCAATCTGCCGCGACAAAAAAGGCAACCCCGAGCCGGATGCCGACCTGCGCGACACCGAGAACGTGCCGCTGCCAACAGGCATTGATCTGCCCTTGCCGCTGGACTATGAAGGCAAGAAGAACAAAGGCAAGGTGGATGTCGAACCGTTGCTGGCCCTCGTGCGCGAGCACTGCGAAGCCTACCTGAAAGCCGAAGTGCTGCCCTACCGCCCGGATGCCTGGATAGACCACGGCAAAATCAAGGTCGGCTACGAAATCCCCTTCAACCGCCACTTCTACGAATACGAAGCCCCGCGCCCGCTGGCGGATATTGAAAAGGACATCGAGACGCTGGAAAAAGACATCATGGCGATGCTCAAGGAAGTGACCGCATGAGCAGCGAGACTCAGCCCGCCACGCCCGGCGGCGAATTCATCCTCTTCCAGACCGAGGATGGACGCACCCGGCTGGAAGTCCGCTTCCAGGGCGATACCGTCTGGCTGTCGCTGAACCAGATGGCCGAGCTTTTCCAGCGCGACAAATCCGTCATCTCGCGCCACATCAAAAACGTGTTTGAAGAAGGCGAACTGGCGCAGGAGGGAACTGTTGCAAAATCTGCAACAGTTCAGGTGGAGGGGAACAAGCGGGTCACCCGCGAGATCGAGTTCTACAATCTCGATGTCATCATCTCTGTCGGCTACCGGGTGAAAAGCCACCGTGGTACGCAGTTCCGTATCTGGGCCACGCAGCGGCTGAGCGAATACCTGGTGAAAGGTTTCACCATGGACGACGAACGGCTCAAGAACCCGCCGGGCAAAGGGCAGAAAGACTACTTCGACGAGCAACTGGCGCGCATCCGCGACATCCGTTCTTCGGAGCGGCGCTTTTACCAGAAAGTGCTCGACATCTACGCCACCAGCGCCGACTACACCCCCAATACCGAAATATCCCAGCAATTTTTCGCCACCGTGCAAAACAAAATGCACTGGGCCACACACGGGCAGACCGCAGCCGAAGTCATCCACGCGCGCGCCGATGCCGCCCAGCCCTTCATGGGATTACAAACCACGCGACCCGGCGGCATCGTGCGCAAAGAAGATGCGACTATCGCCAAGAACTACCTCAACGCGGAAGAGCTCAACGCGCTCAACCGTATCGTCACCGCCTACATCGAATTCGCCGAACTCCAGGCGCTCAACCGCCGGGTAATGACCATGCGCGACTGGATCGAAAAGCTGGACGATTTTTTGAAACTCTCGGGTCGCGAGCTGCTGGGCCACGCCGGAAAAATATCCGCCGAAAATGCCCGCGCCAAAGCGGAGGCGGAATACGACCGCTATCGCGCCCTCGTGGATGCACTGCCGCGCTCGGTGGATGCCGACTTTGAACTGGCGACAAGGAAACTGAAGGAAAAACCCGCAGCGATTGAAAAGAAGACGAAACGCAAAGGGGATGGGCAGTGAGGTATCCGGCCTATCCCGATTACACCGCGACACGCTGGCCGGAAGCCGGAAGTATTCCTTCTGGTTGGGAGGCGCGGCGTTTGAAGTTTGCGGCTACCTGCAACGACGAGGCCTTGCCCGAAACCACCGATCCCGATTACGAAATCGCCTACGTGGATATTTCCAGCGTTGATCTTGTAAACGGCATCACGGCAGTCGAAACTCACAGCTTTGACGAAGCGCCTTCCCGCGCAAGACGCATCGTCCGTGATGGCGACACCATCGTTTCCACGGTGCGAACCTACCTCAAGGCAATTGCCCCGATTGAATCGCCACCTGACAACATGATTGTCTCAACCGGCTTTGCCGTGATCCGGCCTCTTGAGTCCGTCAATAGCCGATACCTGGGGTACGCGCTGCAAAACACCGCATTCATTGACGAGGTCGTCGCCAATTCCACTGGTGTCAGTTATCCGGCCATCAATCCAACTACACTGATTGGTCTTCCAGTCAGCTATCCAGAAGACAAAACGGAACAACAGCAAATCGCCGCGTTTCTGGACTGGCAAACGGGGCAGATCGATGCGCTGATTGCGAAGAAAAAAGAGCTGCTGGAGAAGCTGAAGGAGAAACGCCTGGCGGTCATCACCCAGGCCGTCACCAAAGGACTTGATCCCACCACACCGTTGCGCGACTCTGGTACCCCTTGGCTCGGACAAGTTCCGGAACATTGGGAGGTGAGGAGGCTAAAATTTACTGCCAGCGAACCTTTGATGTATGGAGCGAATGAGGCAGCCGAATTGGATGATCCAGAATTCCCTCGTTACATCCGAATTACTGACGTCAAGGAGGATGGTTCGCTGCATGACGATACTTTTCGCTCGCTTCCTCCAGATGTAGCAGAGCCATATCTACTCAAAGACGGTGACATTCTTCTCGCGCGTAGCGGCGCTACGGTTGGAAAGAGCTTCCAATACTTGGGAACTTGGGGACGCGCCGCCTATGCGGGCTATTTGATAAGGCTCCGCGTAGACACCAATGTGGTAAATGCGCGTTTTGCCTATTTTTTCATGCAGTCAGATTTATATTGGGCTTGCATAAACTCGACGCTCATTCAGGCAACCATACAAAATTTCAGTGCCAATAAGTATGACAACATCAATGTTCCCATTCCTCCGCTCGATGAACAGATGAAAATAGTTAATCAAATTGAAAAACAAAAGAGCGCGATTGACAAGCAGGAGGCGGCAACTGCCCAAGCCATCGTATACCTCACCGAATACCGCACTGCCCTCATCACCGCCGCGACGACCGGCAAGATAGATGTGCGTAACGTAAAAATTGGAATGGCAGCTTAACTATGTCGCTGAACGCCCAAGGCTACTTTAATGCGCTGCGGAGCTACCTGAACACAAAGCATTACGCCATTAAAGAGACTGAGGGTGGCCGCGTTGTTCTGAAGGAGAAAGTTTATCCGCCTGACTCCAAGGAGCCTATTACGCAGAGAGTGCGGTTAGCTGTTCCCGGTGAGGCAATCGTGATTAACCTCGACAAGAAGAATAACCGAGGCGAGTCTGATCCCCTGTTTCATTTTCTCGACGATCAAGCAAAGCCGTGGTCGAAGCGCTGCGATTACGTGATATTTCATCGTAAAGGTGAGCGTTTGAGTGCATTTTGCATCGAGTTCAAGTCAGCGAGCTTGCCTGACAGTTTGGTTGATCAGATTGAGTCCAGCGAGGCTTGGTGCCGCACTTTGCACAGCATCATCAAGCATTACACCGGAGAGGCCAGGAAAATTCATCTGACGAAGTATGTTCTTTCCTGCCATCCGAATCCGGCTGCCTATTTAGATTCGGACGGAAAATACCTACAACGTGACCACACCATTCGTCATTATCTTTATAAAGACATCGATGGTTTATCTCTCGATGCCTTAGACAACACGAATGTCGAAGCCATAAACTGAGGTCCCATGAAAAAACACACCGAAGCCCGCCTCGAAGATGCCATCGTTGACCATCTGTGTACGCAGGGCGGCTATGTGTTCGTGGATTACAACCACGGCGAAGCGGCGGGGCGTTACAACAAGGCGCGGGCGCTCGATCCGGCGCTGGTGCTGGGTTTCATCCAGGCCACGCAGGCGAAGATGTGGCAGCGCCTGCACGCCATCCACGGCGACGAAACCGAGAAGGTGGTGCTGGATCATCTGGTGAAGGAGCTGGAAACCAAGGGCATGCTCAAAGTATTGCGCCAGGGTTTCAAGTGCTATGGCAAGAAACTGCGCGTGGCGGTATTTGCGCCGAGCAACACCATGAACCCGGACACGCTGGCGCTCTATGGCCAGAACTTGTTGAGCGTGACGCGGCAATTCTTCTATGGCGAGACGCATACCAAGTCGCTCGATCTGGCGCTGTTCCTCAACGGCCTGCCCATCGCCACGGCGGAGCTGAAAAACGAGATGTCCGGCCAGTCGGTGGCAGACGCCAAGAAGCAATATAAAACGCAGCGCGATCAGCGCGAGCTATTGTTCGATTTCAAGAAGCGCACTTTGGTGCATTTCGCCGTAGACCCGGACGAGGTGGCGATGTGTACGCGCCTCTCCGGCGACAAGACGCATTTCCTGCCATTCAATCTGGGCAACGCGGGCCATGCGGGCAATCCACCTGCGGCGGACGGCGGCTACCGCACCGCCTATTTGTGGCGCGAGGTGTGGCAGCGCGATAGCCTGCTCGACATCCTCGGGCGTTTCATGCACCTGCAAGAGGATGAGAAACGCATCCTCACCGACGAGGGCATCAGGAAGATCACCCGCGAGACGATGATTTTTCCGCGCTATCACCAGCTGGATTCGGTGCGGCGGCTGGTGGCGCACACGCAAGCAAACGGGCCGGGGCGGAATTATCTGGTGCAGCATTCGGCGGGCTCGGGCAAGTCCAATTCCATCGCATGGCTGGCGCACCGGCTTTCCAGCCTGCACGATGCGGAGGATGAAAAGATTTTCGATTCGGTGATCGTGGTGACGGATAGACGCGTGCTGGATCAGCAGTTGCAGAACACCATTTACCAGTTCGAGCACAAACAGGGCGTGGTGCAGAAGATCGACGAGGACACGCGGCAACTGGTGCAGGCGCTGGCGAGCAGCACGCCGATCGTTATTGTTACCTTGCAAAAATTCCCATTCATCCTGGAAGCATTGGAGAAAATAAATACCGAGCTGCGCGACCAGAAGCAAAAGGAAATCGACATTTCGACGAAAGATAAGCATTTCGCCGTGATCGTGGACGAAGCGCACAGCTCGCAGTCGGGTGAGACGGCGATGGAGCTGAAGGGTGTGCTGAATGCGCATCGCATCGCGGAGGAGGCTGCACAGTACGCCGTCGAACACGGACTCAATGAAGACGAAGATGCCGACCAGCTCGCGGGCGTGGTGCGCGAGATGCTGAAACGCGGCAAACAGCCCAACCTGAGTTTCTTCGCCTTTACCGCGACGCCGAAATTCAAGACCAAGAAGGTGTTCGACGAGCCGGGGCCGAACGGCGAAGCGCCGTTTCACCTCTACACCATGCGCCAGGCCATCGAGGAAAAATTCATCCTCGACGTGCTGAAAAACTACATTACCTACGAAACCTATTACCGGCTGGTGCAGGTGGGCGACGACGATCCGCATGTGGAGCGCAAGAAAGCGGCGCGTGCATTGGCGCGCACGCTGACCTTGCATGAAGTGAATCTGCGCAACAAGACCGAGGTGATGGTTGAGCATTTCCGCACCCATGTGCGCCACAAGATCGGCGGTCGCGCCAAGGCGATGGTGGTGACAGAGGGGCGCTTGCATGCGGTGCGCTACAAGCAGGCCTTCGATAGCTATATTGCGGAGAAAGGCTACACGGACATCAAATCGCTGGTGGCATTTTCTGGTGTGGTGGTAGACCCAGATGCCCCCGGCAAGAGCTGGACGGAAGTGGGCATGAACGGCGGCATCAAGGAAAGCGAGTTGCCGGAACGCTTCGACAGCCACGAATACCAGGTGCTGCTGGTGGCGGAAAAATACCAGACCGGCTTCGACCAGCCGCTGTTGCACACGATGTATGTGGATCGCAAGCTGACCGGCTTGCAGGCGGTGCAGACGCTGTCGCGCCTGAACCGCACCTGCGCGGGCAAGGAAGACACCTTCATCCTCGACTTCCGCAACACGCCGGAGGAAATCTATCTGGCGTTCAAGCCCTATTACGAAGATACGCCCACCGAGCCGCTAACCGATGCGCAGCATCTCTATCGCTTGCAACACCAGATCGAGGAGACGGGGCTGATTTTCGAGGATGAGGTCAGGGCCTTCTGCGCGGTGTATTTCAAGGGCGTGCGCAAGGAGAGTTTTCACGACCATGCGGCAATGAACGGCATCCTGGATCAGGCGGTGGAGCGCTTCAAGGAGCGCGATGAAGATGAGCGCGAAGAGGTGAAGACGCTGTTGGTGAACTACCGCAACCTCTACGGTTTCCTGTCGCAGGTGATCCCATATCAGGATAGCGACCTGGAACGGCTCTATACCTATTTGCGCTTCCTGCTCACCAAGCTGCCCCGGCGCGAAGGCGGCGGGCCGATACATCTGGAAGACGAGGTGGAGTTGCAGTACTACCGCCTGCAGAAAATCAGCGAAGGACAGATCGACCTGAATGTCGGGGACGGCAAACCGTTGAAGGGGCCGGGCGATGTGGGCACCGGGCAGGAGGATGAAAGAGTCAGGCTGTCCGAGCTGATCGATATTCTCAACGAGCGTTTTGGCACTGACTTCACCCAGGCCGACCAGCTCTTCTTCGACCAGATACAGGAAGAAGCCCTCGAGAGCGACACGCTGAAGAAAGCGGCGGAGACGAACTCAAAGGACGACTTCCGCTACGTGTTCGAGAAAGCCTTTGAGGGGCTGGTGATCGACCGCATGGAAGGCAACGAGGAAATTTTCGGCAAGTTAATGGGCGACGGCGAGTTCCGTAAATTGGCGGTAGAGCATTTACTGCATAAGGTTTATGGGGCATTGAAAAATTGAGCGCTAATCGAAAGTGACGGCTAGAAAAAAATCAAAAGCGGACATTCCAGTAGGCCGCACCGACAGACTTTTCAGTAAATCTCCAGCATCCGCTTTGGCCGATATCCGGCCCCTCTGGCCATCCAGCCTATGCTACCGCCCAAGGTGCATTTGAAAAACCCAAGGCCAGTTCCGATGACATCAACCCGATTTTCTCTGCTCCATGCCACACACATTATGACCATCGACTCGCGTTCTTCGGCGATATCTTCACCGGCGCATGCGATTCTGCGGTTACGCTCATGAACGGCGGGAACCTACCCAGTGGAGTTTCCGCTCAGCGTGACCAGCTTCGCGCTGGCTGCGTATCGAAAACACGAACACCGTGTCCATCTCGGGTACGTAGCGATATAGGGCTGCGATGATTTCAACAGTGCGCTGCACTGGATTTTTCACCTCATGGCTCGCCAGATGATCAAGGATGAGATCAAAATCCCAGGTAACCTCAGAGGCGCCAACTCGATGCGGGACACTTTCAGCGCGCCAGCTTGCGCGCCACCGGTCGTTTCGTGGCCTTGCCAGCCATGCGTGCTTCCAGATAGTCGCGCATTTCCTGCCAGGGGATGGTTTCGCCGCTGGCCACGATATCGGCATAGCGGCCTTCAGCCACGGCATCGAAATCGGCGCGGCGTTCGGCTTGCTCGGTTTTCTCGGCAATCGCTTCGAGAATGAAGCCATGAGGCGTCGTTCCGGCATGTTTCGCCGCAACGGCAATGCGGGCTTTCAGATCATCAGGCAGGCGAATGGTGGTCGTGGACATGTTAAAAACAAATAATTTGTTTATTTTCATTGCATTAGACTATTAGTCGAGCGGCCAACTGAGGTTTCTCAGGATAATGGACAGGATTACGTAGGCGTCACTTCAAACCCGCTTCATCCGCTGGCGCATCAGTCCATTACCCTTTAGTATTCCCGGCGAATCGCAGCGTAAGCGGTGCAGGGAAAAAGGGAAATTAACGCATGGCCATAACAGAGGCTCAAACACGTGCCAAGCTGATTGATGCCCAGCTTGGTGCGTCCGGCTGGAACGTCAAAGATCCGACGCAAGCCGTCGAAGAGTTCGACATTCTGACTAGCCTGCCCGACGGTGTTGCAGAGCCGCGCACCAAATATGAAGGCCGCTGCCGGAAAAACAAACAGAGCGAAAAGAAGACCTAATGAGCATCGAGCCAGCTCAACCACAGGCTGCAGAAAAATGATCAATTCACATTGTTCGCCAATTTTTTTCGTGCCTTTCGTGTGTTTCGTGGTTAATCAAATTGGGGTGAAACTTCCACATGACTGACGACAGCAAAAGACTCATCCGCAACAGCACCGCCGAGTTCCTGATCTTCACTGCTCAGGCCGGTGAGCAGAGCATCGAGGCGCGTTATGAGGACGAAACCGTCTGGCTGACGCAGAAGCTGATGGCTGAGCTGTTTGCGGTGGATGTGCGCACGGTCAGCGAGCACCTGAAGAACATCTTTTCCAGCGGTGAACTGGGCGAGGATTCAGTCATCCGGAAATTCCGGATAACTGCCGCCGATGGCAAGTCCTACGCCACCAACCACTACAACCTCGATGCCATCATCTCGGTCGGCTATCGGGTCAACTCGGTGCGTGCCACCCAGTTTCGCCAGTGGGCCACCGGTGTGCTGCGCGAGTTCGCCATCAAGGGCTATGTGCTGGACAAGGAGCGCCTGGAGAACGGCGCTTTTCTGGGTGAGGACTACTTCGAACACCTGCTGGCCGAGATTCGCGAGATTCGGCTGTCCGAGCGCAAGTTCTATCAAAAGGTCACCGACATCTACGCCACGGCGGTGGATTACAACCGCGATGCGCCCACCACAAAGGCCTTCTTCGCCAAGGTGCAGAACAAGCTGCATTTCGCCATCCATGGGCACACTGCCGCCGAGCTTATCGTGCGGCGTGCCGACAGCGGCAAGCCGCATATGGGCCTGACCTCCTGGGAGAATGCGCCCGGCGGCAAGATCATCAAGACGGATGTCGTTGTCGCGAAGAACTATCTTTCCCAGGAAGAACTGGATTCTCTCGGGCGTATCGTGAACTCGTACCTCGATCTGGCCGAAGATCGCGCCCGCCGCAATATTCCGATGACGATGGAAGACTGGGCCAAGCGGCTGGATGCCTTTCTGGAGTTTACCGAGCGGAACGTATTGCAGGATGCAGGCAAGGTTTCCGCAGAAATGGCCAAAGCGCATGCGGAAAGTGAGTTCGAGAAATACCGTATCGTGCAAGATCGGCTGTTCGAGAGCGACTTTGACCGGGTGATCAAGCAGATTGAGGACGAACACAAGCCAGACGACAATAAAGATCAATACTGACTAAAATCACGGCGTATCAGTGCGATTTTGAACTGAACTTGGGGGTCGCGAATGGCACGTGTGCGCAAAAGAACGGAAGTTTGTCTAACTGGCGCTTGACGGCTGTTATGTTATGGCCGATACCCGGCCCCTCTGGCCATCAGCTCGCATTCTTCGACGATATTTTCAAATGGTAGAGTGGGCCACTCCAAACAAGGGACAAGGCCAAATGCAGCACTATTGTGCTACGACATGCAATGGATGCGGCTCGTAAAGTGAGGGGCTGCCAAGATGAAAGACACGGATACTCTTGGGCGGACACCTCCCCCCTGAAGTGGGTCAAGCAGGCAATCCACACAGCGGATGCTCGCACAAGGGGGGAATGAGGGGGGTTACAGGATGACCCACAGGCCTGGATTTAACCCCCCCAGCCCCCCTTATCAGGGGGGAGCCCTTTTGGTTCAGCGTGGCTGACTAGGCGTGAACCGGCTTTGCGTGCCGCCACTACCTTCCACCAGGCAATATCAGGACGCGTCGAGCATGCGCTGGAGCGAGAGGCGCGCCATTTCGGCTTCCTGTGGTGGCACCTTGATCTGGTTCACCACCTTGCCTGCCGCCAGGTTTTCCAGCACCCAGGCCAGGTGCTGCGGGTCGATGCGCGCCATGGTGGAGCACATGCACACCGTGGAGGACATGAACTGCACCAGCTTGCCTTCCGGCTTGAAGCGGTTCGCCAGGCGGTTGACCAGGTTCAGCTCGGTGCCGACCAGCCACTTGGTGCCCGGCGCGGATTCGGCGATGGTCTTGATGATGTATTCGGTGGAGCCGACGTAATCGGACAGCTGGCACACCTCGAAGCTGCATTCGGGGTGGGAGATCACCAGGCCGTCCGGGTGCTGTGCGCGGAATTTCTCGATGTGCTGCGGCTGGAACATCTGATGCACCGAGCACAGGCCTTTCCATAAAATAATTTTGGCTTTTTTGATCTGCTCCGGCGTCAGGCCGCCCATGGGCTGGTCGTAGTCCCACAGCACCATTTCATCGAGCGGAATGCCCATCTTGAAGCCGCTCCAGCGGCCCAGGTTCTGGTCGGGGAAGAACAGCACTTTCTCGCGCTGGGCGAACGACCAATCGAGGATCTTTGTTGCGTTGCTGGAGGTGCAGACGATGCCGCCATGCTCGCCGCAGAAGGCTTTCAGATCGGCGGCGGAATTGATGTAGGTGACGGGCGTGACGCTCTGGTCCGGATCGAGCACCGTTTTCAACTCGCGCCAGGCGCGCTCGACCTTGGACAGCGTCGCCATGTCCGCCATGGAACAGCCTGCGGAGAGGTCGGGCAGGATGGAAATCTGTTCCGGGCGCGAGAGGATGTCCGCCACTTCGGCCATGAAGTGCACGCCGCAGAAGACGATGTATTCTGCCTCCGAAGCCGCGGCCTGGCGCGACAGCTTGAGCGAATCGCCGGTGAAATCGGCGTGGCAGATCACGTCGTCGCGCTGGTAGTGGTGGCCCAGGATCACCAGGCGCTTGCCCAGTTTGGCTTTGGCGGCAATGATGCGCTCCTGGCACGCGTCATCCTGCATGTGGCTGAACTTGTCGAAAGTGATAGGGCTTATTTGCATGGCGTGGCTTCGCATCCGGGAAAATCAGCAAACGCTAAAGTTATCAAAATATGACCAAAAGTCCAGACTAATCTTTCCCCGCCATGTCTGGCAGCCGTTCGATCGCCGCGACGTTGGTCCAGGAAAACACCTTGGCGGCAGCTTCCTGCCATGGCAGCCAGACAAAATCCAGATGCTCGCGCGGTGCCAGGGTAACGGGCAAAGGTTCAGGCAGGCACAGGCCGAAGACATGCTCGGTGTTGTGCGTCACGCCCGGGCCATAACGATGACGCCACTCGGCATAAATCTCGAACACGTTGTGCATTTTCCAGTCGCGAAACTTGAATGACTCCGCATCCAGGCCGGTCTCCTCGGCCACTTCGCGCACCGCGGTCTGGCGCAAGCTTTCACCTGGATCGCAACTGCCGGTTACAGATTGCCAGTAACCGGAGTGATCTGCACGCTCCAGCAGCAGCACCTGCAAATCGGGCGTATAAATGACGACCAGGACGGAAACGGGCGTTTTGTAGGCCATCCTGAAAAATCCGGGAATTACTCGAAGTTGATCTGTTCAGGCTTCTCGGTCGGGCGCTGCTCATTGTTCCACTGATCGAAACCGCCGAGCATGGAAACCACATCGGTATAGCCCAGCCGGTGCAGCTGCACGGCGGACAAAGCCGCGCGGCCGCTGGTGCGGCAATAAATCAGCAGCGATGCATCGCGCGGGGCGGCTTCCGGCACCATGCCGACCTTGAATTCAAGTATGCCACGCGGAATGTTGATGGCGCCCGGCAAATGGCCCGTGACAAATTCATCATACTCGCGCACGTCCAGCACCACGCGCTTGCCTAGCAGGGACATGGCTTCATCGCAGGAAACTTCCCTGATCTGGGATTTGGCTTCGACCACCAGGTCGTGAGGGGTTATAGGCATCTGATGTTCTCCTATTCTTGGTTCAGCTCTTGTCCACTTCGACCTGGGTCTGCACCTGCTGGCGCAAGCGGATGTGCAACTCGCGCAACTGCTTCTCGTCCACGGTGTTGGGAGCCTGGGTCATGAGGCAGGCGGCGCGCTGGGTCTTGGGGAAGGCGATCACGTCGCGGATCGATTCGGCGCCGGTCATCAGGGTGACGATACGGTCCAGACCGAATGCCAGGCCGCCATGCGGGGGCGCGCCGTACTGCAGCGCGTCGAGCAGGAAGCCGAA
>JAUSBJ010000005.1 GCA_030652035.1 Sulfurimicrobium sp.
ATTGAGTGGGAGTGACAGGGACTATTAACGTCTATTGAAGACTATTGATAACCGTCGAAAAATCAATCATCAACAGAAAAATGGCAGACTGATTTTGAAGGGTAATTTGGTCCAGCGTTCTTCTGTTGACGGTATCCGTGACGGTATTGAGGAAAGGTCAACAAGCGCCAAAGCTGATACCGTCAACCAAATTTTTCGGGCTGACGGTATCAGGGCAAGGAAAATCCGGATGGGCGAGAGCATGTCGGACTAATGGGGATCGAGGTGAAGAGGGTCCAGCAGGCAAACCGCGCAGCGGATGCTCGCTAAATTCGGCTAGGTGAGGATGGCTTTTGCTGGTTTTGCAGGTCAATAGCCATTCTATTGATCAAAAAAGCGGCAAAATATGGACCGCCCAGGAGGGTGAAGCCGATTCAACATTAAGTCCGACAAGCTCCTAATTCTACTTTGTCAGATTCCATTATGCTTTGACATCGATAGGATAACATACTGTTTTCCATAGGCAAAATTCTTACCCCGTCGTCGTCGATGTCGCGCCTCGATGGATGCGACGAGATCGGCATCAGTTTCGATCTTGCACGGCAATTTGTGGTGCATGATTTCCACCAGATCGTTGCTGGACAACAGGTCTGCCGACTCGCGACACGCCATCCGCTCTACCAGAAACATCAGCGCCACCATGGTCAGCGCCATATGGTGATGCCACGCCTGCCTGCCTCGAACATGATAGTCTGCCATCCCACGCGCACCCTTGGCATCTCGAATAGCCGCTCAACGAAATTTTCTTAAGAATATCTTAAGATTTGCGTGCAATACTCACACTTCAGCTACCCAATGGGGGAATATTATGAAATCCGTCGTTATAAACATCATTGCATTAGTGGCGCTATTGGCCACAGGTAATGCATTGGCAACCGACATGCCTCCCATCGCAATGAGATACGGATGCGTCGCTTGCCACACCATTGACAAAAAGATGATAGGCCCTTCCTGGATGGAAATTTCCAAAGCCTATAATGACAATACCAAGACCAGCACAGGCATACCCATTTCCGAAATTCTCCGAAAAAAAACGGCCGAGGAATTTCTGAAGATGAGGATAGCTGGCGGTGGCGCTGGTACGTGGGGAATGGTGATGATGCCGCCTTCTGACCCAGCCAAAATTGGGCAAGGTGACATAGATAGACTGGTGACAGGCATTATGGGGCTATCCAAGGGCCGCACGCCGAAAGAAGAGTTTGTTAAATTGTCAAACCTTCACGGTTGCAAGAGTTGCCACTCCATGGATCAGAAGAATATCGGCCCGTCCTGGATGGATATTTCCAAATTCTACAATAACAGCATCGCCAGCCCTCATGATGGCTTAAAAGCTTCTGACGTGCTTAAAAGCAGGACAGCAGAGGAATGGTTGTTGTTCAAGATATCCCATGGTGGCCAGGGAAATTGGGGCATGAGGCTTATGCCTGCGTTGGAATATAGATATATAACCTTGCTAGATAGCATCAAAATGGACCCTGACAATATGTATGATGAATTCAATGAGTTAGCCAAATTTATTATGGGTCTGGCAAAGAGATAATTATGGTTTGGCTGGTCGTTAAACCTCAGTTGGACGGGGTGGGGTGTGTGGTTTTTGCGAGCTTTCGCCTGACGGCGAAATGCCTGCTTACCCCGTTTTGGGGGGGGCAGGGCAAGGCGCAACGACGCGGAATGGTTGTTCCATTCAAAGGAGTTGCCGGCCCTCGCCATGACGGTTTGTTTGCGCGATTAATCGCCACTTCCATTTTGGTTCGGATTCTTGCCCAGCCTGTGCAAGCTGACACGCAATCGCCACATTCCAAAGAGATAGTCTTCCAGCGGAGGAAATGAACGAGGAGTTTCGCGTCGATTACTACATCAGCAATGTCGCTTACTTGCAGCAGAAGATTGGTATCGGTTTGTGGAGGGCATCGTTATTTTTCAGTTTGATTTTACTGAATTTTTTCAGGTTAGTATGGATTTATGACTTCACTCTCTTTACTGCTCTGGATTATGTCGGGAATCGCGCTGCAACTGGCGATCTTTCTCGGCATCAGCTTCTGGCGTCATTGGCTGGACTATCATGCCTTGCGCAGCAGTGTGGCGGAGTTGAATATTCCGCTTAAGCACGATGTGCCGGAAGACACAGCAAACGCTGTCATTGCTGCCTGGCAAGGCTTTCGGACATTCAGGGTCGACCGCAAAGTCATTGAGGATGCCGTACAGTCGGTCTGCTCCTTTTACCTTGTACCGGAAGATGGGCAACCGCTGCCGCCATTCCTGCCCGGGCAGTTTCTGACCTTTCGCCTCGACGTCCCGGCTGCGACGGGAAACACCGAACAAATCACCCGCTGCTATTCGCTATCGGATGCACCTCGCCCGGATTGCTACCGCGTCTCGATCAAGAGGGTGCTGCCACCCATAAACAGCAACTTTCCGCCGGGGCGTTCGTCCAATTTCTTTCACGATCAAGTGGTAGTGGGTAGCCTGTTGCAGATGCGCGCCCCCATTGGACATTTTCATATCGACCGCAGCGATGACCCGGTTGTATTGATCGCTGGCGGCATCGGTATCACGCCGATGCTGAGCATGCTGAATTGGTGTCTGACAGAGCAACCTGGGCGCGAAATCTGGCTGTTTTACGGTGTGCGCCATGGTCGTGAACTGGTGATGAAATCGCATCTGGAAGCACTGGCGGCGGCGTATTCGAATTTCCATTTGCGGCTGTGCTTCAGCGACCCGCAGCCTGAAGATATGGGCAAACATTCACATCGGGGGCGCGTCGATGTGAGCCTGTTGCGTATACAGTTGCCACTCAAACCTTATCATTTCTACATTTGCGGCCCCACGCCGATGCTGGAAAGCATCGTGCCGGCGCTGGAAGACTGGGGTGTGCCGGACACGCATATCCACTTCGAGGCGTTCGGCCCGTCGTCCATCAAGCGCAAACGGCCCGCAACAACAGCGGTTACCAAGATGCTGGACATCGGGGCAATGGAAACCAGTATCGTCGTGACCTTTGCCAAGTCAGGCAAACAATTGCCGTGGCAGCCCGCCGCTGGCAACTTGCTCGAATTCGCCGAATCCAATGGCATTTCTGTCGATTTCGGCTGTCGCGCCGGGAGCTGCGGCACCTGCCAGACGACGATCCGGGCAGGCGAGGTGAACTACAATCATCCGCCGGATTACGACCCCGAGCTTGGCAAATGCCTGCTCTGTGTCTGCACGCCAAAAACTAGCATAACCGTGGAGGCGTAAATGACGACCTCGCTCTGGCGCCAACATGTACTGCCCTTCACCTTGCTGGTCGGCCTGCTGGCTGCAGCCACGCTGGCCGGTGACTACCTGCTGCATCGGCTGAACCTGGTGTGGGTCGGCCGCTATCTGGGTATACCGGGCACGCTTCTGATTATTGCTTCTCTGATCTATTCGCTGCGCAAACGCAAACATATCAAATCGGGAAATCTTAAAACACTGCTGACCCTGCATGAATTCGGCACCTGGATAGGCGCATCGCTCGTGCTGATACATGCCGGCATACATTTCAATGCGATCCTTCCTTGGCTGGCCACGGTAGCGATGGGGGTGAATGCAGTTAGCGGCATGGTCGGCAAACTGCTCCTGGATCGCTCACGCCGCCATGTGCAGGATCAGCGCGAACATTTCCAGCAGCGCGGCTTGTCGCGACAGGATATGGAGCAGGCGATGTTCTGGGATGCGCTAATGATTGACGCCATGGCCAAATGGCGGAAAGTGCATATCCCGATCTTCATTGTTTTCTCGGTGCTTGCGCTGGGGCACATCATCAGCATCTTCCTGTTCTGGGGCTGGATATGAGCCGTATCTTCAAGATCATTCTGGTCGCCAATCTGATCGTGATTGCGATGCTGACTTTTATCTATCCGCACCTGATGGTCGGGCCGGGCAAGCTGATTTCCGGCCACAAGCATTTGGAGGCCGATTGTTTTGCTTGCCACACGCCGCTCAGAGGGGCTGACTCCGAACGCTGTGTCAGCTGCCACAAGCCTGCCGAGATCGGCCGTCTGACAACGGCAGGCAAGTCCATTGCGAAACCGCTTACATCAACTCCTTTTCACCAGAAATTGACCAGCCAGGACTGCGTGGCCTGTCACAGCGATCATGCGGGCGTGAAACGCTTCCGGCCGCAAGGGCATTTCAACCACGCCTTGTTGCAGAAGGCGATGCTGGATCAATGCCACACCTGCCACAAATCACCGGCAGACCCTCTGCATAAGCAGATCTCCGGCAATTGCAACCAGTGCCACAACATGGAAAGGTGGACACCTGCTACTTTTGACCACGACAAATATTTCGTGCTCGACCGCGACCACAATGCCCGCTGCGTGACATGCCATGTAGGCAGCGACTACCGACGCTACACCTGCTATGGTTGCCACGAGCACACACCGACCAACATTCGCCGCGAACACATCGAGGAAGGTATCCGCGATTTCAACAATTGTGTCGAGTGCCACCGCAGTGCCGATGAGGATGACATTCGTGGTGGCGAGAATGAGCGTGAAGGTAATGGTGGTCTCAATAAGCGCGATGATTGACCGTGTTTGGCACCAACGCTACCAGGCGAAAAAACACATGATCCGGCGAAGAGCCAAAAAATCCTGAACCATAGGCATCTTGATTAACTATTTGGCTCAATCTCACCGAGAAAAATAACAATGACCATCAAAAACCGACATCGTCTTCTGCTGCGAGTAAGCGCCGTGGTTAGTATGGTCGTGTGCGCAAAACTCGTCGTGCACTTTTTAGGGTGGGAAGCGCTCTCGATCAACCCATTGTTCTCAGGGATTGTTGCTGCCAACGTCTTCCTAATGGGGTTTCTTTTGAGTGGCGTCTTGTCAGATTTCAAGGAAAGTGAGCGTCTTCCGGGCGAGCTGAGCGCATGCCTAGAGAATCTGGCGCAAGAAGTATCCGGGATCCGATTCGCAAGACCTGAAGCAAAAGTGGGACCTTGTCTGATCCTGCTATCGCAATTGAGTCAGGATATTCTGAGCTGGTTTCATAAGAAACACCGCACATCGGAATTGATGGAACACTTGAATGATCTAACACCCCAGTTCGCTGCGATGGAACAATGGTCTCAAGCGACACTGGTGGCTCGATTGAAGCAGGAGCAGAGCAATCTCCGGCGCACGCTCATACGCATTCACACGATTCGAGAAACATCCTTTGTTTCCTCTGGGTATCTACTCGCCGATCTCATCACTATTCTTCTTTGCATTGGGCTTGTATTGGTAAAGATCGAGCCATTTTACGAGTCGTTGTTCTTCGTAAGTGTTATATCGTATCTGATGATTTTTCTCCTCATGCTCATCCGGGATCTTGACAATCCGTTCGGTTACTATGAGCGCACTTCTAGTGAAGACGTATCTCTCAAGCCGCTTGAGGATACAGTGGGCCGGCTTGCGCAGATAGCCAGCGTCGAAGCATCTGCTCCGGATGGTGGGCTTGCGGCACGGCTTGATCATATTGGAATACCGAAGGGCTGAGGCAATCTGTGAGTTGATCGTTGACGGTCTGCAATCTGAAAAGAACCGGTCATTCTCGTCAATCTCTCTGATTGGGCGTGGCACTGAGCAGGGATTCATGAGAAATGCGATTATTCGAGCGTCATTGTTCAATTTTTTTTTGCAGTAAAACAACCACTCCGCAAACGGGGTGTTCGAGTTGAATTGGCCGAGAGGTCAGGGCGGCAAATACGCCCACCTGGCTGTTGTCCGTCTTGCCCAGTCGGCCATTCCACTGCCGGGCAACACCCGCCGAGTGTTCTCCCTTCTTGGCAAAGCCGCTCTCGTCAATCACCAGCGCCGTGCCGCCTCGCTCGAAGTGCGCATTGGCATCAGCCACCAGTTGTCGGAGTACGCCGGCGCGATCCCAGGCGGACTCGCTCAGCATGTGATGCAACCGCTGCGGACAACTACCCGCGACAACATCCACCATGCGTTCCATGTTGGCCCGAGTGGATTGGTAGAGACCATGCAGGTAAGATTTGGCCGCCCCGGCGACTGAGCGCGCCGTGGGTTCAAGACAGGAGGTTGTAGGGGGTGAAATGGCCGTCCAGATTGGACTGAACATTCGCCACCAGCGTGCGAATACAATTGACATATTGTATGTTGGCATGGTTATTTACTCCATACCATTTCATATAAACAAGATGTTGTATTATATGTATATGACAACGGAAGATGATTGAAAATCAATCTAACGAAGTAGAACTAACCGGCACTTCAGCCGAGATACCTGCGAAACGCGGCGCCTGTCGCGAAATAGGAGGCTGTCCATGATGTCCCTGCGCGCTAATATTCCAACATGAGAGTCCTTCTCGTCGAAGACGACCCGTTGCTCGGCGATGGCATTCGTGCCGGATTGATGCAGGCCGGGTTTGCCGTCGATTGGGCGAAGGACGGTCGCGAGGCGGAATTGGCCGTTTCCGGCGAGCCTTATGATGCGGTAGTGCTTGACCTCGGCTTGCCCCGCCTGCCTGGCATGGACATGCTGCGCCGGACGCGCACGTCGAAGAACCCTGTGCCAATCCTTATTCTGACGGCGCGCGACTCGGTCGCCGACCGTGTCGCCGGACTGGATGCCGGCGCCGACGACTATCTCATCAAGCCGTTCGACCTCGGCGAACTTCAGGCACGACTGCGCGCCCTGGTTCGCCGCGCCAAGAGCCAGATAGAGCCGGTGATTGCGCATGGCGCGCTGTATCTCGATCCGGCGGGGCGCAGCGTGACTCTGGCGGGGCGGTCGGTGGAATTGTCGGCGCGCGAGTTCGCCATCCTGCATGAGCTTCTGCTCAATGCCGGCCGCGTGCTGTCCAAGGCCCAGCTCGAGGAAAAACTCTACGGCTGGGGCGAGGAGATCGAGAGCAACGCCGTCGAAGTCTTCGTGCACCACCTGCGGCGCAAGCTCGCGCCGGATCTGATCCGCACCGTGCGCGGCGTCGGCTACATGATCGCAAAGGAGCCGGCGTGACGCCTTCCCTGCGCCGCCGGCTGCTGGTACTCCTCTCGGGCACGGTGCTGCTGGCTTGGGCGGCGACCGCGATTTTCAGCTATCTCGATGCGCGCCACGAGATCGGCGAGATGCTTGACTCGCATCTGGCGCAATCCGCTGGCCTGATTGCCGCCCAGCTGGAGCATGAAATCGACGACGACAAGGGCGGCATGGTACCGCGCCAGTACAAACAGGAGCGCAAGATCGCCTTCCAGGTCTGGGACAGGAGCGATTCGCTGCGGCTGCGCTCGGCCAGTGCACCGGAGACGCGTTTGAGCGAGCGTGACGACGGCTTCGCCGATGCCGTGATCGGAGGCAAGCGCTGGCGCGTCTTCAGCCGCTGGGACGAGGATGGCCGCTACGTGGTGCAGGTAGGCGAACGCTACGAACTGCGCGACGAGCTGGCCGAGAGCGTTGCCGGCCATCTGATGCATCCGTTGGTCATAGCCTTACCCGTGCTGGCGCTTCTCATCTGGTTTGCCGTAGGGGCCGGGCTGGCGCCGCTCGGACGCCTGGCCGCCGAGGTCGGCCGCAGGGCGCCGGACAATCTGGCTCCGCTGGAGGAGTCGCGCACGCCGCGCGAGGTGCGGCCGCTGCTTGGGGCGCTCAACGATCTGTTCGAGCGGCTGCGGGCCTCGCTCGAGCAGGAGCGCCGCTTCACGGCGGACGCCACGCACGAACTGCGCACGCCGCTCGCCGCCATGAAGGTCCAGGCCCAAGTGGCGCTCGGCGCGGTCGATGCGGAGGAGCGTGCGCATGCGCTTGCGCAAGTCGTCACCGGCACCGACCGCACGGCGCACCTGGTCGAGCAACTGCTCATGCTGGCACGCCTCGATCCGCAGACGGCCCTGGCCCATGCCCGTCCGGCAAGTCTGCGTGCCCTGGCGGCGGAATGCGTCGCCGCGCAAGCGCCCGCCGCGGCTCAGAAGAACGTCGAGATGGGGCTCGCCGCGGATGACGAAGGCCTGGTCGCCGGCGACAGCACGCTGCTGGCGGTACTGCTGCGCAACCTGGTCGACAATGCCGTTCGCTACAGCCCCGCCGGCGGCGAGATCGAGGTGAGCATCGGCCGCGAAGAGGGGTCAGTGCTTCTGTGCGTGACCGACAAAGGTACGGGTATTCCTGAGGTCGAGCGTAGCCGCGTATTCGAGCGTTTCTACCGCGTGCTCGGCAGCGGCGAGGAAGGCAGCGGTCTCGGGCTTTCCATCGTCAAGCGCATTGCCGACCTGCATCGGGCTTCCATCGAGCTCGCCGACGGGCTAGGCGGGCGAGGTCTCGCGGTGTCGGTGAGGTTTCCGGCCTGGGCGGGCTGAATTCCCTCCGAAACGGCAGCCCTCTGTTTCTTCATCCCTTAAGCTTGCCTTAAGGTGTGTCGTGGATACTGCCTCTACGCCAATCAGAAAGGCGCAACCTTAATCACGGAGGATTTATGTCTGACAAGCAGCAACTATCGAAGCTTCTGGCCGTTTTCGGCCTGACTCTCGGCCTCGTCGCAACCAGCGTCTGGGCTGCCGAAACCGCAACACACAAGCATGATCACGACCAAGCCGACGCCCGCGCCAAGCTCTCGCTCAATAACGGCAAGAAGTGGGCGGCCGACGAGTCCCTGCGCAAGGCGATGTCGAATATCCGCAATGCCATGGACGCCTCGCTGCACGACATCCACGAAGGCAAGCTGTCCTCTGCCAAGTACAGCGCACTGGCCGGGAAGGTGAATGATGAGGTGGGCTACATGGTGAGCAATTGCAAGCTCGAACCTAAGGCCGATGCGCAACTGCACTTGGTCATTGCCGATATTCTCGAGGGTGTCGAGGCGATGGAAGGCAAGGTCAAGAAGGTGAAGCGCCAGGATGGCGCGGTGAAAGTAATAGGTGCGCTGGAGAAGTACGGCACCTATTTCGATGATCCCGGCTTCAAACCGATCAAGGACTGAACATCCAGTTATTACTCTGGCGGAGGCGGGCTTTATGCCCGCCTCAGATCGCTGACAAACCCCAAGGGCGAGAGCATCAGCGCGATAGCCCGCGACCGCGACCTCAATCTATCCCGCAATACCGTCA
>JAUSBJ010000014.1 GCA_030652035.1 Sulfurimicrobium sp.
TGACGTGCAATCTTTGCCATGCTATAGCCATAGTCCAGAAACGCCTTCCTGATAATCTCGTCACGCAAGGCCTTATCGCCTTGAGCCACATTTGCGAACATGCTTTCCAGGCTTGGCCGGTGCAGCAAACGCTGAGTACGCGGAATCTCCTTCAGGTCGCTCAGGCCTTCAAGGAACGGGCGCATTTTTTCCACAAAGGCTTCCGAACCCAGCAATGCCTGACCTCTCACCGCATGCCACGGAGACGGTAGTTCCTCGCCTTCTGCCACAAACTTGGCATAACGGCGCCGGGCTGTGGCACGCGTTTCGGCAAATTGGCCCAAGATCCAGTCCGTTTCGAGCCAAGCCGGGCAGCCGGTCAGCCCCATCGTTGCCGGGTAACTGCTCCAGGGGTAGCGCTCAATTTGTTCCACCATGCCAGCGCGTATTGGATTTAACACGACATAGCGGCACAACTCCAGCAGATAGCTTTCGCGATCCACCACGATCGCCTTGAATCGCCCCTGAAACACATGCCCCACACGGCCATGGCGCCGATTAAATCGCTGCGTATAGATGCCGTTCAACTGTCGCATACCCGGTGACAAATTGCCCTCCGGCGTCTCGATCAGCAGGTGATAGTGATTATCCATCAGGCAGTAGGCATGACACAGCCAACCGAAGCGCGCCACCACTTCGCCAAGACAAGCTTGGAACAACATCCGATCTTCATCATCGAGAAAGATCGGATTTTGCGCGTTACCGCGCGAAGTGACGTGATAGATTGCCCCGGGGAATTCGATTCGAAGTTGGCGTGCCATGGTGAGAGATTAATTTGCCAGTGGCCGTCATGTCAAGACTTGACCCCTTTGTGCGGTGACCCCTTTGTGCGTTTGCGGGTGAAGGATGTGGATTTTGCGCGTCATGAAATTCTGGTGCGAGAAGGCAAGGGTTTCAAGGATCGGGTGACGATGTTGCCGGAAGCATTGGCCGCGCCGCTCAAGGCGCATCTGGCCAGGGTCAAGGCGCTGCATGACGAGGACTTGGCGCAGGGATTCGTTGAGGTGTATTTGCCCTGCGCGCTGGACAGGAAGTATCCGAATGGCGGACGTGAATGGGGGTGGCAATATTGCTTTCCATCGGTGAAGTTGTCGCTTGACCCGCGTTCCAGCAAAACCCGCCGTCATCATCTGGACGAAAAGGGTTTGCAACGCGCGATCAAACAGGCTGTGCGCGACCTGGGGCTGGTGAAGCCGGCCACGCCCCACGCTTTGCGCCATTCCTTCGCGACGCATTTGTTGCAATCAGGCTACTCACGGTTCAGGAATTGCTGGGGCATTCGGATGTCAGCGCGACGATGATTTATACTCACGTCCTTAACCATGTCGGCAGGGGGAAGCCCGCTCGACCGTCTTTGACCCAATTGAGTGATAGTGACTACGAATAAAACCCGGCAGGAAGACCAGCCAGCCTATGTCCTGCATACCTACCCCTACCGCGAGACCAGCCTGATCGTCGAGGTGTTCAGCCAGAATCACGGCCGCCTGCCGCTGATGGCGCGCGGGGCGCGCCGACCGAAGTCGGCGGTGCGCGGGCTGCTGCTTTCCTTCCAGCCGTTGCAGTTGAACTGGTTCGGCAAGAACGAGTTGCGCACGCTGCACAGTGCCGAGTGGCAGGGCGGCCAGCCGCTGCTGCAGGGCATGGCGCTGATGTGTGGTTTTTATCTGAACGAGTTGCTGCTCAAGCTGCTGCATCGCGACGATCCTCACGAGCAGTTGTTCCTGTATTACCAGCAGACCTTGCAGGATCTGGCGCGGCGCACGGATTATGAGGCCATTCTGCGCCGTTTCGAGAAGCGCCTGTTGCAGGAGCTGGGTTACGCGCTGACGCTGGACCGCGAAGCCGGGACGGACTTGCCGGTGGCGGCGGGGGAAGGGTATCGCTACGTGATCGAGCGCGGCCCGGTGCGGCAATCTGCGGGGCAAAACGGTGTAGAATTGCGCGGCAAAACCCTGCTCGACCTGGCGGACGACAATTACAGCGATCCGGTCACGTTGCAGCAGGGCAAGGCGCTGATGCGCACCCTGATCAATCATTATCTGGGCGACCAGTCGCTGCATACGCGGCAATTATTGAAGGATTTACAGCAATTATGATTCAGTTGGGCGTCAATATCGACCACGTTGCCACCCTGCGCCAGGCGCGTGGCACGCTTTACCCCAGCCCGGTGCAGGCGGCGCTGATGGCGGAATCCGCCGGGGCGGACGTGATCACCCTGCACCTGCGTGAGGATCGCCGCCATATTCAGGATGCGGATGTGGAAATCCTGCGCCAGGTGCTGCACACGCGCATGAATCTGGAAATGGCGGTGACGGACGAGATGGTGAAGATCGCGCTGCGCATTCTCCCTCAGGACGTTTGCCTGGTGCCGGAAAAGCGCGAGGAGTTGACCACCGAGGGGGGGCTGGATGTGGTGGCCCATTTCGACAAGGTGCAAGCAGCCTGCGCCGCTCTGGGTGTGGCGGGTATCCGTGTTTCGCTGTTCATCGACGCCGACCGCAAGCAACTGGATGCTTCAAAGGCAGCCGGCGCGCCGGTGGTGGAAATCCATACCGGCCATTATGCGGATGCTGCCGTCCATGCCGAGCAGCAGAAGGAATTCGAGCGTATTACCGACGCCGTTGCCTATGGGCAATCCATCGGCTTGCGCGTCAATGCCGGGCACGGCTTGCATTACCATAATGTGCAGCCCATCGCAGCGCTGCCTGGCATGGGCGAGCTCAATATCGGCCACGCCATCGTGGCCCACGCCTTGTTCGTGGGCTGGGAGAATGCGGTGCGTGAGATGAAATCCCTGATGGTGGCTGCAGCGCGGTGATCTACGGCATCGGCACCGATATCGTTTCCACCAGCCGCATCGCGGCGGCTTGGGAGCGGCACGGTGAGGCTTTCGCGCGGCGCATTCTGGCGCCGCAGGAGTGGGCTGGATTCAGCGCCAATAACCAGCCAGCGCGCTTCCTGGCAAAGCGCTTCGCTGCCAAGGAGGCCTTCGCCAAGGCGCTGGGCACGGGCATCCGCGCCCCGGCCACCTGGCACAACATCCGCGTGGCCCATGACGAACTGGGCAAGCCGGTGTTGGAATTTTCCCCCGAACTGGCCGCTTTCATGGACGGTCATGCCATCCGCAATCATCACCTTTCCATCAGCGATGAAAAGGAAATGGCGGCGGCTTTTGTGATTCTGGAGCGCTGAAATGTCTCTTGGCCCGGTGATGCTGGACGTGGTGGGAACCGAACTCAACGACGACGACCGGCGGCGGCTCAAGCATCCGCTGGTGGGCGGGGTGATCCTGTTCAGCCGGAATTACGAGTCGCCGGAACAGTTGCGCGCGCTCACCGCCGAAATCCATGCCCTGCGCACCCCGCGTCTGCTCATCGCGGTGGACCACGAGGGGGGCAGGGTGCAGCGTTTCAAGGAGGGCTTCACCCGCCTGCCGCCGATGCGCGAGCTGGGCATGATCTGGGATGCGCATCACAGCCGCGCCAAGTCGCTCGCCCAGCAGACCGGCTACGTGCTTGCCGCCGAGTTGCGCGCCCATGGGGTGGATATCAGCTTCACGCCGGTGCTGGACGTCGATTATGGCGCCAGCGGCGTGATCGGCAGCCGCGCTTTTCACCGCAAGCCGCACGCCATTACCGACTTGGCGCATCACCTGATGCTGGGCCTGAAGCACGGCGGCATGGCGGCAGTGGGCAAGCATTTCCCCGGCCACGGTTACGTGCGCGCCGATTCGCACCACGAGGTGCCGGTGGACGAGCGCCCCTTTGCCGACATCGAGATGGAAGACCTGCTGCCGTTCCAGCAAATGATCGATTTCGGCATGGCGGCCATCATGCCCGCCCACGTGATCTATCCGCGGGTGGACCCGAGCCCGGCGGGCTTTTCCAGCATCTGGCTGAAAGACATCCTGCGCAAGCGCATGGGTTTCGATGGGGTGATTTTCAGCGACGATCTCTCCATGGCCGGCGCACATGTTGCCGGCGGACCGGCGCAGCGCGCGGAAGCGGCCCTGAAGGCGGGCTGCGACATGGTGCTCTTGTGCAACAAGCCGGATGACGCGGACGAACTGCTGGCCGGCCTGAAATACACCATGCCGGCAGTAAGCATGGCGCGGCTGGTGCGCATGCACGGCAAGCCCCATCCACTTTCCATGGCGAAACTGCACGAGGATGGCGATTTCATCAAGGCGGTGCACGCCGTGGGCAGCATCGGCATCCACGAGGGCAACCTGCCGCTGGATGATCCGACGAATAGTTGCGGGCATGCGTAACACCTTAAACCCCCCTCGATCCCCCCTTGTCAGGGGGGAAGCGCGACACTCCTCCCCTGTCTCTCCAGAGCGAGCAGCTTTGCTGCCACTCTCGGTGGGGACACTCCTTGCGGGTGACAAGGGGGGATCGAGGAGGGTTAAGCCTTTTCTTCCATACAACAAAAACCTTACCACCCTCGCGCGCGAAAACCGCAAGAACCCCACCCCTGTCGAAACCAGGTTGTGGCATGAAGTGCTGCGCATGCGCCAGTTTGCCCAACACAAGTTCCTGCGCCAGAAACCCATCGGCAACTTTATCGTCGATTTCTACTGCGCCGAATTGCGGCTTGTGATCGAGGTCGATGGGCACGACCATGCGGAAAAGGCTGGAGATGACCTTGAGCGGAGCCGGTTTCTGAATGAGCTGGGCCTGACGGTTATTCGCTATGGCAATAACGAGATTCTGGGGAATATCGAGGGCGTCTATGAGGATCTGGTGGTTCGGATTCAAAATCTAACCCCTCTCGATCCCCCCTTGTCAGGGGGGAAGGCGCCAACCCCTCCCGGCCTCACTTTTTCACCCCCAAGGAGTGCCCTCTCCGAGAGTGGCAGCAAAGCTGCTCGCTCTGGCGAGACAGGGGGGAAGCGCGACACTCCTCCCGGCCTCCCAACCCCTCCCAGCCTCCCCTTGTCAGGTGAGGGGCAGACCGGGGAGGAGCGATCTGCCTCCCCCCTGACAAGGGGGGATCGAGGGGGGTTGGAGAATCTTGAAAACACCCCAAAGGACAAGCAAACCCCATGAGCCTTTCCTCCTGCCGCCAGTGCCCGCGTCTGGCCGGCTTTCTCGATCAGGTCAAGGCCGAAAACCCGGCCTATTACGCCCGCCCGGTCCTGTCCTTCGGTGATGAAAATCCGCGCCTGCTGGTTGTCGGCCTGGCGCCCGGCATGCACGGCGCCAATGCTACCGGGCGCCCTTTTACCGGCGACCATGCCGGGATTCTGCTGTACCGGACCCTGCACCGTTTCGGCTTTGCCTCAGGACCGGAATCCGTCAGCGTTGATGATGACCTGCGACTCTTGGGTTGCCGCATCACCAACGCGGTGAAATGCCTGCCGCCGCAGAACAAGCCGGTTACGGCCGAGATCCGGCAATGCAATGCTTTCCTGCGCGAGGAACTGGCTGCTTTGCCGCGCGGCACGGCGGTGCTGGCACTGGGCAATGTGGCGCATCAGGCGGTGCTGTGGGGGCAGGGGCTGAAGATCAAGGATTATCCATTCGGTCATGCGTCCCGCTACGATCTGCCTGGTGGCCTGAGCCTTTATTCCAGCTACCATTGCAGTCGCTACAATACCCAGACCCGACGGCTCACCACCGAGATGTTCGAGGCGGTGTTTGCCGATATTCGTCTTTACCTAGATGGAGCCTCCCCATGCCCTACGTCAATATCCGCATCGCCGGCAGCCTGAGCCGCGAACAGAAGCAGAAAATCGCCGAGGAAATCACTGCTACGCTGGAGCGCGTTGCGTTGAAGCCCAAGGCCTATACCTACATCGCTTTCGACGAGTTGCCGGACGAGAACTGGGCGATTGCCGGGAAATTGCTCGACGAAGACTGATGTTCGAAAGCAAACCCTTTCTCGCTAGCCTGTCCCATTTGCCAGGGGTCTACCGCATGCTCAATGCAGCGGGGGAGGTGATCTATGTCGGCAAGGCGCGCGACCTGAAAAAGCGTGTTTCGTCGTATTTCCAGAAGACCGACCATGTGCCGCGCACGCGCCTGATGGTGTCGCAGATCGCAGCCATCGAAACCACGGTGACGCGTAGCGAGGCAGAGGCGCTGCTGCTCGAAAACAACCTCATCAAGTCGCTGGCGCCGCGCTTCAATATCCTGTTTCGCGACGACAAGTCCTACCCTTACATCATGCTTTCCGGCCACCGTTTCCCGCGTCTCGCCTACTATCGCGGCGTGCAGCACAAGGGCAACCAGTATTTCGGGCCCTTTCCCAACGCCGGGGCGGTCAAGGAGAGCATGCAGTTGCTGCAGAAGATATTCCGCCTGCGCACCTGCGAGGACAGTGTTTTAAAAAATCGCTCACGTCCCTGTCTGTTGCATCAGATCCAGCGCTGCACCGCGCCTTGCGTCGGCTTGATCGACGATGAGAGTTATCGTTCCGACGTGCATAACGCGGCCTTGTTCATGCAGGGCAAGGACCAGCAGGTCATGGATACGCTGATGGAAAAGATGCAGGCAGCAGCAGAACAAATGCACTATGAGGAAGCAGCGCTCTACCGCGACCAGATCGGCGCCCTGCGCCAGGTGCAGGAAAAACAGTATGTCAGCAGCGGCAGCGGCGCGGATGCCGATATCGTCGCCTGCTACGAGAAGCAGGGCATGGTGTGCGTCAATCTGGTTATGGTGCGCGGCGGGCGGCACCTGGGCGACAAGAGTTTTTTCCCCAGCCACGCTGCCCAATACGACACCGCAACAGCGCTTGAGGCTTTTCTGGGGCAACATTATCTGAACCAGTTCGTGCCGCGCCAGATCTTTCTCAGCGAGCCGATTGATGGAGAAGCGCTGGAAACGTTGCTGAGCGAGCAGTCGCAGCACAAAGTACAAATCAACAGCCACCCGACGGGAGAGCGCCGCGTATGGGTGGAAATGGCGCTCACTAATGCACGCCTGGCGGTTGAACAGCGTCTTAGCCAGCAGGCTAATCAGGAGGCGCGTTTGCAGGCCTTGCAGCAGGCGCTGGACTTACCCGATGGCGTGCAGCGCATCGAGTGCTTCGACATCAGTCATACCATGGGTGAGGCGACAGTGGCCTCGTGCGTGGTGTTCGACCAGGGCGACATGCGCAATGGCGAGTACCGGCGTTATAACATCAGCGGTATTACGCCGGGGGATGACTATGCCGCGATGCGCTCCGTCCTGGAACGGCGCTACCGGAAAATTGCGGCGGGCGAGGGCAGGATGCCGGACCTGATCCTGATCGATGGCGGTAAGGGGCAACTCAGCAGCGCGATGGATATCCTCACCGAACTGGGGCTGAACGACGTGGCAGTGGTCGGCGTGGCCAAGGGCGAAGCGCGCAAGCCGGGGCTGGAGCAGCTTATTTTCCCGAATCGTGACAAACCGTTACAATTACCCAAGGATAGTCCGGCCTTGCACCTGATTCAGCAAGTGCGCGATGAAGCGCACCGTTTTGCTATCAGCGGGCATCGTGCCAGGCGCGGCAAGGCCCGCACCCATTCGTCGCTGGAGGATATCGGCGGGATTGGCGCCAAGCGCAGGCAGCGCCTTCTGGCGCGTTTTGGAGGCCTGAAGGGAGTGGCCCTGGCGAATGTGGATGAACTGGCCCAAGTAGAGGGGATCAGCCGTGCTCTGGCGGAAAAAATTTATCAGGAACTGCATTAAATATGCCCTTGAATATACCCAACCTGCTTACCTTGCTGAGGATTCTCCTGATTCCGGTATTCGTGGCTGTTTTCTATCTGCCCGCATCATGGATTGAACCGCATGCTGTCAATTTTTATGCCGCCTCGATTTTTATCGTGGCGGCATTGACCGACTGGCTGGATGGCTATCTGGCACGCGCCTTGAATCAGACATCCGCTTTCGGCGCTTTTCTCGACCCGGTTGCCGACAAACTCATGGTGGCCGCAGCCCTGGTCGTGCTGGTCAAGCTGCAGCGGGTGGATGTCGGCATCGCCCTGATCATCATCGGGCGTGAAATCGCGATATCCGCCCTGCGCGAATGGATGGCGGGCATCGGCAAGAGCAAGAATGTCGCCGTCTCCTTTATCGGCAAGCTCAAAACCACGGCGCAGATGGCCGCTATCCTGCTATTGCTGTATCACGATCCCGTTGCGGGGATGTTTGATTCACAAGCAGTAGGAACAATCCTGATTTATATCGCTGCAATTTTGACTTTGTGGTCAATGGCTTATTATCTGAAGAAGGCCTGGCCTCAGATTGCAGGACAAAATTGATGGCGCGTTACGCTTGACATCAATGGCCAAATCATTAAAATGGCGGCTTCTCAAACGCGGGAATAGCTCAGTTGGTAGAGCGATACCTTGCCAAGGTATAGGTCGCGAGTTCGAATCTCGTTTCCCGCTCCAGATTCAAGGGAAAGCGTCAGCTTTCCCTTTTTAGTTCCGGTGGCAACAACTCGCCGGAGCTAAAATAGCTTCAATAGCCAGGCCACACTGGCGGGGTAGCAAAGTGGTTATGCAGCGGCCTGCAAAGCCGTCTACGCCGGTTCGATTCCGACCCCCGCCTCCAAATTCCCAGCCCGGGTGGCGAAATTGGTAGACGCAACGGACTTAAAATCCGTCGGAGCTTATCCCTCCATACCGGTTCGATTCCGGTTCCGGGCACCACTCCAGTTAGAGCCTTAGTCGCCCAGATGATGCGATTCTTCTCCCGGTAATCCGGTTTCAGGATCAATCCAGTCTGCGATACCCAGTTCGGCCTCGGCCTCTTCCAGCGTCTCGCCCGGTTCGTAATCGCTTTCGTCGTTGTATTCCATGTCCTGCATGGCGTCCAGCAGCGTCGGAAAGGGGCCGTAGACTTCTTCGGTTAACTTGTCCTGCCAGTAAAATCCGTCTGGACGTTCGATGATGCGAGCCTGGTCGGTCTCGCTGGGGGGTGTGTGTCCTGCCATTGTTGATGTCTCCTCACGATGAGCATTTGTGACAAAAACTGAATTTATTATAGACCCAAACTTGAGGGGATGTGCCACATCCCGCGCGGGGAGGCGTAGTAAGGTTTTTTAGACTTGCCAAGAGCGCTTGTTTGCAGTAAACCTGTAAAACGTATGCCTATCAAGAATCTTATTTTTCTTTTTTCCCTCTTCCTGTTTGTTCAGTTGCTGCTCTGGACTCAACCGGTGGCGGTTGCCACTTCCTTCTCAGAGCGTCCAGAAGTACGGCAGTTTGTTGCTGAAATGGTCAGTAAGCACGGTTTCGGCGCGGATGCATTGAATGATCTGTTTGCTCAGGTGACGTTGCGTCCCCGCGTGGCAAAAACCATGACCAGCAAGGTGGTGAAGCCCCCCTCATGGATCCGTTATCGTGCCAATTTCGTGAATCCGTGGCGTATTGCACATGGTGTCAGTTTCTGGAGCGACAATGAGGCGGCGCTGACGCGTGCCCGCCAGGTTTATGGTGTGCCAGAGGAAGTGATCGTGGCCATCATCGGGGTTGAAACCCGCTATGGCACTTACCCTCTGTCGCACCCCGTGCTTGATACCCTGGCTACGCTGGCGTTTGATTATCCGCGCCGCGCCGAATTCTTTCGTGGTGAGCTGGAACAATATCTGCTGTTGATGCGGGAGGAAGGGAAAGATCCGCTTTCTATCCGGGGTTCTTTTGCCGGCGCGATGGGGATTCCGCAGTTCATGCCCAGCAGTTATCGGGCCTATGCGGTGGACTTCGATGGCGATGGCCGGCGCGATCTTTGGCGTAGTTCTACCGATGCGATCGGCAGCGTTGCCAATTACTTGAAGACCTACGGCTGGGAGGCCAATCTGCCGGTGGCAATGCGTGCTTCGCTGCAGCAGGATGCTTCTTTCAGTGATCTTTTGAGCGGTGGTCTGAAACCGAAGTACAGCATGGACCAGTTGCGCATGCGCGGCGTCATGGCTGTCGAAGCTTTGGCGCCAGAGACGCCGGTTGCCCTGCTTGCGGTGGATGTCGGCGATGGTCAGGAATACTGGCTCGGGCTGAATAATTTTTATGCGATCACGCGTTACAACCGCAATCTGTTCTACGCGCTTTCGGTCTATCAGCTAAGCCAGGAAATTCGCCTGGCGCGCCTGTCTTCTCTTAATTAAGGGGAATCTGCATGGCATTCAATGCGCAAGTCTGGGGTCTGCTTGCATTCTTCGTGGCGGCACAGGCGCAATCTGCCTCGTCCCCTGAGAAACTGAGCACGCTCCAGGATCAGCAGCAGGTGGCGGTCACCATCTATAACGAAAATCTCGCCTTGATCAAGGATCAGCGCAGAGTGACGCCGGCGAAGGGGGCGAACCGCCTTGCCTGGCGCGACGTGAGCGCGCGCATCATGCCGGAAACGGCCTTTCTTCGCAGTCTGGCCGGCGGCGAAGGGATTGTCTTGCTGGAGCAGAATTTCGATTTCGATCTGTTGACGCCGCAGAAGTTGCTGGATAAATATGTCGGCCAGAGCGTGACGGTGATCCGGACCAATGCGGCAACCGGCGTTGAGAGCAGTGAGACGGCCACGGTGCTCAGCACCAATGGCGGCGTTGTGCTGAAATTTGCCGATCGCATTGAAACCGGCCTGCCGGGGCGCTTGGCGTTCAAAACCGTGCCGGACAACCTGCGTGACCGTCCGACGCTGGTGATCAGCTTTTTGGCGCCCTCCGAAGGTGAGCGCCCGATGGAGCTGAGCTATCTCACCGGTGGTCTTTCCTGGCGTGCGGATTATGTGGCCGAATTGAGTTCTGCGGATGATCGGCTTGATCTGAGCGGCTGGGTGACGCTGACCAACGTCAGTGGCAGCAGCTATCCCAATGCAAAGCTCCAACTGGTGGCGGGGGATGTGAACCGGGTACGGCGCGAACTGGATTTCGTCCAGGAGGGACGGGTCATGAAGGCAGCGCCCATGGCCGCGCCTGCCATGGCAGAGGAGGGCCTGTTCGAGTATCACCTCTATTCGCTGGAGCGTCTCACCACCATCGCCGAGCAGCAAACCAAGCAGGTGGCCCTGCTTTCCGCGAGCCATGTTCCGGTCCACAAGGAGCTTCAGTTGCTGGGCAGGGATTATTACTATCGCAGTAGCTATGGCGATCTGGGGCAGAAAATGAAAGTGGGTGTTTTCATGGAATTCGAGAACAAAGGCGGTGGACTGGGTGTTCCCTTGCCCAAGGGCGTGATCCGGGTATATAAGAAAGATGCCGCAGGCAAAGCCCAGTTTGTGGGCGAAGACCGAATTGACCATACACCCCGGGGCGAGATGGTTCGCCTCAAACTGGGCGAGGCCTTTGATGTCACAGCGGACAAGAAACAGACCAGTTTTCTGAAGCTTAGTGGCAGCGGACGTGATAGCACTGTTTTCGAGAGCGCTTACCAGATTGAGCTTAAGAACGCCAAGGATGAAGCGGTGATCGTCAATGTGATAGAACCGGTGCCGGGCGACTGGGAGATGCTGGCAGAAAGCCTTCCGCATCGCAAACCGGCGAGTAATACAGCGGCCTGGCGCATGCAAGTGCCTGCGCGAGGCAAGGCGATACTGGATTATCGGGTAAGGGTGAAATTGTAGGATTTTCATGAGCGGGATAAATTTCCGCTTCTTGTTTCTTTTCGTATTGCATGGGGAATTACTTGTACGGCAGTATTCTGGACTCACTGATCGAGGTGACGGCTAACTCTGAACGGGATGCACTGGTTCAGAGCCTGGTGATGACACTATGCGATTTGCTCAAGGCGCAGGAGGGGGCGGTATATTGGCTTGGCTCCGCCCAATCCGGGCTGGAAGCACGCCTGAGCGCGTCGGTGAAGCGTGAACAGGGGCAACTGGTTTTTGCGCCGGTGCAAAACAATTCTGCGGTCCTGGTGGCATCGGATGCCGATTTTTCATGTTGCCTGGAAATGCGGGGGTTCATTTCAAACCCAGCCGGAATCCCGGGTTTGATGCGTTCCGTTCACCCTCTTTACGGTCGGAACGGGATAGAGGGTTTGCTCACGATTGTCGGGCCTGAATATGTGGAAGGCGATGAAAAACTGGTCACCGGCTTCCTGCAGGTTTTTCGCAATTATGTGCGCATCCTGGATGAGAGCGAACGCGATACGCTGACGGGCTTGCTTAACCGCCGTACCTTCGACCGGAATATTGACCAATTGTTGTCACAGGCGCGCATGAGCGGTGCAATGAATGGCGCCGTGAGTGAATGCCGACGTGAGGATGCCAGAGCACGAAGTCGCTGGCTGGCGGTGCTTGATGTGGACCATTTCAAGCGGGTGAACGACAGGTTTGGCCATATTTACGGTGACGAGGTGTTGATTCTTCTGGCGGGCATCATGCGCAGCGTATTCAGGGAAAGCGACAAGTTGTTTCGTTTTGGCGGCGAGGAGTTTGTCGCGGCGCTTGAGCCGACAGACGAGGAAGGCGTGCGCTCGGTGCTGGAGCGCCTGCGCCAGACCGTCGCCAGCCATGATTTCCCGCAGGTGGGGCAGGTTACGATCAGTATCGGCTATGTCAGAATCAGCAGTCAGGATGTGCCGGCAACCGTGGTAGGACATGCAGATGAAGCGCTCTACTATGCCAAGCAGCACGGGCGCAATCAGGTGTGCTCCTATGAGGAGCTGCTGAGTCAGAACAAGATTGCTCCAGCGGCGGCAATGAACGTGGATGTGGAGTTGTTCTGAGGCGCTTTATCAGTTGCTCTTCAGCGGCGTCGTAAATTTCTTGAAGTGGTTGATCAGGCCATTGGTTGAGGCATCGAAGCGGGTTGCCGTTTTATCGTGAGCCAGTTCGGGCAGGATGTTGCTGGCCAGTTGCTTGCCCAGCTCCACGCCCCACTGGTCGAACGAGTTGAGATTCCAGATGATGCCTTGCACGAATACCTTGTGCTCGTAGAGTGCGATCAGTGAACCCAGGGTGTGCGGCGTTACTTTGCGCATCAGGATGGAGTTGGTAGGCTTGTTGCCGGGGAAAACCTTGTGTGGGAGCAACTGCTTCAGCTTCGTGCCGCTGGTGCCGGCCCGTTCGAGTTCGGCACGCGCTTCATTCTCGGTCTTGCCCTGCATCAGCGCCTGCGTCTGGGCAAAGAAATTGGCCAGCAGAATGCGGTGATGGTCGCCGATGGGGTTGTGGCTCTCGATCGGGACCAGGAAATCCGCCGGGATCAGTTTGCTGCCCTGATGGATGAGCTGGTAGAAGGCATGCTGGCCGTTGGTGCCGGGTTCTCCCCAGATCACCGGCCCGGTCTGGTAATCCACGGCTTTCGAGTTGCGTGAAATGCGCTTGCCGTTGCTTTCCATGTCCAGTTGCTGGAGGTAGGCAGGCAGACGGTGCAGATACTGGTCATAGGGTAATACGGCATGACTCTGGGCAGAGAAGAAATTGTTGTACCAGATGCCCAAGAGGCCAAGTATGACCGGCATGTTCTGCTCAAATGGGGCGTGGCGGAAATGCTCGTCCATCTCGAATGCGCCAGCCAGGAGCGCCTCGAAATGATCCATGCCGAGATATAGCGCAATGGGGAGACCGATGGCCGACCACAGGGAATAGCGGCCGCCCACCCAGTCCCAGAATTCGAACATGTTCGCCGTGTCGATGCCAAACTTGGCAACCTCCCCGGCATTGGTCGAAACTGCGACGAAATGCCGGGCGATCGCAGATTCATCCTTGGCCGTGCGCAAAAACCATGCGCGTGCAGAGCGGGCATTGGTCAGGGTTTCCTGGGTGGTGAAGGTCTTTGATGCGATCACGAACAGTGTGGTTTCGGGATCGATATGTTTGAGGGTTTCGGCCAGATGGCTGCCATCGACGTTGGACACGAAGTGGACGCTGAGGCCGGCTTTCTCGTAGTGCTTGAGGGCCTCGGTCACCATCACCGGGCCAAGGTCGGAGCCGCCGATGCCGATGTTAACGATGTCAGTCATGGCCTTGCCGGAATAACCGCGCCACTGTCCATTGCGCACCTGCTCGGAGAACTCGCGCATGTGGGCCAGCACACGTCTGACGTCGGGCATGACATCCTTGCCGTCCACAAATGCAGGCTTGCTGGAGCGATTGCGCAGGGCGGTATGCAGGACAGCGCGGCCTTCGGTGAAATTGATGGCCTCACCCGCGAACATTTTTTCAATCCACTGATTCAGGCCGGTTTCCCGCGCCAGCTGCATGAGCAGGGCGAAGGTTTCTTCCGTAATCAGGTTCTTGGAATAATCGAGCAGGAAATCGCCCTGGTCGAGTGAAAAACGGGCAAAGCGCTGCGGATCCAGCTGGAACAGATCGCGCATATGCAGGGGTGCGATTTTTTTCTGGTGCTGTTTTAAGGCTTGCCAGCTGGGAAGGCGGGTGAGGGCGGACATAATTCGAACTCTATAAAACTATTGTACAGGGGCCAAAATGATGCCAGACAGCGGCGGAATGGTGATTTCCAGCGATTGCTCGAAACCCATCCAGGACTGGTTCTGCGATTCCAGACCCTCTCCATTGCCGAGGTTGCTGCCACCATAGTAAGTGGAATCGCTGTTGAATATTTCCTGGTACCGTCCGCTCCGGGGTACCCCAATGCGATATCCCTGACGTGGTACGGGTGTGAAGTTCAGGATTACCACAGCTACGCTGCCATCTTTGCCCCAGCGCAGAAAAGACAGAATCGAATGGTCTGCGTCATGACAATCCACCCAGGCAAACCCGGAGACTTCAAAATCCTGCTGGTACAGGGCTGGCGTATTGCGATAGAGGTGGTTTAGGTCGCGGCTAAGGCTTTGTACGCCCTGGTGCCAGTGGTATTGCAACAGTCCCCAGTCTATTTCTCCGCCAACCCGCCATTCGCGGCCTTGGCCGATCTCATTGCCCATGAAATTGAGTTTTTTCCCAGGGTAGGCCATCTGGTAGGTGAGAAGCAGGCGCAAGTTGGCAAATTTCTGCCACGCATCGCCGGGCATTTTGTCCAGCAGCGAGCCCTTGCCATGCACGACCTCGTCGTGTGAAAAAGGCAGCATAAAGTTCTCGGTATAGGCATAAAGCTGCCCAAACGTCAGTTCGTTGTGGTGGAAGCGCCGATGCACCGGTTCGTGCAGCATGTAACGGAGCGTGTCGTTCATCCAGCCCATGTTCCATTTCATGGAGAATCCCAGGCCGCCGAGATAGACCGGTCTGGATACCATGGGCCACGAAGTGGACTCCTCGGCGAAAGTCAGGGCGCCGGGGAATTCGTCATGCACCATGATGTTGAGGCTGCGCAGGAATTCGATGGCGTCCAGATTCTCGCGTCCACCATATTTATTGGGTATCCACTCGTCGGCCTTGCGTGAATAGTCGAGATAAAGCATGGATGCAACGGCGTCGACGCGCAGGCCGTCGAGGTGGAATTCGGAGAGCCAGTAGTGGGCGCTGGAAAGCAGAAAGCTTTGAACTTCATGGCGTCCGTAGTTGAAGATGTGTGTGCCCCAGTCCTGATGGAAGCCGAGACGCGGGTCTTCATGCTCATACAGTGCGGTGCCGTCAAAGTGCGCCAGAGCCCAACTATCCTGTGGGAAATGCGCCGGCACCCAGTCGAGGATGATGCCAATGTTGGCCTGGTGACAGGCGTCCACGAAGAAACGGAAATCGTCCGGCGTACCGAAGCGCGACGTGGGGCCGAAATAGCCGGTGGTCTGATAGCCCCAGGACTCGTCCAGCGGGTGTTCGGATATCGGCATAAGCTCAATATGGGTATACCCCATGTCGTTTACGTAGGGTACAAGATGCTCCGCCAGTTCCCGCCAGTTGTAGAAGCGGTCATCCGGATGGCGCTTCCACGATCCGGCATGAATTTCATAAACATTGAACGGGGCGTGCAGCCAGTCCAGTTCCTGGCGCTGCTTCATCCATGCCTGGTCCCCCCAGTTGTGTTCTGTGGGGGTAGGGGCTTTCGCTGCGCTGCCGGGACGCAACTCATATTCCTGGCCGTATGGGTCGGTCTTTGCCTGGATGTGCCCGCTATGGCGGTTGCGGATCTCGAACTTGTACAGGCTGCCCGCAGGAAGCTCAGGGATGAACAGTTCCCAGACGCCACTTGAGCCCAGGCTGCGCATAGGGTGAACACGTCCATCCCAGTGGTTGAAGTCGCCTATGACGCTGACTCGCTCGGCGTTTGGCGCCCATACGGCAAAGCGAATGCCCGCAATACCCAGAAGGCGAGTATGCTGCGCGCCCAGGATGCGGTATCCCTGGTGCAAGCGGCCTTCGCCAAAAAGATAAAGATCCATTTCGCTGATCTGTGGTGGAAAGGCGTAAGGGTCAAAAAACTCGCGGTATCCCTCCTTGTGCGGCACCCTTAGACGGTAAGGGGTTTCGGGTTTTTCGTCGCCGTGCCAGAAAAAAACACCATCCGTGTGGATTTTTTCAAGCATTAACCATTTGCCGTCAAGGCAAATCTCGACCTGTTGTTCGAATGGGAGAAAGAGTCGCACCGACCAGGCGCTCCCTTCCTGATGCAGTCCTAAAAAAGCAAAAGGATCATGGTGCCGGGCTTTGAGAAGGGCTTTAAGATTTGTATTGACTTTGGCGCTGAGGTTGGGTTTCATGGGAGTGTCGCTACAGCGTGATAATGTAAGAAGAATATGCCAGAAGACGGCTTTAGGCAAACGCCAATGCCGCTCAAAGGGGTATAATTGAAATACCAAATATCGCCGTAAGGGAGAACTTCTTTGCAATCATCCACTACTCCTCGCTTTATCAGTCTGTTAACCAAGAATACGGTGGCTTTGATTCTCGCCGGTGGCCGGGGCAGCCGCCTCAAGGCGCTCACGGACTGGAGAGCAAAACCGGCTGTTCCTTTTGGCGGTAAGTTCCGTATTATCGATTTTCCGCTTTCCAATTGTGTTAATTCGGGTATTCGCCGCATCGGCGTCATCACGCAGTATAAGGCGCATAGCCTGCTTCAGCACCTGCACCGTGGCTGGAGTTTCCTGCGTGGAGAATTCAATGAATTCGTCGAGTTGCTACCCGCCCAGCAGCGCATTCAGGAAACCTGGTATAAGGGTACCGCGGATGCTGTTTTTCAGAATCTCGACATTATCCGGGGCTATAAGTCTGAATATGTGCTGATCCTTGCGGGCGACCATATCTACAAGCAGGATTATGGCGAAATGCTGGCATTCCACTCTGCCCATGCTGCGGATATGACCGTCGTTTGCTTGGAAGTGTCACGGGAGGAGGCTTCGGCTTTCGGCGTGATTACCGTGGACGAGCACCAGCGCGTGGTGAAGTTCACCGAGAAACCCGAGCATCCGGACGAGATTCCTGGCAAACCGGGCAGGGTCATGGTGAGCATGGGTATTTACGTATTCAACACGGCTTTCCTGTTCGAGCAATTGATCCGGGATGCCGATGACCCCCATTCCAGCCATGATTTTGGCAAGGACATTATTCCCTATCTGGTTAACCGTTATCGTGTGTTCGCCCATCCTTTCGAGGATAGCTGTGTCGGTCTGCAGAATGGCGAACCTTACTGGCGTGATGTGGGAACGATCGATGCCTATTGGGAAGCCAATATGGAAATGACCAAGATTACGCCTTACCTCAACCTCTATGACCAGCAATGGCCGATCTGGACTTATCAGGAGCAGTTGCCGCCGGCAAAGTTCGTGTTCGATGATGAAAGTCGACGTGGATATGCAGTGGATTCCCTGGTGTCTGGCGGATGTATCATCAGCGGTGCTTCCGTACGCCGCTCTTTGCTGTTTTCCAATGTCAATATCCACAGTTATACCGAGATCGAGGATTCTGTCATTCTGCCCAATGTGGATATCGGCCGCTATGTCACCCTCAAGAAGGTGGTATTGGACAAGGGATGCGTCATTCCTGAGGGCATGACGATTGGCGTAGACCCGGTAGAAGATGCCAAACGTTTTTATGTCACGGAAAAGGGTGTGACCCTGGTGACGCCGGAAATGCTGGGGCATGAGATTCACCACGTCCGCTAAGCTCTCCCTCCTCTTTTTTTACTTCCTTGGATCGTTAAGTATCCCCTGCCCGAAGGCAGGGGATACAGGTTATTTCATGTATGAGCACCCATAAGAAACTGAAACTTGTTCTATGCTGGCACATGCACCAGCCCGATTACCGTCATCATGTGACGGGCGAGTTCGCCTTGCCGTGGACCTATCTTCATGCCATCAAGGACTATACCGACATGGCCTATCATCTGGAGCAGACGCCGGGTGCGCGGGCAGTGGTGAACTTTGTCCCGATTCTGCTCGACCAGTTGGAAGATTACAGCGACCAGTTTCGCAGCGGAAAACTTCGCGACCCCTTGTTGCGCCTGCTCGCGGCCAAGGATTTGGAACATGTGACACTGGAGCAGCGCAAGCTGATACTGGAAAGCTGTTTTCGCAGTAATCACAGCAAGATGATCGAGCCTTATCCTGCCTACAAGCGTCTTTACGACCTGTTCAAGATGCATGAGGCGGAGGGGGTGGAACACTTCCATTATTTGTCCAGTCAGTTCCTGGCTGATCTGTTGGTGTGGTATCACCTTGCCTGGACCGGCGAAAGCGTGCGGCGCGAAAACGAGTTGCTTGTGGCCATGATGTCCAAGGGCAGTATGTTTACTTTCAAGGAACGCCAGCAATTGGTGACCCTGATCGGTGAACTGATTCAAGGAATCATCCCTCGTTATCGGAAACTATCCGAAGATGGGCAGGTTGAGCTTTCCACAACGCCGTATTACCACCCCATTGCACCGCTCATGCTGGATTTCAACAGCGCGCGAGAGAGTTTGCCCGGAATCGAACTGCCCCTGTCGCATTCCTACCCGGGGGGGGCGCAACGGGTATCGTTTCATGTGTCCCAAGCCTTTGCCATGCACGAACATTATTTTGGTGTGCATCCGGCGGGCATGTGGCCAGCTGAAGGCGGAGTTTCACAGGCAGCAGCGCTACTGATGGCAAAAAATGGCTGCCGCTGGATCGCCACCGGTCAGGCTGTGCTGGGTAACAGTCTGCGGCAGGCCGGGCAGGAAGAGGTTCTGCACAACGCTGTCAATTATTTATATCGCCCTTACCGTATTGCGGATGGTGGACATGAAATCGCCTGCTTTTTCCGCGATGATCTGTTGTCCGACAAGATTGGTTTCGAGTATGCCAAATGGTTCGGCCGGGATGCGGTGCTTGATTTTGTCCAGGTTCTGGAAGAAATCCTGCACAATGGTGGTGTGCATGAGAACCCGGTTGTCAGCGTAATTCTGGATGGCGAGAATGCGTGGGAATATTACCCCTACAACGGCTACTACTTTTTGTCCGAGTTGTATGAAATGTTGCAGAATCATCCTCACATCGAGATGACCACTTTCCGCAATTACCTGGATGGCTGCCGTGATGAGCGTGATGGCGAGCATTCTGCCTACCACTGCGCGGAAAGCAGAGATTTGCCACACCTGGTGGCGGGAAGCTGGGTCTATGGCGATTTCACGACCTGGATCGGCTGCCCGGAAAAAAACCACGCCTGGGATTTGCTGTGTCAAGCCAAGCAAAGTTATGATCTGGTCATGGCCAGCGGGCGCCTGAGCGCGCAGCAGCAGGAAACGGCCTCCCGCCAGCTCGCGGTGTGCGAAGGGTCCGACTGGTTCTGGTGGTTCGGCGACTATAACCCCGGAGATAGCGTCAGAAGCTTTGATCTCCTTTACAGGGAGAATCTGGCTGATCTGTATCGTATGCTGATGCTGGTTCCCCCGCATGAGCTTGATGTGCCTATCAGTCAGGGCGGCGGTACTGCTGAAGCGGGTGGAACCATGAGGCGGGGCTCCTGAGCCGTTCGTCTGACGGGCCGTAAACTTAAAAATAGAGAATCTGAGAATTATGACTAAATCAGTTGCGCTCTTGCTTGGCGTTCATGCTCACCAGCCTGTGGGCAATTTTCCGGAAGTGCTGCAGGATGCCCATGCGCGCTGCTACGGCCCATTCATTCGCACCCTTTATCGTTATCCCGATTTTCCTTTTGCGTTGCATTTTTCCGGTTGGTTGCTGGATTACCTGCTGCAGCACTATCCGGAAGATATGGTGATGTTGAAAAGTATGGTGCAGCGCGGCCAGGTGGAACTCGTCGGCGCGGGTGAAACCGAGCCGGTATTGGCGGTGATTCCCAATCGAGACCGCATCGGTCAGATCGTTACGCTTTCAGACAAGCTGGAAAAGAAATTCGGCCAGCGCCCAGTCGGCGCCTGGCTGACTGAAAGGGTGTGGGAGGCGACAGTGGTGCCGGCCCTGGCGGATGCGGGAATACAGTATGTCACGGTAGATGACTACCACTTTCTGTGCACTGGCAAAGAGCCCACTGATCTGAACGGTTTTTATACGACAGAGGAAGATGGGCGCCGCCTGGATTTGTTCCCCATTTCAGAGGCGCTTCGTTATCGCTTCCCTTTCTCTCCCGCACACGAGGCGGTCCAGTATCTGGAGAGTCTGGCCGGAGAAGGGGAAGAAGCCGCCGTCTATTTCGATGATATCGAGAAATTCGGCATCTGGCCGGAAACCTACGCGTGGGTTTATGAAAAGGGCTGGCTGGAGGATTTTATCCGTGGGGTATTGGCCTCCCCGTTGATTCGGCCCATGAAATTCAGTGATTATCATGCCGAGGCGCATACTCGTGGTATCGTTTATTTGCCTACGACCTCCTATATCGAGATGAATGAATGGACCTTGCCCGCACAGGCTGCCAACAGCTACGCGGATCTGGTTCAGGAGTCTAAATCAAAGGGCCTGTTCGATCGTGACAAGGCTTTTTTGCGTGGTGGCATCTGGAAGAATTTCATCTCGCGCTACCCGGAATCCAACTGGATGCACAAGCGCATGTTGCAATTATCACAGCGTTACCATGCATTGCCGGCGCGCAAGCAAACCAAGACAATGCTCGAACTGCTCTACCAGACCCAGGCCAATGACGCTTACTGGCATGGGCTGTTCGGCGGTCTCTACTTGCCCCATCTGCGGCGTGCGATCTACAACGCCATCGTGACGCTTGAGGGTATGCTGGACAAGGTTGCCGCGCGCCCTCCAATGGTGATCGAGGATCTGGATTTCGATGGCAGGAATGAGATTTTTATCCACAACGACGAGATTCAGGCAGTGGCTCGTCAGGATGGCAGTGCAGCGTTGTGCGAACTGGACGCGTACATCTTGAGGCATAACTTTGGTGACACGCTGGCGCGCCAGTCAGAACATTACTACCGCAAGATGCATCTTGACCATGAGGGGAAACATGATGGTGAGGGTATTGCCAACCCGCACGAACGTGTCAGCTTCAAGCACCATATATCACCCTCCGATCTGAAGCTGGATGACGTTCAGCGCATGTTGTTCCTTGATAGCCTGGTCGATGGCGAAAGCATGACGCCCTTGAGGTGCTATATTTTGCGCCAAAGCGATGATCATGGCGCACATCTGACATTTAGCTGTGAACAGGGCAGGCTTTTGATCGACAAGCGGATTTCTGTCTCCGGCGAGCGTCTGCGCGTAAGCTATCTGTTTAACGGAGAAATGCATGGCCAGTTCCGGACCGAGATTAATCTGGCCATGCCAAGTTGCGATGGGCCCGCCGGTCGTTTCGTCTTCAATGATCAGATTCCGGGCGGATTCGGCCAGGACTTGCAGTTCGAGAAAGCCAAAAAGCTGGATTTACAGGATGAAGTGCTGGGTGGGGTATTGTCTCTGCATCTCAGCACCCCGGCCCTGATTCAGAGCCGGCCCCACTTTTCAGTTTCTCAGTCGGAAGCGGGTTTCGAGAAGATTATGCAGGCAGTGACGCTGACGCTGACCTGGCCGCTCTCTTCCCGGATGAAAGAACTGATTGTGGATATTGATATGCGTAAACTTGGTAGCTGAGCTTGCTCGGGCTACAATTCCGTTCTTTCGAAATTATTAAAGATTACATGCCATGACTGAAGAAAGAGTTGCCAGAAACAAGGTTGTCTACGTTACTTATTCAATCGTCGATCAGTCGGGTTCGGTTTTTGAACAATCGGATGTGCCAATAGGTTATGTGCATGGCGGCAACAGCCCCCTGTTCGAGAAAATCGAAATGGCGCTGGATGGACATAAGGTTGGAGATCGGGTTGAGGTTTCACTTAATCCCGCCGAGGGCTTCGGTCCGCACGACCCGAATCTGGCTTTTACTGATGATGTCGAGAATGTCCCTCCTGAATTCCGGCGTGTCGGTGCGGAGGTGGAGATGCAGAATGAACAGGGCGAGAGCATGATCTTCCGCGTCAGCCGAATTGCTGATGGCAAGCTTACCGTGGATGCCAACCATGCGCTTGCGGGTCAGACCGTCACATTTGTGGTGAATGTGGTAAATATCCGTAATGCCAATATGGACGAGATCGTCAATGGCCTTCCTGTTGATCAGAGTCATGCGCTGCATTGATGCCTGATGTCCGGGAAAGTGGCCCCGGATTGTTTTGCCGGTTAGAACTGGATATCCTTAACCCAAACCCTGTATAAGGAAAAGCTTCATGGCTTTCATCGCATTCTATATCGTAGCCATTGCGATCCTGGTCGCTCATTTCACCGGCTGGCTAGCACGCCATAACATGGAATGGCTGGTGCTGGTGCTGGCGGCTGCGGTGTTCCCGGCTGTCATTTTCCTCTGATTGGTTTCTCGTGGCTGAATACCAGCCCATCTCCTGCGTTCAGCATGAGCGTCTCGAATTCAGCGTACTGCGCAAAATTCCCCTGCATCTCGAATATCGCCAAGGTTTGGAAAAGATCCTTCATGCCGTGATTCCCCTCGATGTGGAGACACGCAGCGGCGCAGAGTGGCTGAAGTTCAGGGTGGCAGGAACTGACGAAATCATCGAAATCCGGCTCGACAGCATTATTTCTTTTGTCGAGCAGCCGGCTTCCTAGCAATTCTGTCCGCTGGCCTGCGGTAAAGTACGAATACTGTGGGGCGTTTGTCGCAATCCGGCAGTTTTCGTTTCCATTCCGCAATGCTTTTCGTGTTGATGCGCTCGCTTGCCAGGGTCAGATCCGTGGCGATGCACAGCTCGGTTTCCCCCGCGCAGCTAGTCACCAGATCAAGCAATAATTGCTGGTTGCGGTAGGGCGTTTCAATGAAAATCTGGGTCTGGTTCAAGCGCAGCGACTGCTGTTCGATTTCCTGGATTTTATTTATCCGTGCGGATTTTTCTGCCGGCAAGTAGCCGAGAAAGGCGAAGCTCTGGCCATTGAGGCCCGATCCCATCAGGGCCAGCAGGATGGAGGATGGGCCTACCAGAGGCACCACCCTGATATTGCATGCATGAGCGAGGCGCACCAAGGTGGCGCCAGGGTCGGCCACCGCTGGGCAACCGGCTTCAGATAACAGTCCGACATCTTCCCCATCAAGCAGGGGTTGTAGCAGGCTTTCCAATTCATCCGGGCGGGTGTGCTCATCCAGGGTGGTCATGCGAATTTCCTGCAGCGCAACAGCCGTGCCTGTCTGCTTAAGAAACTGTCTTGCGGTTTTGGGATGTTCAGTGACAAAGGTGCGCAGTGACGCTGCCATGCGTCTGGCCTGTTCGGGCAGAATTGCGGAGAGATCGCAGTCTTCGCCGAGCGTGGTCGGGATTAAATATAAAGTACCCAGACTCATGATGGGTCAGATGACCTGGAAATTTTCGTTATTGAGCATGTCGATCAGGGCGATCAGCGGCAATCCGATCAGGGCATTGGGGTCGTCGCCTTCCATCCTGTCGATCAGGGCGATACCCAGCCCCTCGGATTTGGCACTGCCGGCACAGTTGTAAGGTTGCTCCTTGACGAGGTAATTCTCGATCTGGGCATCGCTCAGATCGCGGAAGCTCACGGCAAATGGAATGAGGCGGTTCTGTACGCGCCCCGTTTTGCTGTTGTAAAGGCACAGGGCGGTATTGAACACCACTTTCCTGCCCCGCATGCGGCGCAACTGGCGGGTGGCGTTTTCGTGGTTGTGCGGCTTGCCGAGTTGCTCTTCATCGAGCGTGGCGACTTGGTCCGAGCCGATGATCAGGGCGTCCGGGAAATGCGATCCCGCAACACGTGCCTTTGCTTCGGCCAGGCGCGTGGCGGTGTCGACGGCAGTTTCACCGGGCAAGGGTGTTTCGTCCAGTTCCGGTGCGAAAGTACTGAACGGCACCTGCAAACGATTCAGCAGGTCGCGCCGGTAGGGCGAGGTGGAGGCGAGTACGAGCTCCATTATTCGGGCTGAATTTCAATCAGTGCTTCATCCGGAGTGACGCTGTCTCCCTTGGCCACGAATACGGCAACAACCGTTCCGCTGATCGGCGCCTGTACCTCGTTTTCCATTTTCATGGCTTCAATCACCAGTACCGGGTCGCCTGCTTTGACCGCGGCTCCCTTTTGTGCCAGCACGTCGACAATGGTTCCGGGCATCGCGGTGGTGACATGGCCGGGGCGAGTGGGGCGTGGGCGTTTTCCCGCTGTGGATTTCTTCTCGCCAGCGGATTCCCGGGTTTTCCCACTGCCGGTCGCAATGCCTCCGGGGCCGCCCAGAATCTCGATTTCGCTCAGGGCTTCGACCAATACCTCTTCAGGCACTCCATCCACGGAAACATAGAAGGGGCGCGTGTCCGCGCCATGCTGGCCGGATCCGGTGACGTGAATGTGGTAGGTTTCACCGTGCAGGGTGACATTGAACTCGTTGGCGGCATAGAAAGGACCGCAAGCCATGTTCGTGCCGGGGGGCAGCAACGGTTCAGGTTTGAGGGCGCCAGCGGCGCGCTCCTGCAGGAAGTTGCGACCCAGTTCGGGGAACATGGCGTAAGTCAGCACATCTTCCTCGCACTTGGCCAGACTTTCGATTTCGCCGCGCAGTTTGTCCATTTCATCCTTCAGAAGATCAGCCGGGCGGCAGGTGATGACTTCCTGATTGCCGATGGCAATGCTGCGAACTTCCGAGTTGACTGCGCCGGGGGCCTTTCCGTAGCGACCTTGAAGGTAGTTCTTTACTTCAGTGGTGACCGATTTGTAGCGTTCTCCGGTGAGCACATTCAGTACGGACTGCGTGCCAACGATCTGCGAGGTGGGGGTGACCAGCGGCGGGTAGCCTAGTTCTTCGCGTACACGCGGGATTTCTGCCAGCACTTCGTCCATGCGGTTGAGCGCATCCTGTTCCTTTAACTGGTTGGAGAGGTTGGAAATCATGCCGCCTGGCACCTGGTTGACCAGCACGCGTGTATCCACGCCGGTGAAGGCGCTCTCATATTGCCAGTATTGTTTGCGCACCTCACGGAAATAGGCGGTAATTTCCTGCAATGCACCCAGGTCCAGGCCGGTATCGAATTCCGTGCCAGCCAGGGCGGCCACGATGCTTTCAGTGGAAGCATGGCTTGCCCCTTCGCCAAAGGAAGAATTGCAGGTGTCGAGAATGGTGGCGCCGTTTTCCACTGCCTTGAGGAAACACATGGCAGACAGGCCGGAGGTGGCGTGGCTGTGCAGGTGGATGGGTAGGGAGGTGGCGGCTTTGAGGGCTTTCACCAGTTCACCCGTATGGTATGGGGTCAGCAGTCCGGCCATATCCTTGATGGCCAGGGTATCGCAGCCCATGGCCTCCAGTTCTTTTGCCATCTGCACGAAATAGGGGATGTCATGCACCGGGCTGGTGGTGTAACAGATGGTACCCTCGGCTGTCTTGCCGGCCTTTCTGACGGCGTCAATAGAAACTTTCAGGTTGCGCAGGTCGTTCATGGCATCGAAGATGCGGAAGACGTCTACACCGTTATCAGCGGATTTCTGCACGAATGCGCGCACCACGTCGTCGGAATAGTGACGGTAGCCAAGCAGGTTCTGCCCGCGCAAAAGCATCTGAATGCGGGTATTGGGCAGCGCTTTTCGCAAGCTCTTGAGGCGATCCCAGGGGTCTTCGCGCAGGAAGCGTACACAGGCGTCGAAAGTGGCTCCACCCCAGGCTTCCAGGGACCAGAAGCCAATGCTGTCGAGTTTTTTACAGATGGGCAGCATGTCCTTGGTGCGCATACGGGTTGCGATCAGGGACTGGTGGCCGTCACGTAAAACGAGTTCGCTGATAAAAACTTTAGCCATGCTCTATTCCTAAATTTTGGATTTCACTGTGTACTACAGGCCCATATGGGCCGCGATTGCGGCAGAAATTGCGGCCGCCAGTGCATCCCTGGGGGGGCGCACAGCATAATTGATCAGTTCAGGGTGCGCTTCGACAAAGCTGGTATCAAATTTGCCGCTACGGAATTCAGGGTGTTTCAGGATTTCCTGGTAGTAGGGGATGGTCGTTTTTACGCCATACACCACCATGTCGTTCAATGAGCGCTGGCCGCGCGCCACCACGCCTTCCCAGGTCAGATTCCAAACTGTCAGTTTCGCGCACATGGAGTCGTAATAGGGTGGGATCACATAGCCGGAGTACATGGCCGCATCGGTGCGTACACCGGGTCCACCCGGCGCGTAATAGCGCGTGATGCGACCAAAGCTTGGCAGGAATCCATTTTTGGGGTCTTCTGCGTTGATGCGAAATTCCATGGCAAAGCCGCGGTAATTTACCTCGCTCTGCTTGTATTGCAACGGAAGGCCGCTGGCGATGCGTATCTGTTCCTGAACGATGTCGATGCCAGTAATGGTTTCCGTGATAGTGTGCTCCACCTGCAGGCGGGTATTCATTTCCATGAAGAAAAATTTGTTATTCGAGTCGAGCAGAAACTCTACCGTGCCTGCGTTGATGTAACCAACGGCCTTTGCGGCATTGACTGCCAGATTGCCGATGTGCTGGCGCTGTGCTTCGGTGATCTGGGGAGAGGGGGCAATCTCGATCAGTTTTTGATTGCGGCGCTGGATCGAGCAATCACGTTCGAACAGGTGAATGACGTTGCCAAAGCGGTCGCCTAGAACCTGAACTTCGATATGGCGCGGATTGACCACGCATTTTTCGAGAAACACTTCAGGCTTGCCAAAGGCCTTGCTGGCTTCTGATACTACGCGATCATAGTTTTTGAGCAGTTCTTCTTCGCTGTTGCAGCGCCGGATGCCTCGCCCGCCGCCGCCATTGGTGGCCTTGAGCATGACCGGATAGCCAATATTGTTCGCCAGTTGGCGGGCCTCTTCCACATTGCCCAGATTGCCCTCGCTGCCCGGTACGACAGGCACGCCGGCTTCAATCATGGCTTTGCGCGCCTGAATTTTGTCGCCCATCTGGTGAATGACTTTGGAAGACGGGCCAATAAAGGCGATGCCGCGCTTGGCGCAAATATCTGCCAGCACAGGGTTTTCCGAGAGGAAACCATAGCCTGGGTGAAGTGCGTCACAGCCTGCAGCGACAGCAAGATTGACGATATTGTGAGCGTTGAGGTAGCCGATGACAGGGTCAGAACCGATGTTATAGGCTTCATCGGCTTTTTTTACATGCAGGGCGTGGCGATCGGCGTCGGTATAGATGGCCACTGACTTGATGCCCATTTCTGAGCAGGCGCGCACGATGCGGACGGCAATTTCACCACGGTTGGCGATAAGAATTTTTTTGATCACGTGACACCCGAATCTCAATTTGTTTTTCTGATCCTGGCACCGGCAGGCCAGTGCCAATCGTGAACAGCTGGCGGCGGCACCTTTGCATATTCAGGCAAAACCCTTAAAGGCTTTTTGACACAAAAGCCGAAAAATTATATCATGCGCGGCTTATGTATGAACAGGCTGTGATCGATAACCTTGACTTTGCCCGGAATGGGCGGGTGATGCGCGGAGAAGCGCGGCTGGCTGACTTTGTCAGGTTGCAGAGTGCGCTGCTGTCCAGCCAGGGTGTTTTGAATTATACCCTGTCAGGGAAAGCCGGCGAAAAAGGCGAGCCGCTTCTGATTTGCAGTATTGATGGCAAGCTTATTTTACAGTGTCAACGTTGTCTTGAAGCGTTGGAATTTCCGCTTCATATTGAATCTCGATTGCGACTGGTGCAAGGCGCTACGCAGTTTGATGATCTGGGCGATGGAGATGAAGAAGTGGATTCGATACCGGCCAATACCGAAATGGATGTTCTGGCGCTGGTTGAAGATGAGATTTTGTTGAATTTGCCGATGGCTCCCTTGCACTCCCCTGAGTTATGCCAGGGCAAGGGTGTGGAGCGGTTGGCAAATGAAAAAGGAAACAATCCATTTGGTGTCTTGGCGGCACTGAAGGTTAAATGATTATTCAAGGAGTTTGAAATGGCTGTCCAGCAAAACAAAAAATCCCCCTCCAAGCGTGGTATGCACCGTGCACACGATTTTCTCACCAACCCACCGTTGGCGGTTGAGCCTACCACGGGTGAGGTGCACCTGCGTCACCATGTCAGCCCAAGCGGCTTTTATCGTGGGCGCAAAGTTGCTCCCGCCAAAGGCGAATAAGAAGCTTATCCCATCCGCGGCCGGATTCCTCCGGTTGCATACAGCTGATTAGCTGTTCTTATGGATATTACTGTTGCGATTGACGCCATGGGCGGCGACCATGGCGCGCATGTGACCGTGCCCGCTGCGCTGGAAATTCTGCGTCGCGATACGTACGTCAACATCATTCTGGTTGGCTTGACCGAAGCCATAGAGGCCGAACTTCGCGCATGCCGCGCAGTGGTTGGCCCACGCCTGCGCATTCACCACGCCAGCGAAGTGGTGACCATGGATGATCCGCCTGCGCAGGCGCTGCGCAGCAAAAAAGATTCCTCCATGCGTGTCGCGATCAACCTGGTCAAGAGCGGTGAGGCCAATGCCTGTGTTTCCGCCGGTAATACCGGCGCTCTGATGGCTATTTCCCGTTTTGTTCTGAAAACCTTGCCCGGTATTGATCGTCCTGCAATCGCCAGCATGCTGCCCAGCCTCAAGGGGCATGTGTACGTGCTTGATTTGGGTGCGAATGTGGATTGCAGCGCAGAACATTTGTTGCAGTTCGGCATCATGGGCGCGATGCTGGCGGCGGCAGTGGAGCATAAGGAAAACCCCAGCGTTGGCCTGTTGAATATCGGTGAAGAAGATATCAAAGGCAGCGATGTGGTGAAGCAGGCGGGCGAATTGCTGCGCAATAGCCACCTCAATTTCTATGGCAATATTGAAGGCGATGATATTTACAAAGGCACGACCGATGTGGTGGTGTGCGATGGCTTCGTTGGCAACGTGGCGCTGAAAACCTCCGAAGGGCTGGCCCAGATGATGGGCAAGTTCCTGCGCCAGGAATTCAGGCGCAATCTGTTTACCAAGTTGCTGGGCCTGCTGGCTTTGCCAGTACTGAGCGCATTCAAGAAGCGCATGGATCACCGCCGCTACAATGGAGCAAGCCTTCTGGGTTTGCGTGGCATCGTGGTGAAAAGCCACGGCTCGGCTGATAGCTTTGCCTACCAATTTGCCATTGAAACCGCCGTGGAGGAAGTGCGCAACGGCGTGCTGAGGCGGATCACCGAACAAACTTCGTTGTTGCATAAAGAACAGGAAACCGTCTGAATGTTTTCCAAAATAACCGGTACTGGCAGCTATCTGCCGAACAAAGTGCTGACCAACCATGATCTGGAGCGCATGGTGGATACCTCGCATGACTGGATATTCAGTCGCACCGGCATCAATCAGCGCCATATTGCTGCCGACGATGAATCCACCAGCGATCTGGCCCTGCATGCCAGCCTGCGTGCCATTGAGGCTGCCGGCATCGACCCGCAGCAGATCGATCTGATTATTGTCGGCACAACCACCCCAGACCAGATTTTCCCCAGCACTGCCTGCCTGCTGCAAAACAAGCTGGGCATCAGGAGTGGCGGACCGGCATTTGATGTTCAGGCCGTTTGCAGCGGTTTTGTTTATGCGCTTTCCACCGCAGATCAATTCATCCGCAGCGGGCAAAGCAAGTGCGCGCTGGTTGTGGGCGCAGAAACCATGTCGCGTATCGTAGACTGGACGGACCGCAATACCTGCGTACTCTTTGGCGATGGTGCCGGAGCGGTGATCCTTCAGGCGAGCGAGACGGAAGGCATCATTTCTACCCATCTGCATGCCGATGGTGCCTACAAGGATCTGCTGGCGGTGGAGGGCGGTGGCTGCGGCGCGAAGCGTGAAGGCGATCCGCGCGTGGTCATGGACGGCAGTGCGGTTTTCAAGTTTGCCGTGGGCGTGCTGGATTCCATTGTGGAAGAAACCCTCAGCGTCAATGGCATGCAAAAATCCGACATCGACTGGCTGGTGCCGCATCAGGCCAATATCCGCATTATCCAGGCCACCGCAAAAAAGCTGGGCTTGCCCATGGAGCGCGTGGTGCTGACCGTGGAACGTCATGGCAATACCTCTGCGGCTTCCATTCCGCTGGCACTGGATGTCGCAGTGCGCGAAGGTAAAATCAAGCCGGGCGAAACCATCCTGATGGAGGGTGTTGGTGGCGGTTTTACCTGGGGTTCCGCGCTGGTGCGCTGGTAATATAGCCTTCAGCGCTCAGCTATCAGCCGTCAGCTGTGTCATCGGACGGCGTTTATCGCTGATAGCTGACGGCTGATAGTTGATAGCTAAAGGATGAATATGAAATTGGCATTTGTATTTCCCGGTCAGGGATCGCAATCGCTTGGGATGATGCAGGGCTTCGATGCACTGCCTGTGGTGCGCAAGACTTTTGAAGAAGCGGGCGATATCCTGAAGCTGGATTTGTGGCAGATGGTGACGGCGGGTCCGGTGGAAGCAATCAACCAGACCATCAATACCCAGCCCGTGATGCTGACCGCAGGAGTGGCGGTGTATCGCGCCTGGCAGGAAATGGGCGGCAGCCAACCCGAATTCATGGCGGGCCACAGCCTGGGAGAATATACCGCGCTGGTGGCTGCTGGCGCATTGCCGTTCGCGGATGCACTGCCGCTGGTGCGCTACCGCGCGCAAGTGATGCAGGAGGCGGTGGCCGAAGGCGTGGGCGGTATGGCGGCTATTCTGGGGCTCGATGATGATGCCGTGCGCGCAGTGTGCGCCGAGGCGGCTCAGGGTGAGGTGCTTGAGGCTGTCAATTTCAACTCCCCGGGACAAGTGGTGATTGCGGGCAGCAAGGCCGCCGTGGAGCGCGGCATGGAACTGGCCAAGGCCCGTGGCGCGAAGCGCGCGCTGCCTTTGCCGGTCTCGGTCCCTTCACATTGCAGCCTGATGAAACCGGCGGCGGAGAAGCTGGGTGTTTATCTCCAGTCTGTTGCCATGCAGGCGCCCAAGGTGCCCGTGTTGCATAATGCCGATGTCAAAAGCTACAGCGGCGATGCTGAAATCAAGGATGCGCTGGTACGCCAGCTTTACATGCCGGTGCGCTGGGTCGAGACCGTGCAGGCGCTTGCCGCTGCCGGTGTGACCCATGTCGCCGAGTGCGGCCCAGGCAAGGTGCTGGCAGGGCTGAACAAGCGTATCGTGTCGGAACTGCAGGGACTGGCGTTGACCGATGCGGCAGCGCTGGAACAAGCCAAGTCAATCTGAGAGGAGTCAACATGCTGGAAGGACAAGTCGCGCTGGTTACCGGTGCGAGCCGGGGTATTGGTCAGGCTGTGGCGCTGGATCTGGGGCGGAACGGGGCAACCGTGATTGGAACCGCCACCAGTGCGGGCGGCGCGGAAAAAATCACGGCCTACCTGAAAGAAGCGGGCATCAAGGGCGCGGGCTTTGCGCTGGATGTGAACAACAAGGAACAGGTCGCCTCCGTGCTGGAAGCGATTCAGAAGCAGTTTGGCGAGATTGCCATTCTTGTCAACAATGCAGGCATCACCCGAGACAATCTTCTGATGCGCATGAAGGAAGACGAGTGGGATGCCATCATGGAAACCAACCTGAAATCGGTTTTCCGCATGAGCCAGGCAGTTTTGCGTGCCATGATGAAAGCGCGCTATGGCCGCATCATCAGCATCGCATCGGTGGTCGGAACCATGGGCAACGCGGGCCAGACCAACTATGCCGCCGCCAAGGCGGGCATCATCGGCTTTTCCAAGTCGCTGGCGCGCGAGGTCGGCAGCCGCAACATCACGGTCAATTGCGTGGCGCCCGGTTTCATCGATACCGACATGACGCGCGCCTTGTCCGAAGATCAGCGCAATGGCCTGCTGGCGCATATTCCGCTGGGACGCCTCGGCCAGGTTGAAGACATTGCTGCTGCCGTGACCTTCCTGGCTTCACCGCAGGCGGGTTACGTAACCGGAACGACACTGCATGTCAATGGCGGCATGTACATGGATTGATGCGGCTTTCCGCGCCATTGGTGCGGCGGGTAAAGTCTGCTAAAATACTGCGAATTTTTTGCTGTAACCCAACGTCAATACAAAAGGAAATAAAGATGAGCGACATCGAACAACGCGTTAAGAAAATTGTGGCCGAGCAACTGGGCGTAAACGAAGCCGAAGTCAAGATCGATTCCTCCTTCGTTGACGATCTGGGTGCGGACTCCCTCGACACCGTGGAACTGGTGATGGCGCTGGAAGAAGAATTCGACTGCGAAATTCCTGACGAAGAAGCGGAAAAAATCACCACCGTGAAACAGGCCGTTGATTACATCAACGCCCATCCCAAGTAATTCCCGTTTTAAACCGGTAACGGAGTCACCTTGGCTAAACGCAGAGTAGTCATCACCGGCCTGGGAGCAGTATCCCCAGTCGGAATTGGTGTCGGCGAGACATGGACCAACATCGTCGCCGGCAAATCCGGCATCACCAGGATCACCCGCTTCGATGCTTCCGCCTTTGCTTCCCAGGTTGCTGGAGAAGTAAAGAATTTCGACGTCACGCAATACCTTACTGCCAAAGAAGCGCGCCGCATGGATGTCTTTATCCATTACGGCATGGTGGCGGGCATTGAGGCGTTCAAAGACTGTGGCCTGGAAGTGACGCCTGAAAATGCCGACAGAATCGGTGTCAATATCGGCTCGGGCATCGGCGGTCTGCCGATGATCGAGGATACTCACAGCACCTATCTGGAAGGCGGTCCGCGCAAGATTTCTCCGTTCTTCATTCCGGGGACGATCATCAACATGATTTCAGGCAACCTGTCGATCATGTTTGGCCTGAAAGGCCCCAATATTGCCGTGGTTACAGCCTGTACTACCGGTCTGCACGCGATTGGTATTGGCGCGCGCACCATCGCCTATGGCGATGCGGACGTGATGGTCTGCGGCGGTGCCGAATCGACTGTTTCCCCACTGGCGGTCGGGGGGTTCGGTTCCGCGAAGGCCTTGTCTTCGCGCAATGACGACCCCGCCACGGCAAGCCGGCCCTGGGACAAGGGGCGGGATGGCTTCGTGCTGGGCGAGGGGGCCGGCGTGCTGGTGCTGGAAGAGTATGAGCATGCCAAGGCACGCGGCGCCAAGATTTACGCTGAACTGGCGGGATTCGGCATGAGTGGCGATGCCTACCACATGACAGCACCAGATACCGACGGCCCGAAACGTTCGATGGTCAATGCCTTGCGCGATGCGGGCGTCAATCCGGACCAGGTGAACTACGTCAATGCCCATGGCACTTCCACGCCGCTGGGCGACAAGAACGAGACCGAGGCCATCAAGCTGGCCTTTGGCGACGCGGCGCACAAACTGGTGGTCAATTCCACCAAATCCATGACCGGTCATTTGCTTGGTGGTGCAGGCGGTCTGGAGTCGGTGCTGACCGTGTTGGCCGTGCATAACCAGATATCTCCGCCCACTATCAACATCTTCGAGCAGGACCCCGAGTGCGATCTGGATTACTGTGCCAACACGGCTCGTGAGATGAAGATCGACGTGGCGCTGAAGAACAACTTTGGCTTCGGCGGCACCAACGGCTCGCTTGTGTTCCGCCGCGTTTAAACTTTCTTCCAGGCGCTAGGCGTGCCGGCTAGAGCATTAACCGGTGCGCCGCCCGATCTGCTGGCGTTGCATGAGCTGAATCGGCAGCGCTATCCCTATTTGTTGCAGAGTCTCGGTGCTACAGGGCGCTGGGATATTCTGTTCGCCTTTCCGCAGCAACATTATCCGCTCTATGCCGAAAGTGCTGCCGGCTCTTTTCTTTCGACCCTGGACGAACTGTGGGGTGAAGCCTCTCCGCGGTTCGTGCCGGATTCTTCGGCAGCGGATCTGCCTTTCCGCGGCGGCTGGTTCCTGTTCTGCGGCTATGAGCTGCTGCATGAAATCGAGCCGTCAGTCAACGTCAGGCCTTCCAGTGACGGGTTTCCCCTGGCCTGGTTGACGCGCATTCCCGCAGCGGTGATGCTGGACCGTGAAAAGAATCAAAGCTGGTGGGTATCCGAAGCGGATTCGCAAGATGACTTTCTTCAATTGCAGGAAGATATTTTCCGTGCGATTTCTTTTCAAGCAGAGCCTATATCGGTAAACGACCTGGCTGAAGAAGATCCGCAGCTATTTCTGGATGGTGTGTCGCGCATCAAAAACTACATCACGGAAGGTGACGTATTCCAGGTAAATTTGGCACGGCGCTGGGAAGCCCGGCTCGAACAGGGCGGCGCTGCCGATCTCTATGCCATTCTGCGCGAGCGGAATCCAGCACCTTTTGCCGGGCTTGCCGATTTTGGCGCCAGCCAGATCATCAGTTCATCGCCAGAACGCTTGGCGCGTATCCAGGGCGAAGAAATCGAAACCCGGCCTATTGCGGGCACGCATCCCCGGGCTGCTTCAGCGGAAGAGGATGCCCAGTTGCGCCAGGCTTTGATATCCAGCACCAAGGAGCGTGCCGAGCACATCATGCTGGTGGATCTGGAACGCAACGATCTGGGCCGCATCTGCCAGCCGGGCAGCGTTCAGGTGGACGAATTGATGGTGGTGCAGAGCTATGCGCATGTCCATCACATCGAGTCCAGTGTGCGCGGGCGTCTCCGCGCCGGAACAACGCCAGCGCAGGTGCTGCGCGCCCTGTTCCCGGGCGGCACCATTACCGGATGCCCCAAAGTTCGCACCATGCAGATCATCGCCGAACTGGAAGCCAGCCCCCGCCAGGCGTACACCGGCAGCATGGGCTATCTGAATCATGACGGCAGCATGGACCTGAATATTCTGATTCGCACTTTCATGCTGACCGGTGATCAACTCAGCTTCAAGGCCGGGGCCGGCATCGTCGCCGATTCGGATCCTGAGCGCGAGCTGGCGGAAACGCGGGCCAAGGCTAAGGGGCTGCTGCGGGCTCTGGATGCTTCGTTATAAGGACTTATCCAGCCACACCCCGATACCTTGTGCATTGAGCTCGAAATCCATCCCCATCAGCCTGCTGATCTCTTCCAGCGGTAAACCGCAGCCGTGGGCGCGCAAGGCATCCAGCATGATTTCTTCCACTCCCGCCTTTAGGCGCTCATGGCGATTTTCTTTTATATCGCGCAGCGGGTTTCCCAGCGCCTCGTATTGATCCAGCATGCGGTGCAGGTCGGCAGCGAGCCGCGCCAGCTGGGTGATGCGGCTGTAGTGGGTCAGATAGATCTGGGACGGCTCCAGAGACATGATGCGATCAATCGAGGCGTGTGCCGCATCGGGTTCGAATTGCACCGGCGTGCAGGTCGGGAAGATGAATTCTCGCCCTTCGACATCGAGCTCCCGGTAGGAAATCCCGAAGGTATCGCCGCTGAAGATGGACCGGCTGCGTTCGTCCCAGATGCAGAAATGGTGGCGTGCATGGCCTGGTGTGTCGAGAAAAAACAGCTTGCGGCCGTTGAAATCGAGTTCGAAATTGTCAGGCGCTTCAATCACGCTTTCTGCCGCTACTGGAATAATTTCTCCATAGGTCTGTCTGACGGCAGCTTCCCCATATACCGCACAAGCACCCGCCACCAGTTTCGCGGGGTCGATCATGTGGCGAGCCCCGCGTGGATGCACCACGAGCCGGGCGTAGGGGAAGTGCTGCAGCATCAAGCCGGCGGCCCCGGCGTGATCCAGATGAACATGGGTGACAATGACGTAGGCCACATCCTGTGTCGAGAGCCCCTTGCTGTTCAGCACATCCAGAACATATGGCAAGGAATAATTGGTGCCGGTATCGATGATGGCGGCCTGGCCCTTTTCCTCAATCAGGTGAATGGCAGCCAGACGCGGGCGCACGAAGAGTGAATCAATGGCAGTAATGCCATGGCCGAAATCCTGATGTTTGGCATTCATGAGGGTGTTCCGTGAGTGGACGGCTTATGAAGCTAGCAAAAGGGGGTAATCATGTCCAGCTTCAAGCGTGTTGACCTTACCAGCGCCGCAGTGCAAAGTAAGTCAATTCCAGTCTACAAAAAGATAACAGCATGGTAAATATTCAAGCTCTCATCAATCCACGGGTGCAGGATAGTGAAGCACTGCTCGAATTTGCCGAAGCGCTGACCGACCGGGCGCCACAGATCGAGCGCGATATGGCGCGCCTGGCCCTGGCGCCGACAGACCGGGCAGTGATCGCCGATATCTTTCGCGCCATGCACAATATCAAGGGCGAAGCCGCCATGTGCAAGGTGGAGCTGGCAGCCTTGATCGCCCATCCGATTGAATCGCTCCTTACGCGCCTGCGTTCCGGGGAGCTGAGTTACTCAAGGCTGATGGGGGAGGCCATCCTGCTGGCAGTGGACCGGTTGGAGCTGGCAACCGAGGCGCTGGTGGCGAAGAAGCCGCTCTCCCACCTGAAACTGGTCGAACTGGTGGAAGGCCTGGAGACATTGTGCCAGGCGCCACAGACCGGGCTGGATCGTCTCGCGGCGCAGGTGATCCAGGCTGTGACGGGCTTTCGCCCGCAAGGGTCGCTTCGGGCTGCAGTTGACCGGCCGTCGACGCAACCCGTGGTACAGGACCAGGTGATTCCGGATCTTCAGTTGTTTCGTTCCCTTGCCTTGCAGTTCGAGGCGCGCTCGCCACTGCTCAAGGGCCGCACCGCGCGTATTCTGGAACTGGCGCTTGAAACCAACCGGGCTGGGGGTGGCTTGGCGGACGCAACGCAACTGGAAGCCGCGGTTTACATGCACGATGTCGGCATGATGTTCCTGCCCGAGTCCGTCTGGCTCAAGCCGGGCAAGCTCACCGAGGCAGAGCGTCGCGCGCTGCAAACACATAGTGGATTCGGCGCCAGTCTTCTGGGCCGCATTGCTGGCTGGGAGGTGGCGGCTGAAATGGTGCTGCAACATCATGAAATGCCCGATGGCGCGGGCTATCCGAATGCGCTCAAGAGCGATAAAATCTGCGCCGGCGCCAAGATTCTTGCCATCGCGGATGCATTCGAGGCCGTTACGCTCAAGCATAGCGCGCGCGGCCAAAAAGTCTCGATCTTGCGGGCCGTCGCCGAAGTGAATGCGTGCGACAAGCAGTTTTCCCCGGAGTGGATAGAACCTTTCAATAGCGTGATTCGACGCAAGCTGGAACAGCAATAAGTGTGAAACAAATGACCATTATCAAACAGGAAGATTTCATCGCCAGCATTGCAGACGCGCTGCAATACATTTCCTACTACCATCCGCTCGACTACATCCGGGCGCTGGGCGAGGCTTACCAGCGTGAACAGTCGTCCGCCGCACGTGACGCCATCGCCCAGATACTCACCAATTCGCGCATGAGCGCGGAAGGGCGCCGCCCCATCTGCCAGGATACCGGCATCGTGGTGGCCTTCGTCAAGGTGGGCATGGAGGTGCGCTGGGAGGCGGCAATGGGCGTGAGCGACATGGTGAATGAAGGAGTGCGCCGCGCCTACAGCAACCCGGACAACATCCTGCGCGCCTCGGTGGTGGCCGACCCGGCAGGGGCGCGCCGGAACACGCGCGACAATACCCCCGCGGTGATCCATTACGAGATCGTGCCCGGTGACAAGGTAGAAATCACCCTCGCGGCCAAGGGCGGCGGCTCGGAGAACAAGGCCAAGTTCACCATCCTCAACCCTTCCGACAGCCTGGTGGACTGGGTGCTGAAAACCGTGCCCACCATGGGCGCCGGCTGGTGCCCGCCGGGAATGCTGGGCATCGGCCTTGGCGGCACGGCGGAAAAGGCCATGCTGCTGGCCAAGGAAGCCCTGATGGAGCCGGTGGACATGCACGAACTGCTGGCGCGCGGCCCAAATAACCGGATCGAGGAATTGCGCCTGGAACTGTACGACAAGGTCAACGCGCTGGGCATCGGCGCACAGGGACTGGGCGGACTCACCACCGTGGTGGACGTGAAAATAAGGGATTACCCGACTCACGCTGCCGGTCTGCCGGTCGGGATGATTCCCAATTGCGCCGCCACCCGCCACATCCACTTCAGCCTCGACGGCAGCGGTCCGGCGGTGCTGGTTCCGCCATCTCTCGACGCTTGGCCAAAGGTGGACTGGCAGCCCGCGCCCGATGCGCGCCGTGTCAATCTTGACGCCATCACGCGCGAGGAAGTCGCGACCTGGAAGCCGGGCGAGGCCTTGTTGCTGACGGGCAAGCTGCTGACCGGGCGCGACGCCGCCCACAAGCGTATCGCCGAGTTTTTCGCCAGGGGGGAGGGGCTGCCGCCCGGCGTGGATTTCAGCAACCGCTTCATCTACTATGTCGGCCCGGTCGATCCGGTACGCGACGAAGTGGTCGGCCCTGCCGGCCCCACCACGGCAACCCGCATGGACAAGTACACCGACATGATGCTCGACAAAACCGGCCTGCTCGGCATGATCGGCAAGGCCGAACGCGGCCCTCAGGCCATCGAGAGCATCCGTAAACACAAGGCGGTCTATCTCATGGCCGTCGGCGGCGCGGCCTACCTGGTGGCGAAGGCGATCAAGTCAGCCAGGGTCATTGCCTTCGAGGATCTGGGCATGGAAGCGATCTACGAATTCGTGGTGCAGGACATGCCGGTGACGGTGGCGGTGGATGCCGCCGGCACCTCGGTCCATACCACCGGACCGGCAGAATGGCGGGGCCGGATAGGCAAGATTCCGGTGGTGCCAGGCTGAATGACGAAGTTGCAGAATAAACCTTGAAAAAGCAGTTGAGCCGCAAAGGACGCAATGGACCGCTAAGGAATTCAAGAGCTTGGGTGACTAGAGCTGTTCACCCAATGGGTGAATTGTTGCAATTTATTAACCCATTGTTTTACCTTGCGATCCTTAGCGACCTTTGCGGTGAAATGCCTTTTTTAAGATAAAACAGCGTTTCCTGAATCTGTACGTGGACATAAGAAATAAGCATATGAATCTGTTGTCAGCCATGAATCGCTCCCGAATGCAAAAAATCCTGCTGCGTCTCGGCATCGCCATACTCGCGCTGTGGGCCTTCGGATTTCTGGTCTTGCCACCGCTGGTCAAGCATTTCGCGGCAAAAGCCCTGGGCGAGAAGTTTCACCGCACGGTGGCGATCCAGCAGGTGAGCATCAACCCGCTCAACCTGTCGCTGCGCGTCAAGGGCTTCTCCATGCAGGAACAGGGCGCCAGCACGCCATTTTTCGCCATCGAGGAACTCTACGCCAACCTGGAATCGGCTTCCCTGTTCAGGGGGGCGCCCGTTTTGCACGCCATCCAGGTCAAGGCGCCGTATCTCAGAATCGTGCGTCGCGAGGATGCGTCCTACAACGTGGACGATATTCTGGCCGAGTTGCTCAAGCCTTCGGAAGACCCGCCGGCCAAGTATTCCCTCAACAACATCCAGCTTCAGGGCGGCAAGGTCGAATTCGACGACCGGCCCAAGCAGGCCCTGCACACGGTTTCGGATATCCTGCTCAGCATTCCGTTTCTGTCCAATCTGGATTACCAGACCGAGATTTATATCCAGCCGGATTTTTCCGCCAGGGTGAATGGTTCGATGCTGCATCTGACGGGGCAGATGAAACTCTTCAGCAAAAATCGTGAAAGCGCAGTTGCGCTTGAGCTCGCCAATCTCGATGTGGCGCGTTATTTCGAATATATCCCGCTGCAACAGAAAATCGGCGTCGCCTCCGCCTTCCTGGATGCGAAGCTCAGTATTGTCTTCGCACAGCCGCCAGAGCAGCCGCCCGCCATCACCCTGTCCGGCACGGCCGCGTTGCGCGATGCCGTGATTACGCGAGGCGAAGAGCGCCCGCTGGCGCGCTTTTCGGTGCTGGCGGTTGACCTTCAGGCGGCAGACCTGCTGCATAAAAAAATCCAGCTTAAAAGCCTCAGCCTGAAGCAGCCCGAACTGAACCTGGCTTTCAACGCGGGGCGGGAGGTGGCTGCGAATGCGGGGGAAATTCGGCTGACCGGTGGTGTGCTGGATTATGCGGGCGCGGCGCCGGCCTTGCTGCAGCCCGCGTTGGATGTGACCGGCTTGCGCTTGCAGCGAACAGGCGAGAAAGAGGCTTTTGTCGACATCGCCGCCTTGGCGCTCAAGGACATCGCGCTGGACCTGGTCAAGCGCAGCATGACGCTGGGCGAGGTGTCGAGCCCAGGGGGCAAAATTCTGCTTAAACGTGGCAAGAATGGCGCCATGGACGTAGCCGAGATGTTCAGCGCCGAGCCGGACATGGCGGTCGCCAAGGCGTCGTCCCAGGCGCAGACCCCGTTCCAGTTCGAGATACAGAAAGTATCCCTGGCCGGATATGGCGTCCAGTTCTTCGATGCCGCCAAGGATGACCCCGTCAACTTGAATTCGCAGGACATCAGCATCGATGCCGAGAATGTCTCCAGCCAGAAAGACCGCCAGGGAAAGTTGGCGCTGGCGATGAATCTCAACAAAACCGGCTCGCTGTCGGCCGCGGGCGAGTTGGGCATCAATCCGCTGGCTGCCCGCCTGGCGCTGGATATCAGGAGCATCAAGCTGAAGCCCTTCCAGCCGTATTTTACCGAGCAGCTGAATATCACCATCACCGATGGAGCGGCCTCGGTCAAGGGCGAACTCAAAGTGGCGGATGAAGGCAAGGAGGCGCCCAGGATCTCGTTTGCAGGCGATGCCAGCCTGGATCGCCTGGCCACCGTCGACAAGCAGGATGATGAGGATTTCCTAAAGTTGAAGCGCTTGGACTTCAGGCAAGTCAATATCGCGACCCAGCCGCTGAAGGTGAATATCGCCGAGGTCGCGCTGGCGGATTTTTACTCGCTGTTGACCATTCATCCCGACGGCAGCCTGAACCTGCAGCAGATCGTGAAAGAGCAAAAGCCCGGCACGGCGGAACAAGCCCCGGCTGCAAGTGCAGCGGACACGCCGCCAGAACCCGCCCTTGCCGCGGCGGACAAACCGAGCATCAAGATCGCCAGGCTCACCCTGAAAGGCGGCAAGGTGGACTTTTCGGACCATTTCATCAAGCCCAACTACTCGGCCCATTTGACTGGCCTGGGGGGGGAGGTCAAGGGGCTCTCGTCGGATGCCAGGACCCTCGCCGAAGTGGCGCTCAAGGGGCGGGTGGATAACCAGGGGCGGCTGGACATCAGCGGCACGATCAATCCCCTGTCAGGCAATCTGGCGCTCGATCTGCTGGCCAATCTGAACGATTTCGAGCTTTCCTCCCTGACCCCCTATGCTTCCAAATATGCGGGCTATGGCATCCAGAAGGGCAAGCTTTCCTTCGACGTAAAATACAAGGTCGAGAACCGCAAGCTGACGGCTGAAAATCACCTTGTTCTCAATCAGCTGATTTTCGGCGGAAAAGTAGAAAGCCCAGATGCCACCAAGCTGCCGGTGATGCTGGCGGTGGCGCTGCTCAAGGATCGCAACGGCAACATCGATATCAGCCTTCCGATTGCCGGTTCACTGGACGACCCCCAGTTCAGCGTGGGCGGCATCATCGTCAAGGTGATCGTAAATCTCATCGTGAAGGCGGTGACGTCTCCGTTTGCACTGATCGGCAGCCTTTTCGGCGGTGGAGAGGAACTGGCCTACCTGGAGTTCGACTATGGCAGTTCCGATATTCCCGCCGCTGGCGCGGTCAAGCTGGAAAATATCGCCAAGGCGTTGCGCGACCGCCCCGGACTCAAGCTCGACATCGCCGGGCAGGTGGATGCCGAACTGGACCGCGAAGGGCTGAAGCGCGCCATGCTCGAACGCCGGGTCAAGGCACAGAAAATTAACGAACTACAGGGTAAGGGGAACGAAATTCCCGAGATTGACCAACTCAGGATCGAGCCGGCTGAATATGCAAAATACCTGGCCCGTGCCTACAAGCAGGAAAAAATCCCCAACAAGCCGCGCAATGTTGTCGGGTTTGCCAAGGACCTGCCGGTGGCCGAAATGGAAAAACTGATGCTCGCCCATTTCCGGGTAGAAAAGGATGATCTGCGCGAGCTGGTTAACCACCGTGCCCTGGAGGCCAAGGAATACCTGGTCAACGAAGGCAAGGTGGAGCCGGAACGCATCTTCATCGTGACCGCGCAGGCAGGCAAGGCAGGGCAGGAAAAAGAAAGCGACAAGGGAAAAAGCAGCCGGGTGAATTTCTCGCTGGGCGCGCGCTAGTCAGGCACAGCAGAAGTTAGACGGGGCAACATAAAAAATGGGACAGATTTATTTGTTGTTGTTCACCGGAAGTTGGCCAGGGACTGGGGGTTAGAAAGGGAGCCCCCTGCGTCAGAATAGTTGTCGCCTCAATAGGACACTAACCTGGGGCGGCGACAAAGGACGGAAATGGCAAGATACAGTATAAAATTCAAGAGCAGAGCGGTAGCGCGATTGCTACCGCCGGAGAACGCGGCGGTGGAACGGGTTGCCCGCGAAATTGGGATTGGAGCAGGAACGCTTCAGCGCTGGCGGGATGCCGCGCAGTCCATGCCAGTTAGCGGACGG
>JAUSBJ010000017.1 GCA_030652035.1 Sulfurimicrobium sp.
CGATCAAGGACTGAACATCCAGTTATTACTCTGGCGGAGGCGGGCTTTATGCCCGCCTCAGATCGCTGACAAACCCCAAGGGCGAGAGCATCAGCGCGATAGCCCGCGACCGCGACCTCAATCTATCCCGCAATACCGTCAAGAAATACCTTGAATACTGAGGTGGATCCTATTTATCTGCGAGAGCGGCAACCGGTTCTCAAACTGGGCACGCTCCAGCCTGTGCTGGAAACCTGGCTGGAGAAGGGGACTGATCTGACCCAATGAAAAATACCCGCCACCAAACTACAGCGGGTATTTTTTGGGTGAGGGAATGCCGTCGCCTATTCAGGCAACAGTAACCCGATCTGCCTGACGGCAAACGTCAATGTCGACTGTGAGGTGGTGAATGACGACTTCGGGAACCTTGGCTTTTCCCAGTCCTTGATGCAGTCTGACAAAACCACTGGCCACCAACTTCCCCAATGTGCGACTCACGTTCGGCTCGGCTCGACCCACCAGGCGAGCCAGATCGGCCACCGAAGCGGGCTTCTTCTCGTCGATGGTCGCCAACAATTGTCGATTTTCCGGAGTCAGAAGGCGAACGACGGCCTCAATAGACTCGAACGAAATCTGCCCTGCATCGCGTGGTGCTTGTTGTTCGCCACGAGCCACAGAGATCATTTCGGCTTTCAGGTCTTTCATTGATTGAATTTTCAGTTCCATCTTCAATCCTCCTTGTCCTCTACAAAATCGAAGGCGACATCCTGTTCCTGCAATGTGCGTTCTGCCTCCGTAAAGAAGTCCTCGAGCAGCTGTTCTACCGATACAAAATCGTAAGGGCGTCCATCGTCGTCCCTGGTTCGATGCCAGTGATCCGCCTCCACCTTGGGCTTAATGAATAGCCCGCCGGGATGAGGGACCGGATGAGCGTTATCGAAGCCCAGGATTCGGGTGTCGTCCGGGTCATGCAGCGTCAACGAATAAGCGATCCCGTGCGGCACTAGCTCAGATTTCTCGACAACCCTGACGTCGAGTTTCAGAAAATATCCGCTGACCAGATAGTGAGTCTGTCCATCGTAGGCGAGCAGCAGTTCCAAAGCGTACTCAGGTACATTCATATTTTGTGCAATCCTATCACCACGAGATACTACATCGATGTGATTTTTTCAACGAAGGTCAGGCGCGAGCCCGCAAGGCTTTTGGTCACGACTTGCTGACCGTGCCTGTGTCCGTGCCATGTGTTCGATTTTGAGACTGAAGAGATGGATCAACGAGCATTGATTATTGGCGGAAAGAACGAGCTCACTGGGCCGAAAGTAAATGATCGTTTATCATGATTCCCATGGAAGAGCGAACCGTGATGATCCATTCAGCCGGCGAACTGGGTGCTATGCTCAGGATGCTGCGCAAGGAATCAGGCCTGACGCAGCGCGATGCGGCTGGATTGTGCCAACGTCAGCCTTCCGTTCTTGAATCAGGTGGAGCAGGGCAAGCGCACGGCACAAATTGGCAAGGTGCTTGACGTGTGCCTGCGTTTTGGCATAGAACTGATCTTGCGGCTACCCGATGAGGTTGGGGCTAACGGCGAGTGATGCCGCCGCCTCAGTCGGAATAGGATCTGGTTTGCTCAAAAATCAGGATTTTGGCGGAATCTGATAAAATAAGTTGTAATCAGAATGTTACTGGCATATTGACGGTATTGAAAACGTCCCTGTGAAGCCGATACCGTCAGCCTAAGGAGTCTTCCTGTGTAACAATTGAAGCAGCAGAAAAGTTGGTTTTGAGCCAATAGTCGTCAATAGTAGTTAAGAGCACGTTTTTTTGAGATCGCCCGGAAACCCGCATGAATACTAAGCATTGCTCTGGAGACGGTATCGGTGACGGTATTTGCGAGTGCCTTTCGGCGAGAACCCAGTATCCACGCGGGTTCTACGGTTTCGGTGATAATTGAGTGGGAATAATCTAGTTTCTTTGTAGTATCCATCTGTGCGGTGAGAGCGGCGCTCAATTTTTTGGGCGCCGCGCTTTTTTTAGTCGAATGCTATTACTGCCTTGTGGCTTGTCACGCTTCAGTACGATTGTTCATGAAGCGGCAATCATTCTGCGGCATCGACTCCCGCCACAACAGAATCCGACAGGTGTACATCCTGCAGGCGGAAATAGCGTTCCCGCAGTTCGGTGTCTATCTCCATCAGTCCTAGCTGTATCCGGTCGATGAATTCGTGCAGCCCGGCTGTTGCCAGCGCATCGCAATCGGCCATATCCAGCATGCTCTGCAGGGAGTGCACCGATGCCAGCACTGCCGTGGAATGCGGCAATACCTGAACGATTCCGGCGATTTCATCCAGACAGTGGACCAAGGTGCGCGGAAACCGGCGGTCGTGCAGCAGAAAATCCACGACCTTTGCGCTGTCGGCATGCACGCTGATGTGGCGGCGATACATCTGGTATGCGGACAGGGCCTTGAGGATGTTCATCCACAACAGGCTGCCATACTGTGCGCCAGCGGGGGTGTCCGCGGGCAGGATGACAGCGTGGCTTACGTCCAGAATGCGGCTGGTCATGTCTGCGCGCTCGATGTTGCGCCCCAGGAGCAGAAACTGAAAAGCGTCGTCGCGCGACATGGTGCCCGATAGCAATCCGACGATACTCTGACGCCGTCGAATGATTCCCTGCAATACTTCATAACGTTGACGACGGTCGAGTGCACCTGGAAGCTCCTTCCTGGCATAAAGATAGAGTTCATTGACCCACTCCCAGGATTCCCCAGGCAGCACTTCACGGAAGGTGCGGGTGTTTTCCCGGGCATTGGCGATGCAGGCCATGATGGAGCTTGGATTGTGCTCATCCTGGAGCAGGAAGTGCATCACTGCCATTTCATTGGCTTCAGGATAATGGGCAAAGAACAGCTGGTCCAGACCCGCGACCTTGAGCAGGGTATTCCAGCCGAAGTTGGCCTCGCCGGGCAAATCCAGCGTCATCAGCGTCACCGCGTTGATCAGGCGCGAGGTATCCTCGGCCCGTTCCATGAAACGGGTCATCCAGTATAATTTTTCGGCAACGCGGGAGAGCATCATTGGACCCCTTCCACTATCCAGGTATCCTTGCTGCCGCCACCCTGGGACGAATTCACCACCAGCGATCCTTTGCGCAAGGCCACCCGCGTAAGCCCCCCAGCGGTGGCGTAAAGCCGGTCGGACTGCAATACGAACGGCCTCAGGTCGAGATGACGTGGCTCCAGCCCCTCGTCGCACAGGGTGGGTGCGGTGGATAGGGACAGGGTTGGCTGTGCCATGTAGTTACGCGGATTCGCCTTGATCAGGTCGGCAAACTTGGCGCGTTCCTCAGCCGTCGATTGTGGGCCGATGAGCATGCCGTAACCACCAGACTCGTTGGCCGGCTTGACCACCAGCTTGTCCAGGTTGGCCAGCACGTATTTCCGGTCTTTCGGGTACATGCACAGGTAACTTGGCACATTGGGAAGAATTGCCTCTTCGCCCAGATAGTACTTGATCATCTTGGGCACGAAGGCATACACAACTTTGTCATCTGCCACGCCAGCGCCAGGCGCGTTAGCCAGCCCCACCGTGCCTTTTTTCCATGCACGCATCAGGCCGGGCACACCGAGGCAGGAGTCGGGCCGGAATACTTCGGGATCAAGAAAGTCGTCGTCGATGCGCCGGTAGATCACGTCCACCCGTTGCAGGCCGTCAATGGTCTTCATGTAGACACAGTCGTCCTCCAGCACCGTGAGGTCGGCACCTTCCACCAACTCCGCGCCCATCTGCTGGGCCAGATAGCTATGTTCGAAATAGGCAGAATTGAAGATGCCCGGCGTGAGCACAGCGATGACCGGGCGCTCGCCGGGGCGCGGGGAAAGTGCCGCCAGGGTGTCATAGAGTTGGGCCGTGTAGTCATCCACCGGCTGGATGCGGTAGCGGCCGAACACTTCTGGGAACAGCCGTTTCATCAATTGGCGGTTTTCCAGCATGTAGGACACCCCGGATGGCACTCGCAGATTGTCCTCCAGCACATAGAACTCGCCATCCGAATGTCGCACCAAGTCGGTGCCGCAAACATGCGCCCATACCCCAAATCGGGGCATGGTGCCGATGCAGGCTGTCCGGAAATTCTTCGAATCCTGCAGGACTTCGAGCGGGAAAACGCCGTCCTTGATGATCTTCTGGTCGTTGTAAAGATCACTGATAAACAAATTGAGCGCAGTGAGGCGCTGTTTCAGGCCCAACTCGACACGCTCCCACTCGCGCCGGTCAATGATGCGTGGGATCACATCGAACGGCCAGGCGCGATCGATATTGCCGGCTTCCGTGTAGACCGTAAAAGTAATGCCGGCGATCATGATTGCCGCGTCCACAGCTGCTACGCGTCCTGTCAGCTCCTGCGTTCCAAGTCCCGAGATGTAATCGCACAGACCGTTTGCCAGTGGGCGAGGCCGCCCATCGGGAGCGACCAGTTCGTCGAAGGCGCTGCCTACCTGATAATTATTACAGCTTATATCCATGGGGCATTCTCCGGGCCAGTAGTGTTTTAGTTGATTGTCGTTCAACATCAATGTAGCAAGAGCCGGGCCACCGCCTGGAACTGGCCGACCAGGTATGATTGCGCGCTTCCATCCTCCCCTGATTGTGGCTAGAATCAAAAAATTTCACCCGGAACAATGATGACTTATTGCCTCGCGATCAAAGTGGACGAAGGTCTGGTATTTGCGTCCGATTCCCGCACCAATGCCGGGGTCGACCATATCAGCACCTATTCCAAGATGTTCAGCTTCAACTGGCCCGGCGAACGCTTCTTTGTGCTGCTTTCCTCCGGGAACCTGGCCACCACCCAGGCGGTGGTGAAACGCATCCGGGCAGACGCAGAAGATGTGGGTTCGCCCAGCTTGCGCACCGTGCCGGACATCGATGCGGCGGTAAATTACATTGGCAAGATATCCACCGATATCCAGCGCTTCCAGTCGGAGCGGGACACAGCCACTTCCAACTTCGAAGCCACTTTTCTCTTCGGCGGGCAAATTGGCGGAAAAGAGCCGGCCATTTTCATGGTCTATCCGCAAGGCAACCACATTCACGAGTCCGCCGAACATCCTTTCCTGCAGGTGGGTGAAACCAAGTACGGCAAGCCGATTCTGGACCGCGTCATTCGCCCCAGCACACCACTCGAACTTGCGGGACGCTGTGCGCTGGTTTCCATCAACTCCACGATCCGCAGCAACCTGACGGTGGGTCCGCCGGTCGAACTGCTGCTGTATGCAAAAGACAGCCTGCTTGAAGGCCGACGCCTGTCGCTGACAGAGCATGACCCTTTCTACCAGAAGCTCTCCGAGGCCTGGAATGAAGGCATACGGCAGGCCATCAATGGCCTGCCGCCTTTCGATTGGGAGCACGACCTCAAGACCGTGCAACTGGTGCAGGCCGGGGGGCCGTCTCAAGCAATGGGTTGAACGCGCAGCTAGCGCTGAGAAACCGCTTCAGTCAGGCGTGTATATCGTTGCCCGTTTCAGGCAGATACTACTGCGCCCCTTTTTCCTGGCGCGCTGGTATTGCGTCGAATACTGAACCAGAGCGTTTAGGCTTGGTACTGTCTAGTGGGCGCTCCATGGCGCATTTTGGCGTGGCCTTTGGTCTTGTCCGTGCGAGAAAATCCAGTGCCTCGGCAATCTTGTTCCCAAGCGCGTCGGCTGCTTTTGCGTGAGCGTTGACGAGTGGGACAACTCCCGGCGCATCTACCTGCTCTACAAAAACGGAATGCGCTTCGTGCAGGCGAACGCCTGCGCGGTCTCGCACACTCCATGTGGCCTCGAGCGTGATGGATTCGCCTGGCGCCGAATCGAAACGCAGCACGTCGACCAACACGTGGTAATCCGCGCCCTGCGCGCCTTGCTGCAAATGCGTTGCAACGTGCGCCGCGGGCAGGCGTTGCCCGACTTGCTCCGCGAGGATGCGCGGAATCTCTCGTTTCAAGGGCTCCGACCAACGCGCGTCGTCGGAAATTTCATAACGGTTCGGCGCGACACGGAGCACGATTTGCGCTCTATCCAGCGCTTCAGGCATGCTAACCGGGCCGATTGCGACACGGTAATCAGGGATCTCCCCCACCGTTTTCGCGGGCGGCGGCGTACTGGCGGAAAGCATGTAGTAGTGCGTCTTTGCCGGTGTCGCACAGGCGGCTAGCGCCAACAGGGATAAGATCAGTACGCTCTTAAGTCTCATTGCGCCGGCTCCTCGACACGTCCGCGCAGAATCGCACCCGGGTTGCGTTCGAGGTAATCGGAGAGGCTGCGCAGCGCTTCCGCTGCACGAGACACCTCGCGTAGTGTCTCGCGTACGTCGCGCTGTATCGGTGCGTCCTCACCCACCAAGCCGTCAAGCCCGCGCTCGACGTGCGCCAGGGTGCGGCTCAGGTCGGCGAGCGTGCGTGCGGCCTGCGGGGTCAAGTCCTTGTCAACCCGTTTCATCGTGCTCTCTGTTGTGATGAGCATGCTTTCAAGCGCTTTCAGCGATTTGCGCGCATCCCCGACTGTCGCCGCCAGCGGCAGCTTGTCCAGCTTGCGTGCGAGCCGCAGCAGGGTTGCCTGTAGTTCCTGAAGGCTGCTGGCCACAGTTGGAATCTCGGAGCGGCCAGCACGTTTCAGCACTGCTGCCTTTGGCTCGTCAGGAAAGTAATCGAGCGCGACGACGAGTTGGCCGGTGAGCAGGCTACCGCTACGCAGTTGTGCGCGCAGGCCGTGCGAGACAAGTTTGTCGATGAGTGCACTGCGCGGCGCGGCACCCTGTTTTGCCTTGCCGCGCAGCCGGTCCGGGTAGAGCCGTACTTCGACCGGAATGCGCACGTCCATGCTCTTCGGGTCGAAGTCGATCTCGATGGCGGTCACTTCACCCACTACCACGCCACGGAAATCCACCGGCGCGCCAACCGAGAGGCCACGAACCGATTCGTCAAACACCAGATGGTAGGTTTCTTCGGCAGTATCGGGCAGGCGCAGTGCCTTGCCCTGGTCAGGATAGAGCGTGAAGCTTGCGTTTCCCTCTGCCGGTGGTGCCTGCACAGATTCGGCTGGCGTCTGAAAGGCGACGCCGCCGAGCAGCATTGATGCGACCGATTCGGTGTTCAGCCGAATACCGCTCGCATCGAGTGCAACATCGAATCCGCTCGCGTGCCAGAAGCGCGTGTCGGCCTTGACGTGGCGGTCGTGGGGCGCGTTGATGAACACGCGCAACTGCACGCCTGCGCCATCCTTGTCGAGCTCAAAGGCGACGACGGAGCCGACCTGGACGCGGCGGAAATAAACCGGTGATCCGACATCCAGGGAACCGAGATCATCGGCTCGCAACTGGAAATGGCGTCCAGGCAGATCGACGGTAACGATTGGAGGTACGTCGAGTCCGACAAATTCACGTCTCGAATCGCTCGATGCACCTGCGTCCATGCCGATATAGGCGCCTGAAAGCAGCGTGCCCAGGCCGGATATCTGTGCCCCGCTCACCCTTGGGCGCACGACCCAGAAGCGCGTGTCTGCGACGAGAAAGGGCTTGGCCTGCTTGTTGAGTGCCACCGTGGCGACGACCCGCGTACGGTCTTCCGAGAATGTGATGGCAGTGACGCGACCAATGTCCACACTGCGATACTTGACGCGCGTCTTCTCGGGCTCCAGTCCTTCTGCGGTGCTGAAACTGATGGTGATCGTCGGGCCGCGGTCGAGCACCGCCTTGACCGCGAGCCAGCCTCCGATCAGTGTGGCGATGATCGGAATCAGCCATACCAGTTGCAGCGACCAGCGCCGGTGCGGTGTGACGCGGGCCTCAGGGATGGACGCTAGATCCTGCATATTCGGTGGCTGTGTTATGACGCTTCTCCCTGTGTATCCCAGATCAGTCGCGGATCGAAACTGGTGGCAGCGAACATGGTAAGCACAACCACCGCTCCAAACGCCGCCGCACCGGGTCCGGCGTGAATAGAGGCGAACGTGCTCACCTGAACCAGCGCTACAAGAATCGTCACGACGTAGATGTCGAGCATCGACCAGCGGCCAACAAACTCGATCGCGCGATAAAGCCGCGTGCGCGCGCGCCGATGCCTGGCCGAATGCATCTGCACCGAGCCGGCAAGGATCGCAAGCGCGATCATTTTTGCCAGCGGAACCATGATGCTGGCAAAAAATATGAGCATCGCCAGGACAAAAGATCCCGACGACCAGAGAAACATGACGCCAGAGAGGATGGTATCGCGCTGCGAGCCGAAGAGCGAACTGGTATCCATGATTGGCAGCACGTTGGCTGGTATGTAGAGAATCATTGCCGCGATAAGGAAGGCCCAGGTGCGCGCCAGGCTTGCCGGTTTTCGCGCATGCAGCTTCGCTCCGCAGCGCGGGCAATGAGCATCGCTGCCCTGCGGCGGCGCGCGGCTTACCAGGCGGCACACCTCGCAGGCAAGCAGGCCGCTCCGGGCTGCGGTCGGTGCCGCGTTCATGGGGTAGCATCCAGTTGCGTCCAGGCAGCATCGGGATCGAACGCAGATGCGGCAGCAGCGATAAAAGCCATCAGTGCGCCAAAGGAAAACAGAGCCACGCCCGGCTCGACCGTCGCGATATGGGCGAGCTTTACCAGCGACACCAGCACGCCGAGCAAGAACACCTCCACCATGCCCCACGGCTTCACGCTTTCGATGAAGTGGAGAATCGGCACAGCCCCTCGACCGCGTGCGCCCTGACGCAGCGCCACGAGTACCCAGGTGAGTCCGATGAGTTCCACCGCCGGGACGAGAATCGTGGTGACAAACACCAGCGCCGCTACCATCCGTGCCCCGTCGTCCCACAGCGATTCCACGGCACCGATGAGCGTAGCGCTATTGTGCATACCCTGTACTTCCAGTCCGACAATCGGGTAGACGTTGGCGATGACAAAGAGGACGCATGCCGTCAGCGCGAATGCCAGCGCCCGCTCGTTTGCATCCGGCGGCGCACACCGGTAGAGACGTGCGCCGCAGCGCGTGCAGCGGGCCTCGCCGCCATGCGGCAAAGGGGTATGGCGGTGCAGTAAGTCGCATTCCAGGCAAGCGACAAATGTAGGGGAGGGCATGGGCAATCGTTCAGTCACAGCAGTGCCGAAAAAAGCGTTGCGATGCCGAGGAAGGAGAAAAATCCGACCACATCGGTGACGGTAGTGAGGATGATCGATGAGGATTGCGCAGGGTCCTGGCCGAAGCGCTGCAACATGATCGGAACCAGCGCACCTGCAAAACCTGCTGCAACCATCGAGATCACCATCGCGGATGAGATGACCAGCACCAGCCCCCAAGACCTGCTCCAGATATATACGCCAAGCGCAGTAGTGGCAGCGACCGCGAGGCCGTTCAACATGCCTACACTGACTTCCTTGAACACCACCTTGGGCCAATGACGCAGACTGATCTCGCGCAGCACCAGCCCGCGCATCGTCACCGCCAGCGCTTGTGCGCCAGCGTTGCCCGACTGGCCTGCGACTACTGGCAGCAACACCGCAAGTGCGCTGTATTTGGCGATCGTGCTTTCGAACAGCCCGACGACAGATGCGGCAAGAAAAGCAGTAAGAAGATTGATCTGTAGCCACGGCAGGCGTTTGCTTACCGCGAAAATGGCGGACGAAAGGGCGCGTTCATCGCGGCTCGCGCCGACCATGGTCTGGATGTCCAGCGTGGTTTCCTGCTGCACTGCGGATGCAAGCTTGGCCTGGCGAATAACGCCGACGAGCCGTCCATCGAAGTCGATCACCGGAAGGTCGGTAATCGCGTCCTGCTGCATTTTCTCTACCACATCTTCGCGTGGAGCCGTGTCCTGCACGGCATCCACGATTTTGAGCGCAATTTTCGCAAGTATTTCGTCCGGATCGGCGAGGGCCAGATCCTGGATGTCGACACGCCCGTCCAGACGGCCGTCATCATCTACCAGATAGAGTTCGCGCAACCCGCGCCACTTTGTCAGGCGCAATCTTGCCAGCGCTTCATGGGCGGTCAATTCGCCATGGAATGCAGGTACGCGCGGGTCCATGAACTGGCCGGCGGAGTCGGCCGGATACTGCATCAAGGTGCGAATTTCAGCCAGTACTGGCGTGCTGAGCAGAAGCTTGTAACGCTCGCGCTCAATTTCATCCAGCCGGTTAAGCAGGGCCGCGCTACGCGCCGGCTCAAGTTCGGCCAGAAGCTCGGCGGCCCGTTGCTCCGGCAAAGCGTTGAATACCGCCTGCTCCACGTCGCTGGCAAGGCTTTGCCATACAGGCACTACCGCATGCACTGGCTGAGATGCCAGCATGGCGCTGACTTCCTGCGCCGGCATCGCCTCGATGCGCCGCGCAGCCTCGCGCGGATAATCCAGCAGGAAGCGCAGGTTGAGGGCAGCGACTGCTGCTTCGGTGCCCGTGTTCATGATTCTCTTTTGCGACGTTCAGCCGGAAGCAGGCTGATGAGTGCCTGAATCAAACCCGAGACGCTGAACCAGTAGATGCCCGCAATGCCGGACAGCGTGTCTTCAGGGCTACGCAGCGCCGGCTGCGCCTGTTCCATGGAAAGCGCCCGCTGCAACGCGGCATGCGTGATTGCGCCGACCAGCCGATCACCGCGATCAACGACGGGCAATATGGAAGATTCGCTCCATCCCGGGTGTTCGCGCAGTCCGGCAAGCATCGACTGAGCGGGTAGCCGGTGAGCGCACGAGCGCACCAGTTTCGTGAGCGGTGTCGAGGCGTTCGCTCGCAGCAAATCGGCGAGTTCGACGTAGCCGATCAGACGCTGGTTGTGATCAATGACATATGGGTCGGTGACAGGCGCATCTTCAGCGTGGCGCACGCGTTCGAGTGATTCGCCGCTGGTCATGCCGGCGGGCAAGGCCAGGGTGCGCGAATCCATTGAAGCGCCGACGGTGCCCTCAGGATAAGCCAGCAGAAGTTCGTAGGCGATGGCCAGCGTGGTCGGCAATAGTGCCAGTGAGCGCGTCCTGTGCTCGACGCTGAAGTGGCGTAGCAGCGCAACCCCAGCCTGCGCGCCTACGCCGCGCAGCAGCCCGGCTGTTTTACTGTCGTCCAGTTGTTCCAGACAGCGTGCGCCTGCAAGCGGCAACATCTGGCGCAGCACCGGTGCAGCAAGCCGCAGTGGCGCCGATTGCAGCAGGGCCGCGGACGAGGCGGGCAGAAGCCGCTCCAGCACCCGTGCCGCATCCACCGGATGCGCTTCCAGAAAAGCATAGGTGAGTTCTTCGCTGCTAGCCATCGGCCGTCTCGCTTACCACCAGAACAATAGGCTGCTCGTTGAAAACCTTCGCCGGCAGGCTCGCTCGGCCCTCGACTGTTTCGAGCACGACTGCCGTATCGGTCAGTTCCAGAATTCGGCCTTCGTAACCCGCAACGCGAACATGCTGTCCGACGCTGTAACGCTGACGCAGGTAGTGGCTGCCGATCAGGTTGGCGACATATTCGCGGGCGCCGAGGCTGAGCGCGAGCGCAACTGCACCAACCAGGGCGATACCGGCTGCCGCCGCGAGGATGACGAGGAAAGTGACCTTGATGCCTATCTGCTCAGCGCCGACGAGAATGGCGGTAACCAGGATCGCCGCCTGTGTCACGCGACCGATCAATTCGCGCTGGCGTTCACCAGCGCTGGCGGCGGCAGCCTGTACCAGTTCGCGCGCGATCCGGCTGACCAGAAATCCTGCAATAATAATGAGGGCGCCAGCAAAAACTGTCGGCAGGTAGTCGACAACGCGTGCGAGCCAGTTGGTAAAGGTGAGCAGACCCAACACCTGTGTCGCGGCTGTGAGGAAGAACAGCACGACTATCCAGAAAACCACGCTGCCAAGAATTTTCGCCGAAGCACTGGGCAGGCGTGTCGGCAATGTGCCGCGGCCAACGGGAAGGCGCGCCAGCGCGCGTTCGCCAAGCAGCGTCAGGCGCACTGCGGTTGCCCGTAAAACGTGCGCCACGATCCAGCCGACAAACAGCAACAGGAAGGCGCCAAGCACATTTGGCAGGTAAAGTGCGAGGCGCTCTACGGTCTGGTCGAGAACACCGGCAAGCGCGTCACGCCACTGCGAGAAAATTTCCATCCGCTATCTCCGTGAGTCGCATCGGGTAGTGCTGCCAGGCTTAACTGGCAAGCTTGAGGGGGGAAGGGTCCACCACGAAATAGCATGCATTGAGTTGCGCCGTAAGGTCCGCCATGGACAGTTCCAACTCATCGATAAAGATGTGCAGCGCTTGTTGCTCGAGTTGTGCCAGATCAGCCTTCAGCACTTTTTCCTTGGCGGCCGCGAGGATCGCCAGTGCCTTGTCGTTGCGTGGCAGGTGATTCAAGGAGGTTTCAACCTCGCACAGGCAATGATAAAAGGCGCGCGGGAAATCGCGGGTCCGCAGGAGAAATTTGAGTACGGGCAGGCGCAATACTCGTGTCTGCATGTCTCGGCGGTACATCTGGTAAGCAGAGAGCGATTTCAGCACGCTCATCCATTGAATGTTCTCGAATGGCTTCAACTCGGACTGATTCGAGAGGAGGCTGGCGGTGCGGACATCGATGATACGAATGGTCATCTCGGCGCGTTCGAGGTTGCGACCGATGCGCAGGAAATCGTAGGCTGCATTGTGGCTCATGGTGCCGGACAGCATGCCGGTAATCTGCTGTGCGCCGGCAATAATGCGCTTGAGATAGTCGTAGCGCCCGCGTTGCGACAGGCCGCTTTGCAAATTCTCTTTTGAAAAAATATGCAGGTCGTTAATGTATTCCCAGGTTTCGCGCGGCACCACGTCACGTACGATACGGGCATTCTCGCGCGCGAACCATAGCGAGGATAATATCGATCCCGGATTTTTCGTGTCGCCGGTGAGAAATTTTACGACGTTGCGCTCACTGCTGTCTGGATAAATCTTGTCAAAAAGATCTTCGCTGCCGGTAAGCGTGATCAGGGGGCGCCATCCGGGTGACATCCCTTTTGGGGTATCCAGGACCAGGTTGGCATTGACCATAACGATCCGTGCAGTGTTCTCTGCGCGCTCGATATAACGCGCCAGCCAATAAATCGATTCTGCGACTCGCGATAACATGGTCTATGCCTCCCCGGTGTCGACGATCCAGGTGTCCTTGCTGCCGCCACCCTGGGATGAGTTGACCACCAGCGAACCCTTGCGCAGCGCCACGCGTGTCAAGCCGCCAGCGGTGGTGGTGATTTGCTCGCCGGACAGGATGAACGGCCGCAGATCCACGTGGCGCGGCTCTACGTGCAGGTCCACCAGGGTCGGCGTGGTGGAGAGGCTTAATGTCGGTTGCGCGATGTAGTTGCGCGCATTGTTTTTAATCAGGCGGGCGAACTTGTCTCGCTCTTTCTGGCTGGCATGCGGGCCAACCAGCATGCCGTAGCCACCTGACTCATTGGCGGGCTTGACCACCAGTTTGTCCAGATTGGCGATGACGTAGTCGCGCTCGTCCTTGTGCATGCATAGGTAAGTCGGCACGTTTTCGATAATGGGGTCCTGGTCCAGATAGTAACGAATCATTTTTGGCACGAAGGCGTACACCACCTTGTCATCAGCGACACCGGCTCCGGGCGCATTGGCGAGCGCTACCTTGCCTGCCCTCCAAGCTCGCATCAAGCCTGGTACACCGAGGCAGGAGTCTGGCCGGAACGCCTCAGGATCAATGAATTCATCATCAATACGCCGGTAGATTACGTCGACCTGCTGCAAGCCATTGATGGTTTTCATGTAAACGAAATCGTCTTCTCCCACCACCAGATCGCTGCCCTGTACCAACTCGGCTCCCATCTGCTGTGCCAGGTAGGCGTGCTCAAAATAGGCAGAGTTATAAATGCCGGGTGTCAGCACCACCACCTCGGGATTCTCAAATTTGCGCGGCGACAGCGAGGTCAGCATGTCGAAAAGTTGCGAAGGGTAATTATCCACCGGGAGGATGCTCTGATTCTCGAACAGCTCCGGAAAAACGCGTTTCATCACCAGGCGGTTTTCGAGCATGTAGGACACGCCCGACGGTACGCGCAGATTGTCTTCCAGCACGTAGACAGTGCCGTCCTTGTCGCGCACCAGGTCGGAGCCGCAGATGTGCGCCCAGATATTGAGGGGTGGATTAATGCCGACGCATTCCGGGCGAAAATTCTTGGAGCCTTCCAGAACTTCACGCGGGAAAATTTTATCTTTAACGATACGCTGTTCGTGATAAAGGTCATCGATGAACATGTTAAGCGCCGTCACGCGCTGCTTGAGTCCCGCTTCAATGCGCTCCCATTCGGACTTGGCAATCACCCGCGGGATGATGTCGAATGGCCAGGCCCGATCGATCGATCCGCCTTCTTCGCTATAGACGGTAAAGGTAACGCCCATGGTGTGGATGGCAAGTTCCGCCGCAGATTTCCGTTCCTCGATATCCGCATCCTTCAGGGAACCCAGGTACTTGCACAGCGCGGCTGCCGCAGGCCGCGCGCGAGCACCGCCTTTTACGAGTTCGTCGTAAAATCCTTGAGTCTGGTAGTTTTTCCAGCTGATGGTCATAGAGATTCTTGTCGTAGTTATAACTGCCCGAATGGAGCGGGGCGACGGCAACCGGTTGCTAAACAAATCAACAGGTTAAGAAGTCAATTGATTGGAAAGTCAGTTTCATCCTACTATTTTATGCATCCTGCGTCTACTTTCGGCGAGCAAACAGGTGAGGATCGAATGGATGCTCAGCGGGGTGGCGACGGGGTCACAAAGGGGAATAGAATGAAGACCTCTTGTCTGGATTGGTCAGACTCAATTGCAGGTTCGTATGACGACCGTACTTTCAGAAATCAAACAGAATGGGCCGGATCAGTGGTACCCGGTCCCACCGGGCAGCTACGATGAAATGCTCAATGGCGATGGGCAGATAAGGCCTCATTGGGAGTATGCCATCCGTGCTCTGCGTACGCTGGGCATGCCTGAACTCGAGCGGCGCGGCACCGAGGCGGCCAAGCTGCTGCGGGAAAACGGCGTCACTTACAACGTATATGGCGACCCGGCAGGACAGAGCCGGCCATGGCAGCTCGATCCTGTACCGCTGCTGGTTTCCAGCGAGGAATGGGGGGGGGTCGAGTCCGGTTTGCAGGAACGGGCCGAACTGCTGAACCTGATTCTCGCTGACATCTACGGTCCGCGCGAATTGGTCCGCAAAGGGCTTCTGCCCCTCGAACTGTTGTACAACCATGGCGGATTCCTGCGCGCTTGCGATCAGATCGCGCTTTCCGGCAAGCATCAGCTGGTGGTCTACGCAGCGGATCTGGCGCGTGGGCCAGACGAGCGCATGTGGGTGCTGAGCGACCGCACCCAGGCGCCGTCCGGTGCCGGATATGCGCTGGAAAACCGGGTCGCCATGACGCGCGTGTTGCCCAGCCTGTTCCGCGATTCCCATGTCCATCGCCTGGCGCTGTTTTTCCAGTCGCTGCGTTCGGGCCTGAATGCTATCGCGCCTGCTACGGTGGAAAATCCCCGCGTCGTCGTGCTCACTCCCGGCCCGCTTAACGAAACCTTTTTCGAGCACGCCTATCTGGCGTCCTATCTCGGCTACCCGCTGGTACAGGGAGACGACCTGACCGTGCGCGATGGCTACCTGTGGCTGAAATCGCTGAACGGGCTGGAGCGTGTCGACGTGATTCTGCGGCGCGTCGATGACGATTTCTGCGACCCCCTGGAACTGCGCGAAGATTCGCGCCTTGGCGTGCCGGGGCTGGTTGAAGTGGCACGGCGCGGCAACGTTGCCATCGCCAACCCGCTCGGCAGCAGCGTACTTGAAAACCCTGGCCTGCTGGCATTCTTGCCAGGCATCGCCGAGCATTTTCTGGGACGCCCCCTGCGCTTGCCGACTGCCGCCACCTGGTGGTGCGGCCAGCCGAAGGAACTCGACTATGTACTGGCCAACCTCGACAAACTCGTGATCAAACCGACCGATCGCGGCCCCGGTTTGAGTCCGGTGTTCGGCCACCTTCTCAGCCGGCAAGAACTGGCCGACTGGCGTGACCGCATCCGGTTGCGACCGGCGTTTTATGTGGGGCAGGAGCAGGAGGGGTTTTCCACTGTCCCGTCCCTGGTCTCTGGCGGGCTGGAACCGCGCCATGCTGTACTGCGCAGTTTCCTGGTGGCGCGCGCCGACGGCTACGTGGTGATGCCTGGCGGGCTGACCCGCAGCGCACCGCACAAGGACGACATGCTGGTTTCCAACCAGGCCGGCAGCATCAGCAAGGATACCTGGGTGCTGGCCTCGGAGCCGGAGAAGCCGATCGAACTGGTGACCAGACCGACCCCGGAACAAGTGGCCGCCAGTCTGAGCGGCGCGCTGCCGAGCCGCGCGGCGGACAACCTGTTCTGGGTCGGACGCTACGCCGAGCGTGCAGAAAGCACCATCCGGCTGCTGCGCTCCGCGATCAAGAAGCTTTATGGCGATCCCGATCACAGCGCGAACGAATATACCGAGAGCCTGCATTGCCTGCTGCGTGCCGTGACGCAACTGACCGGCACCCTGCCCGGTTTCCTGGCAGAAGATGCGCAGGCACTGCTGCGGGAGCCGGAAGCTGAATTATTGTCAGTGGCTCTGGACGAGACACGTATCGGTAGCCTGGCCAATACGCTGCGCTGTCTGGTGCAAACCGGCTACGCTGTGCGCGACCTGTGGTCGTCGGATACCTGGCGCGTCATGGAGGATCTGGAAGAGCACCTGCTCGGTACCAAACGCTATGTTCAGCCGAACCTGTGGCAGGTGCAGGATCTCATGGACCAGTTGATCACTTCGCTTGCCGCTTTCAGCGGCATGGCGATGGAGAATATGACGCGCGGCAACGGCTGGCTGTTTCTGGATATCGGGCGACGTCTGGAACGAGGCACATCGCTGCTCTCCCTGCTGCGTACCACCTTGCCCCAGCAACGCACGGAAGCCGTGGAAACCCTGCTCATCGAGGCCCTGCTGGATACCAGCGACAATCTGATCTGCTACCGCCAGCACTATCGCAACAATATGGAGCTTTCTGCATTTCTTGAATTGCTGCTGCTGGACGAGAACAACCCGCGCTCGCTGGCATACCAGACCGCGCGCTTGCAGGAGCACGTAAGCAAACTGCCGCGCGACAAAACGATCGGACGGCTGAGCCTGGAGCAACGGCTGGCGCTGGAGGCGTCGTCCGCGTTACGCCTGGCCGGAATGGAAGAACTGACGGCGGTTGCCGAGAGCGGCACGCGGCAAAACCTGGACCAGTTGCTTGCGCGCCTCAATTACCTGCTGGTGGCTTTGTCCAATGCCGTGACCGCAGCCTATTTCCGCCATGAAAGCGCTCCCCAGCCGCTTGCGCCGTTGAGGGCAACATAACGCCATGCACTATCGGGTCATCCACAAAACCGAGTACGACTACAGCGAGCCCGTCGGGCTCTCCTACAACGAAGCCCGCTTGTTGCCGCGCTTTATCGCCAATCAGTTTTGCCACGCAACAGGCCTGGTGATAGAGCCGTTGCCGGCAGACTACAGGGAGCATGAGGATTTTTTTGGCAACCGCGTCGCCTATTTTTCCCTCCGTGAACCCCACCAGCGCTTTGTCGTGACGTCGACCAGCGAGGTGCAGGTTGTATCCCAGGCAGGGCAATTGAATCTTTCCCAAGGGACGGATTGGGAAAGCGTGCGCCTGTTGCTGCGCCAGCAGCGCGACCCGCTCACGCTTGAGGCACTGCAATACGCTCTGGATTCGCCCTTCGTGTCAGCCAATGCAGAATTGGCCGCGTATGCACAGCTATCTTTCCCGCCTGGCCGCCCCTTGCTGGAAGCCGTGCACAATCTGATGGAACGCATCCATACCGATTTCACTTATGACCCCGATTTCACCACCCTTGCCACGCCGTTGTCGACAGTGCTCGCGCACCGGCGCGGCGTATGCCAGGACTTCGCCCATCTTGCCATTGGCTGCCTGAGATCACAGGGTCTCGCCGCGCGCTATGTCAGCGGCTATATCGAGACGCTGCCCCCGCCCGGCAAGGAAAAGCTGGTCGGCAGCGATGCATCCCATGCCTGGTTCTCGGTCTATGTGCCGGAATTGGGCTGGATGGATTTCGACCCGACCAACAACCAGATCCCGGTCGATCAGCACATCATTGTCGGCTGGGGGCGTGACTATGGCGATGTCAACCCGCTCAAGGGCGTGATCTTTGGTGGAGGCGAGCATGAACTGAAGGTCTCGGTGGACGTGCGTAATCTTGGTAGCTGACTATCAGAATTGCTGCAAGGGCACTGACGGACGATTGGGTGTCATGCACCAAGCGGTCGCATCCCTATTTTTGCCCTTGTAAAGTGCCTCGCCAGCGCATTTGACAGCACTGGGCACTTCCTCCTTTTCGCCCAGATTCTTATGGGGGCCTGCTCCGGCTAATCTTCCATCCTCGGCTGGCGCAGCAGAACCAGGGATCGGCCTTGAAGCGGATAGGCGCTACCGCGAGCATATCGCCTGTTGATCGAAATTTCTGGCGGAATACTCGTGTCCACGGCAAGCAGCCAGCGCCCGTGCGGACGGAAGCTCGGCAGTGTAAAGGGGATCTCGTCGGAAGAGGCATTCAGCATGAGAATGAAATCATCGTCTCCAACCGGGCTGCCCCGCCTGTCAACCTCGCCGATGGTGTCTCCAGCGAGATACATGCCGAGGCAGCGGGCGAACCCCTGATTCCACTCGGCGTCGCCCATCTCCAGGCCGTCCGGGTTAAACCACATGATGTTCTTGTTTTTTCCGCGTAGCCGCTGTTCCTGGAAAAAGCTGCGCCGGTGGAAAACCGGGTGTTCTTTGCGCAAATGGATCATGTGCCGGACGAACGCAAGCAGTTCTTTATCCTCCTGGTTCAGGTTCCAATCGAGCCAGTTGATTTCGTTGTCCTGGCAATAGGCATTGTTGTTGCCCTGCTGGCTGCGCCCCATTTCATCGCCGGACAGCAGCATGGGCACACCCTGGGAAAGAAACAGCGTGGCCATGAAATTGCGCTTTTGCCGGGCGCGCAGGGCGAGGATGTCCGGTTTTTCGGTCGGCCCCTCGATGCCGCAGTTCCAGGATAAGTTGTGGTCGTGCCCATCCTGGTTTTTCTCGCCATTGGCCTGGTTGTGCTTCTGCTCGTAGCTGACCAGATCGTGCAGGGTGAAGCCGTCATGGGCGGTGACGAAATTGATGCTGGCGTAAGGCCTGCGGCCATTGTGGGCGTACAGGTCGCTTGAACCGGTGAGACGATAGGCAAGATCGCCGATCAGTCCCCCTTCGCCTTTCCAGTAGGCGCGCACGGCATCGCGGTACTTGGCATTCCATTCGGTCCATCCGACCGGGAAATTGCCTACCTGATAGCCGCCTTCCCCAAGATCCCAGGGTTCTGCGATCAGCTTCACACGAGATAGCACCGGGTCCTGGTGGATGATGTCGAAAAAAGCCCCGAGCCGGTCCACATCGTGCAGTTCCCGCGCCAGCGCTGCTGCCAGATCGAAACGGAAGCCGTCCACGTGCATTTCCTGCACCCAGTAGCGCAGACTGTCCATGATCAATTGCAGCACGCGCGGTTGCATCATGTTGAGGGTGTTGCCGCAGCCGGTGTAATCCATGCAGAAGCGCAGATTGTCCTGCGTCAGGCGGTAATAGGCGGCATTGTCGATCCCGCGCAGGCTCAGCGTCGGGCCAAGATGATTGCCTTCCGCAGTATGGTTGTAGACCACATCAAGAATGACTTCCAGGCCAGCCCGGTGCAAGGTCTTGACCATGGTTTTAAATTCCTTGACCGCGTCATTGGTCGCGGCGTAGCGCCGGTCCGGCACAAAAAACCCAAGGGTGTTGTAACCCCAGTAGTTGCGCAGCCCTTTCTGCAGCAGATGGTGATCGTCCACGAAACAATGCACCGGCATCAGTTCCACGGCGGTTACGCCCAGGCGTTTGAGATGTTCAATGGCCGGAGCGCTTGCCAGCCCTGAGTAGGTTCCGCGCAAAGACTCTGGGATGCCGGGGTGAAGCGCGGTGAAGCCCTTGACGTGCAATTCGTAAATAATGGTGTCGTTCCAGTCCGTATCCGGAGGCCGGTCGTCCTCCCAGTCGAAGGCCGGATCGATCACCTGGCATTTCGGCATGGCCAGCGCGTTGTCGCGCCAGTCGAATGACAGGTCTTCCTGCTTGGCCCCGATTTTGTAGCCGAAGTGGGCCTCGCTCCAGCGCAGCTTGCCCACCGCCGCCTTGGCGTGAGGGTCCAGCAGCAGCTTGTTGGGATTGAAGCGGTGTCCCTGCTGCGGCAGGTAGGGGCCGTAAACCCGGTAGCCATACAAAAGCCCCGGCTTCGCTTCCGGCAGATAGCAGTGCCACACCAGGTCGGTCTGTTCCCGCATCTCGATGCGATCCGTTTCGCGCCGGCCGCTCGCATCGAACAGGCATAGCTCCACTTTCTCCGCATGCTCTGAAAACAGGGCGAAGTTCACGCCTTGCCCGTCCCAGGTTGCGCCTTGGGGATAAGGTTTTCCTGGCCGAACGACTATCGATTGCTTGGTCATCTCACACCCTTGTCTTGTGTCGCGATTCGATAAGGCCGACTGCTCTCGTCAATCCTTACGCCTGGAATGCGATATGGTTCAGTTTCGCCCGGCAGTCAAGGTTTCCCTTGTCAGCCTTGATGGTCATTTTCAGGTCCGTGACTTGATGAAGATCCAGTTTCAGTTCTTCTCTTTGAAACGTGCTTCCGTCCGGGCTGAAATTGTATTCGTGCCGCAAAATTTCCCGGAAGTGGGCGCCGGAATCGGTGGAAACCTCAAAACAGATTTCCTGCGTACGCGCGATTTCTCGCTCCTCGATTTCGTAAATGATGGCAGTGATATCCTGGGGCGCATCGAATTTGAAAATCAGGGTTTGCGCTCCAGCAGAGCCCGCCACCCATTGCGAGCTGCCCGGCCCGGTGCTGCCGTCAACGATATTGTCCAGAGGGAAGTTTTCGGATTCTGAAGTGGCGATGACCTCTGCGTTCCGGATGATGTCAATGGTGTTCTCGGGAGCAGGCATGTCAGGCTTGGCTGCTGACGGAATAATCTTTTTCCTTAACTTATCGTTCATTTCATTCTCCAAATTGTGCGGTGGATCTGCCTTGGCAGATCGAAGTTTTCTGATTATTCAGGCCGGCGAGTTGACTTGCGTGCTCGCCAGCCTCGCTGGCGTAAGTCTTCGTGATCGGTGTGACGAATCATTTGCGTGCTTGCCACCTGAGATCAAGGGTGTGCGGATACTCCTTGTTTATCTCTTCGCGGGGTAGTTCCCGCGCCTTGTCCGAATCCGGTTTATCACCCGGCGTATGGCCATGATTCCAGAATCGGCTGACGCGCCGTGCTTCGGCTTCGTAGGCATTGACCGGAAACACGTCGTAATTGCGGCCACCCGGATGGGTGACATGGTAGGTGCAGCCACCGATGGACCGTCCATTCCAGCTATCGATGATATCGAACACCAGCGGCGCCTGCACGCCGATGGTCGGGTGCAGGGCGGAGGGCGGCGCCCAGGCCCGGTAGCGCACGCCGGCCACCATCTCGCCCTGGGTGCCGGTACTGCGCAGGGGCACGCGGCGGCCATTGCAGGTGACGATATAGCGTGAGCCGCTCACTCCGCTGACCTTGACCTGCACCCGCTCCACAGAAGAGTCGACATAACGCGCCATGCCGGTGCTGCTGACCTCTTCACCCAGTACATGCCACGGCTCGATCGCCATGCGTACTTCTAGCTGGATATCCTGCACCGTGACGGTGCCGTAATGAGGGAAGCGGAATTCCATGAACGGTTCGAACCACTCCAGTTGCAGCGGGTAGCCGGCGCGCTGCAGGTCGCGCACCACGTCCTGCAGGTCGGATCGCACGTAGTGGGGCAGCATGAAGCGATCGTGCAGCGAGGTGCCCCAACGCACCAGCTCATGCTGGTAGGGCGTCTTCCAGAACCACGCGACCAGGGAACGCAGCAGTAGCATCTGTACCAGGCTCATGCGGGCATGGGGCGGCATCTCGAAGGCGCGCAATTCGACCAGCCCGAGGCGGCCGGTGTCACTGTCCGGAGAGTAGAGCTTGTCGATGCAGAACTCGGTGCGGTGGGTGTTGCCGGTGACATCGATGAGCAAATGGCGCAGCAGGCGGTCCACCAGCCAGGGCTCGGGCACCTCGCCCTCGGGCATTTGCTGGAAGGCGATATCCAGTTCGTAGAGGTTTTCGTGGCGCGCTTCGTCGACGCGCGGGGCCTGGCTGGTGGGGCCGATGAACAGGCCGGAAAACAGGTAGGAGAGCGCAGGATGATGCTGCCAGTAGGTCACCAGGCTGCGCAGCAAGTCGGGGCGGCGCAGCACCGGGCTGTCGGCAGGTGATGCGCCACCAAGGGTGACATGGTTGCCGCCGCCCGTGCCGCTGTGCCGCCCGTCGAGCATGAATTTTTCGGTGCCCAGCCGGGTCAGGTGTGCCTGTTCGTAGAGCGTGGTGGTGTTGCGCACCAGCTCATCCCAGCTCGCCGCCGGATGGATGTTGACCTCGATCACGCCCGGGTCGGGGGTGACCGGCAGGCGCACCAGACGCAGGTCGCGCGGCGGCTGGTAGCCTTCCAGCACCACCGGCATGGAAAGTGCCGTGGCTGTCGCCTCGACGGACGATACCAGGTCGAGATAGTGTTCCAGCCCGGTGGTGGGCGGCAGGAACACGTGCATGCGCCCTTCACGGGTCTCCACGCACAGGGCAGTATGGGGAATCCACTCGGGTTCCTTCGGTGTGTCGCTGGCGTCAGCGGCATCCTGATCGCGCACTTCGGGGTGAGGGTCGGCTTCCTCCACCCGTTTGCTGTAGCGGCGTGCCACCTCTCCTGCCACATCACCAAGAGGGCCGACTTCCTCGAACAGGCTGCGTTCGCGTTCTTCGTCCCGATCCTTCAACTCCACCCAGGGCAGCGAGCCCAGCGGCAGGCGCAAGCCCATGGCGGAGTCGCCCGGCACCAGGAACATCTCACCGCGTCGAAACTCCCATGGGCTGCTCGCCCAGGCATTTTTTCTGCGATCCCAATGCAGCGGCAGGGTATATCCCACCGGCGCGCCCAGATCGTCAGCCAGCAGTCTGGCCAGGCGCTTGCGCTCCAGCGGGTCTTTCAGATTGGCCTTGAGTGGATCGAGGTTGGCAGGTACCAGGCCTTCCTGCAGCAGATAGTAGAGGGGATCTTCGTAACCCGCTTTGATGGTGGCAGCCGTCACGCCCAGTTGCTGCGCCAGGTGCTGCAAGAATTTGGCCGCATGCTCCCGGCTATAGCCATAGTCCTGGTTCACGTCTGCCAGCAATTCCGGATTGCGCCATACCGGGATGCCGTCCTTGCGCCAGAAACAGGCCAGTTGCCAGCGCGGCAGCGGCTCGCCCGGATACCATTTGCCCTGGCCGTAATAGAGCATGCCGCCGGGACCAAAGGCGTCCCGAAGGCGCCCCATCAGTTCCACGGCGAGCTTGCGTTTTTCCGGACCGTCCGCGGCGGTGTTCCATTGGGGGGATTCCATGTCGTCGATGGAAACGAAGGTCGGTTCGCCGCCCATGGTCAGGCGCACGTCGCCCTGTTCCAGTTCCGCGTCAATCTGGTGTCCGAGCGCCTCGATGTCCGCCCACTGTTCCTCGCTGTAGGGCTTGGTGACGCGCGGATCCTCGTGGATGCGCTGCACGCTGTTGTTGAAGCGGAACTCGGTCTGGCTTTCGCCGGCGAAACCGCCCGTGACCGGCGCCGCACTAAGCGGATCGGCTGTGCACGCCAGGGGAATGTGTCCCTCCCCGGCAAACAGCCCGGAGGTTGGGTCGAGGCCAATCCAGCCCGCCCCGGGCACGTAGACCTCTGCCCAGGCATGCAGGTCGGTGAAATCCTGCTCGGGTCCGGAAGGTCCATCCAGTGATTTGACGTCTGCCGTCAACTGCACCAGATAGCCTGAAACGAAGCGGGTAGCCATGCCCAGGTGGCGCAGTATCTGCACCAGCAGCCAGCCCGAATCGCGGCATGAACCGAGTGCCCTGGACAAGGTCTCCTCGCAGGTCTGTACACCTACTTCGAGGCGGACGGTGTAGCTGATGTGCTGATATACCCGCTGATTCAGTCCCACCAGAAAGTCCACGATCGGCGTTGGAGTGCGGTCGATTTTCCGAAGAAATTCCTCCAGCAAGGGGCCGCGCTCGTTGATCTCCAGATAGGGTCCCAATTCCTTGCGCAGTTGGTCATCGTAGGCAAAGGGATATTTCTCTGCGTATTCCTCGACGAAGAAATCGAACGGATTGAGCACCGTCATGTCGGCAACCAGGTCCACCTCGATCGAAAGCTCCCGCGTCTTTTCCGGAAACACCACGCGTGCCTGATAATTGCCGAACGGGTCCTGCTGCCAGTTGATGAAGTGCTTTTCCGGCTTGATGCGCAGGGAATAGGACTCGATCGGCGTGCGTGAATGCACTGCTGGCCGCAGCCGAAAAATGTGCGGTCCGAGTTGTACCGGCTGGTCGTACAAATACTGTGTCTTGTGGTTTAGTGCTACACGTATAGTCATGGCTCGTTTCCCGGTTGTGGCTGCGCATCCCTGGCACGCTGCGATTTCAACGATCGCAGCGCAACAATCATGCCAGGGGCCAATATTCACTGTAGTCAATACGTTGGCGGGTATGTCGTGGCAGTGGTCATGGCGCCATGCACCGGGTTAATGCGAATTCCGGTGCCTGTGGTACAACTTTGGTGCGGCGATGCCTTATCTGCGACATCTTGCAGTGAGGCAGATTACTGGCCTCCTCTTAACCCATTTCGTTGCAAAACTCGGCAGTTCTGCAGCGAGCTTGTGTTTAACCCGGATTATCCATTAGGCGGCGCTTTGCGCCTACGCGATTGCTGGCGGCCGGTTTGCGGCCATTATTGCCGCTTGTTCGTTGTCCATGGAACAACCATGGACAACGAACAAGCAACAAAACTGTCTCGCAACCCGCCTCGCCATCATCTCGCGTCCTAATGGATAATCCGGGTTCAAGATAGACAGGGGTAGCCGTATGGGATATGTCGCGGTTTCTCAATACGTGCAGCGATGAAAAAAACGTACAGTCCGTATTTCGCGAGCGATTACCTTATCCAGCCCTGCGGCTATTCGCCCTCGGGCTTGCCGCTGCTTCCGCCGGTTAACAGGGTCTTGAGCCCGACGTAGGGTTTCGGCTCTTCTGGTTTTGCAACGGGGGTAGGGCTGATGCGAGCTATTTCGAGTTCCAGTTGCTTGACGCGTTGTGCAAGTGCCGCCTTATCCTCTTCCAGCCCGGCAACCTGCCGGCGCAGGCGGGATGCGGTCCATTGCTTCCTGAGCATGGTTGGCGACGACAACAGGGCGGCAATGATCACGCCCAGACCCAGTGCCAGCAGCAGCACCATGGCGAGGGAACTGTCGAAACGCCAGAGGGCGAAGTTGACCGTTACCGGCACGTTGTTTTGCAGGGCGAACATGACGGCGCCAATGGCAATGGTAATGCCGAAGATCAGGATTAGCTGCATGATTTATTTCCTCCTTTTTGCCTGGCTGATAGCGCGGCGGTCACGCCTTGATCGATACCGAATTCAACTTAATCATAGCATAGCCCCAGTTTGGCCCAGGAGATGCGAGTGGCGGATTCCTGAAGAAGGCGCCTCAATCGAAATGGAAGGTGTAGAGCACATCAATGGCATTATCAAAGCCCGCCCGGGTGACGATGGATATCCTGGGCGTCAGGCTGTAGGTCAGTTTGGTGGTGCCCGCCACCGCCGTCAGTCCCTGTTCGTAACTGAGGAAGGCCCGTGCCGATAGGCGCTTGCCGACGGTGACGATCTGGCTGGTCAAGGGGTCGCCATTCTGCGCCTGGTTCAGGGAAAGCTCGTCCACGCCGAGCGCCTGGGCAAGCTGGCCGGTGATGCCGCCCGACTGTCCGCCCAGAATGCTCCCGGCTGCCGTAAGCAGGAGCGAGGTGTCGGTGCCGCTTGCATCGGGTGCGCGCCCGAGGACAATCCAGGAGAGTTTTTCAGGGTCCGGTACGTTGGGGGTGGCTACCAGCCGCACTATCGGACGGCGCACTGTGCCTGTGACCGTTACGCCGGCTTCCACCGGCAGGTTCTTGCGCAAGGCGAGCACATTGAGACCCGGATTGTCGAGCGGCCCCTGAAAGTTCACAATGCCGCGTTCCACCACGAGGTTCTGGCCGTAAGCCTTGAAAGTGGCGTTGTAGGTGGCGATGCTGCCTGTGGCACGCAGAGGCTGGCCAGATGTTGATTGCAGACGAAGCTGCCCGGCCAGGCGTGATTCCAGGCCGGAAGCGCGCAGGTAAAATTGTTCTCCCAGGTCCAGGGCGGCATCAATGCTGATGCGCGGTCCCTCGCGGGCAGGCGCTTGTCGCCCGAGGATCACCACATCGTCCGAGAGTTCCGGACGGCCTGCAGCAGGTTGAGAAATCAGGCCTGCGTCAGCAGTGATTTTTCCGCCCAGGGTAAGGGTGTTCTGCTCGAAGCCGATACGGCCTTGGCCGGAGGCGATAATCCAGCGGTCAGACCGCTGCGCGAGAGGCAGGCGGATGGCGCTCAGTTCCAGGTTGCCGCGTTTGCCCAGGGGGTCGATCATGCCGGATAGCGAGATGTTGCCTGGCTCTTTTGCCAGTTTCAGCCCTGCCAGCAAACGGTCGCGGGGCGGGGGTTGATGCGGGGCGACGAAATTGAGCTGATCGATATGCAGCCTGCTCTGATCGAGCCGCGCCGTCAGTTTCCCCTGTTGCAGCCGAATGCCTTGATCCAGCAAGGCCACGGCCAGATCGTTGCCGTTTAGCAGGCCGAGCAGATGGGGTTGGCCGAAGGTGCCAGCGATATCCGCCGCCAAGGACAGACGGCCGCTGCTCTTGAGGTTGTTATCGAGAGCAGGTCCGACCCAGGAGAGGTCGGCCACGCCGATGTGTATTTTTCCGTTGATGGGCGCTTCAGGTCGTACGGTCCAGCCTGAACCGCTTCGCGCCAGGGGGAGGGTAATGTTGGCTCGCCACTCGCCAAGGCGTGTACCGCGCGCTTTCAGTTCCGCGCTCAGGCGATTGGCGCTGGCTTGGGCGCTGAACTGAAAATCCTGCACGCCCAAAGAAAGCGCCTGGTCGCCCGGTAACACCCAGTCGCCGCTTTCGCGCCATATCTGAAGTTTGCCAGCCAGATTAGGCGCAGCCGAAATATCCCAGTCACCGGCCAGGCGCAGGGTGTTCTGGGTTTCGCTTGCGGCACCGATATGGCGCAACCCGATAGCATTGAAGTTGCCACGGCTATTCCAGCTTCCGGGTGTCCATTCCGTGCTGGCGAGTTGCGCCTGGCCACCTGCCACGGCAAATTCGGCTTTGCCAAGCGAGATACGCTCCCGTCCAAGCGTGAGGGGGGCGGCCGCGAGCAGGTGGAAAGGGATCTGGCCGGTGGCGGTGAGTTTTGAAAGCATGCCCTGCCATTGCATATTGCTCCAGCCCTTTGCCGGGTCAGTGAGTCCGCCGGAAGCATGCAAATCCAGGGCTGTCTCATTGCCCAATTGCGCCCTGGTGCTCAAATCATGGCGTGAACGGCTGCCCTGGATGGCAAGAGACAGGTTTTGCAACAGAACTTCCGCTGTTCTCTGGTATCCGGCGGCATCTATGTTGAAATTGACCGCTTCACCCTGCAGGCTGCCGCCTGCACTGAGGCTGGCCAGATGATGCTCGCCGGGCAGGATGAGTTGGCTGCCCTTCACTTCGAAAGCGATCTCCGGTTTTGCCGTGCTGCCTGCCAGCGTGGCGTGGGCGTTGAGCGCGCCACCGAACCCGGGACCAAACTGTGCAAGTGCCGGTGCGGCCAGGGTCAGCTCCAGCCGTTCTCCAGGTGTGCCATAACTGCCCCGGGCATTGAGGCGATTGTCGCCCAGCCGCAGTTCGGCCTCGCCGCTGGCCCGGTTCATGCCGCTGAAGGCGATCTGGCCGCCGCCACTCACGATCTGACTTGCCCACTGGCTTTTGGCAAGGGTGAAACTCAGCGTGCCATTTGCTTGAGGCATCAGTTCGCCGGCAAGTTCGAGCCTGGCATTGAGATCCGATTGCGGCGCCTGCATGAAAGCGGAAAGATCGAAGTGCTGGAGTTCGCCCGTGAAAGCAAAAGGCCGTCCACCGCCAAAACCGAGCCGGCCCTGGCCGGTGAGCGCTGCCTGGCCATGGGAAAGGTGCAGGCTGTCCAGGGTCAGGGTGTCGCCGCTGCGCATCAGGCTGGCATCCAGACTCAGTTTCCCGTCTTCAAGCGCGATCAAGCCCTGCTGGGCCTGGATATCGCCGCTGAGTGTGGCCTTGCCAGCGAGGCGGGCGGGGCGTAGCCGTGTATCCAGTGCTGCCGGGTCGAGGTGGCTGATGGCCAGATCGGCCGCGCCCGATGCCTGTTTCAATTGCCAGGAAAGGTGTCCGGAGATGCGCCCGCCACCGGCCAGGATCAGGTTCAGCGCATCAAACTGCAAATTTTCGGCAGAAATCGTCATCCGGCTGTGAATTTCGTGCAGGGGCAGGCCGCCTTGGTCGAGGGGCGCCGGGGAAGCGTTTCTCGCTGACACGTCGCCCTCAAGCCGGCCAGCGGCATTCTGGCGCAGCTTTGCCTGCAGCGCGAGGCTGGCTTGCGGCGCATCGGGCGAGAAGGCGCGCGGATCGAGGCCGTTTACCGAGAGCGTCAGCGCGGCCAGCGGGAAAGGGGTGAATGGCCGCAACAGCGCCTCGCCTTGCCCGCTGAGTCCCGCGCCGCTGCCCTGCGCCTTCAGCGTGATATTTTCCAGCGTGCCGCTGACATTGGCGGCAATGCGCGCTTGTTTTACTCCGTGCCCGGCAAGATCCGCACGGGCTTGCAGGGTGAAGGGGCGGGTGCCCTCCATCTGGGCGGAGGCACTCAACTCGCCGTATTTCAGGCTGGCCTGCAACGCGCTCAGGCGGTGCTGGCGGCCATTGCTTTCCAGTCTTGCCGTCAGCCGGGTCGCAGCAAAATCCGGCGTGCCGCCTGCTTGACTGAAAACTTGCAATGAGCCAATTTCAATCCTGCCCAGGGAAAGAGGCAGCGGCAGGCGCAAGTCCTTTGGTAGCGACAGTGGTTCGTCGGATGGGGGTGAAAGCACCTCGACGCCTTGCGCCGTCAGCGTTGCGATATCCAGCCGCCGCGCCAGCAGCGCAGCAGGCCGCCAGTCAAGCCGCATATCGCGAACGGTAACACGCATATCGCCATCGGTATAGATCAGGGTCTGTGCGCCCATCGGCCCCAGCAGCGTGCCGCTCGTGCCCTGCAGGGCAAGGGCGCCGCCACTGCTGCGCGATGCCATGGAGGCCAGCCACTGGAGCCCCGATGAAGTGGCCAGCAGCCAGCCGGTGGCTGCCGACAGGGCAATGACGGCAAACAATAGGGCAAAGCGCCATCCTTGCCGGGATTTTGCCGGGGGTTGCGGAGAAGCGTTTGTGCCAGTCGGAGCGGCCATCAGAAGGCCACCGCAAGTGAAAAGTGCAGCCTCAAGGCTTTAGTCTCTTGCCCCCAGGCCAGATCCAGCGCTAGCGGACCGACCGGGCTGCGCCAGCGCGCACCGGCGCCATAGCCTGTAGACAGGCGCAAGTCGCGCCAGGTGTCGGCCGCACCGCCGGAATCGAGGAACAGGGCTGTGCCCCAGTCGCGGCTGAACCAATGGGTGTATTCGAGGCTGCCGCTGGCCAGTGTGCGCCCGCCCACCATGGCAGAGCCTTCTTGCACGCCCAGGCTCTGGTGAGCGTAACCGCGGACGGACTGAGAGCCGCCAGCGCGGAACAGGTATTCCTGCGGAATGCCGAAGCGCGATGGGGCAGCGGTGAAACCCGCCTCACCGCGCAAGGACAAAGTATCGCGCGCACCTATCGGCCACCAGACCTGATAGCGCAGCTGGGTGCGGAGGAAATCCTGGTCCGATAGCAGCTTCTGGCTGGCCCCGCCGATGCGCACTTCAGTGACGTCGCCGCGACGCGGGTAGAGCGGATTGTTCACTGTGCGGCGAATCCAGTGCCAGTCCGGCACCAGTGCCTGAATGCTTTCCTGGACGCCATCTGCCGGTTTGCGTTGTTCCCGCTGCCAGTTGATGCCGAGCCGCGTTTCGATCTGGCCCTGTGTGCGGCTGCGTGCCACGCTCAGCGCTTGGTTTGTGGTTTCCAGCCCCTGAATGTCTGTTTTTTCGATACGCGCGCCCCAGGAGAGGCGGTAGCCGATGGCATCGGGCAGCGTGTCGATAGTGGCGAACAACCTCTGGCGATTCTGCTCCAGGCGCAGTCCGCTGCCAAGGTTCCAGGCGTGGTCGAGCAGGTTGTAGTCACGGTATGTCATCTCTCCCCGTGCGCCATTGTTGGAGCTGTAGCCGGCTCCGAAGGAAAGATGGCGCGCCTTGGCTTCTCTGAGCATGACCTGTACCGGCACGGCTTCGTGCCGGGCGGGGTCCGGTTCGATGCTGACAATGACCGAGTTGAGGTGGGGCAGGCTTTGCAATCGGGCCTGAAATTCGAGCAGTTTGTCCTGGCGGTAAGGGTCGCCGGCACGAAATGGCGTATGGCGTGTTACCAGCTTTTCGTCATAGCGTTCAAGGCCGCTGATTGCCAGTTCGCCAAAGCGGAAGGCAGGTCCGGAATCCAGCACCAGAGACAGCTTGGCGCTGGCGCTATCGGGGTCCACTTCTGCCCGGCTTTCTTCGATGCGGGCAGCGGCATAATCCCTGCGCGAAACTCTGGCCAGCAGGGCAGACTTGGCTTCTTCCCAGTCAGGACTGCGGAAGGGTTTGCCCGCAGGCAGGCGCCAGCCCGCCCGCAAGCGCTCGATCAGGGCTTGCTGCTCGGGCGTGCCGCTGGTGATGGCACCGCGAAATTCGATGCTGACCGTGCTGACCAGCGTGCGCTGGCCGGGCATGATTTCCAGCACAGGTGTTTCATCAGTTGCGGCAGGGCGCCAGCTGATATTCGGCGTGAAATAGCCCTCGGTCGCCAACAGCTCGCCGATGTCACGCTGCGCCCGGCGCAGGAAAGTGGCGCGCGCGGTATCATCCGGCAGGGGTAAGGCAGGCATCTCGAAATGGGTATTCAATAATTCTCGTACCGTCTCGGGCGCGACCAAAATGACAGGGGGTGTGCCGCTGGTATCAAATGTTTCCTGTGCCTCGGCTGGCAGGCCGCTCAGGGTTGTGAAGGCGACAGCAAGCGCCATGGACAGCATTGAACCGGGCCAGCGCTTGCAAGGGATCTCAGCCGCCATCGATGGCAGGGGTTTCAACGCGCTTGCCATGGCTGTGTTTGTCGATTGTCGGGGCGCCTGATTCATGTTTGCACCACTGGTGGGAATTAATGAGACATTGGCCATTTGGTGAGGGGGGGAATACTGAACTCAATGCCTATGATAGCATCTAGTCTGTTTGTCCAATGGTGGCAGGCAGTGGGTGTGCTGGCTATACAGGCAGTACCGGCTTAAGACGGCTTCGTTTCAATAGAATTTAGATATTCAAATTGCTCAACATCAGAATCGACACGGAAAAGCAGACGCTTGAGTTGCTGGATGAATCCCGGCTTGTCAGGCGTTACCCGGTTTCTACCGCAAAAAACGGGGTGGGAGAGGTGTCTGGCAGTTTTTGTACCCCGCGCGGCAGGCATGTGGTGCGCGCCAGGATCGGCGCAGGCCTGCCGGAAAATACCGTGTTTGTGCGACGGCGCCCTTCGGGTGAGGTCTACAGCGATGAATTGGGGCGTCAGTTTCCCGGGCGTGACTGGATATTGAGCCGCATTCTCTGGCTTTCCGGCTGTGAACCCGGTTTCAACCGCCTGGGTGAAGTCGATACGATGCGGCGCTACATCTACATTCATGGCACGCCGCACGAGGAAGCCATAGGCAGCCCGGTTTCCCATGGCTGCATCAGAATGCGAATGCGGGATATGGTGGAGTTGTTCGATCAGGTGCCCGTCGGGACACCGGTGGAGGTCGTTTAGAAAGCTGCTGAAACCAAGAGGGTGGCGAGCCTGACCCCCGGCACTTGCAGTAAATGGCTGTGGCTGCTGGCTTCCGCCCCTGACCAGATTCACCACCTTGCAATGCGGGGAGGCCCGCCATAAAAAATTAAAGGCTTGGGTCTTTGACCCAAGCCTTTTTGTTCTGGCGTCCCCAACGAGATTCGAACTCGTGTTACCGCCGTGAAAGGGCGATGTCCTAGGCCTCTAGACGATAGGGACTTAATCTTTACTTCTTTGTCAGCTGGGTGGTCGTTATGCCCGTAAGCAACAAAATAAAACCAACCGGAACCCATGACAACCAAAAAACAATTATTTCACTATCTCCTGATGGCAGATTATAAAAACCTACCGCCAGACCAACAATTGTACAAAAAAAACCGAGATAAGAAGTTACTACGCCTAGCCGGTTCATTCTGTTCGCTTTGTCGCTCGAAGCAAAAAGTCTGCGCATTATAGTGAGCCATTCAGGGCTCGTCAAGCCATTTGTAGGGAGCCATTTGTAGAGAATTGATTGGCAACTTTACAAATCCCTGTCGAATTACTTTACAGTCCAAATGATATGGAATGCGCTGTCATATGAACAATAGTATTATCAATATGATACAGTTTTATCTTAATATTGCACGATAATTGCATGGCTATTGAGCAAGATGGATGGTTTATTTGAGGAGGCCAAATTATGGTTGCCTGTGTGAGTCGAAGAAATCATCTTTCTTGGCGTGGTAATCAGCCAGACGGCCGCAAGTTATCTCGACCAAATGGCTAACGTGTGTCCTTTGGAAGGAGATTGTCATGAAAAAGATATTATTAAGCGTACTGGTAGCTGGCACATTGGCGGTCGGATTGGCAGGCCCAGCCAGCGCAGCTCCCGTTCCCACTTTTTACTATAATGCCTATGGTGGTTTTGTATTCGGTTCCGATTCGAATTTCCCACAACCTGTCACGTACAGCAATGAGAATATGGGATATCTGGACCCTACCCCAGCCGGGTACGCGCCTACCGGTGCAAAGTATCCAGGTGGCAATGGCTATCCTGCAGTTTCTCCCGATTTGGTCTATCAGCAATTAGCTTGGGGTACGGCACAAACGGGAAACAGCAACCTGGCTATCAACGATGCCCTCCACGCACCTCCTGTGGGTCCATGGAATGCGATCACGGGTTACAACGCCGATCCTGCTAATAGCGGTCACGAGTGGATCAGTGGTGCTGTCGACGTGAGCAACGAGTTTGGCTCCGTGATGGGTTGGCTGGTCCACTACAACGAGGTTATCAGTGAAGCATTCACTGGAACTGTCGGCGTGCATTATCACCTCGACTATTATGCGGATGCCGCCAAGACGATTCCTGTCTGGAGTAGCGGTGAGTTGGAATTCGTGCTCCAGGTATGGGAGACTCCGAATGAACAGGTTCCCTGCCCAAATGGCCTGAACCCCTGCTCTGATCGTTTCGGCTACAAGGTGTTGGGCGCAACTGAATTCGGTGACCCAATAGACATGGTAATGGGTGGTTTCAATTGGGATGGCACCAACTACGTGGTCAGTTCTTCCGGCTTCTTCGACGCACTTGGCAACCAGCTCGGTTTTGCATGGTCTGCTGAGGAATTACACAATCCATTCTACGTCAACCATGAGGTTCATGTGCCAGAGCCTGCCAGCATGGCGCTCTTGGGTCTGGGGTTGATTGGACTTGGGTTGGCCCGTCGCAATCGTGACAACAAGGTGTAGCGCTAATACTAAGGCATCAAGGTAGACAGCATGAGGGCTGGGAACGCTTCGCCGTTCCCGGCTTTGGTTGGCCCCACGCAGTTGCGCTGGGGCCTTGTCTATTTTGTAGAATGCTGTTTCAGCCGGAAAGAATTTGCCTATTGCTTTTGATAGACATGAAATGACTTTTTTCAAGCTGCACTGAATAGCCAAAGTCATGACAGCCTGGCTGCGCCGCATTTGAAGGAACGATCAGGTTGCCGGCTTCCTGTTGCGGATTGGGATAGAAAAAGATTGGTTTTCTAGGACCCGTTTATACTCGTGAACCAACATAGATCATAGGGGAGAAGCAATGCCTGGAATTCTATTTAGTGTATACGACCCTGCTGACCTGACCATTGAATCCAGATGGCAGATGGGACTGCAACTGGTACGGCATCACCCGGATCATGAGCTGGAGCAGTACAGCGAGCCTGGCTTTCTGCTTGCCTGCCTCTATCACCCTGAAGTGTGTCAAGCGCCCCGTATTCTGGTCACCGAACACCATGTGCTCGCTTGTTACGGCAACATTTACGAAGGTGATATGGAGTCGATGCATGACGGCGAGCCGCTCTGTCGCGCCTTGCTCGGCCGTTTTCTAAGCCGAGGCGTGGATGGCCTCAAGCACCTCAACGGGCGCTACGATATTGCCGTATGGGAGCGCAGCAAGCGTGTTCTCCACTTCGTCAGCGACCGCTTTGGCGCCAACCGGCACTATGCACTGCAACGCACCGGCGCACTGCATGTGGCCTGCGAGGTCAAGGCGCTCGCGGCCTTTCTCGACCGCATCGAGATCGATCCGGCGGGTCTAGCCAGCATGCTGAGCTTCGGTTATCACCTGGGTGATCTGACCATCCTGAAAGACGTGAAATGCCTGCCCAATGCGCGCCATCTTGAATACTGCGCTGCGGATGACCGGCTGAGCATTGATCGTTACTGGAGCTATCCCTATGGGGCATTGGAGCCACTGCCCGGCAGCGAGGCGGAATTGGCTGCTCAGTTGCATGATCATCTGCTGACCGCCTTGAAACGGCAATTACGGGGCGTGAAGAAAATCCTGCTGCCCATCAGTGGCGGGCTGGACTCGCGCACCATGGCTGGGCTGCTGGCCCAGAGCGGCTTTACCGGAGAGGTGTTGGCTTACAGCTTCGGCCAGGCTAGCAGCCGCGATGTGCGCTATGGCCGCGCCATCGCCAGCAAGCTGGGATACCGGCATGTAACCATCCCGACGCCCAGGGACTTCATGACGCGGCACCTGGAACAGGCGGCCTGGCGCTTCGATGCGGAGTGGAGTGGAGAACTGAACTGGGGCCCCCGTTTTTCCCACACGCATCCGGCGCTAGGCGACACTGGCGGCTGTGTTGTACTGAGTGGAATGTATGGGGATATTATTTTGGGCAGCGATAAGTTTGGCTATCAACAGAGGGCAGGGGATGCTCCGATATCACAAGCCCAGTTGCGGGATTTCTTTGTTAAGATTCACTGTGAATATGGTCCTATGGTTCACGCAACCAACCTCATACAAGTAACCGAAAGAAAGGAAGTATCAGAGCATATTTTACGCATTGTAAATACGACTCTGGGGCCAATCAGTAACCTAATTCCGTTCTATGCACTGATGCGGGCAGAGTTTGAGCACCGCCAACACAGACATACAGCCACTGTAGTCCAATCTATCGAGTATGATTTGCCAGCCATCACTCCTTTCTTAGATACAAACCTTATCGATTTCTGTATCCGTATTCCTTATAACTACTTCTGTGGGGAAAAACTTTATAAATCCATGATCGGATTGATGCTCTCAGCAGTAGCAACTATTCCAGAGGATGAAACGGGTCTTCCGCTTAGTGACAGCCCTGTGCGTGCGGCACTGCATTGGCGATGGGCGCGCATTCTCGCTCATATTCCAATACTCAAGCGATTTTTTAGTAGGCGTGCTGTGTCTTTCGATTTTCAGTCTGGCATTCAGAACCAAAAGAGATTCTTCGATTCGCAGGCTAGTGCACTGATTTTCCTATCTCCACCACTTGATGCAGATAGCGCTTTGGGGCGTTATCACCGCCTTTTGGATGGCAATCTCACACCCGCCGACCAGGTTTGCGCATTCCTGCCCCCAGCCCTGTTCCTGCGTGAACTGAACCGCCGACTTTCGGAAGAAGGCGATGTGCCCAAACGCGTATCCTGACTGAGGAGAATATCCTTGCAATTTGTTTATAGCCAGATTGAAGGTTTTCCGCCGCTGGCCTGGGTCGCCAGCAGCCAGCCTGGCCGGGAAGAAATTACCGTGCTGCATGGTCGCTTCGTGGAAACTCGCCCGCATTTTTTTGTGGAGGGGGCTTGGGCGGGGGATTTTGCTGAAGGCCAGATTCAAAACTCAGACACCGTGTTTGGGAGTGGCGGGGTTCTAGGGGATGAGGCAGTGACCTTCGTCAGTTGCACTGCAACGACGGATTACCTCTATCACAGCGACGATGCAAATCACTTCGTCATTTCAAACTCTTTGCCGCTGTTGCTTGCCAGGCTGGGCGACGCACTCCAGTCCGCGTGCGAGGATTACAGCCGCATCAACATGTCCATCCTGGATGGTTTTTACGATTTCACATCAGAAATCCCCACCCGAAAAGGCCATGCACGCAGAGTCATGCACCATAATGTCTACCTTGATTCATCAGGCATCGTATTACTTGAGAAGCCGTATGCGCCAGACTTTAGCTCATTCAATGAATACCGTGACTATCTGCGCTTACGCATCGGGCTATTGTTCGCCAACGCGAGGAACGGAGCGCGTCATCTGCCGTTACAGGTTTACTCGACGCAATCAAGAGGCTACGATTCCACCGCCGTCAACGCTCTCGCCGCCCCCTTTGGGGTTGACCGTGTTTTCACCAGCCCAGAGTCCAAAGACAAGCAGAGTTTTTACCTTGGGGGGGATTCGCAAGCGCCCAGCGATGATGGCACCGCCATTTGCGAGGTCTTGGGACTTTCATGCGCATCGATTGACCGGCGCAGTTTCGAGAAAAAGCCGTTGACCCACGAGCTTTATTACTGGGCGGGGTTAGATAACAACCAGGATCTCAACCTGCATGAAATAACGGAATACATCAGCACGCCCACGCTGCTGCTGACAGGTCAATATGGTGAATTCTGGTATCCACGAGACAGCGCAGGGGAGCAGAGGCTGCATTGTCTCGACGACGGACTGAAGAAGTGGGATCAGGCTGGGCATGGGCTTGCTGAGGTGCGTCTGAAAACGGGCCTCATTCAGGCAGCTATCCCAGTAATTGGATCGAGACACCGGACTTCAATTCTGAGCATCACGGAAGATCAGGAGATGACTCCCTGGCGTCTCGGCAACTATTATGACCGTCCCATCCCCCGCCGTATCGCCGAGGAAGCCGGTGTGCCGCGTGAAATGTTCGGACAGACCAAGCTCGCTTCCATCGTGCACCTGCCCACACCGAATGTTCCGGTGACTAAGGCCTTGCGCACTGAGTTTTTTCGATATCTGCGCCAACAAGGCCTGCTCGGCTGGGTAGGCGTCTGGCTGCTTCCTTTGGTGCAACGCCTCAACAACTGGGTTTACTGGAACAACCCCAGTCGTTACTTTTACGACCGGCGCAAATACCCCTTGCTCTGGTACATAAGCTACGCCTCCGCGCGACTCTTCGGCAAGCCGCTGCATATCCGAATGGCGTGGACCCGGCTGGATTCTTTTTTATATGCTTTCTGCGTCAACAAGGTGCGAGATGAGTATGCGGCTCAGCTTGAAACCATCAAGCCGGATGGTGATCTTGGTTGATATGAATCTTGGCAATTCCATCCGTAGCGGCACCAAATGGCTATTCGCAGGCAATCTGGGAGGCCAGCTCCTGCAATTCGCCTTCGGGGTGGCGCTGGCACGCCTGCTGGTGCCGGCGGACTTCGGCCTGCTCGTGACGGTCCAGATATTCACCGGGTTTGCCGGATTCATCGCCGGAGGCGGAACCGGTCAGGCACTGGTCCAGGCCAGGGAGGTGGAAAAGCGCGACTACCAGGTCGTGTTCACAATTCAGTTGCTCATCGGGTTCCTGATCTACGGTTTTTTCTTCATTGCCGCGCCGTGGTTTGCGGACTGGTTCGGACAACCTCTTTACGTTGACCTTTTCAGGGTCTCGGCCATCAGCTTTCTGCTGCGCCCGTTCGTCAATGTGCCGGGCGCGCTCCTGCAGCGCGCAATGCGCTTCAAGGCGAGTGCAATTGTGGCTACTGCCACCTCGGTCATCTCCGGCATGGTCAGCATTATTCTCGCCAGTTATGGCTGGGGTGTCTGGAGCCTTGTGCTAGGCGGGTTGCTGGGCAGCCTGCTGAGCGCTGTTTTGTTGCTTCGCGTGGCGGCTTGGGTGCCACGCTTCAGCATGGACAGGGAAATTGCCAGCCGGCTTGGCAGTTACGGATTCAAGGTTTCCCTTAACAGCATCGTTGAGTATGTTCGCAGCCAGATACCCAACCTGGTTGCCACACGGCTGATGGGTACAGTCGCGGTCGGGCTTTACAACAAGGCAGCAAGCCTGAATGTGATGCCCATGAGTATCATCGGAAGCTCTCCCTATCAGGCGGTTTTTCGTGCGCTGGCACAGACCCAGGACAATCTGGACCAGTCGAAGTACATCTATCTGCGAACCATGACCCTGGTAGTGGTCTACACGCTACCCTTCAATGTAGGGCTGGCCTGGCTGGCCGAGCCTTTTATCTCGGTGGTGTATGGTGACAAGTGGCTGGGTGTGGTGCAGCCATTGCAGATCCTTGTCATTTCGGTCCTGTTTCGCTGCGTCACCAACCCCGCCGGGGCAGTCCTGGAAGCGCGCAACCTGCTGACGCAGGAGCTGCGGATTCAGCTGGAAACCCTTGCATTACTGGCGATCGGGTGCCTGCTTGGCTATCGCTGGGGGATCTCTGGCATCGCGTGGGCCAGTGTGGCGGGTTCGGTGTATGCTTGCCTGCGCACCGCATCGGTCGCCAATAGCCGCTTGGGCGTAAGCCACATCGAACTTCTTCGGGCGCTCAAGCCAGGCTTGATACTGAACGGCCTGCTCTTTGCCTCATTGCTTCTGGCCGATTCATTCTGGCCAGCCGATTTAGCCAAGGCTGACTCCGCGTATTATCTGTTTATCATGTCGGGGATAGGGGGGCTTGTTTACACAGCATCATTCCTCTATTTGCCGATGAGGGAAACCGAAGCCGAAGCGGCACGTTGGAAACTCTGGCTGGGTTTGACACGAGCGTGAGCAAAAAATATACGGGATAGCAGTAATGAGCCATGGTGTGGCAGGTATCTGGATGGGGACGGGCGGAATCGATCCAGCGGTGATCGGCCGGATGGCCGGCGGTCTCTACACTCTGGAGAACATGCACGGGCATGAATTTTCTGCCCGAAACCTGCTTATGCACGTGCAATACAGCAATTGGGCATCCCCCATGTTTGTGCAAGATTCCATAACCGGGGTCGCGCTTCAGGTGATCGGGTGCATGCATGACTCAGCCTGGACGGCTGAGCACATGTTGCAGGATTTCCTGGCTCGTGGAACGGATGCGATCACCGGTTGCGACGGCACGTACGTGGCGCTGGCGTGGGACCCGCGGACGGAAACCCTGGCGATTGCCAACGACAGGCTTGGCCTGGAAAAGCTGTTCCTGTTCCAGCAGGGTGGCCTGCTGTTGTTCGCTTCCGCGCTCAAAGCGATTGCCGTGCACCCCGCGGTGCAAATCGAGATTGACCCCTTGGCACTTGCCCAGTTCCTGACGACTAGCCACTTGCTGGACGATCGTAGCTTCCTGCGCGGTATTTCCGTACTGCCTCCGGCGACCTTGTTAACCGTGAACCGCGCCGGGATGACGCAACGGCGATACTGGACACCCCGCTTCGAGCCGGATGCCTCTCTTGATCTGGACGGCTGGGCCGGACGCTTGGGAGAAGTGTTGCGCCAGGCGGTGGAGCAGTCCGTAGGGGAGGGTCCTTTTGTGCTGCCCTGTTCGGGTGGGCTTGATTCCCGTGCAATTGCTGCTTTTCTTCCGGACCATGCTCTGGAGCGGGGCCGGGCCTGTTCATTTGGCCATGCACACTGTTACGACGTTCGATACGGACGTAAAGTGGCCCGCGCAGCCGGGCTCAGCCACGAGACCTTGGCCGTGCCGCCGGATTTCTTCCGCAGCAACCTCCGGGATGGTCTTGCCATGAACGATGGCGAAGTGTCCATTGAAGCGCTGCCCTTACTGCGGCTGATGCCTTTCGGAATTCCCGGGGAAACGCTGCTGACCGGATTTCTGGGAGATGTGCTTTCGGGGGGGCACATTCCCGATGGCCTGGATCAGGTAAGCGACTATGGGAAACAGCTGGAACTGCTGTGGCAGAAGCGATATCAGTCTATAGGGTTCAGCGACGCGGCATTGGGGCGGGTTCTCCTGCCCGGAATCTACCGGGAAGTCAAAGGCGCCACCTTCGAGACAATGCGTCGTTCCATTGAAATGGCGGAAGCGGAGTCATTCATCGACAAGGCCGTGCTCATCGAGCTACGTGACAGGCAGGCGCGCTACATCGATTATATGATGCGCTCGTTGTCCCTGAAATACGATGTTCGCGCGCCCTTTGCTCACGCACAGGTTGTGGATGAGTGGCTCAGGGTGCCGCTCGCCTTTCGCATCGGACAAAAGGCATACCGGAGGATGATGGTGCGTTTTGCGCCACAGCTTGCGCGTATTCCGGAAATCAAAACCCAGCGCAGTCTCCTGCATACGGATCGTGCCGGCGTCGTGCGTGCGCCCATCACGTTTACGCGCCTGCAGGAAGCTGCCGCGGACTATCTGCCACAGGGCCTGGCGTGGCGGGTAAATGCCGGCTTGCAAAACTTTGGCCATGGCCTTGCTTTGCTTTCCGGTGGATGGCTGGGCTTGCACAATCGTAGTGAATACGTCCATCATGACGAGAGCATTCGCAAGGTCGATCCGGAATGGTTCCGCCATGCGCTTAACCAGGATGAGCTTACCGACGGGTGGTTTGACAAGAAAGCACTGAATGCCTTGCTGGAAGAGCATTTGATGGGAAAAATGGACCATTCGATTCGCATCAACAACGTGGTAAGCTTTCTCGAGTGGCGCAGGATAATGGGCATTTGAAATCAACCGCTCCTGCCCGCATTGCGCCGAACCTGGGAGATTCCGGCATTACGGAGGCGGATTACTTTCACTCATACTATCGCTTCTGGATGAGTGCTGGATATTACGAATAAGACAGATGGTGAAAAGGAAATGACAATACTGGTGGTAGGTGGCGCGGGCTACATTGGTTCGCACATGGTCAAGATGCTGCTCGGGCGCGGATATGGGGTGACAACGCTGGATAACCTCTCCACCGGCTATCGGGACGCGGTTCTGGGTGGCGAGTTCATTCATGGCGATCTGGCCGACCGCACGCTACTCGACAAGGTGTTCAGCGAACACAGAATTGATGGCGTCATGCACTTTGCCTCCTTCATTCAGGTTGGCGAGTCCGTGCAGAACCCCGCCAAATACTATGAAAATAATGTCGTCAATACGTTGAACCTGCTGAATGCAATGGTGGCGCATGACGTCAAACGCTTCATCTTTTCCTCAAGCGCTGCCGTGTATGGCGAGCCGATCCGGGTGCCAATCGATGAGACGCATCCCAAAAACCCGATCAACCCCTATGGGCGCAGCAAGTGGATTGTGGAGCAGATCCTGGCTGACTATGACCGGGCCCATGCCCTGAAATCCGTCTGCTTGCGCTATTTCAATGCAGCCGGCGCCGACCCTGATGGACAACTGGGTGAGCGGCATGAGCCAGAAACTCACTTGATACCCCTTGTCTTGCAAGCCGCCTCGGGGCGCAGGGAAAGTGTGCAGGTTTTCGGGCGCGACTATGACACGCCTGATGGAACCTGCATCCGTGATTATGTCCACGTCACTGACCTGTGCGAAGCCCATCTGCTCGCCATGGACCGGCTGCTAAAAGGCGGCTCAAGCGCGGCATTCAACCTGGGCAATGGTAACGGCTTTTCAGTGCAGGAAATGATAGACACTGCCTGCAAGGTGACTGACAAAGACATTCAGGTCAATGATGCACCACGCCGCGAGGGTGATCCGGCAAGGCTGGTGGCAGATGCTACTCTGGCGCGCAAGGAGTTAAGCTGGAATCCGTGTTATGACGAACTTGAAACGATCGTGCGCCATGCATGGCAATGGGAAATAGCAGGCAGCCGGTGATGACCAAAAAATCTTCAACCGCCTGGCATCAAACAGAAATAGCTGGTCGATGCAACGAATCTGAAGCGCCAAGCGCCCTGCGCCACGAGCCTGCACGCGGACTGCCCTACGCATGAATCTGGGAGAAAGTATCCGCAAAGGTGCAAAATGGCTAATTGCCGGCAATCTGGGCAATCAGGTATTTCAGTTTGCCTTTGGTGTTGTTCTGGCGCGCTTGTTGGTACCCGCCGATTTCGGCATGCTTGTCACGATGCAAGTATTTACCGGTGTGGTCGGTATGATTGCGAGTGGTGGCATGGGGGAAGCGCTTGTTCGCGCAAAGAAAGCGGATGAGCACGATTTCAATGTGGTATTTACCATGCAGTTATCGATCGGTGTGTTGATTTACCTGGCTTTCTTTTTCTTTAGCCCAGCTATTGCGCTTGCCTTCAACGAACCTCTTTATGTCGATCTTATCCGCATCTCAGCCTTAAGCTTCTTGTTACGGCCCATGATGAACTCTCGCAACAATTGGTTGCAAAGAGAAATGCGTTTCAAGGACAGCGCTCTTGTGGGTTTTATCGCCGCAATTTTCTCCGGTGGCATAAGCATCATCATGGCTTGGGCGGGGATGGGCGTGTTAAGTTTGATCCTGTCCGGTTTGGCAGGCACTTTGATGGGCATCATCCTGCTTGACCGGGTTACCCCCAGGCGCCCCCGAATAATATTTGACATCGACACTGCTCGCATACATAGCAGTTATGGCCTGAAATCATCGGCCAATGAGCTTGTGAGTTATTTACGCAAGCAAACCAGCAATCTGATCATCAGCCACTTTGCAGGCCCTGGCTCGGTGGGTCTCTACAATAAGGCAGAGAGCCTGGCCATGCTGCCCTTGGCGACTATCAGCGGCGCGGTATATAGCCCGGTATTTCGGGCCATGGCCAAGGTGCAAGACGATACGGCACAAGTTCGATATCTGTTCTACCGAATGATTTCGCTGCTGGTAGTCTATACCTTGCCTTTTTATACCGGCTTAACGTGGCTGGCAGAACCCTTCATCAGTGTTGTCTACGGTGAAAAATGGCTGTTAGCCGCAACGCCTTTGGCGATCGTATCTCTTAGCGGATTGATTTTCTGCATTGGACATCCATGTGGTGCCGTATTGGCCGCACGAAATCTACTGGGCCGCGAGGTTTTTATCCAGGCTGCCACTTGGGCTTTTGTCGCCATTGCCTCCCTGATCGGCTTGCATTTTGGAGGGCTTCCAGGTGTGGCTTGGGGGGTGGTGGCAAGCCACTTGTTTTCCACCACATTAATGTATTACCTAAGCTCGCAATCAGTGCAGGGTTCAATGCGGGAATTAACCAATGCCATCGCGCCTGGAGTGCTGCTCAATGTGCTCATGCTTGCTGTATTGTGGGGGCTGGATATGATGTTGCCCACAGGGTTTCAAGAGCAGCAGCAGGCAACATACCTGCTGCTTTCTGCCACGGTTGGCGCTATCACTTATGGCACGGGATTTCTTTTCCTGCCCATTGCTGCATTGACCGAAGAATCTTTGCGCTGGCGTAAAACACTGAGGCTTGCGCGATGAAGGATGCGCTCTGTATCCAGCTCGGCGATCTTTTCTCCGCGACGAGCGGTGCTGAAACCTTGTCTTTACAGGAATTTAACAGGCACAACCTCTGGCTAGACGAAAATACCTCACTGGTTAGAGATAGCTATCCTGAGTTTGGCGTGGACTGCGTATTTATTCGCGTTGCCAGTGAAAAGAATTTAACCTGCCGGCTTGAACTTACAGGCGGCTATCGTATTGCGTGCTGTGCCGCAGGCGGATGGTTCTTGCGCACAGATGATTCGGACTTGCCTCTATATTGGATACCGCAAACTCCGGTATTGCGTACCCTTGATACACATCTGCGCATCCTGGCGGAACAGGATGCGCAGCTCAACGCCATCTCCGCCGATAGCAACCTGCTTTCCACCAGTATCTCCTTACTCGCTGGGCAGGTGTTAGATCTGACGTTGTGGCGGTTTCAAAGTGATCCTGAGACATGGGCCAGTGAACTCGATGATCTTTTTCCCATTGAGACTCAAAGCCATTTCACTTACGCCTCTCACTCAGCCTACACTAAACCGGCTGATATATACCGTCACCTTATTCATGGCTTGGTTTATGAAACCGCGTGGGCATGGCCGAAACGAAAAAAAATTTGCGACGAACTCGATGCTTACGCGCTATATCTCATCAGTGCGGGTTTACGCCTCACCAGTGGAAAGCGTATCTATCGCCTCTTTATGCGACAACTCGCAGCTTCCGTCATTGCTCGACAGCAACCTGATGGCGGCTGGCGTCATGGCGAGTGGACCGAGAAAATGGAAGAACACTTGCGCCTATCCTGTGGGGGGCTTCATCTGCTTGCCGCCGCCGTTGAGGAGGAGGGCTCCCCCGCATTGAATGAAGCGCTGCGGCGGGGCGTTGCGCATTTGGCTCGCCAAACCGATCAAATCAGCTCAGGAAGTTGGCTATTACACGATTCTTTGGAACAATCCGAATCTGATCTATCTCTCGGCCCTTTTAGTTGGGTATCCAGCAGAGTCCTTGGAAAATCACCCAGCAATATGCTGGTTCTCAATACTCACCTGGATGGAACTATTGTTCTGGACAGGGCGCGCCAAGTTCTCGGGGAGAAGGCTCATGACGGCCTCATCGCTTCGGCGCAGAAGGCAAGCAGAGCGGTGCTCACTGCGCGCCCGGCGGAATGGCTCTATAACCTGATCTACCGTGCTGTAGCTCTTACGCTATTGCCTGAAGAGCAAGCGCGTGCGTTACCTGCGCCTGTACGCTTGATCAAGCGCCTGACCTGGAAATATCTCTATCCTCAGCTTAACCGTTTCAAGACTGCACTTCCACGCTTCGTTATGCCCAATGGTTTCATTGAACGTGATCTCGCGCTGGGGTCGTTTTCTCATGCTTATCAGAGTGTGAATATCTGGGATTTGGTGCGATTCCGGCACCGTTTTGGCGGGGATTATTTAGGTCCAATCATTGATCTGGCCGCACGCCATACTCAGTTGTGTGGCATGCGTGCGTTTTGGAAGCAAGGCAAAGGGCAGCATGCGCTTGGTTTTTGGACTGAAGCTTTATATCATTTATGTTTGCAGGACAGCCGAGCGGAATATCGCGCCTGGCTTGCGGAGGCCATGTTCGATGTCACTGATGCAGGCTTGGGATTGCCACCTTCAACATTAGGCGCTTGTGCCGAGGTTATTGCTCCTGCAGCACAACAGCCCACCCCATCTCCCATAGATCCACGAATCCGGATTGCCAATTTGAGCAGGGGAGGGCAAATTGAATTTCTGATCATCAATACGGGGCAGGAAGCATTGCCGCTTAGTTTGCTTAATCTTCCCCATGGCATAATTTGGAACAGTAAACGGGACGGCGTACTGGAAGGGCGATCTTGGGCTTTGGGAGTCAATTGACAAATGGGTGAACGTAACCATATGGATGCATGCAGGATTTGCGGGAATGAACAGGGCAATAAGCTTCATGAAGTGCGGGAAATGATGTACGGTTTACGTGAAGCCTTCGAATATATTGAGTGTGCAAATTGCGGATGCCTGCAAATCCGGACCATACCGAATGATCTCTCCAAGTACTATCCAGAAGGCTATTGGGGCTTTCAAAAAAAACGCATGGCAATGGAGGTGCAAGAAGGCACTCTATCGGCGTGGTTGCGCCGACGGCGTACGCAATATTGGCTGTCTACATCAAGGGACCCAATTGGCCGGCTGATCGCAATGAAACATGAAATTCCGCGCCATATTACATGGGTACGGCGAGCCGGACTGACTTCTCTAAATGCACCCATACTCGATGTGGGATGCGGACTCGGTGATCGCTTGCGGACTCTGCGGCATGAAGGCTTTGCCAACTTGACAGGGGTGGACCCCTTTATTGAAAAAGATATCAACTATCCGAATGGCATCCGTATCCGCAAAAGTTCACTATATGATGTCAATGGAAAATTCGATTTCATCACCTTGCATCATTCATTCGAACACATGCCCGATCCAAGGGCTGTACTAGAAAAGCTGCATACCTTGCTCAATGCACAGAGCGTTGTGTTGGTCCGCATCCCGGTCGCTGATTCTTACGCCTGGCATAACTACGGAGTGCATTGGGCCCAGATTGACGCGCCGCGTCATTTTTATCTGCATACAGTGAAAAGCATGCAGCATCTTGCCGAGCAAACCGGATTTGATATCGTGGATGTGGCTTATGACTCTTACGAGTTTCAATTTTGGGGAAGCGAGCAATATAAGCACGACATCCCGCTGTACGATGAACTTTCTTATGAAACGCACCCTGAGCATTGCATGTTCACCGCTGAGCAGATCAATGCTTTCCAGGTTCGGGCGCGGGAATTTAACCTGAGTGGCGAGGGCGACCAAGCCTGTTTTTATTTGAGAAAAAGATTATTCAAAACATGACAGCACGCGTCATCGCCTTCCATCTGCCGCAGTTTTACCCTACACCTGAGAACGACAAGTGGTGGGGAAAGGGGTTCACCGAATGGACCAATACTGCCAAAGCAACCCCTTTGTTTCCTGGGCACTACCAGCCTCACATTCCTGCCGACCTGGGTTTTTATGACCTGCGTCTGCCAGAGGCACGGCACGCACAGGCCGAGTTAGCCAAAGAATATGGTATCGCCGGTTTTTGCTATTATCACTATTGGTTTGGTGGCCGGCGTATTCTAGAACGGCCGGTTAACGAAATACTTCAATCCAAAGAGCCGGATTTTCCTTTCTGCCTGTGCTGGGCAAATCACTCCTGGAACACGGCCTGGCAGGGCACCGATTCCATGTTGATTGAACAGGTCTATCCGGGCTGGGACGATCATGCGGCCCATTTCGACTGGCTGCTGCAAGCTTTTACTGATCCCCGCTATCTGAAAGTGGACGGAAAACCCATTTTCGTCATCTATCGACCCGACGATATCCCGGACGTAGAAAAAGTGGTGGATTTCTGGCGCGAACGTGCCATCAAGGCTGGTCTGCCAGGACTGTATCTGATTGGTGTATCGCATCGAGCAGAAACATGGGATCCACGTCTGCGTGGGCTTGACGCAAGCACCATGCAGGCATTGCCTTCGCGCAACGGTCGAATCCCGCGTCGATATCTATGGACCAAACTGAAACTTTTTCTACAAGGCAATAAACATGAGCTAACCATTTGGGATTATGAGGAAATCCTGTCTATGCTGCTGCGCAGCAACCAGGTTGACTGGCCAGACTATCCGCTAGTATTGCCCAATTGGGACAATACGCCCCGCACGGGCATGCGCGGTTTGGTATTCCACAATGCCACGCCAGAATTGTTCCGGGGCCACCTGCGGGAAGCCATTTCACGTGTCGCCGAGCGGCCAGCAGACGAGCGCATCGTTTTCCTCAAAGCATGGAATGAATGGGCAGAGGGCAACCACATCGAACCGGACCAGAAATGGGGCAGAGCCTGGCTGGAGGCTATCCGTGAGGAACTGGCGGAATGAGCGCAGGTTTCGATCCTGATTTGATCTCCGTCATCATGCCATGTTACAACGCAGCCAGCTTTGTCGAGGAAGCGGTGAATTCTGTCATGAGCCAGTCCTTTGCAGATGTCGAACTGATTGTCGTGGATGACGGCTCAACCGATGGCAGTGTAAATATCCTGCAACAACTTGCTGCGCAATATTCGCCGCGCCTGATGCTGTTGCATCAGGATCACATGGGTCCCTTTCCCGCACGGAATCTGGGGCTAAAACACGCGCGTGGCGGGCGTGTTGCGTTTCTCGACGCCGACGATTTCTGGTCGCCGGTCGCGCTGGAAAAACTATCCGCAGCAATGGATTCCAGTCAAGCCGATATCGCCTATTGCGGCTGGCAAAACGTGGGAGAGGGCGCACCCGGAACAGAACCCTATGTCCCGCCTGATTACAGCCAGATGGATACGGCAGCTGAGTTTTTACGTTCATGTCCTTGGCCCATCCATGCAGCACTGGTACGGCGGGAGACCATTGATGCTGTCAGAGGGTTTTCAGAGCGGCGTTTCTCGGCCATGGATTACGATCTATGGATACGGCTCTATGCGCACACCCAGAAACTCGTGCGGTTGCCGGAGGTGGTGGCTTTTTACCGCTGGCACGACAAGGGGCAGATTTCAAAAACAAAGTGGAAACAGGTGCTGGATGCATGGCAGGTCCGGCGGGATTTTGTGCGTAACAACACCAGCCTGGTGGCAGGCATAGACCCAAACAAGTTGAAACAACTGGTTGATGGCGCCGTGCTGGATGCCGCTTATCAGGCTTACTGGAAACGTGACCTGATTTCCGCGCACAGGCTGTTTTACACTGCGCTGTTCAATGGTATTTGGCGATGGCACGATCTTAAATATATGCTTCCGAGCTTGCTACCCGAACGCATGTACCGGGCGCTTATCAGATTTGCAGATCAGCGGGGGGTGAGGCCGGAATGAGCGAACAGGCATCACCCGTAGCGGAGCGCGTTGTCGTGCTCATGTATCACCGCATCGGAGTTGCGAGTAGCGATTGGGAGGAAAAATACTGTGTGGCCCCGGAACGCTTTTCGGCGCACATGCATGCATTGCGGGATGCAGGCATGAGGCCGTGCAGCATTGATGAATTTGTGGCGTGGATGCAGGGGCAGCAGGCGCTTCCCTCCGGGAGCTTTGTGCTGACGTTCGATGACGGTTTCCATGGCGTATATGAGCATGCGGCACCGGTTCTGGCCAAGTTTGGTTGGCCAGCGACGGTGTTCCTGGTTTCTGACTTGTTAGGGAAGCGGGATATTTGGTGCAAGAAGGAGAATCCGTCAGGCAAGACATATCCTTTGTTTGGGCAAGCAGAAATTGAGGTTATGCGAGGCCAGGGGTTTTCATTTCATTCGCATTCACGAACCCATGCGGATCTTTCCACATTGCCGGACGATCTGTTGCGCAATGAATTAGAGGGTTCGCGAACCGAGCTGGAAAGTATGCTGGGAGCGCCGGTGCCCTACGTGGCATACCCGTATGGGCATATCAATGATCGGGTATTGCAGGCAGCGCAAGAAGCAGGCTACGAAGCGGGGTTTTCCGTGCAACCCGGATTCAACCGGCCGGGGCAATCGTTGATGAGGATCAGGCGCCTGGATGTCTTTGGCACGGATACGGCGGCCAACCTGCTCAGGAAAGTCAGGTTCGGGACTAATGACGGGTCCTGGGGCAAGATGGCGCGCTACTACGGGAAGCAGGTCATGGAGAAAATACTGGGGTCAAGCAAGTGAACAAGCCATGAATGCAGCCGATGTCGCCTACACGGTAGCGCTTTGTACGCATAACCATGCCCCTCGCCTTGCCCGCACGCTAAGGGATTTGGGCGGTTTGATTCAGCCCGAGCAGCCATGGGAATTCCTGGTGATAGACAATGCGAGCACGGATGACACCGCTGCAATACTGGTGGATAAATCCTGGCGCTTTCCTGGTCCGGAGGTGCGCATGGTGCGGGAGGAAAAGCTCGGCATTTCGCATGCCAGAAACCGTGCCGTCACAGAAGCACGTGGTGAATACATCATTTTTATCGACGATGATGAGACGCCCGACACAGGTTGGCTCCGTGCCTACGAGCATATGATTCAACAGGAGCACCCAGATGCATTGGGTGGGCGCATCGATGTTATGTTCGAGGATGCTGATCGCCCTCCGTGGTTATCGGATGAACTGCTGGGGTTTCTTGGGAAACTCGATCACGGTACTGTTCAGCATCAGCTAACCGACTCTGATACCCCAATTTTTACGGGGAATTGCGGGTTCAAGAAAAGCATCTTCGATGACGCTGGTCTATTTAATGTGGACCTTGGGCGCAGAGGCGGCGATAATACGGGGGGCGAGGATACGGAAATGTACCGCCGCCTGGTGGAGGCGGGTTATAGCGTTTGGTGGACTCCCTCGGCAGTAATAAACCATCGTATTCAGGTGGGCAAACTGAGCCGGAGATATTTTCTTGATCTGCATTATCGCGAGGGAAGGATGGCGGGCCTGCTGGCGCGAGGCGGGCATTCCAGAATTCCTCCTTTTTATCTGTACCTTCAACTTGGGCATGCAATCCGGAATGTGTTTGTGTTGTGGCGCAGTGGAGGCCGCAACGCTACGCTGCGCAGGGAGATGAATATTGCCTATTTCGTGGGCTATATTCTTGGATGGGCGCTTGGCCGCATTTCATAAAATTGAGGGAAATAGCGTAGTGGCTGCGCTGGGGCAATAGCATCATCATTTTTTTGCCGATGCTGCTGTGATGCCAATGATAGGAGATGGTGAGAAGCATGAATTTTACCAAACAAAATAACGGACCCATTTTTATTGTTGGTGCGCCCCGTTCCGGCACGACGCTGTTGCAATTCATGCTGCGATCTCATCCGCGTCTGTCCTTGCCTACTGGAGAATCCCATTTCTTCATCCCGCTCTATCGCAATGCGGAAAAGTACGGTGATCTATCGCATCTGGAAAATGTCCGTGCCGTGCTCGAAGCCATGTACCGTCAAAGCCCGGATTTTCTGGATACCGACTTGCATGGCATGAAATTCGATGTCGAAACCCTGGCAGAAGAGCTTCACCAAGAGGGGCGCAGCACCATGCCTGCAATTGTCGCCGGCCTGTTCGAGAAAAATGCCCGTGGCGAAGGTAAAGTGCGCTGGGGGGACAAGACGCCATATTATGTATTGCATCTTCCAAAGATTATGGAATGGTTCCCCGATGCTCAAATCATCCATGTTATTCGCGATGGCCGCGATTGCGCGCTTTCCATGGCTGCGCGGAAACACGATTTCGGTGTGTATAACACTTACCTTGCAGCGAAATATTGGCAGCAGTATGTCGAAGTCGGGCAAACAGAGGGGAGAAAGCTGGGCAATAATGTTTATTTCGAGTTGCGATATTGCGATCTGTTGGCCGAGCCGGAGAAAATGATGCGTTCAGTGTGTGCATTCCTGGGTGAAGAGTACTCTGACTCCATTATCCGTTTCCAGAAAGCCACCGACCCGAACGCCAATACGCCTCTCCTCAAGAAAGCTTTGCAGCCAGACAATTGTTATAAATGGAAGTCGCTCATGACACAGGATCAGATACGTGTCTTCGAAAGTGCGGCGGGGGACACCCTCCAGCATTGCGGCTACAAAGTGATGTCTGATTGCAAACTGCTCCCGTTGGCATTCAGGGGCGGGTACCGGTTGCACAATGAGCTTGTTTTACGCTGGTGGGACCTAAAAAAACGCTTTGTCAAGCCTCGTTGAAATGCATACTTAGGTAGAAGAATTATGGGGTGGAGTTCATGTCCTGCTCAAGACACATATAGCGGCCACATGGTTTTGTCCTTACCAGATGCAAATATGTTTTTTGGATTTGCCCGCTTGTGCAGGGATGGGCTGTTGCCTTTTTGAAAAACAGTAACAAAAGAACCAAATTATTCTCTGACCTCCGACATTACCGCAGGCGCCTGATAATCGTCATGACTGTAGATTTAGAATGAAACGCCTTTCCGTTCTGGTATGTACGCACAATCGCTGGAATCTGCTGGAAAAATTGCTGCAATCCCTTAATGCGGCCAGCCGGCCAGCAGGTTGGGATGTCGGCATCCTGGTTGCCGCCAATGCCTGCACTGATGAAACGCATCAGTCACTTGATTCCTATCTGGAACAGCAAGCTGAAAATCAACTGCTGCCGCTTGAGTGGTTTGCCGAGCCAATACCCGGCAAGTCTGTTGCGCTCAACAGTGCTATTCGACGTATTGAGGGGGATTTGGTCGCATTGATTGACGACGACCAAAGAGTTGCAAAAGATTTTTTCGTCAATCTGTGTGGTTTGGCTGATAGCAATCAGGAAGCCTCAATATTTTGTGGCAGATTGCTGCCGGACTGGGATGGCACAGAGCCTTCATGGATGCATCATGGGCCATACAAAATGTATCCGCCCCCGATCCCCCATTTTGAGTTGGGGGATGTTGCTCATTTTGTGTCCGGAGGCGAGATTACGCCGGGAGGCGGTAACCTTTTTGTCAGGCGCGAGGTGTTTGGGCTTGTGGGTGATTTTTCCACTGACCTGGGCCCCCGTGGCCACGATTTGGGGGGGGGGGAAGATACGGCTTATGTGCTCAAGGCCCTTTCGCAAGGGGTGCGCCTGTATTACACCCCGGATATTGTTCAATACCACTATGTCGACCCGGAAAGGCTGAGGCCGGGCTTTCTCATACGCTTCGCATATCAGCGCACCTTCGCGGCCGTGCGCCTTGGACCGGGCACCGGCAAGATGCCCGCCTATGTGTGGCGAAAACTCGCGACCTATGGCATCAACGCGCTATTGTCATTAGGATCAGACCGGCGGCGGTTCTACATGATCCGAACGGCTGCGGCTCTCGGGGAAATAAAAGGGCTGTTTGAGGCCAATGCTGCTGCACGGCTGTCTCGGCCAGAGGCGGGGAGGGGAGGCGTAAGCGTGGTTGCCGCTTTGCCTGCCGTCCTTGGCGGTTTAACAGCTTGGTGGGCGAGGCCGCTGGTGATGGAAGGTTTGCCTGTTGCAGCCGGTATCGCCGCGCTGTGCATGGCTGTTTTGTTGTTCAAGTCAGTGCTGAATTTTTCACGTACCGGACCCCAGCTCAAGTCGGAGATATTGCGCTACTACCTGCCGTATTCCTTGTATGCCTTGTCTCGCCTGGGTTTTTGGGCCTTCTTGCTGTGCTTGTTGATGGCGCTGGCGGGCGTTGCTTTTTATTATTTCCTGGCTGCGGCCTTTTATTTTCCCATCCATCTCGGGGTTGCGGCAGTTTTTGGACTCTTGGGCGTTGCGCTGGCGACGGGCTTGCAGTTCTGCCGTCATCTCTTGTATATCCCTGGCAGCATAGAGGCTTCTTCGAACTACCGGATGAGCCGCTTTTACCCGTTATGGGCAAGGCTAACCCCCGGCCGGATCGAAGGCATCTACTATGCATTGTTGTTTGCGTTCGCGGGTTCCGCGATTGCCGGCGGCGTGCGTTCAGGGCTGGAAGGCCAGATGGAATACGCCCTGGGGCTGCTTGCGGCGGCCGCGGCTTTTTTGATTCCCGCCGTTCTGTGGCGTGCTGGAAAAGAGCCGCGCCCTGTTCGCTCTGGGGCCGCTACGGCAAGGCCAAACATCTTAATGATCGGGGCCGATTCCTTGCGCTCCGATCGCCTGGGGGTGAATGGTAATCCACGCGGCTTGACCCCCACGCTCGATGCATTGGCAAAGCGTGGCGTGCTATTGCAGCAGTGTTTTGTCCCCTGCGCGCGCACGGCGCCCAGCCTGGCTTCCATGCTGAGCGGCCGGTGGCCCCATAGCCACGGCATTCGTGATAATTTTTCCACCGTGGATGAGGCTGAACTGGGCCGCGCTCCGCTTCCTCACGTCCTGCAGGCACATGGTTACAGCTCGATTGCCGTGAGCGACTGGTGCGGTTCGGATCTTGGCAAGTTTCCGTTCGGATTTGGTGAGGTTGACCTGCCGCAGGATCAGTGGAATATCCGGTACCTTATCCGGCAGGGCCCGAAAGACATTCGCCTTTTCTTGTCGCTCTTTACTCACAATGATTTTGGCCGCCGCTTTTTGCCGGAGCTCTATTATCTGGCGGGCGTTCCGATGACATCGGAACTGGGCAGGCGTACTCGCAGTGCCATCAGCAGATGCGCTAGCGAGGGGAACCCGTTTTTTCTGAATGTATTCATGTCTGCCACGCATGCGCCTTTCGGCTCCGAATATCCCTACTACACTCAACATGCGTCCAAGGCGTATTCCGGGTGTTCCAAATTTGTCATGAGCGGCCTGAATGAACCTTTCGAAGTGATTCGGCGCCAGAAACAGGGCAAGGAATTTGTTGATCTTGAACAAGTGCTGAACTTGTACGATGGCTGTGTGAGCAACTTTGACAACGAAGTTGCGCGTACCCTTGATCATCTTGACCAGTGTGGCCTGACTGACAATACCATTGTGGTGATCTACAGCGATCATGGCATGGAATTTTTCGAGCGGGAAACCTGGGGCCAGGGCAATAGCGTGATCGTGGACGATAGCTCGCGCATCCCCTTGATCATTGCCGACCCGCGCCGACCAATTGGCCAGGCCATCACCCATACGGTGCGCAGCATCGATTTGGCGCCCACGCTTCTGGATCTGCTTGGCCTGCCCATCCCAAAAGAGATGCAGGGGGTTTCCCTCAAGCAATGCATTGACGGCGAGATTGACGACCCGGGCCTCGCTGCTTATGCAGAAACCGGGATATGGGTGACCCGTGTTCCGAGCATGGAAGAAGATCACATCACTTATCCGGATCTGCCTGATCTGCTGGAGATCATGGACAAGCGAGATGGAACAATGGCCATCAAATCCGACTATCGGGATTTGATCGTTAGTGCCAAGGATCGAATGGTGCGGTCTGACCGCTGGAAACTCGTTCATCTTCCTATGAATGAGGGAATTTCCCGCAGACTATTCGACCTGGATAATGACCCGACATGCCTGAAAGACGTGTCAGCCATTTATCCCGAGGCGATGGCCGAAATGAGCGCTTTATTGGAGAAATGGATGGCGGAAGACACCCGCATGCAGCCAGGGGGGCTTGATGCACCCAGTTAACGAAATGCAAGTCTCCAATAGCGGCATGCGAGTGAGCGTCGTTATTCCCGCATACAACTCAGCACGTTTTTTGCGGGAGACGATTGAAAGTGTGCGGCAGCAGACCACCCCTGTACATGAAATCATTGTCGTGGACGACGGTTCCACTGACGAGACAGGCCAAGTCATTCAATCACTTGGCGAGGGCATTGTTTATGTACGGCAAGCCAATGCAGGAGTGTCTGCCGCCAGAAACCGAGGTATTGCAGAAGCCAGGGGAGAAATCATCGCATTTCTGGATGCGGACGATCTATGGCTTCCTCAAAAGGTGGAAAATCAGGTCAGGGTCTTTCTAGGCAACCCGGATGTGGCGCTGGTTGCTACTGACAGAGCGGATATTGATGAGCATGGCGGGTTGCTGCTGGATTCGTTATTCAAATACCGGGGGTTCTACGGGTTCTTATACGAATTGGGTAACGGCCCAATCCCCCATGCCCTGAGCCGCCTTGTGCAGGTAAATTTCATCCCCACGAGTAGTGTCATGGTGCGTAAATCGGCCCTTAACCAGGCTGGCGATTTCAATACAAGCATACGCTATGGGGAGGATCTCGATCTATGGGCGCGCATTGCCTCACAACATGCCATCGCCTGTATTCCGGAAGTCCTGACACACTACCGGCGGCACGGCAGCAATGCGACCCAGGCTACAGAAAATCTACTGCTTGATTTGGTGCGCGTCATGAAAAACATCCGCTCCTGGGGTGCTCTGGCTTTAAGCAAAGAGGGTTTGAATGCAGACAAACTGGTGGCTCAGTCGCTATGGGATTTAGGCTATTGGTATTTTACGTCGACTGCTCCAAGACGGGCTTATAACGCTTTCATGGAGAGTTTCAGGGAGAGTCCTTCGCTGCGAACACTCATCTATGCCTGGTTGAGCCTGACTCCGCCAGGTATTCTTGGGAGACTTCGCAAGGTCAAGCAGAAAACCATTGGTTGAAACATATGACTATTCATTTCACCATATCCACATTGTGCACATTACCTCAGCCAGGTGGAAAAGCCGGTTATTCAAGCGATGACTGAACCGCTAAGAAAACGTATTCTTTATGTCGAGAATGGCATCGGTTACGGTGGCGCGATCATCTGCCTGCGCCACCTGCTGAGAAATCTGGATCGGAACAAATTCGAGCCCATGGTGATCACAGGACTTGGCGACCAACAATATCGGGAAATAGCAAACGAAGCGATTTGGAAACATATTCCGGACAGGCGCCTTGATGTTGTTTCCATGAAACGCAGCCTGGAGGCCGTGAAATGGCCAAACGCCTTGCCTGGATTGCGATGGATAATCAATCAACTGCTTTCCCGGTTGGATGACTTGTTCAATTTTCTTCCTGCATTCGTCCAAACGGTTTGGACGACAATCCGATTCAAGCCTGATCTGATCCACGTCAATAATGAGCCCTTATGTAATCGAGCTGCAATCCTGGCAGGTAAGCTACTGGGTGTTCCTGTGCTTGCCCATGTTCGAGGCGATCAGCAGGGCTCGAAGTTGATGCACTTGTTTTTTAAACTGCCGGATTATTTCGTTGCTGTATCTCGATGGGTTTCGGACAGCATCGGACTTCTGGGAGTGCCGGCGGAGAAACGCACCTTTATCTACGATGGCATTGAAATCCACAAGCTCAATATGGCCGCTGATGGCCAAGCATTTCGCAGGCAACACCAAATCCCGGCTGATGCATTTGTTGTGGGCTTGGTGGGAATGCTGATTCCCTGGAAAGGGCAGATGCTTATTATCGAGGCAGCAAAACAATTGCTACAAGAAATGCCGGATGCCGTCTTTGCGCTCGTAGGGGGTACTCCAGATGAATGCCGGGCCTATGAAGCGGAGTTGAGAAAAATCGTGGAGCAGTCCGGACTGAAGGGAAGGGTGGTTTTTACCGGCCATGTGAGCGATATGGCCGCAGTTTATAATGGGCTGGATATTGTCGTTTCGGCTTCGACTTCCCCGGAACCCCTTGGAGTCATGGTGATGGAAGCCATGACCTTGGCGCGCCCTCTCGTCGCCCCGGATCATGGCGGCGCCGTAGAGGTTATCGAAAATGGCAGGACGGGTCTGCTATTCAAACCTGGGAACACAAGCGACCTTGCTGAAAAAATCCGGATCTTGTATCGAGATACAGATATGCGCAAGGACATCGGCCAGTCGGCGCGAGATTACGCATTGCGTACCTTCTCCATGGCGGAGCATGTCCGGCATGTTGAGGATGTGTATAAGCAGTTGCTGAAAATGCCCTGAATCATGTCCATAATTGTCATTTAGGCTCGATATGAAGTGATTTTCCAGTCTCAATGGAAATGTAAACGGCAATTGTTTGCTATAAAGCAGAAGGCATTCAGGTTATACAAGGGCGGATTCAAGCGATAGAAAAACATGCAGGGTGCCTAGCACCATTTCTTATGGTAATTGAATAATCATGCCACGTATTTCTGTCATCATTCCTACGCACAATCGGCCAGTACTACTGGCAGAGGCGCTAACAAGCTTACTGGCACAGACATTCACCGACTGGGAAGCAGTCATAGTCGACGATGCCTCCAGCCCTCCCGCCTCTGTCGATGATAAGGATGCACGCATCCATGTGCTGCATCATAACGCTTCCCAAGGCGGGGCGGCCGCTAAGAATTCTGGCATCAAGAATGCTACTGGCGAGATACTCGCCTTCCTCGATGATGATGACCTCTATGCACCCCAGTATCTGGCGCGTGCGCTCGATATTCTTGATCGCCATCCTGAACTAGACGTTGTCTTCATGGGCGTCTTATGGTTCGGCAAAAATAGCGCTTGGGGCCAACGCAGCTATGATGAAGCCATGTCGAAGTGCTTGGCTGATGCCAGAGGCGAGAGGATTGATAATAACGTCATCTTCTTTGACGAGAGCTTGCTTTTTGCGCTTCTAAAATCTGTCCCCATGGCTTTTCAACGACCGGTAGTCAGAAGAGAAGCCCTGGAACGCATCGGCACATACCGACCGGACTGCCTGCTATGGGATTGTGATTGGGCGATAAGCGCTGCGCTCAATGCCAAGACGGCCTTGATCACAGATGGCCTTTACCTGCAACGCGAGGAGGGGCAGGGGTATTCATCTAGGCGTGACCGAATACTCGAACACCTGCATTCCGGAATCGAAATCAAGGACAGGATCTTCCACGAGGCGCGACTTCGACACAGTCCGCCACATCGGATGGCTTTATTACGGGATGCCGCAGCCCAAGGATGGTTCGATCTCGCCTGGCATCATTATCTACAGCAAAGACGCCTAAAAGCGCTGGGTGCGCTATGGCAAAGCGAGTCAAGGAAGTTCAGTCTTCCCAATTTAAGACTGCTGGCGCGCCTCCTGTTGCCTGGAAAATAGCCGGCGCTTGTCGCTAGCGTTCCAGGAACAGCACTTCCCTCACACCAGGGATTACGTGGGAAAGCTTATCGTCGATCCGGAAGCCGGCACTATTCATGATGGATCTGATTTCGTCGATCCTTGCTTGACCGAGCACATCGGTATGTAGTTCGGCCGATATTTTTCGGATAGTGTGAAAATCGATGATCTTGATCAGGTCGTATTCTCCACCCTCAATATCCATGAGCAGGAATGTGGGATGGATTCTGTGTATTTCCTCATTCAGTGGATGTATCGGGACAATCAACTCCTTGCAGGGTTCTGAAGGGCGTGATAACGAGGACGCCCAAAAGTCCGCCGTTACGTAAAATGTTGTTTGACCCGCCTGTTCTCCAAGAACACCCAGTTTAAGGGTTGGTTGAACACCATTAGCGGAATATACACTCCGAATGAGTGGTTCCAGTTGAGGGTTGGCTTCATATGCGAACACGTTTTCCGAGCCTATCTGACTCGCACAATAGCTTGAAAGAAAACCAATGCCGGCTCCAATTTCAAGCACGGTGTCATTCTTGTCAAGCTTGCTTTGGAATGTGGATAACTCGCCCTTTTCGTAGTATCCATCATAAATCGCAGCGCATATATTGTCCGAGAGGGCGTGCATGATCGGTAACTTTACCCCGGCCAAATCAGGTGCTGGATTGTGGTGTTTCAACCACATGATTCTTAAATGTTGCGCCCAGTAAATCGCCCGCCATCTTAAAAAAGGGGGAAGACTATGGGTCCAGTGCGCTTTCATTCGCAGGCATCCTTCATCAAAGAAACACAAGTCACCCCAAGTCCAGAGCCGTTTTTTTTGCAAGTCGTGCATAAATGCCACCAGAAAAACGGCAACTACCAATAAAGTGTATAAAAACAGTTTTCTCTTTATTGATCATTGTGCAGTCGCAATATTTTGGATGCGGCAAAATATGGACATCTTTTGTATTGGCCACAACGATATTGGACATGACCTGTTCACTTCCCCACTCACGCCATCTATCGCCCAGGGCCTCCAACATTTGGCCTGATATTTCATCAACAAAGCTGCGATCAAAACTTTGTTTGCCAAAACCTGTAAAGCCGGCGCAGCCACGCACATAGCGGAGTTCATTGAAGCGTTTTATTTTATCGAAGTTGGCCTCCGCAGCAACTTGAATATGAGGTTTGGCAACAGAATTCGCTACGATTTTATATGCCTGTTCCTGCCGTTGTGGCATAGGCTCAAAGTTCTGGTTATCCCATGTGCCGATTACAAACGATTTATTCGCGTTGATACAATCGATAATCTCAGGCAATTTCGCCAATGTCAGGGTGTCGCTGTCAAGTTGGATAACGTAATTGTTCTTGACGAGTTCAGCAATCGTCAGCAGTCTTTCCCAGCAACCTCCCGTGGGGCAGCAATCGCTCCTGGCAGCATCCATGCTATGGAATATGACATTTTCAAAGTGTTTGCCAAGTAAGGCGATATCTTCCGAAGTGAGCGATCCATCGTTCAGGATATGAAACGATCCAACAGGTACCTGGGAAGAAAATGTTTTGAGCGCAATCAGGGCCAGCAAAACATCCTTATGTTGGAGTTGAGTTAATAATGCGACACCACTACTTGGGACCGTCGCAACGGGTTTCGATTTCAGGATGAATTTGCATGCGAATTGGAATCGAAGCCTTCGGTACTTATCTTTTAATTGATAAAACATGTGATTGCTCGCAAGAAAATTTACAACTGACAAATCGATTTCACTAAGCCGTTCGCACAATAAGGTGATAATTCTTGTGGCCTTGAAGCAGGCAACCCAAGTAAGGCTTCAGATTGAAACCCCTTTATTTTTTTTCAACAGGCAATTCCTTCTCACTATCCGTGCAAAAACGACACCATGGGTTGGATGGACTCCCGATTTTAGGGGGGGGTGTTTGTGATTGCTCTGGTGGCGGAGAGGCTGGAACATTGGGTGGCGATGCGCTTGGAGATTCTCCCAATTCCGATTTATCTTCCTTTGTCGATAAATTAACTGCTTCGGCCGGCGCAGTTGGCTGGGTAATTACAAGAGGGGGGGGTGGTGTTTTCCCGCCAAGATCCTTGAATCGCCGGAGAAGCCTTTTTGAGTCGGGGAGGTGCCTGAGTCCTTCTTCGATTGTATCTAACGCTTTCTGCTTGAGCCCCTTGTCAGCGTAAAAGTCACTCAATGCACTATATGCAGGTTCATAATCCGCTCGAATCAAGATGGCATGTTCGAAGTTTTGTACTGCTTTAGCCTCGGATCCCTTGCCCAGCCTACTCATTCGGAGATAGATCTTCCCCAAATGGACGTGGGCTTCCGGGCGCAGTACCCAGTCTGGGGTTTGCTCTGAAGCAAGCAGGTGCTCAATTCCCTTTTGCGCCTGCTCAAGGTTATAAGTCAGTTCAGCTTTCTTGCCAAAACTTCTGTTAGCCCTGATGATGAATTTGAGTGCATCACAGTAATGATGCTGATTCAACCAGTTCTGGTCTCCATAAATTCCACGAAATTGCTCGTTAATGGTTTGATTTCCGCGGTCTTTCCCATACTTCGCTTGACAATATGGAGGCATCAGGGCCAATTCGCCCTCAGTAACGGCAAACGGCTGTAAAGCGTATGCAGTAAACGACTGTAGTTGAAGCGCAAAAGCTAAAATTAACAAACCAACTGGACGTTTCTGTATCAAACGAATCTCCTTTTTCCCGTTTACGGGGTCAAAGTTGCAAAGTCTCCTCGTGCGACGCGTTCCCAAGAGAACTCGCTGCCTGCTACCCGAAAGAAAGTTACCCTTAAACCCCATTCTACAGCTAAGCGGTACGTCACCCAACAAACGGGCAAGTGCGAAAGATGCAAACTGCCAGTTCAGATTTGGTTGTTTATTTTGCTGAGAGGGGTGCGAACTGCGTCGAGTTCAGCAGGCTTACCCTCTTCCAGTGTGCCCCATTTGTTCTTGACGGCAATCTGGTAGGTCAGCACCAGAATAATGACCAGATGGTAGTAGTAGTCAAAATACGCAAGGCCGAGAAACGCGCCACCCGTCGCATAGCCAACCATACTCACCTGAGTCATGGCAGCCAGGTCAACTGCCCACTTTCGCTTAGGATCATTTTTGCATTCCCGGATGACTTTGCTCCCCGTCCGCCATGCCAGCAGGCCAATTAGCACGAACAAGCCAAAGCCGATAAAGCCATGCTCGCCCAAGACTTCGAAATAGATGCTGTGCACGTCGTGTACGTCCCAGGGGTCTGGGGCGTACTGGCGGAAAGTCGGAGCTTGAAAGGCTTCAAACCCTCCGCCGGTGAAGCGGTCCTTTGCCACGTTAATAGCGGTATGCCAGGCATTGATGCGGCCCATCGCCGAGGCATCCTGCTCGTAGGTCTTGATGGTGTGCATGCGCTCCCAGTATTGCTGGGGCATAACTGCAGCGATCAATACGACTGCCATGATGATGTAGACCGCCGTGGTTGCCTTGTTGCGGCTTTTCAGCCAAAGCAGGCCGCCCATGGCAGCTGCAGCCAGCAAGGCGCCGCGTGACTGCGTCCCGATGGCGGACAGACCGGTCAACACCATGCTGGCCGCCAGCCCCATTCGCATCCACTTACTCTGTGCCTGAAGGTGCAGATAGCGAAGCAATGGAACCGTCATGATCATCGCCAGCCCCAACTCGTTGTTGCCGCCAATGAAAGTGCCTGCCGGACCCTGTACGTGATGTATGCCGCCTTTCAGAATCGTAAAGATCCCGCCTTTGACCCCGTAAAACGCAATGGAGAGCGCGATGACCCATACCAGGCCTTCCAGACGTTTCCGGCTTGTTATCAGCATCGCGGTCAGCAGTGTCATGACCTGTATCTTCAGGACTTTATCCCATTGTGCCCAGGCGAGCTCTGGATAAAATGCATAGAAGGTGGTGAATGTCACCCAGCCCAGGAAGATGAACAACAGGACGGTTTCCGGGGTCCACGGCATGCGCTTGGGGTCTTTCGAGAACAGGTATGCCGTCAGGGTGACTACGGCGGCCATGAGCGCGAATGGAATATTGAGCGCGAAGCCCCACGCCAGCTTGTGGGGGTTCATGTAGCCCAGCCAGGACCAAAGATAAATGCCGTAGTGAGGATGCTTGAATACCAGCAGCAGTGCGCCGAATACGACAACGGTGACAAATATATCTCTCACTTTGCGGCCCCTGTGTTGGCAGTTGCCACTTTGCTGACGATGTAGCGGAATTTGCCCGAGGCTTCCTTGGGAATTGATTCGACGTGTTCGATTTGTATATCTACCTCCGGCCCAAGGCGCCGCTTGAAGCCCTCGATGATGGTTTGCCTGCTTTCTGGCTGGAAGGGCGGCTCGGTCACCAGGTATATCCGGGTGCGTTCCAGCGTTTCCTGAACGATCTTGAATGCCTTCACACCGGGGATGTCGCGCACCACATAGACCAGGGCCAATCCATGCATCACCGTGCCGTCCTGCGCTACGACGAAGTCTGTGGTGCGGCCCTGGATTTCCTTGAGCAGAGGGAGACCGCGCCCACAGGCGCAGGGCTGGTCGTCGAGCACGCCGATGTCGCCGGTGCGGTAGCGGATGAAGGGGAAGTCGCCGGTGGCGAGATGGGTGGTAACAATTTCTCCGGCGGTGCCATGTGGCACCGGGTGGCCAGCCTCGTCCACGATTTCGACGATGATGTCCTCAGCCGTAAGATGCATGCCACCGCTTGGGCACTCATGCGCGATGAAGCCGGCATCCCGTCCGCCGTAGCCATTTGCTACCTTGCAGCCGAAGATGCGGGAGATGATCTCGCGCTGATGGTCGTAGAGTTTTTCCGAAGTCACGAAGGCGACACGGATGCCCAGGTCGTCCATGCGCTGGCCACGAGATTCAGCGTGCTGGGCGATATGGGCCAAGGCAGAGGGGTAGCCGAAGAGCATTTTGGGGCGCATGGCGCGAATTTCTGCCACGAAGCCGTCGAGCTTTGCTGCGGACATTTCAAATGCGGGTAACAGTTTGGTGCGCAACAGGCTGTCGCGAATCTGGCGCACCCTGTCCTGGCTGCCTAATTCGATGGGTGAGCCCCACACGACGATTTCCGGGTCGCCGATATCCACATCCCACCAGCGGGTTGCCCGCCATTTGGCGGCCACATCGTGGCTGACGCGTTCATTGCCGAGAAAGAATATGAGCGGTTCGCCACTGGAGCCACCGGTGTTGAAACGGGAGAGATCCTGTGCGATTTCTGATTTCAACTGCGCAGTGTTGGCACGAATGACGGCCTTGGTCAGGAATGGCAGCCGGGCAAGGTCGGAAATGCTGCTGATGCCTGCCGGGTCGAATGCCATGTCGCGGAACAGGTTCCGGTAATAGGGCACGTGCTTGGCTACTTTAGACATAAATGCACGCAGGCGCTCAACCTGCAATGTTTCCAGGTGTTCGGGCGATAACCACTGAGTGCTTTCCATTTCTTTGAAAATCTGCACCGTATCGTGGTGCTTCAATTTTTCATGCAAGGGGAACAGGCAGGAGGACACCATTCGTGTGTATAAATTTAGCGCCACGTTTCTGATTCCTTGTGTTGTGCGCGCGGAGGCATGATTGGCCTTCCGGATTTGTTGTGTCGGGCAATATCCAGAAATGCTTCAATCAGTATGGCTACGCGTGAATCCCATGTATTTTCGCCGGCATGGGCAATAATCCTGTTTCGATCCCATTTCCGTTCAAGGGCGGCTTTTAGTGCCTGCTCCAGCGCGGCCTGGTCATCAAAGGAAACGATTGTCCCCAGTTCCGGTTTGCATACGACTTCTGCGTTGCCGCCGACGTTGGTGGTGATGACTGGCAGGCCGCAGGCCATGGCTTCAAGAAATACGTTGGCCCAGCCTTCATTCCGGGTTGAAAGCACGAACACGTCCGCGGCGGAAAGGGGTTCCTTCAAAAGCTCGGATTTCATCGGGCCGGTGAAAGTGACATGGTCTTCCAGGCCAAGTCTGGATACCTGGGCGCGTAATTGAGCGCCGATATCGCCTTCCGGGCTGGGACCGCCCACGATCAGGTAATGCAACGTTGGAAAGTATTCAAGCAGGGCAGGGAGGCAATCAATGACGCGGTGGAAGCCTTTTCTTTCGACCAGGCCGCCGATTGAGACGAGTATAGGCGCATCAGGCTGCAATCCAAGCTTGGCGCGGGCATCGGTCTTATCGATGGGGTGGAATTTCACGGGGTCCACGCCATTTCCCACCACTTCAGCCCTGGATTCGGGAATGCCTAGCGAAATGGCCACTTGGCGCAAGGAATCGGATACGGAGAAAATCCTTGCTGCGGCTTGCAGTGCCATGATCATGCGCTTCCGGAACGCATTCTTTTTGGCCAGGCGAGATTCGGTGCCGCGCAGGGTGACGGTGAAGGGGAGCGCGAGCCACTTGCCCAGCAAGCTCGCCGCATAAGCATCCGGATAAGCGAAGTGGCTGTCGATGATATCGCAGCGCTGTTCAAGCTGGAGCCTGCGCATCAGGGCGAATGTGCTCAGCGCGAGGAAAAACCCATCAAGTGATTTGAGTAGGCCGGGTATGGAGAAAAAACGCGGGTGCAGCACTTCGATGTCATCCTGAATTTCCCTGTAGGGGGGGGCAGGACGAAAATGGGGGCGAAAGAGGCGAATAAGCCCCTGAAACGGAAACCAGGGCACGGGTGCGACCACCATCAGCGGTAGCGCCTTGGCTACCCTGAACATGCGTTCGCGAATAAAAACGCCGGCGCCTGGCTGCGCGGCATTGGGAAAGAGGGTGGTAAAGACCACGATGTGAGGCCGGTCAGGCATTGTGGGCGCTTTTCCCTGCGAGCCGGTTATAAATGGCGACATAATTGGACACGGACTTGGGCCAGTTGCGCTCGGTTTCTACAAAGCTCCGCGCGGCACTGCGCAGTTCGGGCCATCTCGATTCTTCGGCAAGCAGTTTCAACACGGCATCAGCCAGGGCCATCGGGTCTTCTGATTTGAACAGGATGCCGGTTTTGCCATCCTGGATAAGCTCCTTGTGTCCGCCCACGTCCGAGGCGACGAGCAATCTTCCCTGCGCCATGGCTTCCAGTGGCTTCAGGGGGGTTACCAGTTCGGTCAGCCGCATGGAGTGGCGGGGGTAAGCCAGGATATCCACCAGGTCATAATAGCGTTGCACCTGGTCATGGGGTACGCGGCCGGTGAAGATGACTTTGTCCTGAATGCCAAGTTCGGCGGCGAGATGCTTGAGCTTGTCATCCTGCGGACCGCCCCCCACCAGCAACAGACGGGCATCGGGCGCGGTTTTGAGAATGGCGGGGAATGCCTGTAACAGCAGATCCAGACCCTCGTAAGCGTAGAAGGAGCCGATGAAACCGATGACGCGGTGGCCAGCCAGCCCTAGCTGCTGCCTGAGGGCTGCATCGCCTGTGCCTCCAACCGAAAATTTCTCAATATCCACTGCGTTTGGGATGACGGTGACCTTTTGCTCAGGAATGCCGCGCGCCACAATATCCTGGCGCAGGCCTTCGCAGATCGTGGTCACCGCATCGACACGCTTGAAAGCGCTGGTTTCAAGCCCTCGGGTCAGACGGTAGCGTATTCCCCCTTCCTTGCTGGTGCCGTGGTCCACCGCGGCGTCTTCCCAGAATGCCCGGACTTCATAGACGACGGGGATGCCATGCTTGCGCCCGGCACACAATGCGGCAATGGCATTCAAAGCGGGCGAGTGGGCATGCAGGATATCGGGACGGATGAGCGGCACGATCTCGTCAAGTCGCCTGGCCAGGGTATTGATGACACTGAGCTGGTTGAGCAGAGGCAGGGTCGAGAGCGCCCCCTTTGCCGGCGGCGTGCGATAGAAATGCAGGCCGTCCACATCCTCTTCGAGTACCTTGCAATTTTCCTGTTTGGAACTGGTGACGTGATGGGTTTCCCACCCCAGGGCACGTTGTTCCCGCAGGATAGCCAGCGTGCGGAAGGTGTAGCCGCTATGCAGCGGGATGGAATGGTCGAGGATGTGCAGGATTTTCATCAGGCATGCACTCCTTCGGATGAGGGATTCCCCATTACCTTGCGCAGAAACGCTTCAAACATGAGGATCGTCCACAGTGAGGCGCTGTAGTCGCGCAAGCCGGATTGGTGCTGATCCACCATTTCGCGCAGGAAGGCCATGTCGAATATGCCGGTGGAGGCCAGTGTCTCGCCCAGAATGGCATCCCGTACCCTTTGCCTGAGCGGTCCGCGGAACCAGCTTGCGAGGGGGACGGAAAAGCCCATCTTGGGGCGGTAGAGGATGTCGTCGGGAAGGTAGGGCTCCAGCGCTTTCTTGAAGATGTATTTACCTTCCTGCCCGTGCAGCTTGTAGGAGGAGGGCACGCCCGACATCCATTCCACCAGCTTGTGGTCCAGGATGGGAACCCGCACTTCAAGCGCGTGGGCCATGCTGGCCCGGTCCACCTTGGTGAGGATGTCTCCCGCCAGGTAGGTCTTGATGTCCAGGTATTGCACGCGGGAAAGCGGGTCATCGGTGGGGGCGCGGTCTGCGTGGCGGCGCATCACGTCGACCGCGCGGTGCCCCTGCAGCTTCAATTTGAAGTGGCTGCTGAATAGCTTGTCCCTCAGCTTGTCGCCCATGACGGACACGCTATGAAAATAGCCCTCGACCGGGTCGCGCGCAAGCGCTTCAAAGGTGGATTTGGCCCGGAATACTTTGGGTGCCCAGTCTGCCTTGGGATATGCCGTGCCGAGCAGGCCGAACAATGGCTTGCGTATGCTCAGCGGCAGCAGGGATCTCATGCGTTCTTCGTAGAGGTGGTAGCGGTAGCGCCGGTAACCGGCGAGATTCTCGTCCCCGCCGTCTCCGGAGAGGGCGACTGTCACGCGCTTTTTCGCCAGTTCGCATACCCGGTAGGTGGGGATGGCGGAACTGTCGGCAAATGGCTCATCGTAGAGTTCTGCCAGTTTGTCGATCAGGTCGTAGTCGTCGGACTCGACCTGTTCAACGTAATGGCGGGTGTGGTAACGGTCTGCCACTTTTTGCGCGAAAGCAGCTTCGTTGAAGGCCGGGTCGCCAAAAGAAATGGAGCAGGTATTGACCGGTTCGTCCATCAGGCCCGCCATCATGGCGACGACAGCGCTTGAGTCCACGCCGCCGGAGAGGAATGCGCCCAGCGGCACTTCGGCCACCAGGCGGATGCGCACCGCCTCGCGCAAACGGACGATGAGTTCTTCCTGGGCTTCCTGTTTAGAGATGGGGCCATGAGGTGTAAAAGGCACATCCCAGTATTCCCTTGGAAGCGGCATGGCCTGCCCACGTTTGAGCGTCAGGGTGTGGGCGGGCGGGAGCTTCTTTGCGCCGTTGAAAATGGTGCGCGGCTCCGGTACGTAGCCATAGGCAAAATATTCTTCCACTGCGCAATCGTCTATCACGCGCGGAAAATCGGGGTAAACCAGCAAGGACTTGAGTTCCGATCCGAACAGGAATGTGCCGTCAGGCAATGTGCCGTAATACAGGGGTTTGATGCCCAGGCGGTCGCGGGCAAGAAATAGCGTTTCCTTGTTGCGGTCCCACAGGGCAAAGGCAAACATGCCACGGAAACGTTCCACGCAGGCCTCGCCCCATTCCTCCCATGCATGGACGATGACCTCGGTGTCGCAGTGGGTACGGAAGGTATGGCCCAGCCGCTGCAATTCCGGCATCAGGTCGACATAGTTATAGATCTCGCCGTTGAAAACGACTACGACGCTGCCATCTTCGTTGAACAGTGGCTGGTGCCCGCTGGACAGGTCGATGATGGAAAGGCGCCTGTGCCCCAAGCCTATACCGGGCTCGGCGTGTAATCCGCCTTCATCCGGCCCGCGGTGGAACTGGGTCTGATTCATGCGCGCCAGTACTTGCTGGTCGATTTCGCGCTTATCTTTTAAATTAAAAATGCCGACGATGCCGCACATGACGTAAGCCTGTTATTTGTATTTGATAATGGGCGCTGAATTTTCAGCAATAGCGCCCGGGAGCACGTTCTCATAGACAGAGAGATAACCCTGGGCCATTGCCTGCAAGCTGAAACGGGATTCAATCCTTGCCCGGCCTGCTTTTCCTTGCGCTTCGACCACGTTTTCATTCTGAAGATAATTCAGCAAGGTTTGTGCCATAAATTCCGGATCTGAAACGGGCACCAGTGTGCCGGTGTGCGCATCTTCAACCAGTTCCGGATTCCCCCCGACCCGTGTGGCGACCACCGGCAATCCGCAGGACATCGCTTCCAGAATGGTGTTGGAAATGCCTTCACCCAGCGAAGGCAGCACGAACAAATCCATATTGCGCATGAGTTCCGCCACATCCGTGCGTTCGCCGGGCAGCCATGCAAGCTGTTCTGCATTAGCTTCCCGGAGCAGGTTCAGGCAGTTTTCACGTGCGACGCCTTCGCCAATAATCACCAGCCGTGCCCGCAGGCGGGCCGATGGATCGATTTCCAGCAGCCTGATGAATGCGCGTACCAGATTGGGATAATCCTTCACCTCTGCCATGCGGCCTACACTGCCTATCAGCAAGCTGGTTTCCGTTGCGAAACCTGCCGGGCCGATATTTCGCTCACCTTCCCTTGGGTGAAAAAGGGTGCAGTCCACTCCGTTGTAAATCTGGCTCACGCGCTGCGGCGGGACGCCGACAGTTTGAATCAGCCATAGCTCCAGATCCCGGCTCACGGCGATATAGCGCTTTACAAACGGTCGCGCCAATTTGCGCAGCAAATTATATTTTTGATTCTTTCCATGCAAATCGAAGACATCGCGACCATGTTCCCCATGAATTCTGGCGCGAATGCCGGCGGCAGCGGCGACAAACTGGCCCTCGATCGCGGACAGGTTGCGGGTGTGCACGATGTCAGGGGAAAGCGTCCGCAACAAGCGCCATAACCGGAAATACCAAGAGACATCCCGGCCGGCAGGTTTGGCCAGGGCATAAAACTCCACATCGTCTCGCTGGATGCGCTCCCTGAAATCTGTAAAGTCATCCACGCAGATCACCACATGGCGGAAGCGCTCTTTCGGCATCTGGTTGATCAGATTGACCATGCCGTTTTCCATGCCGCCGACCCTGAAATGGTGAACGATATGGGCGATCAGTGGGATTTCATGTTTTGTCATTATAGTGCTTGATGTTATGGGCACTTTGCCTCTTACTGCCGCGATGCCTGGACGATGCTTTCCTGGACGGCTGGAAGCATGTCCTGAATAAATGCCTGTATTGCCAATGTTGCTGGTTCAGGGGTGTCTTCGTAGGGCGAGTTGACGATGATGGCCGCGCCATCATCTGGTTGTCCAAGCATCCGGGCCTTGGCCAGAAGCAGCTTGGCCAGGTAGGGGTTGATGGTATAGGTGTCCGTCAGGCTGTTCCAGTTCCACACCAGCAGGCGCTTGTTGGGTGAACGCAGCATGGTCTGCTGGATGGTTTCGTTGTTGCCACGCAGAGAAATGATGCGAGGGGCTTCACCTACATTGCTCCATACCGGATGTTTTTGGGGAACCATGTAGTTTTGTGAATTGATCAGTTCGGCGCCCTGGCGTTGAGTCCGGTAGTAGCCCACATATACGCTGACGGTCAGGCCATCCTTCCGGTAAGTTTGCATGGTGTGGGCATCGGGCCCGATGTAATGGGGTTGCCAGTCGGAAAGCGGCGTATTTTGTTTGACCCAGCCGTTCATTGAATCAGGCAATACGATCGATAGTTCCCCGGTCTTGACCGGGCGGCTGTCCAGATACGTAGCGTAGGCAGGCCACAAAGCGGCAATGGCGATGATCGCAACGCCCATCATGGCAAACGCACGGTTCGGAATCCGTGTGCCAGCACCCCCTGAAGTGGGCCTGATATCGCTGGTTTTTCGATCTTGCTGATCCTCTCGCCAGAAAGCGCCAATCCAGAAAAGCAGCAGCATGACGATACCAAAAAACACCCAGCCATAAATGTAGTGATCCACGCCCAATGCCAGTTTCATGTCGCTCAAATGGGCGATCATCACGATCATGTAGGCGCGCAGTCCGTTTGCGATCACAGGGACGATTAAGGACAGGGCGGCAAAAATCAACCTGCGTTTTGTGCTGCGGTAGGTCAAATAGGCATAAAGGCTGCCCAGGGTGAACGAGGCGATGAGGTAGCGTAGTCCGCTGCAGCCTTCAACAACTGACCACTGTCCGCTGGGTATCGTGAAGAAGGTTCCCTCGCGAAAAACCGGAATGCCGGTTAATTGCAGGGCAGTCACGACAAAGTCGGCCGTGAAATTCATCATGGGGGGAATCAGGAATTCACCCGCCGGAACTGCAAAAAACAGGAACCCGAGGGGAAAAGCGATTGCACGCGCCACCTGTGGGCCAAGGAGTGTCCAGACGGCCGCCGGGATCATGGCAACCAGGCAATATTGGGCGACAACCAGAACGCTCCCGGCATCAGAAAGAAGCCAGCCGAATCCTAAACTTGCCAGGATCAGCAAGCCGCGGAAATCCGGGCGGGGCGTGATTGCGGAGAGCGTTCTGCGTTGTGTCCACATGAGATAGAGGCTGATGGGGAATATCAGAAAGCCGTGCGCGAATGTTTCGGACCGTTCCCAGATGGCAACAGTGGACATCACGGTTTGCTGGTATATGAGCAGTATGGCCGCAATAGTGAAAAACATCAGGATTGCGACCATGCGCCATGGCGATTCAGGCCCGGCGATGGAGGGCGTTGTTGCCTGGGGATTTGTGTCCTTCATGCTTGTTTTTCCCTGAGTGTGGTCGTGTGGCTTACCCCTTTTGATGCCTTGGATTCTGGTGTTTCCGCCAGCAATGCATCCACCTGCGCCAAACAGCTATCCCAGTCATAATCAGCCAGAATGCGATCCCGCGCAGCTGTGCCGCATGTCTTTTCCGCCAGCAGTGCCAATGCTTTCTGTCCAAATTCCTGAGCAGTGTTGGCAACATGCAACTCATTGCCCTGAATAGCCCGAATCCCCTCTGCTGCCTGTGGGGATGCAAGCACGGGTTTTGCCATGGCCATGGCTTCCAGTACTTTGTTCTGCAATCCCCTTGCGATGCGCAATGGCGCCACTGCGAGCCGAGCGTGAGCCAGGTATGGCCTGATATCCGCTACTGTGCCGGTTACCGTGATCCCCGGTAATTGTGCCAGTTCACGAACAACTGCGGTCGGGCGTGAGCCTACGATGTAAAACCGACTGTGGGGAAGTGCCGCGTGTACTGCGGGAAAAACCTCCTCGGCAAACCAGCGTACAGCATCCACATTCGGCCAGTAGTCCATTGCGCCCGTAAATACCAGGGCTTGTTCGCCGTCCGGGTAAGGGTCGGGATATTCACGTTCGGGAGAAAAGTAGCCGGTGTCAACGCCATTGCTGAAATAGCCTGTCTTATCCGCGCTTTCCGGGGCCAATTGCTTGAACAGCTCAGCTTCCTCCCGGGAAACGAACATCGAAGCGTCGAATTCCTGGGCTACTTCACGCTCATAGCGCAGCAGCAGTTTTCCTTCACGCCGGTAGAGCCACGACAGCGGCCAGCGTTTGCTTTTTGCATATTGATTCCACTTGTCGGAATCGATATCAACAAAATCGATCACGCGCTTCATATTCTCGGCATGTTGAACATACTGTGCCATGGCCGATGAAAAAACCAGGATGCGTTTGATTGGATTGTTGGCAAGCAGACCGTTTACCCAATGTTGCATCCCGGCATTACGGTAATAAGGCAGTGTCAGTGCCTGGCCAGTCAAAAGGCCGGACAGGCTGCGCAAACGTGATGTGGATGGGGTGAGCCTGGCGAAATGGCTTTCCCCGCAAAAAGACTTGGTGGTCTCCACGTGTTGCCAGTCAGCTTCGTCATCTACAAAAGTGCCAAGATGTACCCGGTAGTGCTGGCTCAAATGCCTGAGCAGATGAAATGAACGGATTTTGTCACCCTTGTTGGGTGGATAGGGTACGCGGTGGGTAAGATATAACAGTTCTTCAGGCATTGTCTTACCCCAGGTTCTTCACGATGTGTGGGCCGATGAAGTTGGCGAGCGGCAAGGGCAGTTTTTGCCAGGCCTTGATAAAGAGTTGATATTTCGGGTTTAGCGGGTTGTGATCCGGCACCGCTTTGGCCCGGTGCAACTGGTATTCGTAGCATAGCGGCTGCGGCTCGAAGCCCCAGTTCCTCTTGAAGTCGTACGGCCCGGTGCCGCGCTTGCTGCGGCCGTAGTCGAAAATCTTGATGCCGCGTTCGCAGGCACGTCGCATCAGTTCCCAATATTTGAAATCGTTGGCCGCAAAGTCGCGTGCTTCCAGCGTGTCGCCGGCGTAATAGGGCAACACTTCATCGCGAAAATAAAAACTCAGCACGCTACTCAAAACCCGCCCATCCTTTAGCACTGAAAGTACTTCGCAGTCGCTGCCGAATATTTCCTTGAGCAGCGCGAAATACCGCTTGGGTAGCGCGGGGGTGCCATGGCGGTGGACATTATCGGCGAACACGGAAAAAAAGCGTTCCACGCCATCGTCGATCTCGCTAACGAGTCCGGCCTTGATGCCTTTTCTAACCATTGCACGCTGCTTGCGCGGGATGGCAAGCATGTTATTTTCTACATCGGGGTCCAGCTCTTTGCGAAAAGTGACGTACAGGTCCTTTCCCGGCCAATCCGGATGCATGGGCTTGATATTCCGGTATTCCAGGTGGTCAACCTTCTGCTCTCTTGCCAGCGCCTGCGCGGTCTGGTCCAGCGCTTCTCTGGCAGGTTCAGAAGTCGCGGCTATGCCGCCATAGACGCAAAACGGCAGCGAAATCAATGCATGACCGAAAAGTCGGCTGTTGATTTCAGCAAGGGGAAGGACGCCTTGAATTTGTCCATCCGTTTCGGCATAGAAAAACCAGGTCTTGTGTCCGAAAGCATGCTCGATCAGTTCTTTCCATCCCGCACGGTGGAAGAAGGTGGCTTCCGGGCAGTTCTGGACGAATTCGTCCCATCTTGCCGCATCCGCGGGCTGCATCTGGTGGATGGTCGGAGTGGGGTCGGCAAGCGGCTGAATCATGCGCTTTATCCCAGAAAAATCCGGTCCATGCGGTCCCATCTGAAATCGCGGGTCAGAGCCTTGATACGGCCTTCCATGCGATGCAGATTCAAATAGTGGCGGAAGCGCGTTTTCATGCCGAGGCCATCCTGGCGCGGCTGCCCGGGGTCCAGTTCCCAGGGGTGGAAATAAAATATACCGGATTGCATATCGTGGCTGTTCACTCTTTGTAGAAACCAGCGCGAGACCGGGTAAGGCCAAAAGCGGAAATAGCCGCCTCCACCGGCAGGCAGGTTTTTCTGGAAGATTCGCACGGTGGTGACGGGCAATTCCAGCAGCCCATCCTTGCCATTGGGATAAAAGGCGAAGCGGGGTGCATCCGGCATGCCGTAATGGTCATGCTGGATGGGGTAAATGCTTGAACTGTAACGATAGTCCGCTTGAAGCAACAGATCCAGAGCCCAGAGGTTTTTGCTGCCGATGGAAAAGCTCGGCGCACGATAGCCCAGCACTTTCTGGCCGCCGATGTCTTCGAGCAGGGCCTTGCTGCGGGTGATGTCATCAAGAAACTCTTCGGCTTTCTGGTCGGATGCCCTGAGATGGGCATAGCCGTGGCTGGCAAGCTCGTGGCCGTTTTCGACAATACGGCGCACCATGGCCGGATATCGCTCCGCAATCCAGCCCAGGGTGAAAAAGGTTGCCTTGACATCGCCCTCGTCCAGCAGCTTGAGGATGCGCTCAATATTTTCTTCCACCCGGCATGCCAGGGACGGCCAGCTATCTCTTGGGATATGGGGCGCGAAAGCCGAGACCTGGAAGTAATCCTCCACGTCGATGGTCATCGCATTGCGTATCTGCGCTGGAGGCATCAGAACCTTGCTGGCGGAGGTCTGCATGGTCAGCTCCGCAAGCCATTATCCAGCCATGAGTGGATCGCCGCGGCAATGCGCGTCGAGGCTTGCCCATCCCAGAATTCGGGGACTCTGCCGGCCTTGCCGCCGCTCTGCATGATCTCCTCGAATGCCGCCAGGATCTTGACCGGGTCCTGGCCGGCAATGGTGTTGGTTCCCTCGTCCACTGTGATCGGCCGTTCGGTATTGTTCCTGAGCGTGATGCAGGGTACGCCAAGCGCTGTGGTTTCTTCCTGGATGCCGCCGGAATCGGTCAGTACGACGCGCGCATCCTTCATGAGGCCCAGCATCTCCAGGTAGCCCATGGGAGGTAGTTGCACGAGTTCAGGCACATTCAGCATCTCGCCCAGGCCAAATTTTTCGATCATGGCGCGGGTGCGCGGATGCATCGGGAAAATGACAGTCAGCCTGGAGGTTATTTTTCGGATGGTATCAAGCAAAATACGCAAGGTATCGGGATTGTCGACGTTGGAAGGCCGGTGCATGGTAAGAACAGCATATCCGTCATGTCCAGCCAGGAATGCTTTCCTGCCGGCATCCTGCAGGATTTTAGAAGTAGGGACTGCCCTTTCCAGATTACGGCGCAAGGTGTCGATCATGACATTGCCGACAAAGCGGATACGTGAGTCGTCAATCCCCTCGCGCAACAGGTTTTCGCGACCACTACGCTCGGTCGTGAAAAGGAGGTCGGAAATCTGGTCGGTCAAAATCCGGTTAATTTCCTCGGGCATTGCACGGTCGAAGCTGCGCAGGCCGGCTTCGACATGAATCACGGGAATCCCCTTTTTCGTCGCTACCAGCGCGCAGGCCAGGGTGGAGTTCACATCGCCGACCACGAGTACGGCTGAAGGCTGTTTTTCGTCAAGAGCCGGCTCGAAACGGCGCATGACCTCGGCCGTTTGTGTCGCGTGGCTTCCGGAACCCACCTCAAGATTGATGTCGGGCTGCGGGATGCCGAGGGCTTCGAAATACTGGTGGTTCATGGCGACATCGTAATGCTGGCCAGTGTGAACCAGGCTTACTGCCAACTTAGGCCCGAGCTCGGCCAAGGCCGCCATGATGGGGGCCATTTTCATGAAATTCGGACGCGCTCCAACGACACAGAGAATGCTTCGCGAAGACTGGGTAACTGGCGTAGACGTTTGCATTAGCTCTTTTCTTTTGGAAGATTCCTGACGCTGGAGAGAGAAAGAATCTGCTTGAGCAAATCCAATACGGAGATGACCGATTTTTCCATTTTGGAAAGCCGTTCATCCATATTTTCCAGGCTGGCCAGCGTCTCTGGCTTTTGTTCGGTGTTAGTGAGGTCAACCGTTCTCCGGGTTTCGGCTTCCGAGGCGGGAAGATTAAATTCCTGCTGGATATCGCCAATAACATCTTTCACCTCTGAACCTCTGAAATCGTGTATTTCTTCCAGGTAGCCCATCAGAAAAAGGCGGTCGCAAAGCGTGTTGATCTTCCGGGGGATCCCTCCTGAATAATCGTAAATGGCGGAAAAGGCTTCATCGCTCACGGAGGGGTCGCCATGCCATCCAACAGTATGCAGTCTATGCTCGATGTAGGAGCGGGTTTCAGTGGCATCCATGGGTCCGAGGTGGTAGGTGGCTATTACCCTTTGCCGTAATTGCTGCATGTCGTCACTTAGAAGCGTTCTTCTGAATTCGGGCTGGCCGAGCAGAAAGGTTTGCAACAAGGACTTGTCATCGGTTTGAAAATTGGACAACATCCTTAACTCTTCCACTGTGCGAGGAGAAAGGTTCTGCGCTTCGTCCACCACCAGAAGCGCCCGCTTCCCTTGCCGGTCGCAAGCACGCAGGAACTGTTCAAGCCTGGTTAACAGGGAGGCTTTTGTGGCATCTTCATAGGGAAGTCCGAAAGCCGAAGCCACCATCCGCAAGGTATCGTCTGAATCCAGGTGGGTGTTGACGATTTGTGCCGCGATGATTTTTTCCGACTCCAGATTGCGAAAGAGATTGCGCACCAGTGTGGTTTTTCCAGCGCCGACTTCGCCTGTGATGACGATGAATCCCTCTCCCTGTGACAGGCCGTATTCAAGATAGGCCATGGCACGTTTGTGACCTTTGCTTCCAAAGAAGAAATTCGGGTCGGGCTTCAGCTGGAAAGGTTTGGCTTTGAGGCCATAGAATTGTTCGTACATCTTTTGGCCTCCGCTAAAATCTCATGTTCAGGGAAGCCGTGATGGCATTCTCGCGATAATCACCGACACTTTGGTTGGAGTCCCGCTGGACATGACGGAAATCAAGCGAACCATTGAGTTTGGGCTGGAACTTCCTTGTCATGCCAAGTCTGATCGTCTTTGTGTCGTCCTGCCTGCCAGTCGAGGGTGAACTGCTTCTTGTATAGCCGACATTCAAGTTGGCGCTGGTGCGCGGAGAAATTTTCAAATTCCACAAAGCATTGCCTCCAACTTGTTTAATATAGTCGTTCAGCGCCAGATTGCTTGTTCCAAGCAGGGTGCTGTCCATTTCCTGTGCTGTTTGCGCCTCGCGCGTCATGTTGAACATACTGAAAACGAGCGTATTTCTGATACCGTTCAACGCTACGGAGGCCTGCAGACGCTTTTGCAGAAAGAATCGGTTGGTGAAATAGTTAATGGGGTCCGAAAGAGAGAGCGGAATACCGGTGTCTCGGATGAAAGCATCTACAATTTGCTGGCGCACGATTGGATCTGGAATGCTGGACGTCCAAAGTTGGTTCAGGAAGTTCGCAGTATCGATTGTGACGGGAACCATAAACTGGGATCGGGTGGAGGTGATATCCTCACTATAACCCAGGCTCCAGGCGGTTTGACGCGTGCGATGATTGACCGCAAGCGAATAGGTGGTGCCAAAAAACCTCTTTCCTGTACTGGCAGAAATGCTGGTTCTTTCGGCTGGCGTCCAGGAAAATCCTGCGGACCAGAATGAACCCTCCGGCTTTCCGGTGACCGCGAGATAATTGTTCTTTTCATAACCGCCGGTAGCAGTCAGGCTGAACCTGGGCGTAATCAGGTAGCGAAGGCTGCCCGTAGCGGTTTCCAAGTCGACGGTTCTGTTGCTGTAGTCAATTTTTTGCTTGTTGTAACTCAAGCCCCAGCCCAGTGTTTTGAAAGCGGTTCCACTGTTCAATTTAAACAAGGTGCGGTCAGCCTCGCTAGCTGATAGGCCGCCTGTGCTTGTGTCGACTGAATCATGTGTGTAGCGCAATTCAGTTGAGGCGAAGCTGCCAAAGCGTTTTCGCAGATAGGGGCTGATGCTATAGGTTCTTATCTCGGACAGGTTGTCCGTTATGTTGATATTGTCACCCGTTGATTGCTGCCCAAAAGTGGAGATGTTCTGCTGGCTGATTGAGGCTTTACCATCTAGATACAGAAGGTCATCAAGCAACTCCGCATTTGCGCCTGCATTTAGCTGGTGCCTTAATGTGTTTCGGCTGCTTTCTTCCGCGTAGATAAGGTTTTGCATCCCGTAGCGGGCGTTGACCTTCAGACGGGGGCCAGTTCCAGTCAAGGATATGCCGGGGTTGATCTGGGTAACGAAATCACTTTTCTCGTTCCCGGGTGATGCCAATCTGATATTGTCGGAATACGTTTCTTTCAAATCCAGGCTGGGCGTGATTTTCCAATCAGCAGCGATGGAATTGAGCGATAGCAGTAACATTGCCCCCATGGCAGAGCGTGAGGTCGTTAATGAAACGCTGCGACAGTGTCTTTTCTTGATTATTTTAGCTGTAGTAGTGGCCATAATATTCTCCACCCGGGAATGTGCTGGCTTTGTTGTAAATCAGATTGACGATATCGCAGGATTCGATCTGCCGCAGAGCCTCCTTGACTGCATTTTGTGGTGTTTTTTCTGCCGCCACCACCAGAACAATCTGCCCCATCTGGCTTGCCAGAACATGTGCCTCACTGGTCTGCAATAACGGCGGCGAGTCGAAAATGACAATACGGTCGCTATAACGGTGAGCGATTTCCCTCAACAAATCGCTCATGCTCTGGCTTGCCAGCAACTCGGTTGCATGTTTGCTTTTTCTTCCAGACGTAAGAATGGAGAGTTTCTCGACGTTGGTTTTAATCATGACGTCAGCCAGTTCAAGCTTGTCGTCCAGAAGGACGTCCAGAAGGCCTCTTTCAGCTTTCAAGCCAAGGTAAGAAGGTATGGAAGGTCGAGCCACGTCAGCGTCAATCAGCAACACGGTGTGATCCATTTCCATCGCGATGCTCATTGCCAGGTTGATGGCACAGAAGGTTTTTCCTTCCCCGGCAAGAGCGCTGGTGATCATGATCAGATTGCTATTGCTGACTGCTCCGGCTACAGGGCTGAAGACATTGTTGATCAAAGGACGTTTGATCAGGCGAAATTCTTCGGCGATTTGTGTTTTCTCAGCATCTGGCGTGATGATGCCCAACTGCTTCAACTTGGCGAGGTTGATCGTGCCATTTGTCGATACTGGGACAGCGCTAGGAGAAGAGGCCTGATCGAACCCACTCTCGATTGCGCTCTTTGTGCCAAGTGGTTCCTGGCTGGAATCCGTTGCCGCCTTCTCTGCGGCAAAATTTGATGAGGTCTCGTTTTTTTCCTCGATCTTGTTAATTGCTTTTTCGATTATGCTTAAATTCGTGGGGGTTTTTCCCTCTTTCCCGATTTTTTCCGCTGCTTTTTCAATGATGCTCACTCTGCCTCCCGAAAGTATCCGTTTCCTTGATGGTCAGCTTGCCAATTCGGATCGGGTATTGATGAGAAATTCTTTCCACGTGACTTTTATTGTGCCCAAAATAGGTTAAATCAAAGTGGTAGTGAGGGGTCATAAAGCCATCTTTACCATCAGTGCGCTATACAAGCCCAGCAAAGAAAGTAAAGAGAGACCGAAGGCATAGAGCCGCCTTTTGCGCTTGAGTTTTTCCTGCGCGGTCCAGATCATGGCTACAGTGCCCAGTATTGGTCTTCCGGCCACCTCGCGAAGACTGCTTTGGGTATGAAAAGTTGGGCGGATTTGGCTCAAAATGAATGCGACGCCGATCCCCGCCAGCATGGCACCCAAAAATACCAGGGAGAACAGTCTTAGCCTGTCAGGTCCGGCGGGAATCGTCGGAACCGTGGGAGGGTCAATGATTTTGAACGAGATCAATTCCGATGTTGAACTCATTTCTCCGGACATTTTTGCGCTCTCACGCCGCTGGATGAGGCTTTCGTAATTGGACTTGTTTACTTGATAATCGCGATTGAGGCGGGTGAGGTCTGCCTCAACTTCGGGTACCGCATTGCTCATTGATTTCAGGTGAGCGTAGCGGGAGCTGTATTCCGCAACGCGGGCTCTTATGGAAGCTACTCTTGATTCAGCCTCCATTTGTGCGATTTTGAGCTGCTGGAGCATGGGGCTGTAATTTTTTCCCGGGTCGCCGCTGTTTTTATTAAGCTTGGCCTCCTGCTTCTTGCGTTCCTCTAGTTGTGCAATCAGGCGTTTTGTGGAGAGAATGTCCGGATGTTGCTCAGTAAAGTTCAGGCGAAGGGCGTCAAGATTCTTGTTCAGGGTCTGAATGCGGGCATCAATCTCCGGATTGACTGGCGATTGTTCAATGGTTTGTAGTGGCTCATCGTCAGATATTTGACTCTTGATGGCGTCGCGTGCCTGTTCTGCCTCACGCAACTCCAGTTTTGCCTGGTTGAGACTTTCCGCGGCTGCTGTCAGCTTCGATAGATAATCAGTGCCTTGACCGGGCATCAGTCCGACGTTCTTTTGTTTGAAATTCATGAGGGCGGTTTCCGCCGCTGCCAATTTCTCTTCGTAGGTTTTGATCTGCTCTTCGATAAAGCGAAGTGCCGAAGCAGATTCCTGCTTGTTGTTCCCGAGGCTTCCTTCGACGAAAATGGTCAATAAAGATTGAACAACGTCTTTGGCCAGCTTGGGATTGTCGTTGCTGTAGGAAATCGTAAAGAGGTTATCCCGCCCGGTTGACCCAATCTTGATTTGGGACATCAACTCCTTGATGTACTCATCATGGTCCTTCACCGTTTTGGCCTTGATGTCCAGATCCACCATGCGCATGACTCTTTCCACGTTCGGACGGCTGATTAGCGTGCGGCTCATGATAGTGACTTGCTGCTCTACGTTGGGGGGGGCCGTCATTCCAGACATCAGCGGCTTCAGCACGCTCTGGGTGTCAACGTAAATCCGTGCGGAAGCCTGAAAATCATCAGGAAGCTGGTATACAACGACCCATCCAGCGATAGCAACGACCCAAGCTGCTACTACCGCATACCAGCGATATTTCCATACCCCTTTTACATAGGTAAGTAACTGGGTTATCAATTCCTCCATTTTGTCAAAAGCCCCCTGGAAAATTTGCTATCGGCATTTGCTTGTGGCAAACCCTCGCCACTGCTCGTGTTTTTTCTGGCACTTGGTCTTGCCCCCGGATTTTTCATTGATCCACCCGAATTCCATTCGCCTAATTGAATATTGCACTTCCACCTTGGCCCGATCCAAGTAGGGGTTCAGGCCACAATGGATAATAAATCAATGTTGTAGGTCAGAAAAAGCTTTCTGGCACAACCAGAATATCACCTGGCCGCATGGGTACGTTAGCTGATATGTCGCCATCCTTGATCAGGTCGTTCAAGCGCACGCCAAGCTGTTGCTGCTTCCCGCCAACGTTGCGAATAATGCTCGCCTTGTTGCCGGCGGCAAAATCAGTGATGCCACCCACTGCGATCAAGACGTCCATCAGCGTCATTTCATCACGATAGGGGAGAGCTTGAGGCTTGGCGGCCTGGCCAATGACACGAATTTGTTCGCTATAGGGTCCAACAAAGCCTGTCACAATGACAGTGACAATCGGCTCCTGAATGTACTTGGCCAGTGCCTTTTCGATGTCTCGCGCCAGCTGACTCGAGGTTTTGCCGCTGGCCGGCAGGTCCTCCACCAGCGGGGTCGTGATTTTGCCATCCGGACGGACAGGAACCGACATGGAAACTTCCGGATTGCGCCAGACAATGATATTCACGTTATCGCCAGGGCCGATCAGGTAGTTATGCGTGGGAGGTTGTCCGTCTGCGCTGGAAAGAGGCGGGTGAGTGGTGCCGGCGCAACCGCCAAGGATCAGAATGGAAAGTGTTAAAGCAAAGCCAGCCAGCCAGCTCGCGGTATTGGTGTATTGCGGTGTATTCACTTTTATTACCTCTATGCGTAGTTGGTAAGGAAGCGCCGGCTTAATCAATACACTGCCGGAACAATTATCGAAATATATTATAGAGACATGATATCAAAAATAGCCAATCTGTTGGCATAAATTCAATTTATGTATGGCTGCTTTCTGGTCATTAAAAGTCAAGGCCGGTTCATTTGTATTGACGTCTGCTTTGATGTGTTGGCGGCGAGGCTGCAAGTATGAACTTCAGTGAGCGATTTTGCGAAGTGATTATTTTATGCGGACATAATTGCAATGGAACCCTCTCATAGCTGCTGCGTGTGCATGAAAATTTGTAATTTCCCTTATTATTTCTGATCAACTTTAATTTGCCCGCCTATAATGAAGTTATAGGGTTATCCAAGGTGAGGGTGATTATGGGTGACATGGAAAATCCACTGATGAAGCTGCAAGACTTGGCCTGCTTCCTTGAACAGGGTAGCTTCGATGACAATATGCGGCAGCTTGCGGCGATGGCAGCAAAAATTCTCAACGCTGAAAACTGTTCGCTCATGCTGCTCAGCGATGGTGAGATGGATGACCTGAGAATGCGCGTTTGCGCTAGCTATGGTCCGCTGCCGGCGTCTGCCTACAAGGAATCCGCAGGCAAGGGGGAGGGCATTGCAGGACGGGTCGTCGCTACGGGCAAAGCGCTACTAATCGATGATATTCACCACTCTGAATTCGCCCAATGGGCACGGCGCGCCAACGATCCACGCAAAAGCCTAATTTCGACGCCGATCACTATTAATGGCCGCATCATCGGGGTAATAAACATAAGCGGGCATCGTCAGGGGCGCGCCTTCAATATGGATGATGTGGGCCTGCTCGACGTGATCGCACTGTTTATTGGCAAAGCCATTCAGGTCGTGCAACTACAGAATATCCTGAATTCACGCTTCGCCCAATTGGCACTGGTGCAGTCTGCTGAAAAGGACTTGGAGGGAACGCTGGCTACCGCCGTGCAGAATCCAGACCAGGTGGCCAAGATCCTTGCAAAATCGTTCTACAAGGAAATGACCCGCGCCGGTTTCGGCTCCAGCCAGATCATCAACGCGGCCTCGGAAATCATTGCGCAACTGAGTGGCAGCCTGAATCGCCACAGCAAAAGAATGGAACGCGAAACCAAAGAGACGCCCAAGAAAGTAGCCTCTCATCGCGGAACTGCAACAAGAAAAGCCAGCAAAAGTTCAACAAGTTAAAGGACTCGTTTTATGCAGTCCGTACGAGACGGATAGTCATCTCATGGCACATATAGACCAGCATTGACGTGCTGGCCCACAGGAAAGTGCGGAAGACGTCATAAATTGAAACAATGCTGAGGTCTTAAATGTTGGGGTCCCAGCGGAGCACCCTTCATCAATAGCGCTGTAATGTCGTGACTGGAAAGTGGTTTGCTAAAAAGGAAGCCCTGCGCTTCGTTGCACTGAAGGGTATGCAATGACCGGTACTGCTCCGCCTCTTCTACGCCTTCTGCAATCAGATTGAGTTGCAGGCCCTGAGCCAGGGTGCATATTGCTGTAACGATGGAATCATTGCCTGAGTCTCCGGGGAACCCTCGCATGAACGACTGATCAATCTTGATCGTATCGATGGGGAATTTCTGGAGATAGCTCAGGGACGAATAGCCGGTGCCAAAGTCATCCAGCGCTATTTTTATTCCCATGCCGGATAAGAGCCGCAGTTTTTCAACGATATGCTCACCGTCGCTCAGCAGCGCATTTTCAGTGATCTCCATTTCGAACATCGAACCATCCAGTTCGTATTCTCGTAGCAGTTGTGCGATGAAATCCACTAGCCCCTCCTGCTCCAGATGTTGCGCGGAAATGTTGATGGCAATACGCTGCGGAAGCAGGCCGGCCTGTTTCCAGAGACTGGCCTGATTGAATGCGGATTTCAATACAAATTCGCCAATGGGGATAATCAGACCGGTTTCCTCTGCCAAGGGAATGAACTCCAGCGGCGAGAGGTAGCCCAGTATTGGTGAGGCCCAGCGCACCAATGTTTCCATACCAGAAATCTTGCCGGTGATGACGTTGATCTGCGGCTGGTAAACCACCTGGAACTCGTTCCTTTCAAGGGCTTTGCGCATCTGTATTTCCAGCGAAAGTCTTTCGGCAAAGGTCACGTTCATGCCCGAGGAGTAGAGCTGATAACGGTTTCTACCCTTTGCCTTGCTTTCGTACATGGCGATGTCGGCATTCTTGATCAGTATGTCTATGTTGTCGCCATTGTCTGGATAAAGTGCGATGCCTATGCTCATGGAAACATAGAGTTCGTGACCGTCGATCTGAAAGGGCGCGCCAAATGATTTGATGACCTTATCCGCCGTGCGTACAGCGTCTTCCTGGCTGTCGATCTGTGGCAGCAGCAGGGTAAATTCATCGCCGCCCTGACGGGCCAGAGTGTCGCCTTCACGCAGGCAGTTCCTGAGCCGCGTGGCGACTTCAATCAGCAAATGGTCGCCAATGACATGGCCCAGCGTGTCGTTAACTACCTTGAAGCGGTCCAGGTCCAGAAACATCAATGCGAGCATGTGCCTGTAACGTCTTGCCTGTGCGATGGCCAGCTCCAGGTGATCTTTGAACAACATGCGGTTTGCAAGGCCGGTGAGCAGGTCGTGGTAGGCTTGGTAACTGATAAGTTGAGCGGCTTTCTTCTTTTCGGTGACGTCTTTAGCCACACCATAGGTGCCGATATAGATGGGCGGTGTTTCGCTGCCTGTCTCGTCGTAGATTCCGAAAGAATTAAATTCCAGGGTTAATAGTTTTGATTCAGTGCAATGGGGAATTCTGATTTCCATATTGCGGGTAGCGCGATCACCGGTTCTTCTCTCCTGAATGACATACTGTGCGGCTTCCCGATCCTCCGCATAGACCAAAGCCGAGAAATGTTTGCCGATGATGCTTTCCTTGGGATATCCCAGCAGCGATTCAAGGCGGTCATTGCAAAATGTGCATAAACCATCGGCATCCAGCGTATAAATAATATCCGGTGAACTGTTCACCATGTAGCGATACCAGCGCTCGGATTCCCTCAATTGAAGGTTGATCGCCCTGTTTTCGCTTTCCAGTCTGCGCTTGGAAAAAGCATTCTCGATTTTTAGTACCAGTTCGTCGATTTCATAAGGTTTTCTCAGGAAATCGTAGGCTCCGCGACGGAGTGAGCTAATGGCAGAGTCGATAGAGCTATCCCCGCTAACCACAATGACACAGGTATCGAGTTGCTGCCCCATGATCCAATCCATGACCTGATGACCATTCACATCAGGCATGCACAAATCCAGCAGAACAAGATCAAAATGTTTGTTGGCAAGCGCCTCCATGGCAGACTTTCCGCCATCTGCAGTTGATGTCGTATAACCATGCAAGCTGAGAATGGCGCTTAGGCTGTTACGCAGATGCGGCTCATCGTCCACAACCAGGATGATTGGTTGCTTAGGAAGCGCATTCATATTTGAAATTCCAATATTGATGGCATCCTTGCATGCGCCCTGGTTGTGATGCGTGTCTTCCATAACTCATGCCTTACCCACGGGTTGCAGAGGGAGTAATATCTGAAAAACGGTGCCAGATATCTCATTGCTCTGGCAAAATATCTTGCCATCCAGCTCGTCAACCGTGCTGTTGACAATCGATAGCCCAAGGCCGGCATGCCCCGCTCCCTTGCTGGTGGCAACTGGCTTGAACAGGTTTTTCATTACCTCCGCGGGAATCCCGGGGCCATCGTCCTTGAGGGCAATTTCGATATACCCACGACCACTACGTTCGATGCCGCCATGCGTTGAAATCAGCAGCGTGCCACCATTTTGCATGGCTTCGACGGCGTTTTTCATCAGATTGATCAAGATCTGAATCAATTTATCCCGGTCGGTCACGATACTCGGCAATGCAGGATCAAATTGGGTCTGCACGGTTACTTGGTGCTGTGCAAATAGCGCTTCAAAGAAGATCCTGCACAGATTCTGAATCACATCGTTAACGTTCAATTCTTCCTGAGGATTTGCCTCGGTTTCGGCCGCCACGGAAATAATCCGGAAGATACGGGTCACGCGGTCTATTTCTTCCTTAATGATTTTCAGATCTTCCTGAGCCGGGTCTTCTTTGGGTAACCGGACGCTCAGCAGTTTGATGTAATTTCTGATAACGCCAAGTGGATTATTCGCCTCATGCACGATTTGCCGAGCCCGGGTTCTGTTTGAAGCCATCACCTCGTATTTAATGCGCGTTTCCTGCTCGTTAATGGCATTCAATGCAACAACGGCCAGGGCTGACTGTTGGGCAAACATCGACACCAGCTTGTGCTGTTTCTTTATTTGGGCCAGTTGTGCCCGAGAGAGCCCGAACACCATGATTCCGGCGTCAGAATTACGGGTGGTCATGGGCTGGCAGTAAAAACCTTCGGTTTGCATCAATCGAATGATCTGTTCATCCAGAATGCTCGGTACACTTACATCCTCTGAGCCCAAGAAGGTGCCGGGGGTCCTGGTTAAGAAAGCATCAGTGATCATGCTGTTTCCCTTGTTCAGGGGGATGGTCATTTCGTTGGCCATCATTCCATATCCAGTCAGGCATTTCCCGCTGAGAATTTTGCCGGTTGGATCGGGCAGGAAAAAGATCAGATCCTGAAAGCCAAAAATAATCTGGGCTGAACGCTGTGTTGACAAGAGAATGTTGTCCAGCGATGTTGCGGTTCTGGCCCCCAAGGGGTTTCTGTCGATCAGTGCGATATCGCGCACTTCCATTGCGAGTTGCATTTTCTTCTGGCGCTGGTTGTCGCGCTCGGCTTTTTCAGGAGGGGAATCTCCTCCTGTGGCAAGAGGAGGGGTGTCGATTTCTATATCGAGAGATTTTGCGACCTCACTGACCAGCTCTCTGGTATTTGTAATAATCTGCCGAAAGACGACTGGCGTAATCCCCAGCAGTTTCTCTCCGGCGAGGATGCGTTCCTCTTCATCCATATCGGTTTTGGCAAGGCTGTTAGCTACATGCGTGATTTGTATCAGACGATGCGAATCAACGATTTTATCTTGCGGCACATGGTGATAGAGCACTGCATCTGCCATGAAGGAGTTCAGATTCCAACTGTTCACCAGCCAGGAGCCTACCTCGCAGTGATTGTTGCCGATCTCTTCCGATTCCCGCACCATGAGTTGAATGCCATCAACTTTTTCGGCCAAAAGCGCCGCGTATTGCTTGGGGAAGTTGCTCCACAGAACCAGTTGGCCAACATCGAGCAGAAGGCCGGTAAGATAGGCTTCCTCGGGATGAGGATAGGAGATTTCCTGTGCAAGCAGTTTGGCCAGGAAGGCCGAAGTCAGGGAGTGGCGCCAGAAGACTTTGAGATCGAATTCAGGACTGCTGCTGAGATTGTTGAATACTTGATAAACCGAGGAACTGATGGCAATGGTCTGGACCATATCCAGGCCAAGCAGGGCAAGCTTTTGCTCAAGCGAGGCAAGGTTGTTTTGTCTGCCAAACAGCGCGGAGTTGCTTACGCCAATCACCTTGGAACTGAGCGCGGTATCCTTGCCGATGATATCGGCAATAGCTTGTAGCGAAGCCTCGTCGCGATTACACATATCCAGAACCCGTAAGAGGATATGTGGCAGCGATGGGAGATTGGTAATCTCCAGCGTTCGAATCAATTGAGAAGCGACTGGTGCCATATGCGTTATAAACAAGCAATTAAGTCATTTTCTTGATTCTATACTACATGTCTTTAATGTACAGCCCTAAATTGATTGTAATATTTAAGAAACAGATATGTCATAAATGAAGCTGTCATGTTCCAACTCAAACTGAACACGCTTTATGGGCTAAAAATCACAGCCAAACCAGCCCTAAACCGATTCCCAGCCCCATGGCAGCGAATCCGATGGCGCAGCGTTTTGCCAATTGCGCACCGCCGATGGTGGCGATCAAACCAAACTTAAAAACCAGATTGGCCAGGAAGGCCAATGCAATGGCAGTCACAGCCTGTGCCGATTCCAGCTTTCCCAATTCATATAAACGCAGGCTGGAGAGTGTGATGGCGTCGACATCGGTGAGGCCGGATACAATGGCCACGGCATATAAGCCCTTGCTGCCTGCTATATTTGACAGCCAGGCTGAAAAAAACAGCACCAGAGCGTAAAGTAAGCCAAAACCCAATGCGGTTCGGATCTCGGTGGGGTTGGTAATTTCAGGCAAGGGCAGATCAGTGGGTTTTGCCAGATTCCGCCACAGAAAGGCTGTACCCAGAAAGCCAAATACCAGCCCGCTGCCCAGCACAGGCAAAAGGGTGGGCAAAGATTGGGGCGACACAGCCAGGCCCTCTACCGCCAGCCGCACGATCACCACCTGGTTGGCAATGAGGATCACGATCGCAGATAGTTGCACCATGCCGGCATTCTTGCCGTGACGGGCATACACCAAGCTGGTCGCCGTGCTCGACACCATGCCGCCAAGAAAACCCAGAATGGGGGCCCCATACCGCTGACCAACGATGCGCAATGCAACGTAGCCTGCCAGACTCAAGCCGGAAATGAGTACCACCATCAGCCAGATCTGGTGCGGATTGAGGGTTTTGTAGGGGCCGTAATTCTGATTAGGCAGAATCGGCAGAATGATGAAAGTCAGCACAGCGAACTGAAAAATGGAAATCAGGTCACGGCGCGTCAGATTTTGGGTCCATCCATGCAATTCGGGTTTGAAATAGAGCAGGATGGTGACCGCGATCGCCAGCATCAGTGCCGGTGTTTCGGCGCCGAACCACACCATGGCGCCCAGCAGGTAGCACACCAGTAGAGCTGCCGAGGTGGTGGTGCCCGGATCTTCCCCCGGAGGATGGGGGCCAAAGTAGGCAGAAACGATGACCATGCCGGTGGTAAACAACCCCAAGGCCAGTATCCAGGGCGATTGCGTGAATTGTGACAACATCGCAGCCAAGGTTCCGGTCAGCGCTACAAGAGCGAAGGTGCGCAAGCCGGCTTTGGCGCTGGGGTTTCGCTCGCGCTCCAGACCGATCAGCAGGCCAATCGCGAGACTGGTGAGAAAAGTCGGGATATGCTCTACACCGTTGCCTTGTATGGCTGGCAGATCCATCTGGCTTGCTCCATTAACGAGCGCTTATGCGGCTTCCCAGTGGTTCAGAAGCAATTGCAGCGTGGTGTTTCCGTTATACTCGTTTACATCCAGGCGGTAAACCGCGTGTAACCGCTCCGGCAAGGGTTCGGCATGAAAAAACAGCATGGCTTCAAAGCTGCGCCCTGACTGCTTGAGACGCAGTTTCAAATGTTTCTCACCCACCACTCGCTGCTGTTCCACCTGGAATTCCCCCTCAAACGTGGGCTCCAGGAAAGCCTGGCCCCACACCTCGGCTCTCAGCAACTGTGCCAGTTCCAGCGACATGTCCGGAGATTCAAGCGTGCCATCGGTTTCGACCATCCGGGTCAGCAGGGCGGGGCTGAGCAACTGGCTGCATATTTCTTCGAAAATTGTTTCGAAGCGGGGGAAATCCGCCTCCGCAATGGTCAGTCCGGCTGCCATGGCATGACCGCCGTATTTCCTGATCATTTCGGGATGGCGCTTGGACACCAGATCCAGCGCATCGCGCAGGTGCAGGCCGGGAATGGAGCGGCCTGATCCTTTCAGTTCGCCATTGTTACCCTGGGCGAAGGCAATTACAGGACGGTGAAACTTTTCCTTGAGACGCGAGGCCAGAATGCCGATCACGCCCTGATGCCAGTCCGGGTCGAACAGGCTGAGGCTGTAATTGTCTTGTACCGTGAGCTGTTCCAGTGCCGCCAGCGCCTGATTGTGCATGTCGGCCTCGATGGCGCGCCGTTCGCGATTGAGCGTGTCGAGCTGCTGCGCCAGATCGATGGCGCGCACGGGGTCGTCGCTGAGCAGGCATTCGATGCCCAATGCCATATCCTCCAGCCGCCCTGCAGCATTTAGGCGCGGGCCAATGGCAAAGCCCATATCCCAGGTGGAGGCGCGGCGTACATCACGCCCCGCCACCTTGAGCAGCGCCTGGATTCCTGTGCAAGCCTTGCCTGCGCGAATACGCCTGAGACCGTTGCTGACCAGGGTGCGGTTGAGATCGTCGAGCTTGACCACATCGGCCACCGTGCCCAGGGCGACCAGGTCGAGAAGATTGCCGAGATTGGGCTCTGACTTGCCCTCAAAAGCATTTCGTCCACGCAACTCGGCGCGAAGCGCCATCATGACGTAGAAAATCACCCCCACGCCAGCCAGATTCTTGCTCGGGAAAGCGCAACCGGGCTGGTTTGGGTTGACGATGCAGGCCGCATCCGGCAGCTCTTCGCCGGGCAGGTGGTGGTCTGTCACCAGTACCTGCATGCCCAGTCTGTTCGCCTCGGCAACGCCTGCCACGCTGGCGATGCCGTTGTCCACGGTGATGAGGATGTCCGGCTTGCCGGTTGCCGCGAGCTGGACGATCTCCGGTGTCAGCCCATAACCATATTCGAAGCGGTTGGGCACCAGGTAATCCACCTGAGCGCCGAATGCCCGAAGGGCACGAACCGCGACAGCGCACGCGGTCGCGCCGTCGGAGTCGTAATCGGCAATGACCAAGAGGCGGCGTCCCGCTGCAATAGCGTCAGCCAACTGCGTCGCCATGGCTTGTGCATGGGTCAACAGATGGAATGGCAGCAGCGTCTTGAGATCGTATTCCAGCTGTTGCAGCGACTGGATGCCGCGTGCGGCGTAGACCCGGGCCAGCACCGGGTGCAGGCCTTGCGAGGTCAGTGTTTTAGCGGCATCCGGACTGAAGGGGCGGGGCGCAATATCCGTCATGTCTCGGCATCCCCGGGGCGATAGTGAATCAGTGGCCATTGGCGGCGCCACAGCTTCAACAGACTGCTGCGGGTGATGGTGAAGCTCAGCGTGCCATGTGATGAAGGCGCGTGCAGGATCAACTCGATCTCGCCCTTGCGCAAGGCCCGCTCCAGAGGCGCGAACCATTGCTGCTCCATCTGTTCTAGACGCTCTCGCCAGATATGCGGAGTCCCATAGCAAGTGGCAGGGCGCAGGCTGTCCAGTACCAGCAGATGGTTTCCAGACCGAGCCTGCGCCAGCCAGTCGCCCGCGTGGGCTGGCAAGGCTTGATGGGATAACTTGCTGCTCATCGCCAGACCGCTCGCCAGCACATCATTTGCCCATACCTGATCAAATGGGCGGTTTGAAACCGTCGGCAGAGTGCCGCCTCCCCAAGGCCAGACGCTGTTGATGGGCGCCTCGCCGCGTTTTTCCCGTGCGATGTTGACCGGATGCTCGAACAGCAGCATCTGCACTTCATTGATCAGGGAGCGCCATCGCAGTTCTTCCGGGCCATGCGGCAGATGCGAATGGATGTTGTGCCCAGCCACCTTGTAAATAGGCTGGGTGGAGATGGCGGGCGGACGATCCAGCCTGAGATACCAGCGCAGCGGATGGGAAGCACAAAAATGCAGGCCATCAGCGGAAAAATGCTGGTTCAGCGTGGCGATCAGATTGACGCTTTCAGCCTGGCTGAGCGAAAAAGTGGAGCCTTCCGTCAGAATCAGCTGATCTCTTTCCACCGCCAAGTGGATCGGGTCTGCGCGCAACCAGTAGGCGTTTCCCGCTTCAATGCCATCCGCCATTACGCAGAACGGGGCGACCGGGTAATCCTGCTGGCGTGCAACACCAAAAATTTCGCACAACCAGCTTTCAACATCATTGGCGGGAGACTTGCTGCAATTGCCCCGTGCCAGCAAGGTTTGCAGGGCGGAGACTTTTACGCCATGGAGCGGATCGTTCTCACGCGTCATGGCAGTCGGAGGGAATAGGGCGGGGATGAGCAGGTGGCATTGCATGATTTTTTCTAGTGTAACATTGGGCTGTCAGAATTGCGGATTACTCATAATTCCAGGAGATAAAATGGACTTGATTCTGTGGCGCCACGCCGAAGCCGCGGACGGCTTCCCCGACAATACCCGTAAACTGACGGCTAAAGGCGAAAAGCAGGCCAGCCTGATGGGTGAATGGCTGCGCGAGCGCCTGCCCAAGGAAACGCGCATCATCGTTAGCCCGGCCAAAAGAACGCAACAGACAGCGTTGGCCCTGAAGTGCAAATTCGAAACACTGAGGGAAATCGACGTCGGCGCCTCGCTGCCTGCTCTGCTTACGGCCGCCGGTTGGCCGGATGCCAAGGGCGCAGTGCTTGTGGTGGGGCACCAGCCAGTGCTGGGACAGGCCGCCGCGCTCCTGCTCGGCGGCGACGAGGCGGACTGGAGCGTAAAGAAAGGCGCGGTGTGGTGGCTTTCCAGCCGGGTCCGGCAGGATGAAACACAAGTCGTGCTACGTGCTGTGATGGCGCCTGATCTTCTTTGAAAAGGGATTCGGCTTTACGCCATCTGGCCTGGCGATAAAGCGGATTATTCTATTGCTTGCCAGCAGCCATTTGTAGTAACTATTTGGGCTCATATACCCATTGGTTAAGCAGGCTGCGTGCCATCAGGGCAACTTCCGATGCAGTCAGCCCTATGGGACCCGTGCCATTTTTAACCAGCGCGTCCGCAGCCAGGCCGTGCAAGTAAACCGCGAGCAGAGTGGCTTTGTCGGGGGGGAGGCGTTGCCCCAGCAAGGCAGCCATCATGCCGCACAAAATATCTCCCATGCCGGCGCTGCTCAGGCCGGGATTGCCGCTGGGGTTGATATGCCAGGTGTCATCAGGAAAAGCGCATACCGTGCCCGCGCCCTTGAGGACGATCAGGCTATTGAGCCGGCTGGCCAGCACCTGAGCGGAACCGATGCGGTCCTGCTGGATTTCATGATTGCTGCAAACCAGTAGCCGGCCGGCCTCGGTGGGGTGGGGTGTGAGGATGCTGGCGGCTTTTCGGGTTTTCAGCAGGTTTTGCAACTCGATGTGGCTGCCGAGCAGATTCAGTGCATCGGCGTCGATCACCAGCTTCAGGTCACTTTTCAGCGCTCGTTCGAGATAGCCCAAAGCCTGCGCTGACTGCCCCAGGCCAGGGCCGATAACTAGACAGTCGAGTTCCATGTCCAGCAATTGCTCCGGCCCGCGCAGCATCAGCTCAGGCTGGGAGAAATCCACGGCAGGTGAATTTTCGGCCAGCAGGCCGAGATAAACCCGGCCCGAGCCGAGCAACAGCGCGGCTCTGCCTGCCAGCAGCGCCGCGCCGGTCATGGAGTCGGCGCCGCCCAGCACGCCCACGCTGCCCAGCATGCCTTTGTGGCTGTTGCGCGGACGCGGCTTTAGATAACGGGATACCTCGTCGGCAGCGATCAGTTTTCCCTTGGCCGGGGGCAGCAGATCCGGGGGCAGGCCCAGGGTATCGAGATGAATCTGGCCGCAGTAATCCGGGCCGTAGGCAGTGAAGAGGCCAGGCTTCAGGCCGATGAAGGTGAGGGTGTGGTCAGCCCGGACCGCAGCGCGGAAGGGCTGGCCTGTCTCAGCGTCGAGGCCGCTCGGGATGTCGAGCGAGAGAACGGGCGTTCCCAAGCGGTTGACCTGTTTCACCAGTTCCAGGTACTGGCCGTTGAGGTCCCGTTCCAGGCCGATGCCGAACAGGCCGTCAAGCACCAGATCCCAGTGTCCGTCAGTGGGAATGCTGGATAAAATTGTCCCGCCGCCTTCACACCATGCCTGCAGCGCAGCCGTGGCATCCACAGGCAGTTTGGCGGGATCGCCGGTCAGCACCACAGTTACCCGGTAGCCGTGTTTCTTCAGGTAACGCGCTGCTACCAGGGCATCTCCGCCATTATTTCCTGGGCCGGCGAGAACCAATACCACATAGCAATTGCCTAATAATTGAGTAGCCAGTTCAAACGCTGTCTTGCCGGCACGTTCCATGAGCGCCGGGGATGGGGAGAGCGTAGCGGCAGCCTGTTCGATGGAGCGGATTTCATGGTTGCGGTAAAGGGGCTGGCTATGGGTAAGTCCTGCAACGAGCATGGGTGAACCTCCTGTCCGAGGTGTCCAGTTTATAATGGGCCAGAGCCAAGGGGAACACCCTTTATAGGAGGGTGTCATGATGAACTTGACTCATGAAGGCGCGCAAGTCGCCTCCTGCACGAATGATGAAGCATGCGAAATGGTTCAGTGCGAGGTATGCATGACAGAGGTTCCTGAGAGCGTGTCTCAAAGCGTCGAGGGAATTGATTATGTGCATCATTTTTGTGGGCTGGAGTGTCTTGGACTGTGGCGTGCAAAAGGTGAGCATCCAATTGAGCATTGAGGTGGTGGCGGTTTTTCGGTAAAGGTTGCTGCGCGGGCTTGGGCGCGGCCTCTGGGAGGTGTTTGAACCCGGAGTTCGAAATTCCTCAGGGGGCTTTGTAGCATTAAATTTCAGGCGATGATTGAGCGCCTTCCTTAAAAGTTCTGAAATCTTGAATGCCCGGATGGATTCCTGTGTGTTTATAATCCGTTCTGATGAAACTTCTTTCGCTTGCCTCTTCGTTGCTGTGTGTCTGCCTGGCTGCAACCCTTCCTGCATGGGGTGCTTCCGGAATATTCGACCAGAGCAGGGTAATGGTCGAGAATGCACGTTTGAGCGATGCCGAGGAGATGTTGCAGCAATGGCTGAGCAGCCACCCGGAAGACCAGGAAGCCCGCTTTCTGCTGGCGCGTGTGTTCGCTTGGCAGGGAAAGCATGCCGAGGCGCTGGAGCAGTACGAACGTCTGCTGGAAAAAGAGCCTGGTAACGGCGATTACCTCACAGGAAGGGCCATGCTGCCTGTGAGGGCGCGCCCGGTATCGCCAAACGGTTTACCTGACCTCTTGAGCCATCCGCTTGGCATTCCTTAGAAATACTGAAGTTATCGTCTCAGTGGCGTTTTGGACCGGAACGGCAGCGCTGGCGCTGACGGGTGCATTGCTGCTATGGCTCCTGTCCATGCGCCTGTGGTCGCTGGTGCAGCAAAAACTGCGGGAAAGAACACTCCTGCTCTGGCGCCCGCTGTTGATGTCCAGTTTTTATGCGCAACCCGAAACCCTCCCGCCTCTTTCACGCTTCGACGTGCCGCATGTTCTCGAATTGTGGAATCATCTGCACGAATCCCTGAATAGCGAAGCCCAAAATAGTCTGAGCCAAATGGCAGGCCAGGCGCGCATTCCCGTAGCGGTCAGCCTGATGCTGAGTAAAAAATCCTTTCACGCCCGCCTCCTGGCAGCCAGGACGGCAGGGAACCTGCGGCTTGTAAGCGCGTGGGATCTGTTGCGGGAGCAGCTTGCGAGCGACAGTCCGGCCTTATCCCTCGCAGCAGCCCGCGCGCTGACCCAGATTGACGCAACGCGAGCGGTGCCGTTGCTGGTGACTTGCCTGGTCGGGCGCAACGACTGGCATCCGGGAGATGTGGCGGACATTCTTCATATCGCAGACGTCGGGCAGATGGCGCAATCCCTGCATGATGTCATTTCCGCGCTGCCCGCGGATCAGGCTGGCCGGCTGATTCGTCTGCTGGCGAAAATCGCTTCTGACCAAGCGGTGTTGATCGGCAAGCAAATTCTTGTCGGCGCGACTGAAGACGACCAATTGCTCAACACTTGCCTTGACGTGCTCAATACGCCTGAAGAACTGGAGGCGGTGCGCGCACTGGCCCGTCATGCCGATTGGCATGTGCGCGTGCATGCGGCGAAGGCGCTTGGCAGACTAGGTGCGGCTGAAGATGAGGCGCTGCTGGAGGCGATGCTGGTAGATGGCCAGTGGTGGGTGCGCTATCGCGCCGCTCAGGCCTTGTCGCAACTGCCTGGAATGAATGCTGGCAAACTGCTCCGCATCAAGGACATGCAGACCGACCGCGATGCGCGCGATATGCTGCACCAAGTCATGGCGGAACTGGAATTGCGCGAGGCTTGCATGGCGGCACAGCGTGGCTGAGCAGCATTTGCGCCTCGATCCGGCGCTCGATCAAACTCCCGGCCCATCCCCGGCCGACCTTGCCGAAGGGCTATCCACGGATGGCGCGCCGCTTGTGTTGCAGCACGACCCGCTACTGGTTTCGCTGCCACCTCCGCCTCCCGCGCCAGGTCCGGAATTCGACTGGGGGATGGCGATATCGTCGCTGCACGGGGCATTGACGGATAGCGTGCAGCTGCTGCACTGGTTTTTCCTGCTTTATTTTTTTGCTCTCAACGGTGGCTATCTGCTGCTCAATCTGGCGTCCCTGTTCATGCACAGGTCTTATCGGCGCGAGCAAGATGCTGTAGCGCCGCCCCGCAATGAGGCGCAGCATGAAATTCCCATCAGCATCATCTTGCCTGCTGGAGACAATGCAGAAAAAGCCATCGCCAGCATACATGCCCTGCTGCAACTCGATTATGGCGAATTTGAGATCATTCTTGTCAACGACAGCACGCAGGATCAGGTGCTTAAGGCGCTGGTTCAGGCGTTTTCCCTGGTTCCCTTTCCTGAAGCCTATCGTGACCGCCTGTCGGTCAAGCAAGTAAAAGGCCTCCACGCCTCCACCGTTTATCCCGGAGTGCGGCTGGTGGACAAGGAGAGCGGCAGCCGGGCCGACGCCCTCAATGCTGCGCTCAATTGCGCCCGTTACCCCCTCTTTTGCCCTATGGACACTGATTTCATCCTGCAGCGCGACAGTCTGCGCAAGATGGGAAGGGTGTTCCGGAACAACGCTGCTGCCGTGGCGGCGTGCGCTTCAATCGGCACCGCCAATGGCTGCGCCCTGTCCGGTGGTTTCATGGCTCGCATTGACCCGCCACGCAACTGGCTTGCGCTATTCCAGATCGTCGAAGATTTGCGCAGGGGGCAGTTTGCGCGGATGTTCTGGTCCAGATTCAATGCCATGCTGCTCACTACGGGTGTTTTCGCGGTGTTTCACAAGGAAACCGTGCTTGGCGCCGGAGGCTTTCGCACCGATGCCATGAATGAGGACATGGAACTGGTGGCGCGAATTCACCGTCTGCTGCGCCGGGAAAACAAACGCTACCTCATCACCTATGTGCCAGATCCGGTGTGCTGGGCACATGCGCCGGAAAACCACAAAGCATTGAAAATACAGATCATGAAAAGACAATCCAGCCTGGCGCAGAGCCTGGAGATGAACCGGCGGATGCTGTTTGATCATAAGGGCGGCAGCGTGAGCTGGTTGAGTTTTCCCTTCATACTGTTGTTCGAGATGCTGGGCCCTTTGCTGGAAGTGCTGGGCTATACGGCTATGACGCTGTTGTGGCTGTTCGGGCTGATTTCCTTTCAGGCCTACTGGACTTTCCTGCTGGCCGTCATCGGTCTGGGCATGCTGCTTTCAGCGAGTGCCGTGCTGCTGGACGAAATGACATTGACTCCCGAGCGAAAATTTACCCATACGCTCAAACTGTTTGCCGCCGCGCTACTGGAAAATTTCGGCTATCGCCAATTGACGGCGTTATGGCGCGTAATCGGCTTGTGGCGCCATGGGCTCAGTTGAGCTAGCCAAACAGCATAACCTGGCATAAGCACGTCACAAGCCGGATCACTGCCTCATAAAGCAGGACGTTTTTGGGGTAAAATCACGTTTTTCCGTATCTGCCCGGATTCTCATGATGTCCCAAACCATTTCACTGCGCGGCCGCAACGCACTTTCCCCGTTTCGCTACGACAAACTGATGCGTTCCCTTGCGGCGAGCGCGCCTGCCGTCACTCATGTATATGCCGAATACTGGCACTTCGTTGCAACAGAGCGTGCTCTGGATGCTTCCGAACATGAGCGGTTGGTACAGATATTGAGCTACGGACCAGCGGCCAAGGAAGAGCAGCCAGAAGGCGAATTGCTGCTGGTGACGCCGCGCTTTGGCACCATTTCGCCGTGGTCCTCCAAAGCGAGCGACATTGCGCGGCATTGCGGCCTGGAAATGATCGAGCGTATCGAGCGCGGTATCGCCTTTTATGTGCAGAAAAGCGATGGCTCGGTTTTGACCGGGGAAGAAAAGTCCGCGCTGCTGCCGCTGATCCATGATCGCATGACCGATGTGGTCCTGGCTGATTTCTCCCAGGCGGAAAAGCTGTTTCATCATGTAGCGCCGCAGCCTTTGCGTTCGGTGGATATCCTGGGCGGTGGCGCAGCGGCCCTGGAGCAGGCCAATCGCGAATGGGGGATGGCGCTGTCGGGTGATGAAATCGAATATCTGGTGGAGAATTTCGCCCGTATCGGACGCAACCCAACCGACGTGGAACTGATGATGTTCGCGCAGGCCAATTCCGAACATTGCCGCCACAAGATTTTCAACGCGGACTGGGTGATCGATGGCAAGCCACAGCCCCATTCGCTTTTCGGCATGATCCGCAATACTCACGCCAAAGCGCCGCGCGGCACGGTGGTCGCCTACTCGGACAATTCCTCGGTGATCGAGGGTGCAGAAATTGCGCGTTTCTATCCCGATGCCGATGGCAAGCGTTACCGCTACGTCAGCGAAAAAACCCATATTCTGATGAAAGTGGAAACCCACAATCATCCCACCGCGATTTCTCCTTTTCCCGGTGCTGCCACTGGTTCGGGCGGCGAGATACGCGACGAGGGCGCAACCGGCACCGGCTCGAAACCCAAGGCCGGCCTGAGCGGATTTTCCGTATCCAACCTCAATATTCCCGGCTTCAGCCAGCCTTGGGAAGGCAATTACGGCAAGCCTGGGCGCATCGTTTCGGCCTTGCAAATCATGCTCGAAGGCCCGATCGGCGCGGCGGCCTTCAACAACGAATTTGGCCGCCCCAATCTGGCAGGTTATTTCCGCACCTTCGAAGAAGAAGTTGCGGGCGAGATGCGCGGCTATCACAAACCCATCATGCTCGCAGGCGGTGTGGGCAATATCAGCGACAGGCACTCGTTCAAGGGTGAGGTCACACCCGGCGCGCTGCTGATCCAGCTGGGCGGCCCCGGCATGCTGATCGGCCTGGGCGGGGGTGCGGCTTCCAGCATGGATACCGGCGCCAACGCCGAGAATCTGGATTTCGATTCGGTGCAGCGTGGCAATCCTGAAATGCAGCGGCGGGCCCAGGAGGTGATCGACCGCTGCTGGCAGATGGGCGAAGCCAATCCGATTCTCTCTATCCACGACGTCGGCGCGGGCGGTATTTCCAATGCGCTGCCCGAGTTGGTGCATGGTTCGGGCAGGGGCGGGCGCTTCCAGTTGCGCGATGTGCCTTCTGAGGAGCCGGGCATGTCGCCGATGCAGATATGGTCCAACGAATCGCAGGAGCGGTATGTGCTGGCTATTGAGCCAGACAGCCTGGAAACCTTTGCCGCCATGTGCGAGCGTGAGCGCTGCCCTTATGCCGTGATCGGCGAGGCCACGGACGATCACCAACTGGTGGTTGAAGACAATCATTTCGGCAACAAGCCGGTGGACATGGACATGAACGTCCTGCTCGGCAAACCGCCGCGCATGACCCGTACCGTGGCTCATGCACAGCGCGCTCTGGCGGCCTTCGACGTGGAAAAGCTGGAGCTGAAGGACGCAGCCTACCGCGTGTTGCGTCTGCCCACCGTGGGCGACAAGACTTTCCTCATCAGCATCGGCGACCGCACCGTGGGCGGATTCACCGCGCGGGACCAGTTCGTCGGGCCGTGGCAGACGCCGGTGGCGGACGTGGCTGTGACCGCCATGGGTTACGATACCTATTGCGGGGAAGCCTTTGCCATGGGCGAACGCACGCCGCTGGCCTTGCTGAATGCCCCTGCCTCGGGACGCATGGCGATCGGCGAGGCGGTGACCAATATCGCCGCCGCCCTGATTGATGGGATCGGCGATATCAAACTCTCCGCCAACTGGATGGTGGCGGCAGGGCATCCGGGCGAGGACGCAGCCCTGTACGACACAGTGCACGCGGTCGGCATGGAATTCTGCCCGGATCTGGGCGTGAGCATCCCGGTAGGCAAGGATTCCATGTCGATGAAGTCCGTCTGGGAAGAGGGGGGGATCAAAAAATCGGTGACCTCGCCACTCTCGCTGATCATTACCGCATTTGCGCCCACGCCGGATGCGCGTCGTACGTTGACTCCGCAACTGCGTGCCGATCTGGGCGACACCGATCTGATTCTGATCGACCTTGGCCGTGGCCGCGCCCGTCTCGGCGGCTCCGCGCTGGCTCAGGTCTACGGCCAGGTGGGTGATGAAGCGCCGGACGTACTGGTTGCCGCACATCTCAAGGCGTTTTTCGAGGCCGTGCAGAAGCTCAATCGCGACGGCAAGATCGTTGCCTATCATGACCGTTCCGACGGTGGCTTGTTCGTTTCCCTGTGCGAAATGATGTTCGCCGGTCACGTTGGCGTCACGCTGGATGTGGACGAGCTTTGTTACGAGCAGATCCGCAGCGATGTGGAGGAGAGCGGCAAGGAAGAGCCCGAAATTCCTTCCGGCAGTTATTCCAGCCGAATTTTCGGTGTCCTTTTCAACGAGGAACTGGGCGCGGTCCTGCAGGTACGACGCGCGGATACCCCGGCGGTGATGCAAGCTTTCTTCGATGCCGGGATGCGCAGCGAATTCCACGTCATCGGCGCGCTCAACCATGAAGACCGCCTGCGCATTCTGCGCAGCGAAGTCGAGGTATTCAGCGAAAGCCGCGTGGAATTGCAGCGCGCCTGGTCGGAAACCACCAGCCAGATGCAAAAACTGCGCGACAACCCGGAATGCGCGCAGCAGGAATTCGACCGTATTCTCGATCAGGCCGATAGCGGATTGCGGGCTGAACCTACTTTCGATATCAATGACAATATTGCCGCACCCTTCATCAACAGCGGGGTTCGACCAGCCATGGCAATCCTGCGCGAACAGGGCGTGAATGGTCAGGTTGAAATGGCGGCTGCTTTCGACCGCGCCGGTTTCGCTGCGGTCGACGTGCACATGAGCGACATCATCGCCGGACGTGTCTCGCTCGGGGACTTCAAGGGCCTGGTGGCGTGCGGCGGTTTCTCATATGGTGACGTCCTTGGAGCAGGAGAGGGCTGGGCAAAATCCATCCTGTTCAATGCCCGCGCCCGTGACGAGTTCGAAGCCTTCTTCCGGCGCGATGATTCCTTCGCCCTCGGTGTATGCAACGGCTGCCAGATGATGAGCAATCTTCACACCATTATTCCTGGCGCGGAAAACTGGCCTCATTTTGTACGCAACAAGTCGGAACAGTTTGAAGCCCGCTTCGTTATGGTGGAAGTGCCGGAGAACCCATCGCTGTTCCTTGACGGCATGGCTGGAAGCCGCATGCCCATCGTGGTTGCACACGGCGAGGGCTACGCCGAGTTTGCCTCGACCGAGGCGCGACAAAAATCGCTGGTGGCCTTGCGTTATGTCGATCATCGCGGCCAGCCCGCGCAAAGCTACCCGGCAAATCCGAACGGTTCGCCGGATGGCATCACTGGCCTGACCACCCCGGACGGCCGTTTCACCATCATGATGCCGCATCCGGAGAGGGTGTTCCGCACCGTGCAGCACTCCTGGCATCCCGATGGCTGGGGCGAGGATGGCCCATGGATGCGCATGTTCCGCAACGCGCGCAAGTGGGTTGGATAACTTAGCGCAGGTTTTCGTTGTGTTGTTGCCGAGTTCTCCGTATAATTCGGCCACCCTTAGGCGCGTAGCTCAGCTGGTTAGAGCATCACCTTGACATGGTGGGGGTCGTTGGTTCGAGTCCAATCGCGCCTACCAGCTTTTCCTAAAATGCGGCCTTGCCGCATTTTTTGTTTCCGGACTGATTTCTATGCCTGTAATTCGTTTACCTGATGGTTCCGAACGCAAATTTGAACAAGCGGTGACGGTAGCCGAAGTGGCCGCAAATATCGGCGCTGGCTTGGCCCGCGTGGCACTGGCTGGCAAAGTTGACGGCAAGCTTGTCGATACTTCTTTTCTCATCAAGCAAGATGCGGATCTATCCATCATCACCGACAAGGATGCTGAAGGACAGGATGTAATCCGTCATTCGGCGGCTCACTTGCTGGCCCAGGCAGTCAAGGCGCTGTTTCCCGAAGCGCAGGTCACGATCGGACCGGTGATCGAGGACGGTTTCTTCTACGATTTCTCCTACAAACGCCCGTTCACTCCGGAAGATTTGCAGGCCATCGAGAAAAAGATGGCGGAAATCGTCAAGGCCGATCTGAAAGTCGAACGCACTGTGTTGTCGCGCACCGATGCGATTCATTTCTTCAAGAATCTGGGTGAGCATTACAAGGCCCAGATCATCGAGTCCATCCCCAGCGAAGAGGACCTTTCGCTCTACACCCAGGGTGAATTCACCGATCTGTGCCGCGGCCCGCATGTGCCTTCGACCGGCAAGCTCAAGGTGTTCAAGCTGATGAAGGTGGCTGGCGCCTACTGGCGCGGCGACTCGAAAAACGAGATGCTTCAGCGCATCTACGGAACTGCATGGGCGAAAAAAGAGGATCAGGAAGCTTATCTGCATCGCCTGGAAGAAGCTGAAAAACGCGACCACCGAAAGATCGGCAAGACCCAGGACCTGTTTCACCTGCAGGACGAAGCGCCCGGCATGGTTTTCTGGCACCCCAAGGGCTGGCATATCTGGCAAGTGGTGGAGCAGTACATGCGCCAGATTTTCCGCGACAACGGCTACCAGGAAATCCGCACCCCGCAGGTCATGGATCGTTCTTTGTGGGAGAAATCCGGCCACTGGGAAATGTACGCCGAGAACATGTTCACCACATCCTCCGAAAATCGCGATTACGCGGTCAAGCCGATGAACTGCCCTGCTCATATTCAGATTTTCAATCAGGGTCTGAAAAGCTACCGCGATCTACCGCTGCGTCTGGCCGAGTTCGGCTGTTGCCACCGCAACGAACCCTCAGGTGCGCTGCACGGCATCATGCGTGTGCGTGGCTTTACCCAGGATGATGCGCATATCTTCTGCATGGAAGAGCAAATTCAGGGCGAGGCCTTGGCGTTCATCGAATTGACGCAAAAGGTTTATGCTGATTTCGGCTTCAACGATATCCAGATCAAGCTTTCCACGCGGCCAGAGAAACGCATCGGCAGCGATGCGGTATGGGATCGGGCTGAATCCTCATTGGCTGAAGCGCTGGCCGCCAAAGGCCTTGAATACCAGCTCCAGCCTGGCGAAGGCGCGTTCTATGGGCCAAAAATCGAATTCTCGCTGAAAGATTGTCTTGGGCGGGTGTGGCAGTGCGGCACCTTGCAACTTGATTTTGCGCTACCGGAACGCCTTGGCGCCGAATATGTGGCCGAGGACAATACGCGCAAAATCCCGGTGATGCTGCATCGCGCAATCCTTGGCTCAATGGAGCGCTTCATCGGCATTCTGATCGAGCACTATGCGGGCGCATATCCTTTGTGGCTGGCGCCGGTACAATTGGCAATCCTGAATATTTCAGAATCTCAGGCGGATTATGCGCGTCAGGTGGCTGAGCAGTTGAGGCTAAATGGCTTCCGTGTGCATCAGGACTTGAGAAATGAGAAGATTACCTATAAAATTCGGGAACATAGCATGCAGAGGCTGCCTTATCTTCTGATTGTTGGAGACAAGGAAATGGCTTCTAACTTAGTTGCCGTGCGAACCCGCAAGGGCGAGGACCTTGGCCAGATGACGCTGGAAGCGCTACTGGAGCGGATGTCCAAGGATCTGGCCGATAAGGGAAGCACGGCTTAATTTTTATTTGATTTGGAGATTTAGCTATCGCTCAGGGAAAAGAAAGCCGGATCAACGGTGAAATTACCGCACAGGAAATCCGGCTGGTTGGCGTAGAAGGTGAGCCGCTTGGCATCGTAAGTTTGTCCACTGCCATGCAGATGGCAGAAGATGCCGAGATCGACTTGGTTGAGATTGCGCCCACGGCTCAGCCGCCGGTTTGCCGCTTGATGGATTACGGTAAATTCAAGTACAGCGAGAGCAAGAAGCAGCACGAAGCCAAGCTGAAGCAGAAGCAGATCCAAGTCAAGGAAGTAAAGTTCCGGCCAGGAACCGATGAAGGGGATTATCAGGTCAAACTGCGCAACCTGATCCGCTTCCTCGAGGATGGCGATAAAACAAAGATTACCTTGCGTTTTCGTGGGCGTGAAATCACCCATCAGGAACTGGGTATGCGACTCTTGAAGCGGGTTGAAGCCGATCTGGCCGAATATGGCATGGTCGAGCAGTTCCCCAAGATGGAAGGCCGTCAGATGGTGATGGTGCTTTCGCCTAAGAAGAAGTAATTAAGCAGTATTCAGTTATCAGCTTGTCGCTGGTGACTAGAACAAGTGGCATCCAGGCTAACAAGTGTCTCCGTCGGGGAACGCCCAGATCCATGTTATAAAAAGCAGGAGTTGTAAATGCCTAAGATGAAAACCAAGAGCAGCGCCAAGAAGCGCTTCAATGCTCTGGGCGGTGGAGGTGTCAAACGCACCCACTCCCACTTGCGTCACATCCTGACCAAGAAAACCACCAAACGCAAACGCCAGTTGCGCGGCACGACCATGGTTGCAGAGAGCAACATGCGCCAAGTTCGCGCCATGATGCCGTACGCATAAGGAGACCGTAAAATGCCAAGAGTAAAACGTGGTGTAACGGCTCGCGCCCGTCACAAAAAAGTACTGGACATGGCCAAGGGTTACCGCGGCCGCCGCAAGAACGTCTATCGCATCGCCAAAGAAGCGGTGATGAAGGCCGGTCAATATGCCTACCGTGACCGCCGCCAGCGGAAACGTCAGTTCCGTGCGCTTTGGATTGTCCGTATCAACGCTGCAGCCCGCGAACTGGGGATGACTTACAGCGTATTCATCAACGGCCTCAAGAAGGCTGCGATCGATATGGACCGCAAAGTGCTGGCCGATCTGGCCGTGTTCGACAAACCGGCGTTTGCCAGGATTGCAGAACAAGCTAAAGCCAGCCTCAGCGCTTAAGCAGCAAAACCTAAAAAAGGAGGCTCAGGCCTCCTTTTTTATTTGAACCTCGCTGTGAGGCAGTACGATCCGAATATGGAAAAATTAGAAGAAATACTGAATCAGGGTTTATCGGCTTTCGAGGCCATTGAAAACCCTGCCGACCTGGATCAGGTCAAATCCCGCTTTATCGGAAAGAATGGCGCTCTGACCGAACTTTTGAAAGGCCTTGGGAAGCTGTCGGCGGAAGAACGCCCAGCTGCTGGCGCCCGCATTAACGAAGTCAAGGACAAGCTGGAACAAGCACTGGCGGCACGGCGCGAGTCGCTGCGCGAGCAGCAGTTACAAGCCCAGTTGGCCAAGGAATCCCTGGATGTGACCTTGCAGGGGCGGGGCGCTGGACGCGGTGGCATGCACCCGGTGACGCGCACGCTGGAGCGCATCGAAGCACTGTTCCATTCAATTGGCTTCGAAATCGCGCAAGGTCCTGAAATCGAAACCGATTTTTACAACTTTACCGCGCTCAATATTCCGGATAACCATCCGGCACGCGCGATGCATGACACTTTTTATGTGGATGCCCAGCATGTGCTTCGTACCCACACCTCGCCGGTGCAGGTGCGCTATATGCAGAACAATCCTCCGCCCCTCAAGATCATTGCTCCCGGGCGCGTGTACCGTTGCGATTCGGATGTGACGCACACCCCGATGTTTCATCAGGTAGAAGGTTTGTGGGTGGATGAGAATGTCAGCTTTGCCGAGTTGAAAGGCATTCTGACCGATTTCATGCAGCAGTTCTTTGAGCGCGATAATTTGCGTACGCGTTTCCGCCCCTCGTTTTTCCCTTTCACCGAGCCTTCGGCAGAAATGGACATCGGCTGTGTTATCTGTGGTGGCGATGGATGCCGCGTGTGCAGCGGGACCGGATGGCTTGAAGTGCTCGGTTGCGGCATGGTCCACCCCAATGTATTGGGGCATGTCGACATCGATAGTGAAAAGTACATCGGCTTCGCCTTTGGCTTGGGGGTAGAGCGTTTGGCCATGTTGCGATATGGAGTCAATGACTTACGGCTGTTTTTTGAAAACGACCTGAAGTTTCTTAAGCAATTTAACTGACCGTGAGGGGTGAGGGGTGAGGAGTGAGGAGTGGTATGGCGCAGTATTTGAGTGCGCCTCACGTCTCATGACTCGCGTCTGATGCAATAAATGAAATTCTCGGAAAACTGGTTACGTACTTACGTTAATCCCTCGCTCGATAGCGATCAACTGGCCCATGCACTGACCATGGCCGGCCTCGAAGTGGAAGCGCTGGAGACCGTTGCGCCTGCGTTTGAAAAGATCGTGATAGCGGAAGTCCTGTCGCTGGAAAAACATCCCAATGCGGATCGCCTGAATGTATGCCAGGTTAATGTGGGTTCGGCTGAACCGCTGCAAATCGTGTGCGGCGCGGCCAATGTCCACGCTGGCGCGCGCGTGCCATGTGCCCTGGTCGGAGCGGAATTGCCTGGCATCTCGATCAGGCAGGCCAAGGTCCGGAGTGTGGAATCGTTCGGCATGCTGTGTTCCGCCAAGGAGTTGGGCTTGGCTGAGGAAAGCAGCGGCCTGATGCTGCTGCCAGCCGATGCGCCAGTAGGTGCGTCCATTCGCGATTACCTTGGGCTTGACGACCATTTGTTCACGCTCAAGCTGACGCCCAATCGTAGCGATTGTCTCGGCATGCTGGGGGTGGCGCGCGAAGTGGCGGCCGTGACAGGATTGAAGCTTGAACTGGATCGGAATTTGGCACCTGTTCATGCCACTGTTACAGACAAGCCTGAAATTAAGGTATTGGAGCCAGACGCCTGCCCGCGCTATTGCGGCAGAGTGATGCGCAGCGTGAATCTTGCCGTTGCGACGCCTGACTGGATGATGCGCCGCCTGGAGCGCTCTGGCCTGCGAAGCATTAATGCCGTGGTGGATATCACCAACTACGTCATGCTTGAGTTGGGCCAGCCGCTGCATGCTTTTGATCTGGGCAAGATCAGCGGAGGCATTCAGGTGCGCTTTGCTCAAACTGGCGAACAGTTGATGCTGCTTAACCAGCAGAGTGTGAAGCTAGACCCCGACATGCTGGTGATTGCCGATGAAGTGGCCGCTCTTGCCCTGGCTGGCATCATGGGTGGAGAAGGCAGCGCGGTGACGGATAGCACGACAGATATTCTTCTCGAAAGTGCCTTTTTCAATCCCGATACAATTGCAGGAAAGGCCCGGCGTTTGGGCTTGTCAACGGACTCATCCTATCGTTTCGAGCGCGGCGTTGACTTTGCAGCAACCCGCGCCGCGCTGGAACGCGCATCAGCATTGATCCTGCAGGTTTGCGGCGGCAAAGCGGGTGAGGTGACAGAAGTGACCGGGGCGTTACCACGGCGCGAAGTTATTGTCTTGCGCGCTGAACGCGCGCGCCGTGTGCTGGGTATTGATCTCGGCGTGGCCGCCATCGCATCGATCCTGCAGCGCCTGGACTTTGTGTTCACCGAGCAGAATGGCAATTTCCTTGTAACTGTGCCCAGTTACCGTTTCGACTTGTCCATAGAGGCGGACTTGATCGAAGAACTGGCAAGATTGCACGGCTATGACCAGATCCCGGCTTTGCCGCCGAGCAGTGCATTGCGCCTGCTTCCTCAGCAGGAAACATTGCAGGGACTGGGTCAAATTCGCCAGTTGCTTATCGCCCGTGATTACCAGGAAGTGGTGACCTACAGCTTCGTAGACAAGGATTGGGAAGCCGACCTGGCCGGGAACGATCAGCCTGTCTCCTTGCAGAACCCCATTGCGAGCCAGCTTGGAGTGATGCGATCCACGTTGCTGGGTGGCCTCATGGATGTTTTACGCTTCAATCTCAACCGCAAGCATGAACGAATCAGGATATTTGAAATTGGCCGCTGTTTTACCGCGAGCGAGAACGGCTATGCCCAACCGCAGCGCGCCGCAGCTTTGTGTTTCGGCGGCGTCAAGGCGGAGCAGTGGGGGGAAGCGTTGCGTCAGGCCGATTTCTTTGACATCAAGGCCGATCTCGAAGCCTTGTGCTATCCGTTTGAACTTGGCTTCGTTGCAGCAACACATCCCGCGCTTCATCCCGGACAATCTGCCCGGATACTGCTGAATGAAGAGCCGGTCGGCTGGATCGGTGCGTTACACCCACGCTGGCAGCAGAAATATGATTTGCCTCAGCCCGCGGTCATGTTTGAAATCGATCTGGCAGTGTTGATGCAGCGGAAAATACCTGTATTCAGCGAAATTTCCAAGTTCCCCACGGTCAGGCGCGATCTGGCCATTGTTGTGGATGACGCGGTGAATGTGAAAAACTTGCTGGACGGTCTAAGAAAACACCTTCCGGTGACGGTGACAGATCTCAAGTTGTTTGACGTGTATCGTGGCAAAGGTATTGATTTGGGTAAAAAAAGTCTTGCATTCAAAGTGCTGATGCAAGATACTCAGAAAACTTTAACTGATGATGAAGTTGAAACGGTCATGGCTAATATCAAGGATATTCTTGCTACCCGTTTTAATGCGACACTTCGAGCTTGAGGAATAATTGATGACGCTCACCAAAGCCGAACTGGCAGATTTGCTTTTTGAACATGTTGGCCTGAACAAGCGTGAAGCAAAAGACATGGTCGAATCTTTTTTTGAAGAAATTCGCATGGCGCTGGAAAGTGGGGATGGCGTAAAGCTCTCTGGTTTTGGCAATTTCGAATTGCGTGACAAACCGCAACGTCCAGGCCGCAACCCAAAAACCGGCGAAGAAATCCCGATCACCGCACGTCGTGTCGTGACATTTCATGCCAGCCAGAAACTCAAGGCACTAGTGGAAGAATCCTATGCAGGAAGCAGCGTCCAAAGCTGAACTGCCCCCGATCCCTGCGAAGCGCTACTTCACCATCGGTGAAGTGAGCGAGCTATGCGGTGTAAAACCGCACGTGCTTCGCTACTGGGAACAGGAGTTTACCCAGCTTAAGCCAGTGAAACGGCGCGGTAATCGACGATATTATCAGCACCATGAGGTGTTGCTGATTCGTCGTATCCGTGAGTTGCTGTATGAGCAGGGTTTCACCATTAGCGGCGCTCGCAACCGCCTTGATGAAGCTCCCGAGGTGAAAAAGGAAATCGCAGCGGCGAAAGATCGGGAATCTCAAGCGCTCTCTTCGAACTTTAATCTTGCACATATCCGCAACGAAATTAAAAGCGTTCTGGAATTGCTGCGCAACTAGCCACCATCGTACTTTTTGGCTATAATTCCGGCCTTCGGGGCGTAGCGCAGCCTGGTAGCGTACTTGCATGGGGTGCAAGTGGTCGGAGGTTCAAATCCTCTCGCCCCGACCAGTAAAAAAAGGACTTAGGTTGATTAAACCTAAGTCCTTTTTCTTTTGCAGTTCAATTTTCAGAACTGCCGCCACTTCCGTTCGACCCATACCCTGGCGCACGAAAGCATCAGGCTCATCTCCTTCAACAAGCTGGCCGGGCGGGTGGCACAGCTCAACATGCGGTTGGTGCATGAGTTTTGGAGGGATTTCCAGCAGACCGGCATTTCCGCCCAGCGCCTGGGCGACATTCTCAACGCACCGACCTAATCCGTGAGCGCCAAGAGCAGCCTGCCGCAGATTGCCGGGCGCACCACCTTCGACCAGGTCCGATTCCGCTACCAGCCCGACATGCCAGTCCTCGACAACCAGCCGCGGAATAGCGCGCTCCGCCCCACATTTTGGTGAGTTTTAAAACCGAAAAAATGTCGCCATGAAAAATAATGCAAGCCGCCACTCCCTCTCTTGCATATGACGGGGCAGGGATTATCGGAAAATGGCCTGCGTTGGCCATAAGCCCCTTGAACCAGGCATTCGTTGTAGTGGAAATGCATCACTAAAAGCGATTCGTGATGCGGAGACCAGTGGTAGCGCATTGGGCGGCGAGCGGTTCAATGACGAAATCGAAGCGACGCTTGCAAGATCGGTTCGACTCGCAACGCCGAGGCATCCAAAGAAAAAAGTGGGCGAGGGAATGTCGTGACAATTCTGTTGACATTGACATGATTCCAAATGAATATGCCGTAACCATAAACAGGATACCTGACTCCGGATTGATCGGGAAAAATGGGGACGGAGCCCGATTGCGCCATCCCGCTATGAGCTTGCCCCAAGTTAGACGGAGGAATGAAGATGCCCCGCAGAGCGCGAGTAAGACATGCAGGTGTACCGCAACACGTGATACAGCGTGGGAACAACCGAGCGGCCTGTTTTTTTGCAGATGAGGACTACCGGACCTATCTGGACAGCCTCCTGGAAGGCGCAACGCGATATGGCTGCGACATCCACGCCTATGTGCTGATGACGAACCACGTACACCTGCTGGTCACGCCTGAAACTGCCGAAAGCCTGTCGCTCATGATGCGCTACCTTGGCAGCCGCTACGTGCAATACGTGAACCACTTCTACCGGCGCAGCGGCACGCTATGGGAGGGGCGTTACAAGTCCAGCCTGATTGATTCGGAGGGATATTTGCTGACGTGCTACCGGTACATTGAACTGAATCCGGTTCGAGCTGGAATGGTGGAGGATGCGAGCGGCTATAGATGGTCGAGCTATGGAGCGCACGCGTTAGGTCAAGCGGATGAATTGATACGGGATCATCCCCGCTACCTCGCCCTTGGCGCAACTGACGAGACCAGGCAAGCCGCCTATCAAGCGCTGTTTCGTCATCAAGTGGATGAGGCATTACTGAAAGCGATTCGTGAGGCGGTGAATAGTGGCACCGCATTGGGCAGCGAGCGGTTCAAGGACGAAATCGAAGCTATGCTTGCAAGGTCGGTTCGACTCGGAACGCCGGGGCGTCCGAGGAAAAAGAGGATGGACGAGGGTATGTCGAGACAGTGTGGTCTTGGTTTGAGGGGGAAATGATTGTGGAGATTATGAATAGAATCGTTGAACAGGAAGAGAATATCGGGCTCCGTCCCCATTTTCCTTGTTTTTTAGCCCTCACAAAGCGATTTCGGATTCTGAACAGGAGAAGATGAATATGATGTTCGAGAGAGAAAATAATGTGAAGCTGACCCCTTTGGTTGATTATCTTGTCATCTCCTTCGCCGGCACGAACCCGCTGCAAATGGGCGACTGGACATCCGGGAACGTACCGCTGGCCTTTGGCGTTATCTCCGACCAGTTCAAGCAGGCCGTGGATTATTATCTGCAAGTATGCAAAGACAACCCGAACGCCAACATCACCTTCACCGGCCACTCGTTGGGCGGCGGCATTGCCGCCCTGATGGGCGTATTTTTCGGCAAGCAAGCCGTCACCTTCGACCAGGCGCCGTTTGCCAGCACGGCCAGCAGTGCGCTTAACCTGCAAACCTACCTGCTCGGTAAAATCTACACCGACCCAGCCATGGCTGCCGTGCGCGATGCAGCCGTAGCCGACCTGGACACCTATCGTCAAAACCAGCAACTCAACGGCGGCATCCCAAACTCCGGTCTGGTGAGTACTTTCCGGGTAACCGGAGAGTTCACCTCGTCAGGCATCGTCGGCACACTATTCAACCCGATAGGCCCAGCCCCAACCTGGTTGCAGATCGGGCCGACAGACATCTCGTCCTTCACCGAAAAGCATGACATGGCGCTGCTCACCGCCTTCTTGCAAAGCAACCAGACGGCAGCGGCAGGCAAGGCATTGAACGATGTAACGTTCAAACTCACCGACCTGCTGGGGATGGTTTTTGACAAGAAGCTGTTTGCAAATCCAACGGACAAGAGTGACCCCAACCTCCTCGAACGCCTGGTCAAACACGAATCCGGGGCGGGGACTGCGATCCCTGCCGACGCCATGCTCACCCGCTTCACCGCCGATCTCTGGAAAATCGCCCAGGACGGCGGCCTGACTTTAACCGATCCCATTCTCAGCCGAGCCCTCACCGCCTTTGCCATGCAGATGTACTACGAAGACACCGCCCACGCCATAGACAAAAACAAGCAGCTCTACACCGGCGTCACCGGCGGCATCCAGTTCGACATCCAGGACGTGGCCGCCACCCCCACTGCCGCCAAAGGCTACGCTACCTTCAAACCCTTCCTCGAACAATACTACACCAGCGTCACCACCGACCTCACCGGCGCAAGCATTGTCACCGTCAACCCCGCCAAAGACCTGATCCTCGCCGCGCTGCCGGAAATGCGCGACTGGACCATCCAGGCCGGGGCGGATGCGCTGAACGCCACCGATACCCACAACCGCAACGCCTTCATGTTCGGCAGCAGCGGAGACGACACGCTCGCCGGAGGAACCGGCAGCGACCTCCTCGCCGGCAACGGCGGCGCCGACGCCCTCACCGGCGGCGCCGGCAACGACCTGCTGATCGGCGGCGTCGGCGCTGATACCCTGAACGGCGGAGCGGACTACGACACCTACCTCATCGAAGGCAACGA
>JAUSBJ010000018.1 GCA_030652035.1 Sulfurimicrobium sp.
CATGGCAAAAGGCAAGTTTGAGCGTACCAAACCGCACGTAAACGTGGGTACGATTGGTCACGTGGATCATGGCAAGACGACTTTGACGGCGGCGATCACGACGATCCTGTCGAAGAAATTTGGCGGTGAAGCCAAAGGCTACGACCAGATTGACTCTGCGCCGGAAGAGAAAGCGCGCGGCATCACCATCAACACCGCGCACGTGGAATACGAAACGCAAGCGCGTCACTACGCCCACGTTGACTGCCCCGGACACGCTGACTACGTCAAGAACATGATTACCGGTGCTGCCCAGATGGACGGCGCCATTCTCGTGGTATCAGCGGCTGACGGCCCCATGCCGCAAACTCGCGAGCACATTCTTCTTGCCCGTCAGGTAGGCGTGCCATTCATCATCGTGTACATGAACAAAGCCGACATGGTGGATGATCCTGAGCTGCTCGAACTGGTTGAAATGGAAGTACGCGAACTGCTCTCCAAATATGACTTCCCGGGTGATGACACCCCGATCATCATTGGATCCGCCCTGAAAGCCCTCGAAGGCGACCAGAGCGACATCGGCGAGCCCTCCATCTTCAAGCTGGCGGATGCGCTCGACACCTACATTCCGCAACCGGAACGCGCCATTGACGGCACCTTCCTGATGCCGGTAGAGGACGTATTCTCCATCTCTGGTCGCGGAACCGTGGTGACCGGTCGTATTGAGCGTGGCATCGTCAAGGTGGGTGAAGAGGTTGAGATCGTCGGTATCAAGCCCACCATCAAAACCACATGCACCGGCGTGGAAATGTTCCGCAAGCTGCTCGACCAGGGTCAGGCGGGCGACAACGTCGGCGTGCTGCTGCGCGGCACCAAGCGTGAAGAAGTCGAGCGCGGCCAAGTGCTGGCGAAGCCCGGTTCCATCACGCCGCACACAAAATTTTCGGCAGAGATCTACGTTCTGTCCAAAGATGAAGGGGGCCGTCATACGCCGTTCTTCCAGGGATATCGTCCGCAGTTTTACTTCCGTACCACTGACGTAACTGGAGCGATCGAACTGCCGGCAGGAACTGAAATGGTGATGCCAGGCGACAACATCTCGATCAATGTTGCCCTGATCCAGCCGATCGCCATGGAAGAAGGTCTTCGCTTCGCGATTCGCGAAGGCGGCCGTACCGTCGGCGCCGGTGTCGTTGCTAAAGTTATTGAGTAATTAAATTCGCGGCGAACTCAGGTTCGCCGCTTCGTTCTTTAGGAAAATCATGCAAAGCCAAAAAATACGTATTCGTCTCAAAGCATTTGACTACCGTTTGATTGATCAATCTGCGCTTGAGATTGTGGATACTGCAAAACGTACTGGCGCCGTTGTGCGCGGACCTGTTCCCCTGCCTACACGTATTGAGCGCTTTGACGTATTGCGCTCTCCGCACGTCAATAAGACTTCGCGTGACCAGTTTGAAATCCGTACACATCTTCGTTTGATGGATATCATTGATCCTACCGATAAGACGGTAGATGCATTGATGAAGTTGGATCTTCCTGCCGGCGTGGATGTTGAAATCAAGCTGTAGTTTTAGTAACCACCAAGTAGTTTGTAACGGTTGAAGATACGGTGTATAATCGTCGGCTTTTCAGCCGTTTAAGTTCTTTTGCTATTAAAAACCGCCGGTCAATCGAAATCGGCTTTGTTTAAGGAAAATAATGATGAGCCTCGGACTAATTGGTCGCAAGGTTGGCATGACGCGCATCTTTACCGACGACGGGACGAGCGTCCCGGTGAGTGTAATTGATGTGTCTGGCAATCGTGTGACTCAAATCAAGAGTGCAGAGACGGATGGCTATTCTGCTGTCCAGATGACATGTGGCGAGCGCCGTGTCAGTCGCGTTACTAAAGCATTGGCAGGGCACTACTCTAAAGCAGGTGTTGAGGCTGGCCGCGCTATTAAAGAGTTTATTGTGAGCGCCGATCAGCTTTCTCAGTTTTCATTGGGTGCGGCTGTCAGTGCGGATTCATTTCAAGTCGGTCAGTTGGTGGATGTGACAGGAACAACCCTGGGTAAGGGATTTGCTGGCGCCATCAAACGCCATCACTTCAGTTCCAATCGTGCCAGTCACGGTAACTCCCGTTCGCATAACAGCGCGGGCTCCATTGGTATGGCACAGGATCCTGGTCGAGTGTTTCCTGGAAAACGCATGGCGGGCCATTTGGGTGCTGTGCGTCGTACTACACAAAATCTTGAAATTGTACGGGTCGATGCTGAGCGTCAGCTGCTGCTGGTCAAAGGCGCGATCCCTGGCTCCAAAGGTGGTGATGTCATGATTCGTCCCGCTGTGAAGGCAGGTGCATAATGGAACTTAAGCTTATTAATGATCAAGGTCAGGCAACAGCGAGTGTAAGCGCTTCTGATGTTGCTTTCGGCCGCGAATTCAATGAAGACCTAGTTCATCAGGTGGTGACTGCCTACATGGCGAATGCGCGAACTGCAACGCGTGCGCAAAAGGGCCGAAGCGAAGTGGCCAAGAGTACGCGTAAGCCGTTCCGTCAGAAGGGTACAGGTAACGCGCGCGCCGGTATGGCGTCTAGCCCGTTGTGGCGTGGGGGTGGTAAGACGTTTCCTAATGGTCCTGAAGAGAACTTCTCGCACAAGGTCAATAAAAAGATGCATCGTGCTGGGATGCAGTCAATCCTGTCTGAGTTGGCGCGTATTGGTCGCCTGCAGGTGGTTGAGGAGTTTAAGATCGAATCGCCAAAAACCAAGAAAATGGTTGATAAGATCAAGACTCTTGGATTTAAGAGTGTACTTGTCGTGACTGATGATTTGGATGAGAACTTATATTTATCCTCGCGTAACCTGCCTCATGTGCTGGTAATTGAGGCGCAGCATGTGGATCCGGTTAATCTGGTGCGTTTCCCCAATGTGTTGTTGACCCGCAGTGCGGTGAAAAAATTCGAGGAGATGCTGGGATGAGTGCGATTACTGCAAATCAAGAGCGCTTGATGCAAGTCATTCTAGCGCCGCAAGTTTCCGAAAAAGCCACAATGCTGGCTGATAAGTATCAGCAGGTGGTTTTTCGCGTGGTTGGCAATGCTACCAAGCCTGAAGTAAAGGCCGCGGTTGAATTGCTTTTCAAGGTTGAAGTGACGGGTGTGCAGATTGCCAATGTCAAAGGCAAGGTAAAGCGCTCGGGTCGCACCATGGGTCGCCGCAAGGACTGGAAAAAGGCTTATGTTTCATTGAAGCCGGGCCAGGAACTTAACCTAATGGTTGGCGAGTAGGAGAGCTGATATGGCATTGATTAAAGTAAAACCAACATCCCCGGGCCGTCGTGCGGTAATTAAGGTTGTTAATCCTGAGTTGCACAAAGGTGCGCCACACGCACCTTTGCTCGAAAGCCAGTTTAAACACGCGGGCCGCAATCACAATGGCCGCATTACTGTGCGTCACCAGGGTGGCGGTCACAAGCAGCATTATCGTGTGATTGATTTCCGTCGCAATAAAGATGGAATACCTGCAAAAGTGGAGCGCCTTGAGTACGATCCGAATCGCAGCGCAAATATTGCTTTGCTGTGCTATGTCGATGGTGAGCGTCGCTACATTATTGCTCCAAAGGGTGTTACCGTCGGCATGCAGTTGATTAGCGGCTCCGATTCTCCCATCAAGGTCGGTAATACCTTGCCGCTGCGGAATATTCCTGTCGGAACAACGATTCATTGTATAGAAATGATGCCAGGTAAAGGCGCGCAAATCTCGCGCTCGGCGGGAACTTCTGCGCAATTGCTTGCTCGTGAGGGCTCATATGCGCAGTTACGCTTGCGGTCCGGTGAGATTCGCAAGGTACATGTGGATTGCAAGGCAACCATTGGGGAAGTTGGTAATTCTGAGCATAGCTTGCGTTCGATTGGAAAGGCTGGAGCCATGCGCTGGCGCGGGGTTCGTCCAACTGTTCGTGGTGTTGTAATGAACCCGGTTGATCACCCGCACGGTGGCGGTGAAGGAAGAACTTCAGCTGGCCGTCATCCTGTTAGCCCATGGGGTACGCAGACCAAGGGTTATCGTACACGCCGGAACAAACGCACTCAAAATATGGTTGTGCGTCGTCGTCCATCGAATAAGAGGTAATGTAAATGGCTCGTTCTATTAAAAAAGGCCCGTTTGTTGACGTGCATCTGATCAAGAAGATCGAAACTGCCCGTGCTACGAGTGATAAGCGCCCTATCAAGACTTGGTCCCGCCGTTCGACAGTGCTCCCTGATTTTGTTGGTTTGACAATAGCTGTACATAATGGCAAGCAACATGTTCCTGTTTTTGTTAACGAAAACATGGTTGGTCACAAGTTAGGCGAGTTTTCCTTGACGCGCACCTTTAAAGGTCATGCTGCGGACAAGAAGGCGAAGAAATAGGAGATCATGATGAGAGTTAGCGCAGTATTACGCGGCACCCGCCTCTCGGCACAGAAAGGCCGTCTGGTTGCAGATCAGATTCGTGGGTTGCCGGTTGAGCGTGCCCTGAATATCTTGGCCTTCAGCCCGAAAAAAGGTGCGGTAATTATCAAAAAGGTTCTGGAATCTGCGATTGCCAATGCTGAGCACAATGAAGGTGCTGACATAGATGATTTAAAGGTTTCTACCATTATGGTGGACGAAGGTTCTACGCTCAAGCGCTTCCGCGCTCGCGCTAAAGGCCGTGGTGCACGCATCCTTAAACCGACCTGCCACATAACCGTAACGGTTGGCGACTAAAGCTAGGCTAGAAGAGGGAAATTATGGGACAGAAGATTAATCCGACTGGCTTTCGCTTAAGTGTTCTGAAGAACTGGTCATCTAAGTGGTTTGCAAGCAGTAAAAACTTTGCTGGAATGCTGCAAGAAGACATTAAGGTGCGTGCATTTCTCAAGAAGAAACTTGCGCATGCTGCCGTAGGCAAGATAATGATCGAGCGGCCGGCACGTGATGCAAAGATTACAATTTACAGTGCTCGTCCAGGTATCGTTATTGGCAAGAAGGGTGAGGACATCGAGGCGCTCAAGATTGAATTGAAGAAAATGATGGGTGTGCCTGTTCATTTGAATATCGAAGAGATACGTAAGCCTGAAATAGATGCTACTTTGATCGCTGAAAATATAGCCTCACAACTTGAAAAGCGTGTGATGTTTCGTCGTGCAATGAAACGTTCTATGCAAAATGCGATGCGCCTTGGTGCGCAGGGCATCAAGATTATGAGCGCTGGACGCTTGAATGGTATCGAGATTGCGCGTACTGAATGGTATCGTGAAGGTCGCGTTCCACTTCATACCCTTCGTGCGGACATCGACTATGGTGTGGCAGAGGCGAAAACCACCTATGGAATCATCGGCATTAAAGTATGGGTGTTCAAAGGTGAGGTTGTCGGAAAAGGCGAACAGCCTGTTGCCGTACCAGTTGAACCAGTAAAGAGAGCGAGAAAGCCAGGAGCGAAACATGCTGCAGCCAGCTAGACAAAAATTCCGCAAACAGCAAAAGGGACGAAACACTGGAATCGCTACGCGCGGGAACAAAGTGAATTTTGGTGATTTTGGTCTGAAAGCGATCGGTCGTGGGCGCTTGACTGCGCGTCAGATAGAGGCGGCTCGACGTGCAATGACTCGTCATATCAAACGTGGTGGTCGGATTTGGATTCGCATATTTCCAGACAAGCCGATTTCATCAAAGCCTGCCGAAGTCCGGATGGGTAATGGTAAGGGGAATCCTGAGTACTTCGTGGCAGAAATTCAGCCAGGTAAAGTTTTGTATGAAATGGACGGGGTGAGCGAAGAATTGGCTCGTGAGGCTTTCCGCCTTGCTTCTGCTAAACTTCCGATTGCCACCACTTTTGTGCTTCGAAATGTAGGTAGTTAATTATGAAATCCAGCGAATTGAGAGCCAAATCGGCTGATGAGTTGAATCTGGAAATGGTTGAACTGTTGCGTGCGCAATTCGGACTGCGTATGCAGATTTCCACACAGCAAAGCAATAAGGTAGATCAGTTGGGCAAGGTTCGTAGAGACATTGCACGGGTGCGTACCATCATGAGTGAAAAAGCGAGGCAAGCATGAGCGATGCTAAACTAACAACACGCGCTCTGATTGGGCGTGTAGTGAGCGACAAAATGAGCAAAACGGTTACTGTGCTTGTTGAGCGTAAAGTAAAACATCCTTTGTACGGCAAAATCATCCGACGTTCCAAGAAGTATCATGCGCATGATGAGATGAATGAATTTCACGAGGGTGATCTTGTTGAGATTCAGGAATGTCGACCAATTGCAAGAACGAAGGCTTGGCGCGTAAGCAAGTTGGTAGAAAAAGCAGTCTAGTCTTCATTTTCTTGCAAAAGAAGTAATATCAATATATACTTGCCGTCTTTGTTGGCGAACCCCCTAAATGTGGCCTATGCTGCAAATAGGGAACCAAAACTGACCGTTTGCATTCGCTCCTGTTCTGAAATGAATTGAAGCATTGACGGCTTAAGTTGGAGAAATACATGATTCAGATGCAAACTCGGCTGGACGTCGCCGATAATACTGGTGCGCGCTCTGTAATGTGCATAAAAGTATTGGGTGGCTCCAAGCGTCGCTACGCCGGAATCGGCGATATCATCAAAGTATCCATCAAGGATGCGGCACCACGTGGGCGCGTCAAGAAGGGCGATGTCTATAATGCTGTTGTAGTTCGTACTGCCAAGGGTGTTCGTCGTCCGGACGGCTCATTGGTTAAGTTCGATGCAAATGCCGCTGTTCTCCTAAATAATAAATTAGAGCCAATTGGCACCCGTATTTTCGGGCCGGTCACTCGTGAGTTGCGTACAGAGCGATTCATGAAGATCGTGTCGCTGGCGCCTGAAGTTCTGTAAGGGGGCTAAATGAACAAGATTCGCAAAGGTGATGATGTAATCGTCACTACGGGTAAAGACAAGGGTAAGCGAGGCAGCGTTCTTCGTATTTTAGAAGGTAAGGTTGTTGTTGAGGGTGCTAATAAAGTCAAGAAGCACCAAAAACCTAATCCGATGAAAGGCTCTGCTGGCGGTATTGTCGATATGGAAATGCCGATTCAAATTTCTAACGTGGCTTTGTTTAATCCTGCCACTAAGAAGGCTGATCGTGTTGGTGTGAAACAGCTCGAAGACGGACGTAAGGTCCGCTTCTTCAAGTCCAACGGCGAAGTGATTGACGCGTAAGGAATTAACATGGCTCGTTTGCATGATTTTTATAGGGATACGGTAGCAAAACAGCTCATGGAGCGTTTTGGCTATAAGTCCGTAATGGAAGTGCCGCGAATTGAAAAGATTACGCTCAATATGGGCGTGGGCGAAGCGGTCGCAGATAAGAAGGTAATGGAGCATGCGGTTGCTGATATGCAGAAAATCGCAGGTCAAAAACCGATCGTAACTAATGCAAAAAAATCAATTGCAGGCTTTAAAATTCGTGAAGGCTACCCGGTAGGATGCAAAGTAACACTGCGCAAGCATCAGATGTACGAATTTCTTGATAGGCTGGTTACTGTGGCAATACCTCGAATCCGTGATTTTCGCGGTATTTCTGGTAAGTCTTTTGATGGCCGTGGGAATTACAACATGGGTGTTAAAGAGCAGATCATTTTTCCAGAAATTGAGTATGAAAAGATTGATGCATTACGTGGTATGAACATCACAATTACCACTACCGCCAAAACTGATGAAGAGGCGCGTGCGTTGCTTGCTGCGTTTAGCTTCCCCTTCAAGAACTGAGGTCTACATGGCAAAAACTTCTTTGATTAACCGCGATCTTAAGCGTCGCGAAACAGTTAAGAAATATGCTGCTAAGCGTGCAGAATTAAATGCTGCGATTAGCAACGTAAAGTTGAGCGATGAGGAGCGCTATGCTGCTCGCGTTAAGCTTCAGCAGTTGCCGCGTGACTCTAGCCCGGTAAGGTTGCGCAATCGTTGTGCGTTGACAGGACGTCCACGTGGTACGTACCGTAAATTCGGACTTGGGCGTAGTAAGTTGCGTGACCTGGCCATGCGTGGAGAAATTCCGGGTATGACCAAGGCCAGCTGGTAACGGGAGAATACAGAATGAGTATGAGTGATCCGATCGCCGATATGCTGACCCGTATCCGGAATGCGCAAAAGGCCGAGAAAGTTGCGGTAACTATGCCATCATCAAAGGTCAAGGTATCAATCGCCGGGGTATTGAAGGATGAGGGCTATATTGAAGATTTTGGCGTGTGCGAAGAAGAGGGGAAGCCTCTCTTGGAGTTGCGTCTGAAATATTACGCTGGTCGTCCGGTTATTGAAAAAATTCAGCGCGTAAGCCGTCCAGGCTTACGCATTTACAAAGGCAGTCAGGATTTACCCAAAGTCATGAATGGTTTGGGTGTCGCAATTGTATCCACCTCCAGAGGTGTGATGACAGACAGCAAAGCACGGGCGTGCGGTGTTGGCGGCGAAGTTCTGTGTGTCGTGGCATGATGAGGTGAATGCATGTCCAGAATAGCTAAAAATCCGGTTATTGTTCCTTCAGGTGTGGAAGTAACGGTTTCTGCGAAAGAAATTACTGTCAAAGGCCCGCTTGGCGTTCTTATTCAGCCGTTGACATCTAATATCACTGTCGTTCGTGAAGGTGATGGTCTTCAGTGTGCTGCTGCTGGAGATTCGATCCAGGCAAATGCAATGTCTGGAACTATGCGCGCTTTACTTGCGAACATGGTTAAAGGTGTGTCGCAAGGCTTTGAGCGTAAACTGACTCTGGTTGGTGTGGGATATCGTGCTCAAGCAAAGGGTGATGTGCTCAGTTTGTCTCTGGGTTTTTCCCACCCTGTTGAGCATCAGATGCCAATAGGCGTAAAGGTCGAGACCCCTACTCAAACTGAAATCGTTATCAGGGGCATTGACAAACAACAGGTTGGTCAGGTGGCTGCGGATGTGCGGTCCTATCGTAAGCCTGAGCCTTATAAGGGCAAGGGTGTTCGCTACTCCGATGAGGTGGTGGTGATCAAGGAAACCAAGAAGAAATAATCGAGGCAAGAGTCATGAATAAAAATCAAGCTCGTTTGCGCAGGTCACGTAAAACCCGTGCCAAACTCGCAGAGTTGAAGGTTGTACGCCTGTCTGTGTTCCGTACCAACTGCCACATGTATGCACAGATTATCGATGCTTCTGGTGGAAAAGTTCTTGCAAGTGCATCTACTGTTGAAGCTGATGTTCGCAAGGATGTTTCTAATGGTGGTAATGCTGCGGCAGCCGCAATCGTCGGCAAGCGTATAGCAGACAAGGCAAAGAGCCTTGGTATTGAGAAAGTAGCTTTTGACCGCTCCGGCTTTAGGTACCACGGTCGAGTGAAGTCATTGGCCGATGCTGCCCGTGAAAACGGCTTGGTGTTTTAATCGGGGACGATGATGGCAAAAATGGATATGGAAGATCGCGGCGACGGCTTGCGTGAAAAAATGATTTCGGTTAACCGTGTCACCAAAGTGGTAAAGGGTGGACGGATTATGGGCTTTGCTGCACTCACTGTAGTTGGTGATGGTGAAGGTGGGATTGGAATGGGTAAGGGCAAGGCGAAGGAAGTCCCAGTCGCCGTGCAGAAGGCGATGGATGAAGCGCGTCGCAATTTGGTAAAAGTGAACCTTAAAAATGGTACTCTTCACCACGCGGTTATTGGTGAGCATGGTGCTGCAAAGGTGTATATGCAGCCGGCGTCAGAAGGTACCGGTATTATTGCTGGCGGCCCAATGCGTGCAATTTTTGAGGTTATGGGTGTTCATAATGTCCTGGCAAAGTGTATCGGTTCTACTAATCCGTACAACTTGGTTCGCGCCACGATTAATGGCCTGAAGACAATGAATACACCATCTGAGATAGCCGCTAAACGCGGTAAATCTGTGGAAGAGATTCTGGGGTCATAAATGTCGAATACTGCTAAAACCTTGAAGGTCACTTTGATCAAAAGTACGATTGGAACTATTCAGAAGCACCGTGCATGCGTGCGTGGTCTTGGTCTTCGTCATTTGAACCATAGTGTTCAAGTCGCGGATACTCCAGAAAATCGCGGAATGATCAATAGAGTTAATTACCTCTTGAAGTGCGAGGAATAAATGCAACTAAACACACTAAAACCGGCTGCCGGTAGCAAACACTCCAAGCGCCGTGTAGGCCGTGGCATTGGAAGCGGACTTGGTAAAACTGCGGGCAGGGGCCACAAGGGTCAGAAGTCACGCGCTGGTGGATTCCATAAAGTTGGATTCGAGGGCGGTCAAATGCCTCTGCAACGCCGTTTGCCCAAACGTGGATTTAAATCTTTGACCAAGGGCGATGTGGCACAGGTTCGCTTGTCTGTGCTAGATTCATTGCCTGTTGATACAGTAGATCTCTTGGTGCTTAAGCAAGCTGGAGTAGTGCCGGGGTCCTGTCTTGGGGCAAAAGTTTTTCTGTGTGGGAAGGTTGAGAAAGCGGTTATATTGCAAGGCTTACTCGTGACCAAAGGTGCTAAGGCGGCAATCGAGGCTGCTGGCGGTAACGTGGCAGGCTTGGAGTAAGCGTTCCTTGGCTAATCAAAAAGCAGGTGGCGCAGGAAAGTTTTCGGATCTGAAGCAGCGCTTGTTGTTTGTTCTGGGAGCGCTGATTGTCTATCGCATAGGCGCGCATATACCGGTTCCAGGAATTGATCCGGCGGTCCTTGCCGAGCTTTTCAAAGCTCAGCAGGGCGGCATTCTTGGTATGTTCAACATGTTCTCCGGTGGCGCCCTTTCACGCTTTACCGTATTTGCTCTTGGGATTATGCCTTATATATCGGCCTCAATCATCATGCAGCTTATGACGGTTGTTTCGCCTCAACTTGAGCAGTTGAAGAAAGAAGGTGAATCAGGACGCAAGAAAATTACTCAGTACACGCGATATGGGACTGTAGCACTAGCACTTTTTCAAGGTATAGGAATCGCAATCGCCCTTGAAGCACAACCTGGACTGGTTATCGACCCAAGCCTGCTGTTTCGTGTTACTACAGTCATCACGCTTGTAACTGGAACGCTCTTCCTGATGTGGCTGGGTGAACAAATCACTGAGCGTGGGATTGGAAATGGTATTTCAATAATCATCTTCGCCGGCATTGTGGCGGGCCTTCCTTCTGCGATTATTGGTACTCTTGAGTTGCAGCGCACTGGGGCATTCTCTATACCCCTAGTTATCATGTTGTTTATCGCAACAATTGCTGTTACAGCCTTCGTGGTTTTTGTTGAGCGCGGGCAGAGAAAAATACTTGTTAATTATGCCAAGAGGCAGGTTGGCAGACAGATAGTCGGTGGCCAAAGTTCGCACCTTCCTCTTAAATTAAATATGGCTGGTGTTATTCCGCCGATTTTTGCTTCAAGCATTATTTTGTTTCCTGCAACGCTTGCCGGCTGGTTTGGTAGCAGCGAGAACATGACGTGGTTGCGCGACATTGGATCCACTCTGTCTCCGGGGCAACCTTTGTATGTTATGTTCTATGCAACTGCAATTATTTTCTTTTGTTTCTTTTACACTGCTTTGGTGTTTAATCCAAAGGAAACCGCGGATAATCTTAAGAAAAGTGGTGCATTTGTTCCTGGTATTCGTCCAGGTGATCAAACTGCAAAATATATCGATCGAATAATGGCAAGATTGACGCTTGCGGGCGCCTTGTACATAACACTAGTTTGTCTTTTGCCTGAGTTTTTGATTGTTAAGTGGAATGTTCCGTTCTATTTTGGTGGAACATCATTGCTGATTATTGTTGTTGTGACTATGGATTTTATGGCTCAAGTCCAGTCGTATCTGATGTCACATCAATATGAAAGCTTGCTCAAGAAAGCAAACTTTAAAGGCGGTGGCGTTTTGCCGCGCTGATTTTGTATACGGATTAGTCGTATGGCTAAAGAAGACACGATCGAAATGCAAGGGGAAGTTCTGGAAAACCTTCCAAATGCTACTTTTCGCGTCAAGCTTGAAAATGGACATGTTGTTCTTGGTTATATTTCTGGAAAAATGCGAATGCATTACATTCGTATACTTCCCGGAGACAAAGTAACTGTTGAGCTTACACCATATGATCTGTCCCGGGCGCGGATTGTTTTTCGTGCAAAATAGTACTCTGTCAATTTTATTGGCAATGGTTTTAAGGAGATATTAAATGAGAGTTCGTGCATCAGTTAAAAAAATCTGCCGTAAATGCAAGATGGTTCGCCGTCAAGGTGTACTTCGTGTGATTTGCGACGATCCGCGTCATAAGCAACGTCAAGGTTGATTGTTGCATTGTTTGCTGATAAAATCCGATGTTTTTCCATTCTAATTAGCTGTTGGGAGTGACTGCATGGCCCGCATTGCTGGGGTAAATATCCCGAACCATCAACACACCGAGATTGCGCTGACTGCTATCTATGGCGTTGGCCGTACTCGGTCGCGCCTGATTTGCGCTGCTGCTGGCGTAAATTCGTCTACTAAAATTAAAGACCTGAGTGATAGCGACGTTGAACGGTTGCGCGACGAAGTAGGCAAGTTTGTCGTCGAGGGTGATCTGCGCCGCGAAGTCACGATGAGTATTAAACGCCTGATGGATCTGGGGTGTTATCGTGGTTTGCGTCATCGCCGTGGCTTGCCTCTGCGTGGCCAGCGTACGCGTACGAATGCACGGACTCGCAAGGGTCCACGCAAAGCTATCCGCGCTTCGAAATAATTTGATAGCGGATAAGTAAAGGATAAATTATGGCTAAAGCAAATGTTCGGGTGCGTAAAAAGGTTAAGAAGAATGTGGCTGAAGGTATTGCCCACGTTCACGCATCCTTCAATAACACCATTGTTACTATTACAGATCGCCAGGGTAATGCGCTTTCATGGGCTACTTCTGGTGGTAGTGGATTTCGTGGTTCGCGCAAGAGCACCCCTTTTGCCGCACAGATTGCTGCGGAGCATGCAGGTAAAGCCGCACAGGAGTATGGCGTAAAGAACCTTGAAGTAAGGATTAAAGGTCCTGGACCTGGTCGTGAGTCCGCCGTGCGAGCACTTAATGCGGTTGGGTTCAAGATTACTGGAATTACCGATGTGACGCCAATTCCTCACAACGGCTGTCGCCCGCCCAAGAAGCGTCGCATTTAATACGGCAAATATTTTTGCAGGAGAATTACTTTGGCTAGAAATCTTGACCCCAAGTGCCGTCAGTGCCGCCGCGAGGGAGAAAAACTGTTTCTGAAGGGTGAGAAGTGCTTTACCGATAAATGTTCGGTTGAAAGAAGGGCATACCCCCCCGGCCAGCATGGCCAGAAGCAAAATACACGTCTTTCGGGATATGGCGTTCAGTTGCGCGAAAAGCAGAAGCTTCGTCGCATCTATGGCATTCTTGAAAAGCAATTCCGCGGGTACTATCAGGAAGCTGATCGTGTGCGCGGAATTACCGGTGAGAATTTGTTGCAGTTACTTGAATGCCGTCTTGATAACGTCAGTTATCGCATGGGTTTTGGTGCCTCACGCACCGAAGCTCGTCAGATAGTTCGGCATAACGGTATTCTTGTTAATGGTCGTCGTGTAAACATTCCATCCTATCAGGTTAAGCCTGGTGATGTGGTTGAGGTTTCTGAGCGCGCCAAAGCACAACTTCGTGTCAAAGGTGCTGCTGAGGCTGCTGAACAGCGCTCTTTCCCTGAATGGATCGAGGTTGATGTTAAAGCACTAAAAGGTACGTTCAAGGCCAAGCCGCAGCGCTCCGAACTGCCAGCTACAATTAACGAGCACCTCGTAGTCGAGCTGTACTCGAAGTAATTGAGCAAGCAACCAATTAAGAGGAATTACGATCCATGCAAAGCAGTGCCGCTGAGTTTCTTAAACCTCGGATAGTTGACGTCCAGAGCCAAACGCCTATGCGTGCCAAAGTTACCATGGAGCCGTTTGAACGCGGCTACGGGCATACCCTTGGCAATGCTCTGCGCCGAATTCTCCTGTCGTCTATGCCTGGGTATGCAATCACTCAGGTTCAGATTGATGGTGTGGTTCATGAGTATTCTTCCCTGGACGGTGTCCAGGAGGACGTGGTTGACATTCTGCTGAATCTGAAAGGTATCGCGCTAAAGTTGCACAACCGTGGTGAAACTACGCTGTCGCTCTCTAAAAGTGGCGAAGGTCTTGTTACGGCCGGAGATATTGAGACTTCGCATGATGTTGAAATTATCAATCCTGGACATGTTATTGCCCATCTTACCAAGGGTGGAAAGTTAAACATGACGATCAAGATTGAGCAGGGTCGTGGTTATGTTCCTGTTAGTGCGCGACGTGTTTCTGATGAAGAGCGACTGGTTGGTGCGATGATGCTGGATGCGTCCTTCAGTCCGGTCCGCCGTGTGAGCTATGCTGTCGAGAGCGCTCGTGTTGAGCAGCGCACGGACCTTGATAAGCTGGTGGTTGAAATTGAAACCAATGGCGTGATAGACCCTGAGGAAGCTATTCGTTCCGCTGCACGTATTCTGGTCGATCAGTTATCTGTTTTCGCCGAACTGAAGGGGACGCCGGCAGAAATTGAAATGCCGCGTAGTCCACAGGTTGATCCGATTTTGCTGCGTCCAGTTGATGATCTCGAGTTAACTGTGCGTTCGGCAAACTGTCTCAAAGCTGAAAATATTTACTACATTGGCGACCTGATTCAGCGTTCCGAAACAGAATTGCTGAAAACCCCTAATCTGGGGCGTAAGTCGCTGAATGAAATTAAGGACGTACTGGCTTCTAAAGGTCTGACGTTGGGAATGAAACTGGAGAACTGGCCGCCTGTCGGTCTGGAAAAGGCCTGATTATCGGCTCTGCCGATTCAGGTGACTTCTAAAATAAGGATTTGTTATGCGTCACCGTTTATCTAATCGCAAACTGAACCGCACTTCTAGCCATCGTTTGGCAATGCTGCGTAACATGGCCAATTCACTGTTGCGCCACGAAGTTATCAAAACCACGCTGCCTAAGGCCAAGGAGTTGCGTAGAGTTGCGGAACCTCTGATTACACTCGGCAAGAAGCCATCACTGGCTAACCGCCGCCTGGCTTTTGATCGCCTGCGTGATCGCGAGATCGTCGTTAAACTGTTCGATGAACTGGGGCCACGTTTCCAGACTCGTAATGGTGGTTATCTGCGCATCCTGAAGTGTGGATTTCGTCTGGGTGATAATGCGCCGATGGCGATTGTTGAGTTGGTAGATCGACCAGCTGGTGTGGAGCCAGTCGAAGAGCCTGCTTCCTAGGCCTGCTGATCAATTTGATAATGAAAAAGCCGGATTTATCCGGCTTTTTCATTTGCGCCTACACTGATTCTACTATTCAGATAGGATTGCTTAATGATCCTCCTATTTACGGATTATGGCTCAGCAGATCCCTACAGCGGATTGATGAGAGCTGCTATCTGGGCACACGCGCCAGACGTGGCAATTGTTGATTTGTTGCATGAAGCACCGAGTTTCAACACCCGCGCGAGTGCTCATCTGCTTTCGGCGATGTCAGCCTGCTTCCCGATCGGTAGTGTTTGCGTTGCCGTTGTTGATCCTGGTGTGGGATCAGCACGCAGTGCTGTGGTGATGCATGCAGACGAGAAATGGTACGTGGGACCAGACAACGGACTGCTCTCGGTGGTCGCAGGACGTGCCTTGCAATCGGAGTTGTGGCGCATCGACTGGCGGCCAGAATACCTGTCGGATTCGTTTCATGGACGTGACCTGTTTGCTCCAATTGCAGCCTGGATCGATCGAGGTGCATTTCCCCATTCCAAATTGAGTGAAATCGAACGGCTAAACATTGGTCTGGATTACAGCGATCTTGCCGAGGTGATCTACATCGACCATTATGGCAATATCATGACCGGGATGAGAGCCGCGCAAATTCAAAGAAATGCTCAGTTTCTATTTGGTTCAAGCACAATCGAATTCGCAAGGGTTTTTTCGGATGGATTGTCCGGGCGCCCATTCTGGTATAAAAACAGTCTGGGTCTGGTCGAATTCGCACTTAATGGAGCCAGTGCTGCGCTATTTCTTGGCGCACAGGTCGGTGATCAATTCGAATTATATCTCCCGGACTGACCCAGTGTTCTTGCAAGATAGGTTCCTGTATGGCTGGCGCTGTTAGAGGCCACTTGCTCTGGGGTTCCCTCGGCGATGATTTGTCCTCCTCCGTTTCCTCCTTCTGGCCCCAGATCCACGACCCAATCCGCTGTTTTGACAACATCCAGATTGTGTTCAATTACCACAATGGTGTTACCGTGCTCGCGCAGTCGGTGCAGAACCTTGAGCAGCATTTCAATATCATGGAAATGCAGGCCGGTTGTGGGCTCATCCAGGATATATAGCGTTCTTCCTGTGTCTCGTTTGGAAAGTTCCAGAGACAGCTTTACGCGCTGTGCTTCACCGCCGGAAAGTGTGGTCGCGCTCTGCCCCAATGTGATGTAACCCAATCCAACATCCAGCAGGGTTTGCAGTTTGCGTGCCACAACAGGTACAGGACTAAAAAATTCTCGGGCCTGTTCCACAGTCATCTTTAGAATTTCGTGGATATTTTTCCCTTTGTATTGAATCTCCAGCGTTTCTCTGTTGTAGCGCTGACCATGGCAGACATCGCAGGGAACATAAATATCCGGCAGGAAATGCATCTCTACCTTGATCATGCCATCACCCTGACACGCTTCGCAGCGCCCTCCCTTGACGTTGAATGAAAATCGCCCCGGTCCGTAGCCACGTTCACGTGACTGTGGCACGCCCGAGAAAATGTCCCTGATTGGTGTAAACAGGCCGGTATAGGTGGCAGGATTGGAGCGTGGAGTGCGTCCGATAGGGCTCTGGTCGACGTTGATGACCTTGTCGAAGTATTCAAGCCCATTCAGTTCGCCATAGGGAGCGGGCTCGGCATTACTTCCATAGAGATGGCGTGCGACAGCGTTGTACAGCGTATCGTTGATCAGAGTGGATTTTCCTGAACCAGATACACCCGTAACAGAAATCAACAGCCCGACGGGAAGGTTGAGTGTGACGTGCTTCAGGTTGTTGCCGCACGCCCCGGTGATTTGCAGCATGCGAGCGGGATCAGGCTTGTGACGATGCGCCGGGATTTCAATTCTGCAGTGGCCGCTCAAATATCGGCCCGTAAGCGATGCTGGGTTGGCTATGATTTCGGCAGGGGTCCCTTCTGCAACGACCTCGCCACCATGCTCGCCCGCAGCCGGTCCCATATCGACCACGTAATCCGCGGTCAGTATCGCATCCTCATCATGTTCGACAACGATGACGCTGTTGCCCAGATCGCGTAGCCGGATCAGGGTTTCGAGGAGCCGGTCATTATCGCGCTGGTGCAGGCCGATAGAAGGCTCGTCAAGTACATACATGACACCTGTAAGACCTGAGCCGATCTGGCTCGCGAGGCGTATACGCTGGGCTTCACCACCGGATAGGGTATCCGCTGAGCGATCAAGCGAGAGATAGTCCAGTCCGACATTGGTAAGGAACTGAAGGCGGCTGGCGATTTCCTTGATGATGCGTTCCGCGATGGCCTGTTTCTGCCCGGTTAGCGAAACATCCTGAAAAAATGCCAGCGCCTGCTTCAGCGGCAGGTGGCTAAGCTCGAAAATAGGGCGCCCTGCAACCGTGACATGGCGCGCTTCCAGTCTCAGGCGCGTACCTTCACAACTGGGGCAGGTCTGGTGATTAAGGTATTTCGCCAACTCCTCGCGCACAGCAATAGAGTCGGTCTCATGATAACGGCGTTCAAGGTTGCGCAGGATGCCCTCAAAGGGGTGCTTGCGGGTCTGGAATCCGCCGCGCTCGCCGAGATACTTGAAGCCAACTTCTTCCGAACCGCTGCCATAGAGCAGTATTTCCTGCACACGTGGGGTGAGCTCTTCGAATGGCTGTTCCAGATCGAAGCCGTAATGCATGGCCAGCGCCTGCAACATCTGGAAAAAGAACTGGTTGCGCCTATCCCAGCCCTTGACCGCACCTGAGGCCAGCGACATGTGGGGAAATGCCACCACTCTTTTGGGATCAAAAAAATTGATTTGCCCCAGTCCATCGCACTTCGGGCATGCGCCCATCGGATTGTTGAAGGAAAACAGGCGCGGTTCCAGTTCCGCAAGCGAAAAGCTGCACACCGGGCAGGCGAACTTGGCTGAAAAAAGATGCTCCTTGCCGCTCTCCATTTCCACAGCCAAAGCCCGGCCGTCAGAGTGTCGCAGTGCGGTTTCGAACGATTCCGCCAAGCGTTGCTTCATGTCGGGCCGGATTTTTATCCGGTCCACCACCACTTCGATGGTGTGCTTCTTGTTTTTTTCGAGCTTGGGTGGCTGATCGATTTCAAACACAACTCCATCCACGCGCAGCCTGACGAATCCCTGGGCCCGTAATTCATCAAACAACTCCACTTGCTCGCCCTTGCGGCCGGCCACCAACGGCGAGAGGATCATCAGCTTGGTTTCTTCCGGGAGTGCCAGCACGTGGTCCACCATTTGGGAAACGCTCTGGGATTCAAGCTTGATGCGGTGCTCAGGGCAATGAGGATCGCCCACCCGGGCAAAAAGCAGGCGCAGGTAATCGTGGATTTCCGTTACCGTGCCTACAGTAGAGCGCGGATTGTGGCTGGTGGCTTTCTGTTCGATTGAAATGGCAGGCGACAGACCTTCGATCAGATCAACGTCTGGTTTTTCCATCAGTTGCAGAAATTGGCGCGCATAGGCGGAGAGCGATTCTACATAGCGCCTCTGTCCCTCGGCATACAGGGTATCGAAGGCGAGAGAGGATTTGCCCGAGCCCGATAGACCGGTGATGACCACAAGTTTATTTCGCGGGATATCGAGATTGATGTTTTTCAGATTGTGGGTGCGGGCGCCGCGGATTTTGATGTAAGACATGGGTACCTCGAAAACTTCAAATTTCATCCCAACTACTGCGTTGCTTAAAAATTTCCTGGCCGACAAGTCAATTATGTGCGGTGCGATGAAAATTGTTTCGCGTCTTGCATTTGGGTGAGCTCTGAATTAATACAAGCACCCCATTTGGTCCACTGCAGAGTTAAACGTAACCTGCTAATATACCCAACTTTGCTTGCAAGAACCAATCCAATGCAACACGCCGACCGGATGACCCCTATTGAATTGCGCGCCAGTGCGGGTCTGGCGGGTATATTCGGGTTGCGCATGCTGGGCATGTTCCTGATTCTGCCGGTGTTTGCCATTTATGCGACAGGCATCCCGGGCGGTGAGAATCATGCCTTGATTGGCCTCGCACTGGGTGCATATGGCCTGACGCAGGCGCTCCTGCAGTTGCCATTTGGCATGGCTTCCGATCGTTTCGGGCGCAAGCGTGTCATTTATTTCGGCCTCATCCTGTTTGTCCTGGGCAGTTTTATCGCGGCCTCGGCACATGATATTTACTGGGTAATTATCGGACGTTCGATCCAGGGGGCAGGGGCGATCTCGGCGGCTGTGACGGCGCTGCTTGCCGATTTGACGCGCGAGGAGCACCGCACCAAGGCCATGGCCATGATCGGCTCCACCATTGGGCTCATGTTTGCCCTCTCCATGGTGCTGGGGCCGGCTCTATATCAGTTCATCGGCGTGCCGGGCATGTTTGCCCTGACCGGCGTGCTGGCCCTGCTGGCTATGGTCGTCGTGGCGGTAGTGATTCCGGACCCTCCAGCCAGCCATTTTCATTCGGATGCCGAGGTGGCGCCGGCACGGCTGAAGGATGTGTTGCAAGACAAACAACTGCTGCGCCTGAATTTCGGCATTTTTTCCCTGCACGCAGCGCAGATGGCGATGTTCACCGTGATTCCCCTTGCGCTGATTGAAAGCGGCAATCTGGCGCAAAACCAGCACTGGAAGATTTACCTGCCGGTCATGTTGCTGGCCTTTGCCTTCATGGTGCCCGCCATCATCGTGGCAGAGAAGAAGGCCAAGCTAAAGCAGGTGTTCGTCATGGCGGTAGCCTTGTTGCTGCTGACCCAGATCTCACTGACGGTGCTGGTCGGTCATTTCTGGGGCATCGTCGCTGCGCTGATGACTTTCTTCATCGCGTTCAATATCCTCGAGGCCACGCTTCCGTCGCTTATTTCCAAGCTTGCTCCAGCCCAGGCCAAGGGCACCGCCATGGGTGTGTATAATACTTCGCAGTCTCTGGGCCTGTTTGTGGGTGGCGTTTCCGGAGGGCTTCTGGCACACCAGTTCGGCCATTTCGCAGTGTTTGTTTTTGGCGCAACATTGTCGGCTGTCTGGCTGTGGCTGGCGCTTTCCATGCGTACTCCTCCGGCAGTGAAAACCAGGATGTACCATCTCGAAGTGATGGACGCATCCCAGGCGCGGGTACTGGCGCAGCGGCTTGCGACTGTGCCTGGGGTGGCCGAGGCGGATGTATCTGCAGAAGAACGTGTGGCTTACCTCAAGGTCAACATGGCTGGCTGGGACGAGGAACAGGTATTAAAACTAATCGACGGAGGAGTGTGACATGGCATCAGTGAACAAGGTGATTCTGGTCGGACGGCTGGGTAAAGATCCGGAAACCCGCTACATGCCGAATGGCGATGCGGTAACCAATATCACCCTTGCAACGAGTGAAACCTGGAAAGACAAAAACGGCGAGAAGCAGGAAAAGACCGAATGGCACCGTGTCACCTTCTATCGCAAACTGGCTGAAATTGCCGGTGAATACCTGAAAAAAGGCAGCATGGCCTACGTCGAGGGCCGCCTTGAAACGCGCAAGTGGACCGACAAGGCCGGCGTCGAGAAATACACTACTGAAATCATCGCCAATGAAATGCAGATGCTGAGCAGTCGTAGCGGTGGCGGCAATACTTTCGAGGTTGTGGACAGGGCGCCTTCGGATGGAAGCGCTGCAAAACCTGCCAGGAAAACAGGTGGGGAGTTTGACGATTTCGAGGATGACATTCCATTCTGAGCAAGACTGGAGGGTGGTTCCAGAAAAGGCGGGATGCTTAAGGGTATCCCGCCTTTTTTGTTTTTGCGTTCCTCGTTGTGAAGGTGATATCAGAGACCATGGGGCCGCTCTGTATTTAAGCCAGCATAAGTAAAACGAATGTTATGGCGGTAAGGGTGTGGTAGTTGAAAGTTGGCTGCCATAAAAAATGCCGCTCAGGGGGAAATTGATATTTCTCTAACCATTGCTCCGATTCAGGGGGCGATGAATGAGGTTCTGGGCACGGTCGCGACGTTTCAGGATATTTCGCTTTCCAGAAAGCTGGCACGGCAGGTGGAGTCTCAAGCCAGGCACGACGCTCTGACCGGCCTGCTCAACCGGCGTGAATTTGAACTCAAGGTGTCCCAGGCGCTGAGCCTGTATTCGGAAGATACGACGCATGCGCTGCTGATGATCGATCTCGATCGTTTCAAGGTGGTGAATGACAATTGCGGTCACGCCGCTGGTGATGAGCTTCTCCGGCAGTTAAGCCAGAGCTTTAGGCCCGGATTGCGCAAGAGCGATCTGGTGGCGCGGCTTGGGGGGGATGAGTTTGCGGTGTTTCTCTCCAATACTCCGTTGCGGGTGGCTGTCGAGATTGCAGAAAAGATACTGGCCCGGGTGCAGGAATACCGGTTCTTCTGGGAGGGCAAGGCATTTCGCGTCGGCGCCAGCATCGGCGTGGTGGATACATCCGCGCAGGGGGCGGATTACAACTATCTCTACCATGCCGCGGATACGGCCTGTTATCTGGCCAAAAACGAAGGGCGTGACCGTGTCCGGGTGGTGACGCTGGACGATGAATTGCTGCTGGAACGGCGACGCGAGAGCGAGTGCGTCAATCGCATCACTCAGGCGCTTGAGGAAAACAGCTTCCTGCTTTATGCGCAGTCAATCGTGCCCTTGTCATCCCTTGCCGAGGGAGTTTCTCACTATGAGGTGCTGATCCACCTCAAGGACGAGCAGGGCGAGATTTTGCAGCCGATGGCGTTCATCCCAGTGGCGGAACGCTGCAGGTTGATGCCCGAGATTGATGGCTGGGTGATTGCCAGCGTGATCGAAATCATCCGTGCTCATCCCGCTGCGCGCACGGTGTATTCGGTCAATGTCTCCGGCCAAAGCCTGGGCGATGCGGCATTGAGCGAAAAGGTTGTGGCCATGATCCGTGACAGCGCCATCAATCCGGCCTCCATAGGTTTCGAAATTTCCGAGACCGCCGCCATCAGCAATATGGAAAATGCCAAGCGTTTCATGACTATGCTGAAAAGCATGGGGTGCAGCACTGCATTGGATGATTTCGGCAGCGGCCTGAGTTCATTCGGTTACCTGAAGAACTTGCCGCTTGATTACATCAAGATCGAAGGGCTGTTCGTCAGGCAGATCCGCGAAGACCTCACATCCTACGTCATGGTGAATGCGATTCATGGCGTTGCCCGGTCGCTGGGTCTGCGCACGATCGCGGAATACGTGGCTAGCGAGGCGACAGTGCAGAAGCTGAAGGATATCGGCGTAGATTATGGGCAGGGCTTTCATTTTGATCAGCCCGCGCCGCTGAGCGTGGAAATGATTGATCGCATCAGCAAGACAAGCCTTTGATGATGGATTGAAAATAACCACTTTTCAGATGGAAAATGCAATAAAATATGCGACTTTGCCTGAACCCTTTCTGTGAACGCAGAGTTTTAATTCAGGCGGCTTGAATAGTGGCCGGATTGACCCCATTTCAGGGGAGTAATGCCGGGATGAATTAAACAGGAGCTTGAGCATGCCAATTTACGAATACCGTTGTTCCGATTGCGGATTCCAGAAGGAATTCATTCAGAAAATGAGCGATGCGCCACTCACCACCTGCCCCGAGTGCGGCAAGGAAACCCTGGGCAAAATGTTGAGTGCGGCCGGTTTTCAGCTCAAGGGCGATGGCTGGTACCAGACCGATTTCAAAGGCGGGTCCAAGCCCAAGGAAGAGGCCAAGCCTGCCGGCGGTTGTGGCGGCGGCTGTGCCTGCCACTAAGCTGGCGATCATTGAGTTGCGCGGATTCGCTTTCATGGCGAATCCGCATACATTTTACTAAAACCCATGAGACGCTATTTCATTACCGGATTGCTGATCTGGATACCCCTGGTCATTACCGTCTGGGTACTCAATCTGCTGATCGGCACCCTGGACCAGAGCCTGCTTCTGGTGCCCGAGTCGTTGCGCCCGCTGGCATTGCTCGGGCTGAACATCCCCGGCATCGGCGCCATCCTGACCCTGCTGGTGATTCTCCTGACCGGCGTACTCGCCGCGAACATTATCGGCCAGCGTCTGGTGATGTTCTGGGAAGCCTTGCTGGCGCGCATCCCGGTGGTGAAGTCGATTTACTACAGCGTCAAGCAGGTCAGCGACACCCTTTTTTCCGGCAAAGGCGACGCCTTCCGCAAGGTGCTGCTGGTGCGCTACCCTCATCCCGAAGCATGGTCGCTGGCTTTTCAGACCAGCGTGCCCGGCGAGGTCGGCAAGCGCTTCGACGAGGAATACGTGGCCGTATTCATTCCCACTACACCCAGCCCGGTCAACGGTTTCTACTTCTATGTCAAGAAGAGCGAGACCATCGAGCTCGACATGAGCGTGGATGACGCGCTCAAGTCCATTGTCTCCATGGGCGTGGTCGCGCCCAGGAGAGAGATCACCGCAGCCACCTATCCCGGCGATTGACTGTCTCGGGTATAATTCGCCCTTTTGTCTCGCTTGTACCCACTCGAATCGGATTCCACCATGATGCGTACTCACTATTGCGGCGCGGTAAACCGCGACCATTTACAGCAAACTGTTACCCTGAGCGGCTGGGCGCACCGCCGCCGCGACCATGGCGGGGTGATTTTCATCGACCTGCGTGATCGCGAGGGCCTGGTGCAGGTGGTATGCAATCCGGACAAGGTGGAAACCTTCGCCATCGCCGAGAAGATCCGCAACGAGTTCGTGCTCAAGGTCACCGGTCGCGTCAACCCGCGCCCTGACGGCACGGTCAACCCCAACCTGCCGACCGGCGAAATCGAAGTCATCGCCGACAGCATCGAGATCCTCAACGCCTCCCTGACGCCACCGTTCCAGCTGGATGACGAGAACCTGTCCGAGAACGTGCGCCTGACGCACCGCTACATCGACCTGCGCCGTCCGGCGATGCAGGAAAACATGAAGCTGCGCTACCGTGTCTCCAAGACCCTGCGCGATTATCTCGACCAGCACGGTTTCATGGAAATCGAAACCCCCATGCTGACCCGCTCCACCCCGGAAGGCGCGCGCGATTACCTGGTGCCGAGCCGCGTTCATCCGGGCCAGTTCTTCGCGCTGCCGCAATCGCCGCAGATTTTCAAGCAGCTCCTGATGGTGGCCGGATTCGACCGCTATTTCCAGATCACCAAGTGCTTCCGCGACGAGGATCTGCGTGCCGACCGCCAGCCGGAATTCACCCAGGTCGACATCGAGACCTCGTTCATGAGCGAAAACGAGATCATGGACACGGTGGAAACCATGATCCGCGGCATGTTCAAGACCGTGATGGATATCGATCTTCCCAATCCCTTCCCGCGCATGCCCTACAGCGAGGCCATGGGCCGTTATGGATCGGACAAGCCCGACATGCGCGTCGCGCTGGAGCTGACCGAGCTGACCGACGTGATGAAATCGGTCGAATTCAAGGTCTTCCGCGGCGCGGCAGACATGGAAGGCGGCCGTGTGGCCGCGCTCAAGGTGCCGGGCGGCGGTTCGCTGTCGCGCAAGGAAATCGACGACTACACTGCTTTCGTCGGCATCTACGGCGCCAAGGGCCTGGCCTACATCAAGGTCAATGAAGTGGCCAAGGGACGCGACGGCCTGCAGTCGCCCATCGTCAAGAACCTCGATGACGCCGCATTGAAGGCGATCATTGAGCGCACCGGCGCCACCGATGGCGACCTGATCTTCTTCGGTGCCGACAAGGGCAAGGTGGTGAACGAAGCGCTCGGCGCCCTGCGTGCCAAGGTCGGCCACGAGCGCGGCCTGGCAGAATCCGGCTGGAAGCCCCTGTGGGTGGTGGATTTCCCGATGTTCGAGCGCGACGAGGAAAACAACCGCTGGGCGGCCTTGCATCACCCCTTCACCGCGCCTGCCGACGGCCACGAGGACCTGCTCTCCAGTGACCCCGGCAAGGCCTTGTCCAAGGCCTACGACATGGTGCTGAACGGCTGGGAAGTGGGCGGCGGCTCGGTGCGTATCCATCGCCAGGAAGTCCAGGCCAAGGTGTTCAAGGCGCTCAACATCAGCGACGAGGAAGCCCAGGAGAAATTCGGCTTCCTGCTCGAAGCGCTGCAATTCGGCGCGCCGCCCCACGGTGGCCTGGCTTTCGGCCTGGACCGCCTGGTGACGCTGATGGCTGGCGCCGAGTCGATCCGCGACGTGATCGCCTTCCCCAAAACCCAGCGCGCCAGCTGCCTGATGACCAATGCGCCGAACGTGGTGGACGACAAGCAACTGCGCGAGCTGCACATCCGTTTGCGCAGTCCGGTGTCGACCGACAAGGCGGCTTAACCCTTTTCATCCGCGAAGCACGACGCGAAGGAAACACGCAGTGTTCTTCTTCGCGTGTCTTCGCGGATCAGGATTTTGAAATGAAATTCGCCGACACCCTGAAAACCCTGCCCGAGTTTGCGGGCGGGCACATCGTTCTGACGGACAGCAGCGGC
>JAUSBJ010000030.1 GCA_030652035.1 Sulfurimicrobium sp.
CGTTACCGCGAACGGGTGCTGCGGCAACTGGCCAAGCGCGCCGAAAAGATGGGCATGAAACTCGTCGCCAGTGAAAATGCTGCCTAAAAACTTATATGACATCAATTACTTGAGATGTGTTTCTTGAGAGAACTGACCCCGTTGGCAGCTCGTTGGCAGCTCTCGTTGGCAGCTGTTGAAAAAAATTGCCGGATTTTGCTGGGGGAGCAACAGAAACGGGTTTTTCTACAGCTTCGTTAGAGGCAGTGTGCTTCATAGCCCACCTTCCTTTTCATTGCAGTACAGGATGGATTGATTCGGATTTGTGGTCGAAACTTCCAATGCTGGACGGTCACCGGCAAGAGATGCCTTAGAGCGGGGGAAGGTCGAGCCAAATTTCTTGAGAAGGACTTTCTGTGACTCTTTTAATGGAACATCAAAAGTTACCGCATGGAAATCCCATGTGCCCGGCACTTGAATTTCCACGACGGGTAATCCGAAAAGGGTGTCAGATACCTTGAAAACATAGGAGTCGTTTTTTGACTCTTCTACAGGCTTCCGGTTAGCAAAATAAGTGTGGCCTTTGTTTGCGTCCCAAGGCGAGTAGTAAAACTGATTGAACGAGCAAGTTCTGATGTTTTTAAATATCTCGTCAAGTGATGTAGCTCCTGCAAATTGCGGGAGCATCAGCGCTGTTGCAAAGGCGAACCATGTGCGCAATTGATGGCCTCTAACGAATGAAAGGGACTTCCCCATTCAGAAGGTGCAGCGAAGTAGCCGCAAACGGCAACGAAAGTGCCAAGATGGAAAGTGTCGAATTCATCAAAACCGCCAGGAGGGGAATGTCATGAGCATTATCACCATAGGGATCGATCTCGCCAAGAATATTTTTGCAGTTCACGGGATCAACGAAAGCGGCAAGGCCGAACTGGTCAAACCCAAAGTGCAGCGCGACCAACTCCTGCCCCTCATTGCCAATCTTCCGCTGCGCCGATTGACGAAGTAGCCGATGAATCAAGAAATTTGAGGTGGCTGCCGCAACCGTGCCGGCAGTCCGAGGCGCCGAAGCCGGGCACCGGGACGCTGCCCGCAGCCGACTGGTTGAGCGCGCATTCGGCAAGCCCGGAGCGCAGCACTGCCGTCACCGCCGCCCCCTCTGCTGCGAGCAGGTAGTCGATGTGCCAGCGCAGCGTCTTTTCTTGCCTCAGGTGGCGGGCGATGCGGGCTTCGATGCCGCGCCGGGCGGAGCCAGTGTAAAGATAATCCCCTGCCGGAAAATCGAACTCGCCCAGGCGGCCGATGCGGACGCGCATGGGCCGGGCGAGGCGGATGCGGAGCTGGTAGGTGCAGTGAGCGCTCATCGGGCTCCAGCGCTCACCTTCAATAAATCAGGTTGAGCATCACCATCATCACGCCGATGAACAGCAGCGTCATGATGCCGCCGGCACGCATGAAATCGGCCACCTTGTAACCTGCCGGGCCCATGATCAGGGCGTTGACCTGATGGGTGGGCAGGAAGAAGGAGTTGGAGGTGGCAAGCGCCACGGTCAGCGCGAACACCGCCGGGTTGGCGCCGGCGCCGATGGCGATGTTGACCGCCAGGGGCACCAGCAGCACGGTGGCGCCGACGTTGGACATCACCAGGGTGAAGAAGGTGGCGAGCACGGCGATGGCCAGTTGCAGCACCCAGATCGGCAGGCCGCCGAGCAGGCTGAGGGTCTGCTGGGCGATCCAGGCAGCCGTGCCGCTGGTTTCCACCGCCAGGCCGAGCGGGATCAGGCTGGCGAGCAGGAACACCGATTTCCAGCTCACCGCGTGGTAGGCCTCCTCGATGCGCAGCACGCCGGAGAGGATCATGCCGATGGCCCCGGTCATCAGGGCGATGGACAGGCGCACGTCGGTGAACAGCAGCATGAACAGGGCGATGCCGAAGAAGCCCAGCGCGGGGACAACCTTGTGCGGGCGCAGTTCCTCATGCGGGTATTCGGTGGTAAGCACGACGAAGTTCTTGTCGCGCTCGAGGTGGGCCAGGGCCGCCCAGGTGGTGTGCACGATCAGGGCGTCGCCGGCCTGCAACGGGAGGGTACGGATGCCGTCGCCCTTGCGCAGGGTCTGACCGCCCCGGTGCAGCGCCACCATGGAAAGGCCGTAGGTCTTGCGCATCCACACGTCGCGCGCGCTCTTGCCGATCAGGCCCGAACCGGGCGGGATGACCACCTCGGCGATGCCGGCGTTGGTGGCCGCCAAGGTCTCGGAAAAAGTTTCCAGATCGTTGCGCAGTTCCAGTTTGTTGGCTGAGACAAAGGCCTGCAGGCGCTCCGGCGAAGCCAGGATGCCGAGTATGGTGTTGGTTTCGACACCCACATCGCGGTCCAGGCTGCCGGGGCCGACGCGCAGGTCGCTGCTGCCGTGCGCAAGTCCGATCACCCGTATCATGGCCGTGCTCTCGATCTCCTCCAGCTTCTTTCCGACCAGGGGGCTGCCGGCCGGCACCACCACTTCGAACAGGCCGTAATCGAGGCCGTAGAGATCCTGGAAATACTGCATCGTGTTGGTGCCGCTGGTGATGTCGTCATGCTTGCCGCCGGGCAGCACAAAGCGGCCCGCGATCACGAAATAGACGATGCCGGTGGCAAGAAGGGCCAGGCCGATGGGCGTGACCGAGAACAGCGACCAGGTGGCCATCTGTTGCGCAGGTTCCAGGGCCTTGTTGGAGGTAAGGATCAGGTCGTTGAGCAGAATCAGCGGGCTGGAGCCGACCATGGTGATGGTGCCGCCCAGGATGGCACAGAAGCCCATGGGCATCAGCAGGCGCGACATGGGCAGGCCGGTGCGCGCCGAAATGCGGCCGACCACAGGCAGGAACAGGGCGGCGGCGCCGACGTTCTGCATGAAGCTGGAAATGAAGCCGACCGTGCCGGAAATGGCGGGGATGATCCTGGCCTCGGTCTTGCCTGCCAGCTTCAGGATGGTGACCGCCACCTTGCCCATCAGCCCGGTCTTGTCCAGCCCGGCGCCGATGATCATCACGGCGATGATGGACATCACGGCGTTGCTGGAAAACCCGCGGAACAGCTCGGAAGTCGGAACCAGGGGCTGCGCCAGCCCCAGCTTGGCGCTGAAGGAACTGATCAGGCCCAGCAGGACCATGATGCTCACCGCCGCCACGTCCACACCCACCACCTCGAAAGCGAACAGGAACACCGTCAGCAGCAGGATGCCCATCACCACGGCGATTTCGACGCTGGGCACCGCGTAGGCGGCAAACAGGCCGACTAGCAGGAAGATGAATGCGGCAACGATGGTCTTGGTGGAGATTTTGGGCATGATGAATCCTGAAACAGATGCTGGCGCAAAAAAACAAAAATCCTGGGTCAGGCGAACTGGCCAGGCCGAATCGAATTATTAAGGGATGACGCCATTTTACAGGCTAAATAGTGCAGCCTGGCAATTTGTCTCGCTCCCCCTCCAGAGATTGCGGGCTATTGCTGCCGGCTTTTGCTGATCAAGTCGTAGGCAAGCTGCACTTCCTTGGCCTGCTCGGTCGCCACGGCGATCATGTCTTCCGGCAGGCCCTGCCCCATCAGCTTGTCCGGGTGGTACTGGCTCATCAGCTTGCGGTAGGCCCGCTTGATTTCCTGGTCGCTGCTCTCCTTGCTCACGCCCAGGGCCTTGTAGGCATCGTCCAGAGAAGTTTCGGAGACTGCCTGTCCAGCGGCAAAGTGCGACTGGTTCAGCACCATGCCCAGCATGTGCTGGAATGCCGCCTGGTCATAGCCGAGCTGTCGCGCGACATCCATGAGCAGGCGTTCTTCAGCCGCATCGATGCGCCCGTCAGACACAGCCATCACGATAAGATAGACCAACAGCATCTGCCTCAGACTGTGCGTATGGCCGCACACCGCCATGAAACGCTTCAGCTTCGGCTCAAGATCGAAGTCCGGCGCAGCACCCTGCTTGAAAAGCGCAATCGCTTTTTGCCGGTGCGCGGCGGACATGCCCAGGTTCTGCATGAACTGCTCGACATGCGCAACTTCATCTTCCGATACGCGCCCATCCGCCTTGGCCAGCTTCCCCATGGAAATAAAAACGGTTTCCAGGAAGACCGCCTGGCGGTGCGCCGCGCTGAGCGGGTTCACGCCGCCCATACCGTAAGCGCGAACACGGTCGACGAAACTCCCCAGGAAAAAACCGGCAATGGCCCCGAGAAATCCGAAGAAGTAATAGCCGGCCAGGACGCCAATGATCTTGAACAAAATCACTCCAATAAACGCGTAAAAAAGAGTGCATTATAAACGTTTTGAGAAAAGGGCCTTGCAGGTCCGGGCAAATGGCATGCCAGTCGCGTAGACGGGCTACCCGTTTCAGCGCGAAACGGATGCCGCGAACCATGACGGCCCCACCGCGCAGCAGCCCCCGCCGGGCCGGCATCTGCGCACCCTCTCCATGGCCGGGAGCACTGCTGAAATGAAAATTTTGTCCTGGTTCTTTGGTCAGAAGCCCAAACCAAAAAAGTCAGTGGAAGCGTGGAAAATCAAGCTCCAGAACAAACCGGACTGGGAACTGAATGCCATTGCCAGAAACCCCGGCGAGTTCGTCGTTGAAGTGCGGCGCGCTGCGGCTGAAATCCTGCAGCAAAGAATCGCCGGATAGGCCGCGCAGGGTGTAATACCCGATGCAAAACAGCTGCCCCGGCATGCCGGGGGATTGCGAATGCCAGCTGAATGGCGCCCGTTCGCCTACATATCCAGAATGCTTGTCCCCGCCAGTCGGTCGAAATAACGGGCCCGGTAATAGTGGCGCTTATGGGTCGCATCGTCGGTGAAGGCGGCCCGGTCATGCAGCACGTTGTTGCTCACCAGACCCATGCCCGCCTCCAGGCGGCCCCGGTAGACGTATGGAGAGTCGCTGTGCAGGATTTCCTGCAGATGGGCCAGCGCCTCCCGGGTGAGGGGGTCGTCGGCCCAGATCACGTTGTTGACCCGGATGGTATAGCGCATGTGCAGGTCTCCCGAGGGCATGATGCTGAACACGGGTCCGGGCTCTTCCCCGCGCGCCACCGTGCCGCCCTCGTCGATACGCGGGGGAATCGTCAAGGTATGGGGGCTCATCAGGGCACGGATGTAATCCGGATTCTTCTCCCGCAGCAGGATATAGGCGATCTCGTGGTCCATCAGGGCGTTCTCGCCGCCGGTGGCGGCCTGCTGCACCACATGCAGATTAAGGGCGTGGATCTGCCGGCTGGCCAGGTTGTAGTAGCCGTCGGTATGCCAGTTGATGGCCTTGTTGGTGTAGGGAATGTAGTGCTGGCGGACGCCTTCGTCCCTCACGGTCAGCGAGGTGAGGCCGGTTTCATCTGCCAGCCAGTTCTTGTTCATGTCCTGCAGACCAAAACGTCGCCCCAGCGAGAGTGGAATTTCAGGGTCCGGGTCTGTGCCCGTCTTGCCCGCATAAATCACCATGTTCGCCTTGCGGCAGGAACGCAGCAGGGCGGCATGTTCGCTTTCGGTCAGTTTTCTCGGATCGTCGATTTCGACCAGGATGTCACCCAGTTTCTCGGGGTAATCCTTGAGCTTCTGGTCCCGCCAGCGCTGGTAAAGATCATTATTATCCAGGCTGAAGGGACTGGGGACAGCATCGAGTTGGGGTTGGGTGGCAATCATGGTGAACCTCGTGAACAGGTGTACGCAAAGCGCGGCAGGAAATTGGCCGACAAAATTAATCGAACATTCCGCTGCTGTAATTGATCTGGGGCAAGAAAAATAGGCGGCTCACGCGATTGACCCAGTGCAAGCAGCCTGACGACATCGGATCTTTCTCCTTACGGTACAATTCGCTTTTCGGAATTTGGCGCAGGCAAAAAACATGGAGCTGGCAGCAGAGATCGCAAGGAACATCGAGACCGCCCTGGCCGAGGATATCGGCACAGGTGACCTGACCGCCGGGCTGATTGCAGCAGAAAAAATCGCCACTGCCACGGTGATCAGCCGCGACGCCGCCGTGCTGTGCGGCACGGCCTGGTTCGAGGCCTGCTTCCGCCGCCTCGACCCGCAAGTCGAAATCAAGTGGCTGGCGCAGGACGGCGACCATGCCACGCCGGACCAGGTCCTGTGCCGCATCGAAGGCCAGGCCCGCGCCCTGCTCTCCGCCGAACGGCCTGCGCTCAATTTCCTGCAGACCCTCTCCGCTACCGCCACCGCCACCCGCCGCTACGTGGATGCCATCCAGGGCACCGGCGCGGTGATCATGGACACCCGCAAGACCCTGCCCGGCCTGCGGCTGGCGCAGAAATACGCGGTCCGGACCGGCGGCGGGGAGAACCAGCGCGTGGGCCTGTTCGACGGCATCCTGATCAAGGAAAACCACATTCTCGCTGCGGGCGGCATCGCTGCCGTGCTGGCGCAAGCCCATCGCGCCGCGCCACCTGGCGTTTCAGTACAGATCGAGGTTGAGAATCTGGACGAACTCGAACAGGCACTCTCAGCTGGAGCAAAACTCATCCTGCTCGACAATTTCAGCCTTGCCGACATGCGCCAAGCGGTTGTCGCCACCGCCAGACGCGCCCTGCTCGAAGCCTCCGGCGGCATCACCCTGGAGCGCGTGCGCGCCATCGCCGAAACCGGCGTGGACCGCATCTCCATCGGCAGCCTGACCAAGGACATCCAGGCCGTCGACCTGTCCATGCGCGTCGTTCTGTAAGCCCGCGCATGACCTCTTCCTGGATGATCGTCGCCGGCATCCTGTTCAGCATCATGGGCGTGTTCGTCAAGCTCGGCTCGGCGTACTTCTCCAGTGCCGAGCTGGTGTTCTACCGCTCCCTGTTTGGGCTGCTGGTGATCTACCTCATCATCAAGCTCCAGGGCCTGAGCCTCGCCACGCCCCACCTGAAAATGCACTTCTGGCGCGGCTTCTCCGGCTTCGTGGCGCTGATGCTGTTCTTTTACGCCATCAGCGCGCTGCCGCTGGCAACGGCGATCACCCTGAACTACACCTCGCCGCTGTTCCTGGCCTTGCTCACCACCGTGATGCTGAGGGAAGGGCCGCGCCCCTTGCTGATCTTCACCATCATCCTGGGCTTCGCTGGCGTGGTTCTGCTGCTGCGCCCCACCCTGCATGCCGAGCAGCTTATTGCCGGCCTGCTCGGCCTGCTGTCCGGATTCTTCGCCGGCATCGCCTATCTCAACGTCAAGCAACTGGGCGCGATGGGCGAGCCGGAATGGCGCGTGGTGTTCTACTTCACCCTGTTTTCCACGCTGGGCGGCGGCATCTGGATGCTGTTCCACACCTTCCACGCCATGACGCTGCATCGTTTCGCCTTCCTGCTGGCCATCGGCACCACCGCCACCCTGGCCCAGCTCGCCATGACCCGCGCCTACCGCACCGGCAATGCGCTGGTGGTCGGCAGCCTGGCCTACAGCACGGTGATTTTCGCCAGCCTGTGGGGTGTGCTGCTGTGGCAGGAAATCCTGCCGCTCGGAAGCTGGCTGGCCATCGGTCTGATCGTTCTGAGCGGTGTCATCAGCCTGAGGACCACGCCGCGCCTGCCGGTGATTTGAGCGATCAATGGTTTTTCAGCGGCAACACCTGAAGCTGAAGAAATTATCGCTGATCTTTTGTATGGCACCCCCCGTTGCCAGCCGAAACGCTACACTATACAATCTCTTCATGATCAAGACATTCCAGCATAAAGGGCTGCAAGCTTTTTTCGAATCCGGCAGCAAGGCTGGAATCCAGCCGCATCATGCGCAACGGCTGGGGCGGCAACTGGCCCGGCTTGATCTTGCCAAGGCTGCTGCCGACATGAATGTTCCAGGATGGAAATTACACCTTCTGACTGGCGACCTTGCCGGGCACTACTCGTTGACGGTAAGCGGAAATTGGCGTTTGACCTTCAGATTCGAAGGTGAAGACGTGATCCTGGTTGACTATCAGGATTACCACTAGGAGGTATTGAACATGACCCGATTGCACAACCCGCCACATCCAGGCGAAACGCTGAGAGAAGACATCCTGCCGGCTCTGGGATTAACCGTGACCGAGGCTGCCTCTCAGCTTGGCGTTACCCGTGCCACCTTGTCGCGCGTGCTGAATGCCCGTGCCGCCATATCGCCGGAAATGGCCTTGCGCCTGGAAGGCTGGCTAGGAGTGGAGCACGGCGGCCGCGCCGATTTATGGATCGCGCAACAAGCAGCTTACGACCTGTGGCAGGCACGAAAAGCTGGCGCGCCCAAGGTGCAAAACGCCCCCATCGATCGATTGGCCGCCTAAGGAATGGCAATTCAACCTCTTTATCTCCATGAGCTCAGCATGCTTTCGACAAAAATCGTTTCCTTCATCGCCCTCGCCTTTTCGCTGCTAATACTCTTCCCCAACGTCAGCCATGCCGAGAGCGGCGCGGCAAAGCCCAAGCATAAGCTGGTCCTTCAGGCCAGCGACGCCGACACTTCGAAGTGGAACGAGGTCCTGGTGAATGCCAAGAACGTACAGGCGGAACTGGGCAGGGAAAACGTGAAAATCGAAATCGTGGTATTCGGCCGCGCCATCGACATGCTGCGCATCGAATCCGTAGTCGGCCCCCGCGTCGCCGAAGCGCTGGAAAGCGGGACCAAAGTCATCGCATGCCAGAATTCGATGCGCGCCCAGATGATCACCCCCGCGGACATGCTGCCGGACATCACTTACGCCACTGCTGCCATTGTCTATCTGATGGAAAAGCAGGAAGAAGGCTACGCTTACGTCAGGCCGTAACTCGGGTCAGGGGTAGAGGGGAAAAGGGTGGTGACTCCACGCTTGGCACCCGGAAACAACTTTAACGAGATGTGTATTGCATGCGTGGCAAGGTCGCACCCTCCCCTTCAAGGGGAGGGCCAGGGTAGGGATGGGTTTGAAGCTCCATCCCCTCGGTCCACCGCCGAGCAGCACAGCCAAGCCGGGGGCAGTCGGCGAGGACTGTCTGAGCGCGTAAGCGCGAGTTCCGCAGCCGCCCGGCTTGGCGAGCAGCGCAGGGAACCCCCGAAGGGGGCGGTGGATGGGGGTCGCCTTCTTTGGGTTACCTTTCTTGGCGAGCAAGAAAGGTAACCAGCCGCCGGGCTGCCCCCGGCAAACAAACACTCGCGAAGCGCACAAAACCATGTGGCTCAGCGCCACGAAACAAGGCTTGAACCCCGTTGTAGCTCAAAATGTTGGAATGTTAGCGTAGCAATCGGGCCTCGGCCGCAAATCGCCCCGAAGAAACACACGGTGGCTGCGTTGTGGCAAAGTGGAATGCGGCGCTGCGGAAGACCGATTGGTCAATGGTGCATATTGCCCGCATGTT
>JAUSBJ010000035.1 GCA_030652035.1 Sulfurimicrobium sp.
GGAATCCGGTCTTCTACCGACACGTAGCTGAACATGCCAAGCTGTTCGTCCGAATATCCGCGCATCACAAACTCCAACCCGTTGATTTAATGCCAGTATTATACCATTTGCATAACATTGATGGGGTTTTTCAACAAACTGTTAGTGCTTCATATTGCTGTGATCATGATCCATCGGCATCGGCGCTGGCATAGCGGCCTGAGGCTTGCGCACCGGGGCATCGAATTTCTTGCTGCTGCCATCTTCGAAGGTGACGCTGATGGCCACATTTTCACCCTCCTTCAACGGCTGCTTGAGGTCGATCATCATGATATGCAGGCCACCGGGCTTGAGCGCGGTTTCGCCCTTGGCCTTGATCTCAATGTCCTTGACCGGGCGCATCTTCATCATGCCCCCCTCCATGGTATGGGTATGCAGCTCGGTGACCTTGGATGCAGGATTGTCAGCCTTGACCACCTTGTGATCCTTGTCGTCATTGTTTTTCAACACGACGAAAGCGCCCGTCACCATTTGTCCCGGCGGCGCAAGGCGCACGTACGGATCAACGGCTGTCACGTTGTCGGCGGCAGTGCCGGCGGCGAAAGAGGGCATGGCAACTGTAAATGCAGCTGCGACTGCGAGTGTCGATAGTGTCAATTTCATGAATAACTCCCTGCTTGAATGGAAAAGAAACGAACCTCTAATGGTAAAGCGCCAGGACTGCCGAGAGAATGCGGCAAAATGCCGCGCCAGCTCATTAGCCGGCCGTATTTGCCCAGGTATCCTTGAGTGTCACGGTGCGATTAAACACCAGTTTTTCACCAGGGCGATGCTCGTGGCGATCTGTGCAGAAATAACCCAGTCTCTCGAACTGGTAGCGTGTTTCCGGCACAGCATCGCGCACGCAGGGCTCGACCCAGCCCTGCACCACGGCCAGCGAACCCGTATTAATGAACTCATGGAAATCGCGCTCTTTGTCGGTATCCGGCCGGGCCACGGTAAACAGGCGGTCATACAGGCGAATCTCGGCGGGAAGCGCATGCTCGGCTGAAACCCAGTGAATCACGCCCTTGACCTTGCGCCCCTGCGGGTTCTTGCCCAAGGTTGCGTTATCCAGCGAACAGCGCAGCTCGACCACCTTGCCTGCGGCATCCTTGATCACTTCATCGCACTTGATGACGTAGCTGTAGCGCAGCCGCACTTCGCCGCCCGGCACCAGGCGCTGCCAGCCGGGGGGGGGCGTTTCGCTGAAATCATCGGCCTCGATCCAGATTTCGCGTGCAATCGGAACCTCGCGGCTGCCAAATTCAGGGTGGTTGGGATGGAACCCCGCCTCGCGCGACTGGGTTTCGCCCGCCACGAAATTGGAGAGCACCACCTTAAGCGGATTCACCACCGCCATCACGCGCGGCACGCTGGTTTCCATATCTTCTCGGATGCAGCCTTCCAGCACCGCCATATCGATCACGTTGTCGCTCTTGGAAATGCCGATGCGGCGCGCGAATTCACGTATCCCCGCAGCGGTATAGCCACGCCGCCGCATGCCGGTGATGGTGGGCATGCGCGGATCATCCCAGCCGGACACGCGCTTCTCGCTCACCAGTTGATTGAGCTTGCGCTTGCTGGTGATGGTGTATTGCAGCTCAAGGCGCGAAAACTCGTATTGGCGCGGCAATCGGCACCGAGCAAGTAAGTCTAATTCGCTTCTATTCAGATCGGGAAAACCGTTATTTCTCAAGGAAGGAGAAATCTCATTTAATACGCTAAATATAACTGTCCAAGTTTCCAGAAACAGCAAGTTAACAAAACGCAAACAATGGTCAGGATTTAGACTTGGTGCTTCTTCAAAAAATTTGCCGAGTTCAGAACCACTGGGATCTGGAGATAGATGCCTAGCTTTCGTCTCAAGCCGAAAGAGTGTGGGTTGCCCAACAAAAGTGTCGGTAGCCCAGTCGCTCAGCAATGCCCTGAAATTTCGCTTCGCTTCAGCAATTTCCGCGCCCCGCAAAGTCTCCCATATATGCTCCAGCACCCAGTCGTAGAGCGGGCGATGATCCTCGAATTCCAGCGTGCACAGCGAATGGGTGATGCCTTCCAGCGCATCGGAAATGCAGTGCGTGTAGTCGTACATCGGATAGATGCACCACTTGTCGCCGGTACGGATATGGTGGGCGCGGCGGATGCGGTAGATGGCCGGGTCGCGCAGATTGATGTTGGGCGAGGCCATGTCGATTTTGGCGCGCAGCACCTTGCTGCCGTCGGGGAATTCGCCGCCTTTCATGCGCACGAAGAGGTCGAGGTTTTCCGCCACGGAACGCTCCCGGTAGGGGCTGTTCCTGCCGGGCGCAGTGAGCGTGCCGCGATATTCGCGCATTTCGTCCGGCGTCAGGTCGCACACATAGGCCTTGCCGGCCCGGATCAGCTCCACCGCGTAGTCGTACAGCGCGTCGAAATAATCCGACGCCCAGCGCACCTCGCCGTCCCACTGGAAACCCAGCCAGCACACGTCCTCCTGGATGGAATTGGCGTATTCCTCGCTCTCCTTCTCCGGGTTGGTATCGTCAAAGCGCAGGTTACACCTTCCCTTGAAATCCAGCGCCAGGCCGAAATTCAGGCAAATCGACTTGGCATGGCCGACGTGCAGGTAACCGTTGGGCTCTGGCGGAAAGCGGGTGACGATGGTTTGATGTTTGCCGCATTTCAGATCATCTTCGATGATGTTGCGGATAAAATGGGGAACAGGCTCGCGTTCACTACTCATGGCACTCATATTCTGGGCAATAAATAACGCCCCAATTCTACCCGAAAAACCCGCAATGAATGGCATTCAAGCCCGGTTCTTGCTAGAATCCACACGGATAATATCCATGTTTTCGCGAGAGTTCCGATCAATGAACCGTCCCCGTCTGATTCCGCTGCTTTCTGCGTTTGCCGCAGCCTTGCTGATTTCCACTGCGCCTGCTCGCGCCGACGAGGCACAGGAAATCAGCCGCATCATGAAACAGGGACAGCAGGAAAAAGCGCTGGAGCGCGCCAACAGCTATCTCGCCACTCATCCCAAGGATGCCCAGGTACGCTTCATCAAGGGCCTGATCCTGACCGAGCAAAACAAGACTGGCGATGCGATCAAGGTATTCACCAGCATCACCGACGATTACCCCGAGCTGCCCGAACCCTACAACAACCTGGCCGTACTGTACGCCTCCCAGGGACAGTACGAGAAAGCCAAGACCGCCCTGGAAATGGCGATCAACACCCATCCCAGCTATGCCACAGCGCACGAAAATCTTGGCGACATTTACGCCAAGATGGCAAGCCAGGCCTACGACAAGGCGCTGCAACTGGACAAGGGCAATGCCAACGCCCAATCCAAACTGGCGCTGATCAAGGACATCTTCTCCAAGCAGGGCATCCGCCCAACGGCCAAGCCCGCCGCCATGACAAGCAACGCGCCCGCCGCGACAGCAAAACCTGCCCCGGCGCCTGCTCCTGTCCTCGCTCCGGCGTCCGCTGCCGTACCGGCAAAAACTGTCGCCCAGGCCGAACCCGCCAAACCACTACCGGCAACAGCCGCGCCAATAGCAGCGGCAAAACCTGTCGCGGAAGCGGTCAAACCAGCAGCTGAGAAACCCGCACCCGATACCAAGGGCAATGACAATGCAGCCATATTGGCTACCGTCGAAGACTGGGCCCGCGCCTGGTCAGCCAAGAATGTTGAGGCTTATCTGAAATTCTACGCGCCGGACCTGGTGCTCGCCAAAGGCGAGAGCCGCAAGAACTGGGAGCAGACGCGGCGTGAACGGATCAGCAAACCCAAATCAATTTCTGTGGCCATTCATTCGCCCGAGGTCAAAATACTCGACGCCAGCAACGCCAGAATCACTTTCAAACAACACTACCGCGCCTCCAGCTTTAATAGCGAAACCTGGAAAACCCTGGTGATGGTCAAGTCAAACGGAAAATGGCTGATCCATGAAGAGCGTATTGGACGTTGATTAAAGGCAGACTAAAGCACTTCACCCGCACATTCCTGCTGTTGATGCTGGCGCTGACGACTGCGCCCGCCGGCGGCATGGGTGATCTGTTGCCGCCGCTGCAATATGCGCGCAGCCACAGCAAGGAACCGGAAGCATTACTGGTCAACATTCTCCTAAAAATCAGGCATAACCAACTCGACACCGCGCTGCGTGACGTGGATGCCCTGCTCGAAATCAAACCCAACTTCAGGCTGGCTCATCTGATTCGTGGCGATCTGCTCATGGCACGCGCAAAACCCCTGACCGCTTTTGGCGACGCGGGTAGCACTCAAGAGGAAAAAGTAGCAGATTTCCGCGACGAAGCACGCGTACGCCTGCAGCGCTACCTTGATCAACCGCCTTTGGGGAAAATCCCAAAATACCTGCTGCAAATGCAGCAGGAACAACGCCATGCCATCGTGGTGGACACCACAAAATCACGCCTCTACCTGTTCGAAAACATTAACGGCGAACCGCGCTATGTCACCGATTACTACATTACCCAAGGGAAAGCCGGCGCAGAGAAAATCCGCGAGGGCGACCAGAAAACACCGCTTGGGGTTTATTTCGTCACCGCCAGCCTGGCGGTGGAAAAACTAGGCGATTTCTATGGTGTAGGCGCCTTCCCGATTAATTACCCCAATGAATGGGATAAACGACTGGGCAAGAGCGGCCATGGCATCTGGCTGCACGGCGTGCCCAAGGATACTTACAGCCGCCCGCCCCGGGCGAGCAATGGCTGCGTGGTGCTCAGCAACCCCGACATGGCCGACGTGGGAAAATCGCTGCAGCCGGGACTTACCCCGGTTATCATCAGCGACAAGGTGGAATGGGTCTCTCCTGAAGAATGGCGCAGCCAGCGCGAACGCTTCAAGGGCGAACTGGAAGCCTGGCGCAGGGACTGGGAAAGCCTGGACAACGAGCGTTATCTCCGCCATTACTCAGGAAAGTTTTCCGCCAACGGCCAGGACATTAACGCTTTCAGTGCCCAGAAGCGCCAGATCCATGCGGGAAAAACCGCACTGCGGGTTAAGACGTCCGACGTCAGTCTGTTCCAGTACCCGGGCAGGGAAAATCTGATGGTGGTGACTTTCACTCAGGACTACCAGAGCAGCAACCTCAATAATGTCATGAAAAAACGTCAATACTGGCAACTGGAAAATGGCCAGTGGCGCATCATATACGAAGGCGCAGCATAGCGCCGTCAACATCTCGGCATTCAAGGAAAGCACCCATGTCTCTTTTTCGCCTTCTGCTCCTATTGGCCCTCTTCACCGGCTTCAGCGCCCAGGCCGCGACCAACCCACAGGTCTTGATCAGAACCAACGTGGGTGAAATTCTGGTCGAACTCTACCCCCAGAAAGCGCCAAAAACGGTAGAAAACTTCCTCAACTATGTTCAGGGCGGTTTCTACAACGGCACCGTTTTTCATCGCGTCATCGACAACTTCATGATTCAGGGAGGAGGTTTCACCCCGGCTCTGGAACCGAAGCAGACTCAGGCCCCGATCGACAACGAAGCCAATAATGGCCTCAAGAATGAACCGGGCACACTGGCCATGGCACGCGGGTACGAACCCAATTCAGCCACCGCACAGTTTTTCATCAACCTCAACAACAACCTGCACCTCAATCATTACAAGCCAGAACCCGACTATTACGGCTATTGCGTATTCGGCAAAGTCGTAAGGGGCCTGGATGTTGCGAAAAAGATTGGCGCAATGCCGACCTCTGCCGGCGGTCCTTTCAAGGAAGAAGTGCCGGTGGAAAGGATTGTGATCGAGGAAATCAGCCCCATTTCCCCGGCTGAAACAAAGCAGGCTGAGAAAGCCCCGGCCGTAACCAGAAAACCCGCAAAGCAACCTACTTCCAGGAAAAGGACATAAAACATGGTAAAGATGCAAACCAATTTTGGCACCATCATGCTCGATCTGGACGCCGAGAAGGCGCCCCTGACCGTCGCCAACTTTCTCCAATATGTGAACGACGGCTTCTTCAACGGCACCATTTTCCATCGGGTGATTGATGGCTTCATGATCCAGGGTGGCGGTTTTACGCCCGATATGGTGCAGAAGGCCACGCGCGACACCATCCAGAACGAAGCCAACAATGGTCTGAAAAACGACATATACACCATCGCCATGGCACGCACGCCCAACCCACACTCGGCCTCATCCCAGTTTTTCATCAATGCGGGGGATAACGGTTTCCTCAATTTCACCGCCGAAACACAACAAGGCTGGGGCTACTGTGTGTTCGGCAAGGTTGTCGAAGGCCAGGACGTGGTGGATAAAATCAAGAAAGTGCGTACCGGCAACAAGGCCGGTCATCAAGACGTGCCGGTAGAACCGGTTATTATCGAAAGCGCCGAGGTAGTCTAGGTGGCAATGGGTGAAGGGTGATGAGTAACGGGGAAATCGACGACCCCCTCACCCCTCACCCCTCACCCCTCACCCGAATGCCTCACAGCCTCTTCATCTCCGATCTGCACCTGAGTGCGGATCACCCGGAAAGCGCTTCCGCTTTTTCGGAGTTCCTCTCTTCCACCGCAACACAAGCCGAAGCCCTGTACATTCTGGGCGACCTGTTCGAATACTGGGCCGGTGACGACGATATTCACGATCCGTTCAACCAGCAGGTGATCCGGGCACTCGCCAGCTTGTATTCAACCGGTGTGGCGCTCTACCTGATGCACGGCAACCGCGACTTTCTCATGGGCGACACCCTCGCTGCCGCCTGCGGTGCACAAATTCTGCCCGACCCCAGCCTGATCAGCATTCATGGCACGCCGACCCTGCTGATGCATGGCGACACCCTGTGCAGCGACGACACCGACTACATGGCATTCCGCACCCAGGTTCGCACGCCCCAGTGGCAGGAGAATTTCCTGGCCCAGCCGCTGGCTCAGCGCAAAGCCCAGATCGAGCACCTACGCGCTCAAAGCAAACTGGCGCAAAGCCGGAAAGCCGCGGAAATCATGGACGTCAACGCCGAATCTGTCATAAATACGCTCAGGAGCTACGGCTATCCGCGCCTGATTCATGGTCACACCCATCGGCCGGCACGGCATGAACATGCAGTTGACCAGCATCGCTGCGAGCGCTGGGTGCTGCCCGACTGGTACGAACAGGGCGGCTATTTGCGCTGCGACGCGAATGGATGCGAGGCGATCAGGATTTAAAACGCGGGTTCATTAACCTCGAAGACACGCAAACCTCAAGGATATTGAAGCAAGCTGTCATTCTCCCAAAGGGTAAATCTACGGTTCTCACCCCTGATGAGAGCTTCGGCGTTTTCGCACTGCCTCGGCCAGTTCACGCAGCAGTGGTTCGCTGTCATCCCAGCAAATGCAGGCATCGGTGATGCTCTGGCCGTAGACCAGATCCTGGTCCGTGCGCCAATCCTGCCTCCCCGCCTCCAGGAAACTCTCAATCATCGCACCCATGATACGGCGGTCACCACGCGCTATCTGCCCCGCCACATCGCGGCCTACATCGATCTGTTTGAGGTGGTTCTTGCGCGAGTTGGCATGGCTGAAGTCGACCATCAAGCGCGGCTTGAGACCGGCCGCCGCTATCTCGTCGGCGGCGATGTTGATCGATTCGGCATCGTAGTTGGGGCGAGTGCCGCCACGCAGTATGACATGGCAATCCTCGTTGCCGGTAGTGGAGAAAATGGCAGAGAAACCATCCTTGGTAACAGAGAGGAAGTGGTGCGGCTGAGAGGCGGCGCGCATCGCATCGAGGGCGATCTTGAGCGAACCGCTGGTACCATTCTTGAAGCCGACAGGGCATGAGAGGCCGGAGGAGAGTTCGCGGTGCCCCTGACTCTCTGTAGTACGGGCCCCAATCGCCCCCCAACTGATGAGGTCGGCAATATATTGAGGCGAAATCAGGTCGAGAAACTCGCTTCCCGCCGGCAGCCCCAGGTTGTTGATGTCGAGCAGCAGTTGCCGCGCCATGTGCAGACCCTTGTTGATATTAAAGGTGCCGTCGAGCTCCGGGTCATTGATCAGTCCCTTCCAGCCGACAGTGGTGCGCGGCTTCTCGAAATAAACCCGCATGACGATGAGCAGATCGTCCTTCAACTCATCCTTCATCTTTTTCAGCCGTTCGGCGTAGTCCCGCGCGGCAATGGGGTCGTGAACGGAACAGGGACCGATAATCACCAGCAAGCGGTCATCCTCTTCGTGGAGAATTTTGTGAATCCCTTGCCGCGCCTCAAAGACCGTGGCGGCGGCACTGTCGGTGATGGGAAGCTCCGCCTGCAGCTGGGCAGGGGGGATGAGTTCCTTGATTTCGCGAATTCGCAAATCGTCTGTTTCGGGGCGCATAGTCGGTGTCTAAATATTTAATGTCGGGAAAAATGGATTATAACGCCATATATACCAGCCGGTTGAATTTGCACGGCACGGAATAATTCTGCGCCCCAAAAAAAACCCCGCCGGGCGGCGGGGCGAAACAACGAAACGCTCCTGAACCTTGTTCAGGAAGACATTTCGTGGAGGATGTTCTTGATCCAGCTATGTGCATACACGCCTTCCAGTTCGGAAAGATCTGGAGACACGCCGCCCGAGTTGGGCACGGCGATCGTTTTGCCCTCGGCCACCTTGTACACGGCTGAAACCGAAATGGCTTCCTTGTCGGTGACATAGCTGTAGCAGACATTGACGTGCGAGGGTGGAATCGGCTCCTTGCCATTCATGAGCTGAACCACGTTGAGCGCACACACTTTCGCCTGCGAGTTGGCAGCATAGCCCGATTTCGGCATGGCGCCGGCGCTGCAGGCATCGCCGATCACATGCACATTGGGCACCAGGGTGGATTCGAAAGTGACCTGGTTCACCGGGCACCATTTCTTGTCCTCGCCCACCACGCCCGCCATGTATGCTACCGCACCTGCCTTTTGTGGCGGCACGACGTTGATCACGGCACCTTTAACTTCTTCCACGCCGGTATCCACCGTCATGGCCTTGTGGTCCACCTTGGCAACCTTGTTACCTGCGTGAAACTCGATGATGCCCTGATAATGCTTTTCCCATGCTTTTCTGAATAGCGGCCCCTTGGAAATAATATCCGGATTGGCATCCAGAACAATCAGCTTGGATTTGGGCTTATGGCTCTTGAGGTACCAGGCAATCTGGCTGATGCGCTCGTAAGGTCCGGGCGGGCAGCGGAAAGGGGTCACCGGCACCGACAATACGACCGTACCGCCATCCGCCATCTCCACCAGCTGCTTGCGCAGCCGCAGCGTCTGCTCGCCGGCCTTCCAGGCATGCGGCATGTACTTCGGCGTTTCAAGCGGATCGTAGCCTTCCAGTTCATCGAAACGGAAGTCAATGCCGGGAGAAAGCACCAGCCGGTCGTAACTGATAGTTCCGGCGCCGACCCTGACCTGCTTTGCTGCCACATCGATGCCGGTCACTTCGTCATAAACCACCTGGATGCCATGCTTGGCCGCCAGCTTTTCGTAGGTGATCATGTTGTCCTTGAGATCGCGGCTGCCGCCAATCACCAGGTTGCTGAACGGACAGGAGACAAAAGTCTTGTTGCGCTCGATCATCACCACTTCGATGGAAGGATCGCTCATGCGGATGTATTTGGACACAATGGTGCCGCCATAGCCGCCCCCCACCACCACTACGCGGCGCCCTTTCTTGGGCAGCACCTCGCCCGCGCGGGCGATGACGGAAAAAGGCGCCATGCTGAGGCCTGCGGCAACGCCGGCCATTTGAATAAAGTCTCTGCGATTCATGGTCGGCTCCTTATTGCTGGCTGGCGTAAAAATGGATCACGGCTTCCACCTCTTCAGGCGTCAGCTTCCCTTCGCCCTCGACTTTTTCCTTCATTTTCTCCGGCATCGGACGCTTGCCTGAGCGGAATTCCCTCATACTGATCTGGAGATATTCTTTCCATTGACCGGCCAGAATGCCGCTATCCTCGGAATCACGGCCGTTATCCATATGGCACTTCTTGCAGCGCTGCTCGTGAATCTGCTTGCCGATGGACACCTTGGCTGCATCCACCTCCTGTTTCTCGCGCCCGAAGGGATGTTTGGCGAAGAAATCCACCATTATCTTGATTTCCTCATCTGAATAGGCTTTCGCCAGACGTCCCATGATGCTGGACGGACGCTCTCCGCTCTTGAACTTCTTCATGGTTTCCAGCAGATAGACTTCGGGCATGCCTGCAATGGTCGGCATGCTTGGTCCGGCGCTGCTTCCGTTGGTACCGTGACAACCGGCACAGGTATTCGACAGCATGGCCGCCTGGCTCGGACTTTCGGCCCATGCCGGCACATGAATCATGAAACAGCCCCCAATAATGGCGGCACCTATCCCCATAAGCTTCATATCTCCTCCTTATAATTTGACGGCTAGTGGACGATGAAACTCCCTGCAAACGCAAGAATGTAGCCAAGACAGAAAGTAAACATTGATGTAGATCAATTTATTTGTGAGTGCTTGATTCTATTTTCAAAAATTCAACTATCGCATTGAAAACAAACATTGTTTTTTAAAACACATGGTAAGGAACAAGCAGATCAGAAGCGGGAGACGACGATTGATTCTGAACGGAAGCTAAAAAACAGCCTAAATAAAAACTTCAAGCCAGACTCACGGACTGGTAGAGCCCATTTGTTTAAGGTAGCCTGCCGTCCAGACGCCAGACACACACCCGGTTGCGGCCATTGGCCTTGGCAGACAGCAGGGCGTGATCTGCCTGCTCGATGGTGCTCGCGACATTTTCATCCAGGCTCATCATTGCCAGACCAAACGAGGCACTGACATGGATCACCCCCTTGTCCTTGATCTCGATCGGAAGTGCCGCCAGTTCACTGCGCAGGCGTTCCATCAGGACTAGTGCATCCTCTAGCACAGACCCGGGAAGGCACAACAGGAACTCCTCGCCGCCATAGCGAAAAATCGCGTCGTATTTGCGTAGCTTGTCGTTGAGAAGCTGGGTGGTTGCCCGTAATACCTGATCCCCGACAGGGTGGCCGTAGGTGTCATTGATGCGTTTGAAGTCATCCAGATCCACCATGCATACGCAGCAAGGCTGGCCGCCGCGCACCATGCGGTCATGCTCTTCCTCGAGCTTGTGCTGCATACCGCTACGGTTCCACACGCCGGTCAGGTGATCCACCACGCAAATCTGGTTAATGATATGACCTTGCAGCTTGCCCACCTCAAATTTGAACTGCAGCGCCGTATCCATGAACTGATTGTATTCGTCCGTTGAAATCACCTGTCCGTCCTGGCTCTTGCACAAAAGTGCCCGGGCATTGTCATGCACCGCTTGATGCAGCGTGCCGATGCTCTCGAAACACGCTCTCTCCCGCAATTCGGGATGAGGCTGGCCGTAATACCACAGCCCGAACTGGCAATGGCAGTGGGCGTCAGGCAAGACATCTTCCTCACCAGGCGGACTGTTGCAGACCAGTGAACGGTGCAGGCTCTTGAGCCAGGTGGTGTGTTTGTGGATACCCGCGTCAAGTTCGCGCAATGCACTTAAAAGATCGGAGGTATTGGCAGGTAAGGAATTCTGCATCGGGGGATCCTACCGGGCGAACGAAGGACTCGATTATAGGCGTGTGTTCAGGATATTGCCTACCTCGTCATCGGACAAAACGATGGGGTTGGTTTTCATGCTGCTGCCGCGGCAGTGGGCGATCACATGCGGCAAATCGGCTGCTGTCACACCAAACTCGCCGAGGCGCGGCAAGCGCATGCGCCGTGTCCATTCCTCAAGGGCTTGCAGCAAGGCGCCGCGTGCCTCCACCTCACTCATGTGCTTCATGCCTCGCAACAGGCGGCCGGCACGGGCATATTTCGCCAGCGCCGGATTGGCCAGGTCACGTGCCTCCATGACCTCGATATTCACCCGCGTGGCCGCTTCCAGCAGGGTGCCGCAGACCACGCCGTGGGGGATGGGAAAGAACGCGCCCAGGGGAGCGGCCAGGCCATGCACCGAACCCAGCCCCACCTGGGCCAGGGTAATACCCGAAAGCAGCGCTGCATAAGCCATTTTCTCCCTGCCCATGGCAGCGCCCGGTCCACCCTCGTACCATGCCAGCAAACCATCCCGCACCGCTTCCATGCCCGACCAGGCAAGCGCATCGGTGAACGGGTTGGCCTTGCTGGAAACGAAGGACTCCAGCAACTGGGTGAAGGCATCCATGCCGTTGGCCGCAATCAGGTGGGACGGGCAGGTGGCGAGCAGGTCCGGATCGATCACGGCATACTCCGGCACCAGTTGCTCGTCGCGGAAGGATTTCTTGAAGCCGTCCGGGCCATGCATCGAGAGTACCGCGTTCTTGGTTGCCTCGGAGCCCGTGCCCGCCGTGGTGGGCACCGCGATGAAGGGCGTGGATGGACCATGATAAGGCAGCTCCGGCCCCACGCCTTCAAGATGATCCATCACCGAATTGCCCGGCCCGAGCAGGCCGGCAATCGCCTTGGCTGCGTCCAGCACGCTGCCGCCGCCAATGCCCAGCACCACGTCAAACTTGCCTCCGCGCAACGCGGCAACCGCCTCGTCCACCAACTGGGGAGAGGGCTCGCCGTTGACCTTGAAAATTTCCCAGGCGAATCCCTGTTCCTGCAGCGCACCACTCAGCGCAGTCCACTGGGGCATGGCGCAAAAGGAAGCGCCGCCTGTCACCAGCAGCACCCGCTTTCCATACCTGGCCAACAGAGCGGGCAGTTTCTTGATGCTGCCGACCCCGAACTCGATACGCGGCAGGCAGGCGACGGAAAATATTTCAGACATTCAGACTCCTAAATTTGGCAAATATGTCATTTATTCAGAACGCAGCGCTTCCACCGGGTCCAGCATGGCGGCACGACGCGCCGGCAGTACGCCTGCCAGAAGGCCGATGCTCACAGCGACGCCTTCGGCCAGCAGGGCATATGACCAGGGCGTATGCACCGGCAAGGCTGAGAAGGTCGCATGCAGCAATTGTGCCAATCCAACGCCCAAGGCCAGCCCTGCCGCGCCACCCAGGGCGGCCAACAAGGCGGCTTCACCCAGAAAAAGCGCCAGGATCTGGCTGCGTCTGGCACCCAGCGAGCGCAGCAGGCCGATTTCGCTGGTACGCTCGGTCACAGCCATGGTCATGATGGTCAGAATCCCGACGCCGCCCACCAGCAGGGAAATCCCGCCAAGGGCGCCCACGGCAAAGGTCAGCACGCCCAGCACCGAGCCCATGACTTCGAGCATTTTCTGCTGCGGTGTGATGGTGAAATCCTCGCGCCCATGGCGCGCCAGCAGCACTTTTTTAAGCCCCTCGACCACCGTTTCCAGCGGGGCGTTGCTGCGATAGGTGACGTGAATCTCCATCAGGCCGGCACGGTTGAACAGTTCAAGTGCGCGGGAAACGGGAATATACACCGTATCGTCGAGGTCGAAGCCCAGCACCTGGCCCTTGGCTTCCATCACGCCGATCACTCGATAACGCTCGCTACCGATGCGGATGCGGCTGCCAAGGGGATTTACCGTGCCGAACAACTCCTGTTTCACCTTCGCGCCCAACACCACGAAAGCGCGTGCCGCACGCGGATCGTCGGGCGGGAGAAATTTTCCGGTCTGCACTTTCATGCGAAAAGTTTCCGCCATTTCGTGCCCCACCCCGGACACCATCACGCGCCGCGACTTGCCATTCGCTTCCACGTCGGCATTACCCGAGGTGCTGGGGTCCACAAATTCGACATACGGGACGCGCCTTAGCGCCTCCGCATCCTCGATGCTGAGGGGGCGCACCGAGTTGATGACGCTGGCAGAAGGCCCACCTCGGGTGGAAGACTTGCCCGGCGCGATGCCGATGAGATTGGTACCGAACTGGGTGAATTCGGAAAGCACAAACTGGTGAATGCCTTCCCCTATGGAAGTCAGCAGAATGACGGCCGCAATGCCGACAGCAATCCCAAGCGCGGTGAGAAAACTGCGCATGCGGTGCGCGATGATGGAGCTCGCGGTAAAGGGCAGGAAATCGCGGATCAGCATGGCGAATCCAAAAACCACTTCATAACCACGGGGATCACGGGGAAAACTGGGTGCTTCATGGCATTGGCGTTGTTCATCCTGAAAATCTCATTTCACCGCAAAGGACGCGGAGGCTCGCAAAGAAAAACAAGACGTGAATGAATTTGAATGGCTCACCCAACAGATATGCCGCACACGCTGCCCAAGCGACTGAATTCCTTCGCGCTCCTTTGCGCCCTTTGCGGTTAAAGTTTTATTAGGGTTCATGCGATTTTTCATACCCTGAACTCCCCGTGTGCCCCGTGCTTAGATTCTTTTGACCTCAATGCCGCGCCAGCGATTCGATCGGGTCCAGCCTGGACGCACGCCGCGCCGGCGCCACGCTGAACAGGATGCCGGTCACAAGCGCGGTGCCGAATGCAGCGGCCACCGCCCACCAGGGCGGAACGCTTGGAAGCACCGGATAAATCCGACCGATGACGAAGCTTCCCGAGAACCCCAGCACCAGGCCCGCCAGCGCCCCGGCAAAGGACAGCACCGCTGCCTCGGCAAAAAACAGCATGCGAATCTGTGCCGGTGCGGCGCCGATGGCCTTCAGCAGCCCAATCTCCTGCCGGCGCTGCGACACTGCGATCAGCATCACGTTCATGATCAGAATCCCGGCCACCGACAGGCTGATCGCCGCGATGCCCGCGACCGCCAGGGTCAGGGCGCGAAGAATGCGGTCGAAGGTCGCCAGGATCGCGTCCTGGGTGACCACGGTCACATCCTTTTCGCCGTCATGGCGCTGCGCCAGGATATCCAGGGCATCCTGCTTGGCGTGCTCGATGCTTTCGCGGCCACGCGCCTCGATCAGGATGCGAAATAGCGATGAAGTATTGAACAGCATTTGCGCCGAAGCCACCGGCACGATCACCAGTTCGTCGGTATCGAAGCCCATGGACTGACCCTGCGCAGCCAGCACGCCGATCACGCGGAAACGCCGGTCGCCGATGCGCAGCCACTCGCCGACCGCGGGCTGGTTGCCGAACAATTCCCGCCTGACCTTGTCGCCCAGCACGCAAACCGGCAAGGCCTGGCGCGGATCGCCGCCGGGCAGGAATTGTCCCTGGCCCATGCTCATCTTGCGGATCTCCAGCATTTCCGCCGTCGATCCCAGCACCGGCGTTTCGCGGCTGCGCTTGTGCGTCGACACCAGCGCCGCCCCCACCGTCAGCGGGGCGATGCGGCGGATGGCGCGGCTGCGGGTGAGCGTCAATGCGTCATCGAGAGTGAGGTCGCGCGGCGTCTCGCCCAGCAGCATGCCGGGGTTGCCGGTGGTTTCGGAACGCCCTGGAAAGACAATGAGCAAATGCGTGCCAAGGGACGAGAACTGTCCCGCCACATAACGCCTGGCGCCCTCTCCCAGCGAAGTGAGCACCACCACCGATGCCACGCCGATGGCCATGGCCGCGACCATCAGCAAGGTGCGGGTGCGGGCGCCGGCCAGGCTGAAGGAAGCAAAACGCAATACATCGGCGGTATTCAAGAGGAGGCCCGCTCATCCGCAACGATGCGGCCATCGACCATGCGCAGTTTGCGTGAGGCGCGGTTGCCGATTTCCGGATCGTGGGTCACCAGCAGCAAGGTCACGCCACTCGCCGCCAGTCCTTCCAGGATATTCATCACCTCCTGCCCGGTGGCGCGATCAAGATTGCCGGTGGGTTCATCCGCCAGGATCACGGCGGGTTCCATCACCGTGGCGCGGGCAATCGCCACGCGCTGGCGCTGGCCGCCCGAAAGCTGGTCCGGCCGATGCGTTTCCCGGCCTGCCAGGCCGAAATCTCGAATCAACTGAGCCACGCGGGTTTTGCGCTGCTCTGCCGGCACCCCGGCCAGCAGCAGCGGCAACTCGATGTTCGCAGCCGCAGAGAGGCGCGGGATGAGGTGAAAAAACTGGAACACGAAGCCGATCTTGTCGCGCCTTACCCGTGCCTGCTCTTCGTCGGACAGGCCCGTCACATCGCCCCCGTCAAGCCGGTAAATGCCCGCGCTGGGGCGGTCCAGCAGACCGATCAGGTTGAGCAGGGTGGATTTCCCCGAGCCGGACGGCCCCATGATGGAGAGGTATTCGCCGGCACCGATGGACAGGTCGATATCGCGCAGCGCATGGACCGCCTGATCGCCCACCTGGAATACGCGCTGGATGCCATCGAGCCGGATCATGGCGCAGAGTGTTTTGCGCCAGCCGTTTCCACGCTCACGCGCGCGCCCGCCTTGACGCCTTCACGATCCAGGGAGGTAATGATTTTCTCCCCCTCGGCAAGGCCCCCGGTCACTTCGCTGTACTCCCAGTTGGAGAGCCCGAGTTTGAGCTGACGTGACTCCGCCACGCCCTCGCGGATGACCAGCACACGGTTGCCCTCCAGCAAAGCTGCCGTGGGAATGCGCAGCACATCGGGGCGGCTGGTATAGATGATTTCCACATCGGCGCTGTACCCCACCAGCAAGGCCTTGACCGCGGCGGGGTCGTCGAACTGGACTTCCACTTCCACCGTACGCGCCTGTTTTTCCAGATCCAGCACATATGGCGCAATGCGCCGCACCTTGCCGGCGAAATGGCGCCCGCTCATCGCGTCCAGGGTGATGCGGCCCACCAGGTCTAGCTTGACGTTGGGCGCATCCACCTCATCGATGGGCGCGCTGACATAGAGACAGGAATCATCGATCAGGTCGATGGCCGGTGGGGTGGGAATGCCGGGCGGCGAAGGGGTCGTGAATTCACCCAGTTCACCGGTCACCTCTGCCACGATGCCGGCAAAAGGCGCGCGTAGGCGGGTCCGGTCCAGGCCGGCCTGGGCGACGGCGATGCGTTCCCGCGCCTGCCCGGCATCCGCGCGCGCGGCTTCACAGGCGGCACGGCGCGCCGCAGATTCGGACAGGGCCTGATCCAGACGCGCGTCGGAAACGAAACCGCGTGCCTTGAGTTGGCGTGTGCGCTCCGCTTCGCGCTCGAACTGCGCGGCCACGGTGCAAGCTTGCTGCGTTCCCGCCTGTGCGGATTTAAGTTGCTGCTGCGTCAGTTTCTTTTGTGCCGACAGATCTTCGTTCCACAATTCCAGCAGCACCTGTCCGGCATCGACGCGCTCGCCCTCATGCACCAACAAACGCGCAATCTGCCCGCCAGAGGATGGCGCAAGGCGGGCTCGGCGGCAGGCTTTCACGGTGCCGGCGCGAGTATTGGCGACGGTCGCCTCGACCACGCCACGCTCCACCGGCGAAATTGTCACGGCGATAGCCTGCGGACGCGTCAAGTACCAGCCAGCCGAAGCCAGCAAAGCAAGCAGCGCGATGACCAGCACGATGCGGAAAGGGAATGCACGGGATTTAAGCGGGGAATGCATATTTAGCAAAATACCCCAACAATCAGGCAGTAACAAGACAAAGCGGGGCAATAGCCCCGCCCTGTGTTCAACGAACCGGCAAGCCCGCGCTCAGGCGCTTGCCAGCAAAGCCTCGATTTCGGCGAAGGTCTGGGCAATTTCGGTGGTGGGGATTTCTATATCCAGTTGCCGCGCGATCTGGGATGCAGAGATGATGCCGCGGATTACCTGCCGGTTTTCCTGATCGTGGCGATCCACCACCAGGGCATGGGAGCGGCCCGCCTGCTTCAGGGTCGCCACGACATTGCCGACGCGGGTGCGATTGATATCATCCATGTAGATCACTTCGAGCTTGTCCTGCGCCGTCATGATGTCCTGCACCAGGATGTCGCCATAGGTGCCACCATGCTTCTGGATATACTGGATCGGCTTGGCGCCATGAATATCCGTGGAAGTAATCAGGCCAACCACCGTATCATTGTCATCCACCACCAGCAGCAGACGCACGCCACGATGTTTCATGCGTGTATTGGCCGCTTCGATCGGTGCTTTTTCGGCAATCGTCAGCGCACTCACTTTTTTGAGATCGGTCATCACCACTGAGGCCGGATCGTCAAGCTTGATCAGATCAAAAATCCGCTCGGTCGAGTGGAAGGAGGCCCCTTTCTCCAGGGTGGCTGAAGCAATTGGGGTGTATTCGATATTGGTCACGTCGTCTCTCCTCATTATGATTTTCTGACAAATGTCGGGTTTTACCCCTTGCTCTATGCTACTTGAATGGCAACGCGAATTTAATCAAAAGATTTGATGGCTGATAAACGCAAGTTTTATCTCTGTCAAGCCACGAGCGGCTTGCAGCACAATATGAAATCCAGACAATTCGGACTTGCCGGTCTTGAGTTCCGGATTCAAGGCGGCGAATATGCTCAAGCATGCAACCAGAATTTCCCGGCAGATTCATGCCAATTGCAAGCTTAATCGGTGGCATGATTGTCGAGCTGTGCTGAACTGATGTCCCGATCAAACATCAAGACAATAAATATCTCGGCCTCGGATAAAAAAAGGGGACAGGATTTTAAAATCCCATCCCCCTGTTTTTATTGCGCCCTATCCTGCCAGATCGACCGGCTTGTCGGCCTCGAGAAAAGCCGAAAGCTCGTTCAGCGCCGAGCGGTAAACATCGCGCTTGAACTCGATCACCGACTCCAGCGGAATCCAGTAATTATGCCAGCGCCAGGCATCGAATTCGGGGTGACTGGTGGCACGCAACCGGACATCGCAATCGCGTCCGACCAGACGCAACAGATACCAGATCTGCTTCTGGCCTTTGTAGCTGCCGCGCCATTCGCGCCGTACCCAGTGCTGCGGCACATCGTAATGCAGCCAGCCCTCGGTGCGGCCCAGAATGCGCACATGCTCAGGCATCAGGCCCACCTCCTCGTGCAGTTCGCGGTACATGGCCTGCTCCGGCAACTCGCCGGATTTGATGCCCCCCTGCGGGAACTGCCAGGAATGTTCGCGGATGCGCTTGCCCCAAAAAACCTCGTTCTTGGCATTGCAGAGTACGATGCCAACATTCGGGCGGTAACCGTCCTGGTCAATCATTTTTTACTTCACTTTGGAATTCGTCAAATTGCTGTGATTTTTTCACATTTCGCCCCGCATTGAAAGCAGCGAAGCTCCCTGCGGGTACATTTAGCACCCATCACACTTCTTGAGCAGCGCTCATCCCATGATTAAAAATTACCGGGGTTTCCCATTCTTTTGTTACTGACTCTATATCCTCAGCAAGATTGTCGGAAAATTTTACACATCACTCAAACTCCGATCATGAAAAATGTCTCAATTCTTTGTTTTGTATCACATTTGCATATCTGGTCTATTTTTTGCTTTAAAGCTTCGGCCGCACTACACCACCAACAACAACACCATGGAGCATTCACTCAGGTGAGGATAAGGAAAAACAAATGAATACACTCAAACTTCGCTCTCAGAAACTCGCGGTTTCCCTTGCACTAATTCTGGGAGGACTCAGCACCGCCACTTTCGCCGGCGTAATAGAAAAAGCGCCGGACCTCGGCAACTACTGGCAGCCCCTGTCTTCCAGTGGAACCTATATTTACGCGAACAGCTTTGTCTCCCAGGACAACGGCATGACGTCCAGCCTGGGCGCATGGCTGAATGGAGGAAGCGCCGATTTCGTGTTCCAGGTTTTCGGCTCCATCGGAAACAATCCTGCCAACGGCCCGGACTCGCAAAACGTGCTGGCCACCACTTCCGTCTTTTCCGGCCTGAGCTTTCAAACACTCACCTTCATTGACGGTGCTGTTCTGGCTGGCGCCCTCCCCCTGATTTCGGGGCAAACCTACTGGTTCGGCGCAAGCACTGTTGGATTGGGTGGGCAAGGGTACTTCAACGTCGGGGGCCATACTCAAAACAGTGGCGGCATTGTGGACAATGGCACGTTCTGGTATTCGAACGACTCAACAGGCATCAATTTCGACGGGAGAAATTTCACGCCTGAAATGGCTTTCCGGGTAACAACTACCGCCGTCCCTGAACCAGCTACGCTCGCTTTGCTTGGGCTTGGCATGGCCGGCCTGCTGTTCAGCAAAAGGCGCCGGTATTTCTAATAAATTAGAATCTCTCTAGATCTGAAAGCCCTGTTTCACAGGGCTTTTTTGTTTGTGTAAAAAACATGCAGAAAATACGCCATACATACCAAGCAGCAAATCGACCCGCCTGGAACCCGGCCTGGCGATCAATGCACCATGGCTTTACCGCTAGCAGCTCAGATCAATAAACGCTTTTCGCTATGCGCATTGAGGCTGCGCAAGGCAGTGACGAAATCGGGGAATTCCAGGCCGTAATCCGCTTCCAGCTTACTGGCCCTTTCCTTAAGCTCCTGCCAGCCGGGATTGCCCGGACTGCGTTTGAACCCGAACACGATGATATTGCTCATTCTTCCGGTAGGCATAGAGAGCACCAGTCCGTTGAAACTGGCTTCGATACGCCTGAAATACACATCGAACAGCTTGTCGCTGCCCCACAGGTTCACCACCAGCACGCCATCCGGCGTCAGCGCCGCCGCGCAATCGTCAAAGAAACTCTGGCTCGCCAGCGCCTCCACCAGGCTGCGGTCGTCGTAGCCATCGACCATCAGCACGTCGCAACTGGCTGGGTGATTGCGCACGTGATCGACGCCATCCGCAATTTCAATCCGCAAACGCTGATCCGGTTCCGGCACAAAAAAATGGCTGCGCGCCGCCGCCACTACCTGGGGATTGATTTCAACCACATGCGTCCTGACCGACGGCAATTTGTGATAAACAAATTTTGCGACGGACCCCCCGCCCAGCCCGATCATCAGGATATTCCGCGGCCCGGGATGGAACAGCAGAAAACCCATCATGGCGCGCGTATAGGCAAGCTCAAGATCGTTCGGCGCCTTCACGCGCATCGCGCTCTGCACCGTATCGCTGCCCAAATGAAGAAAGCGCACGCCATCGCGCTCGCTGACGTCCACCACACCCTGCTCGCCCACCGCTTTATGGGTGCGCCATTTACTGAAAAATCCCATGCTAAAATAGCTTCTTTTCAAGAACCTTTCGGATCATAACATGCGCGTTTCCCAATTTTTCCTCTCCACCCTCAAGGAAGCCCCAACCGAAGCAGAACTGGCCAGCCACAAGCTGATGCTGCGCGCCGGCCTGATCAAGCGCCTGGGCAGCGGGCTTTACAGCTGGATGCCGCTGGGCCTCAAGGTGCTGCGCAAGGTGGAAAACATCGTGCGCGAGGAAATGGACAAGAGCGGCGCCATCGAACTCTTGATGCCCGCTGTCACGCCCGCCGAACTGTGGCAGGAAACCGGGCGCTGGGACGTGTTCGGGCCGCAGATGCTGAAAATCAGGGACCGCCACGAGCGCGATTTCTGCTTCGGCCCCACCCACGAGGAAGTGATTACCGACATCGCGCGGCGCGAGATCAAGAGCTACCGCCAGTTGCCGATCAATTTCTACCAGATCCAGACCAAGTTCCGCGACGAGATCCGCCCGCGCTTCGGCGTGATGCGCGCGCGCGAGTTCGTGATGAAGGATTCCTACTCCTTCCACGCCGACCGCGCCTCGCTGGAGCAGACTTATGAAGTGATGTACCAGACCTACTCGCGCATTTTCACCCGCCTGGGACTGGAATTCCGCGCCGTGGCAGCGGATACCGGCGCCATCGGCGGCTCCGGATCGCACGAATTCCACGTGCTGGCCGATTCCGGCGAGGACGCCATCGCTTTCTGCCCAGATTCCAATTATGCCGCCAACGTGGAACTGGCCGAAGCAGTTTCCCCGGCTACGCCTCGCCCGGCACCCGCTCAGGCGATGCAAAAGATTGCCACGCCGGGCAAGCACACCATCGAGCACGTGTGCGAGGTGCTTAAGGTCCCGGCGGAAAAAACTGTCAAGACGCTACTGGTGGAAAGCAGCGATGGCGGCGTGGTGGCCCTGTTGCTGCGCGGCGACCACGAACTGAACGAGGTCAAGGCTGGCAAGCTGATCCAGCTCCCCGACACCGTGCGCTTTGCCAGCGATACGCAGATTCTTGCTGCCGCAGGCTGCAAGGCAGGCTCGATTGGCCCGGTCGGACTCAACATCCCCATCATTGCAGATCGCGCGGTTGCGGCGATGAGCGATTTCGTATGCGGCGCCAACGAGGACGGCTATCACCTCACCGGCGTAAATTTCGGCCGCGACCTGCCGGAACTGAATGAAGTCGTGGACATCCGCAACGCCATCGAAGGCGACCCCAGCCCTGACGGCAAGGGCACGCTGGAGCTGTGCCGCGGCATCGAAGTCGGCCACATCTTCCAGCTCGGCAACAAATATTCCGGGGCCATGAATGCGACTTTTCTCGACGAATCCGGCAAGGATCGCGTCATGGAAATGGGCTGCTACGGTATCGGCGTCTCGCGCATCGTGGCCGCCGCCATCGAGCAGAACAATGATGCACGCGGCATCATCTGGCCGCGCTCCATCGCGCCATTCGAGCTGGCCATCGTGCCCATCGGCATGGGGCGCAGCGAACTGGTGAAGGAAACCGTGGAAAAACTCTATGCCGACCTCAAGGCAGCCGGAATCGAAGTCCTGCTGGACGACCGCGACGAGCGCCCCGGCGTGATGTTCGCCGACATGGAGCTGATCGGCATCCCGCACCGCATCGTGGTGGGCGAGCGCGGCCTCAAGGAAGGCAATCTCGAATACCAGGGGCGACGTGACGAGAAAGCGCAAGCCATCGCATTGAATTCGGCGCTGGAATTCGTTCAATCAAAATTATGCGACGACTGATCGGGTTTCTGTTCCTGCTGCTTCCCCTGGCGGCTCACGCCGGGGCGCAGATTTACGAACCGCTCTCCGCCAGCGTGCGGGCCTCGCTGTACAAGGCGGTGAGCGACAGCATCCCGCGGCGCATGGCATTCGCCTCCCAAGCGGAAGAAACGAACTGGCTTGACGACATGTCGCGCCGGCTGGAAAAGCGCATGCCTGACCACACCACGCGACTCAATTTCCTCAAGACCGTGCATTACGAAGCCACCCGTGCCGGTCTCGATCCGCAGCTGGTGCTGGGCCTGATCCAGGTGGAAAGCGGTTTCAAGAAATATGCCGTGTCCAGTGCCGGGGCACGCGGCTTCATGCAAATCATGCCGTTCTGGGTCCAACTGATCGGAAGCAAGGAAAACAACCTGTTTCACCTGCGCACCAACCTGCGTTATGGCTGTACCATACTGCGTCACTATCTGGATATCGAAAAGGGCGATCTCTACCGCGCACTGGGACGCTACAATGGCAGCCTGGGCCGCCCCGAGTATCCGACTCTGGTGGTCGGCGCATGGCGCAATCACTGGTCCTACAACGCGCCAGGCACCCGCATTACCAGCCAGGACGAGAAACGCCCCGCATCCTGAAGCCGACTGAAGGAGCACGTACCATGCAGAAATTTTATCTTGTCTGGGACGAAAGCCGCCACGCGCTGGGCATTCCTTCCATCGACGCGGAGCATCGCGGGCTGATGGCTCTGGTCAATGAACTGTCGGAATTAGTGGCGCACGGCAGCGACTTCGAACAGGCGCGCCGGCAGATGGAAAAAATTCTCGATTTCGCCGCAGACCATTTCAGGCGCGAAGAGGCCCTGATGCGCCGTCATGGTTTTCCCGGCTTGGAGCAACATGCAGTTGAGCATGAGAAACTGCTGCATAAAGCCACCACCCTGATGGAAACCTACGACCCCGAACACGCCGACCGCGCCGTACTGATCACGGCCTTCCTCACCGATTGCGCAGAAAATCACATCCTGCACGAGGACCGTGCGATCAGCCAATACTTCGCAGAACGGGGAATCAGGGCAGATTGAGTGTTGCAGCGGCACCTGCGCGCAATTGCGTTTCACCCGGAACAAATATCACATCCAGGGGATAAAGCGGCAGACCCGACTTGTCGCGCGTCGTCGGCTCCAGCCCCATGGTTCTGACCTTGCCGCGAAAACGCTGTTTTCCCACGCTGACATCGACTTCCTGCCCCACTTTCAGGTTCGCCAGCTGCGTCTCCTGCACCTGGGACCGCGCCAGCATCTCCCCCGCCCGCGCCACCACCAGCAGGCTCTGCGGCTGCAGGGTTGCGGCCACAGCCTGCCCCGGCTCTACCTGACGCGCCACCACCACCGCATCGAAGGGCGCGCGCAACAGCGTGTCTTCGCGGTTCTTCTGCGCCTGCTTCTGGCGCGCCTGGGATTCCTTGAGCTGGGCTGTCGTCCGCGCATGGCGCAAGCGGGCCTGTTCCAGTTCCGATATGGAGATCACGGTACGATCGTACAGCTCCTGCACACGCTTCAGTTCTCGCTGCGTCTCGGCTGCATCTTCCCGGTTGCGCGCCACCATGGCAGCGGCTTCCTCGACCCGGCCAGCGTAGAGCTGCTCATCCAGCCTGAGCAGCACCTGTCCCTGCCGCACGCGCTCTCCCACGGCCACGCTCACCGTCTGCACCACGCCCGAGACCGGCGTGGAAAGCTCTACCCGCTGCGACCACTGCAACACGGCAGGAACTTCCGTTGCCTGTGCCGCGCCTGAGACGAGCCAGATCGCCATCCAAAGCCATCTTTTCATTGCGTTTATCCTTTATTATCCGTGCCAGCGCTTTCCACCGGGCTACCCAACAATGCTTCCAGCCTGGCAAAAGCCAGGGCCAACTGATATTCAATACGGCGCTCACGCAGCTTCGCCGCCATGGTGGCCGCCATGGAATCGCCCAGATTGGTTTTCAACTCCACCTCGTACTGGCCGCGTGCGCGTTCCAGTGCATGATCACGGTAGTCGCTGTGTTTTTTTGCTGCCGTGCGCGCCGTGCGCTGCAACTCGCCGATTTCCAGCCAGTTTTCCAGCATCATCTGTTCCAGATCCAGCTCCAGTTTTGCCGCTTCCGCCTGAAGACGCTGGAACTGCGCCTGCTCCTTCGCCATCTGAGCATCGACCCTGCGACCGGTATACAAGGGCCAGGTCAACACCACACCCGCTCTTACAGCATCGCGGGTCAAAGCCTCGCGGCTGTAGCCGGCTCCCTCCAGTTCAAGATCAAGGGCAGGCGATTTATCTGCACGCACGGCCTCGATACGTTGCGTGGCGGCAGCCAGTTGGGCGCGCATGGCAGCAAGGCGCGGATTGCGCGCGCGCAGTAGCGGCAGCAGCGCTTCAAATTCGGGCAGGGCGCGGTTATTCCCGGCCAGTACGGGGTCAACCAATTCCGCGTTCAGCTGGCCGGGGCGGTTCATGGCAGAAGCCAGCTGCGCCCGGGAAATACGCTGGCGCAATTGAGCGGCATTGCGTTTCAACAGCGAGTCCTGGTAAGCATTCTCGACCTCAGCCAGATCGGCAGCGGCGATCTGCCCTACTTCAAGGCGATAGCGGGCGTTGTCCTGATTCACATAAGCGACGGCCATGTACTCGTTATCGGCAGCAAACTGCATATCCGCCAGCAAAATATCAAAAAAACGCGCCATCACATCCAGACGACGCCGCGAACGCATATCCAGCAACGCGGCTTCGCGCGCTGCCAGCACCGACTCGGCCGCCTGTTCGGCAAACGCGGTGCGGCCAAAGTCATAGATGGATTTGCGGGCATTGAGTCGCAAGGTGTTGTCGCTCACCGCGTCCGGGCCAATGGTCGGCCTGGCGCGACGCAAACCAGCCTCTAGGTTGAGATTCCAGTCACCGCGCGCTCCGGCCAGATCGCGCTCTGCAAGCGCGATGGCGCGGTCCGCTTCGGCCATGAGCATATCTGGATGAGCTTCAGCCACGGATACCAGCGCCTGTTCCAGCGTCAAGGGCTGCGCCAGCGCCGGGCCTCCGGCAAACAACAACCCGAGTGCCAGCAGCGCACGCCTCATTTAGCGGCCTGCTGCTTGTATCTGGCAAACGGCATCGTCTTGTATGCCCCTTCCACCACATAGCGGCCCAGCGCCATGAATTCGCGGTTGTCCTTGGCTGCGCCGGTAAAGCGGGTCAGCACCTTGCCCGAAAGATCAAAGAACAGGAACACCGGCGTGGCTCGCACCCGGTGATCAAGGGCAAACTGCTTTTCCGTGGTCGTCTTGCCGGAAAAATCCACCAGACCATTGGCGCCTTCGCTATCCACGCTGAAAATCAGGAAATGCTGGCGGTAGTAGTCCTGCACCTCTGGCTGATTGAGAATGGTCTGCTTCATGCGATGGCAGAAAGGGCAGTCCTCCATCTCGAACATCAGCAGAATGCCCTGCTTGCCCTCTGTTTTCGCCGTGTCCAGCTCGGCCTTGAAATCCCCCAAGTGCTGATTAAAGAAATGCTTCTCCACATCGCGGCTCTCGGCCCAGACTGGCGCAACAAACAGGCAAAAAACCAGGCCCAGCAGAAATTCTTTCATGAAGCGCTCCTATTTTTTAATGTTGATGTAGCTTTCCACTGCCTTGCGCGTGATGGCGCCCACATTGTATGCCACCAGCTTTCCCTGGGGATTGAACAGGTAAGTCGTCGGCAAACCACTGATCGCCCCCACCTGCGCGGCGGAAGCCTGAGTGCCGAGAATGACCGGATAGGAAACGAATAACTGCTCGGAAAAATCCTTCACCTGCTGCCCGCTGCGGTAATCCATGGCCACCCCCAGCACCACCAGATCCTTGTCCTTGTGCTTGTCATGCAGGGCGATCAGGTCGGGAATTTCCTCCAGGCAAGGCGGGCACCAGGTAGCCCAGAAATTCACCAGCACCCATTTGCCCTTGTAGCCGGCGAGCGAGTGCTGCTTGCCCTGGGTATCCTGGAACGTAAAGCCGGCTGCCGACACCAAGCCAGCCATCGTGAATAGCATACATCCCAGCCAAAACCGGAGCATCAGCTTATTTTTCATGTGCCAGCCCGTCTCCATGCTTCTCGCTGCCATGCTTCTCGCTGCCATGTGAATCCGAGGCGTGAGTGAGATACAGCGACAGGCCCACCAGGGCCAGGCTGCCGCCCAGATAGAGCAGGTCGAGCGTGGTTTTCATCTCCATCTTGAGCGCACTTTCGAACAGGGTCACGATCAGGATCATCAGGATCACCTTCGCCAGGCGGGCCTTGAGATCGTCCAGGCTCTCGATCACCAGGATCTTGCTGGATGCCTTACTTCCATGCGCTTCGTCGATATCGCTGATGAACAGCTCGTACATGCCGAGAGAAAAAATCAGCATCACGGTGGCCAGGAGATAGCCATCCACCACCTCGACCAGATGGGTAATGGTTTCATCGTGCAGCACCTTGCGTGTTTCGGCCGCGAGCGAGGGATCAGCATAGTGGAATACGTGCACAATCAGGTAATACACGTCCACGGTAACCATGTAAAAGATGGCAAAACCCGCCGCCATGCTTGCCACCACAGCAAACAGGACAACATAGCGGCTACGCCACAGACTGCCTTCAAAAATTCTTTCAACCAGATTCATCATGTTGTTGCTCTACCTAACCAAAGATTCAAAAAGGAAGACGGCAAATATCGCGCCGCAAGGGAAACTACCGAAATCCCGATCACCGCTGCTGCCCACAGGGCAAGAAACAGCGCCCCGGGATAGTGATGCAAACTAATTTCAAGCGCAGCCAGGCCCGCGCCAAGCACGACGGTGAGCATGCGCCACACGGCAGGGAAGGAGGTCACCCTGAGACGCGCCAGAAAGCCCAGCAAAAAAACCGCGCAGAATGCGAATCCCACGCCGTAACTGGCTTGTGCTGCTGCCAGCGGCAGCAGGCCACGCGCCATGCCCCAATGATGCCAGGTGAACATCAGCGCCAGAGCCGACAGCAGAAATATGAGCCACTTCACCCAGGAACGCGTCAATTCGGGCATTTTACCTCGCTTAATGTTTTACAAACCGGGCAATTGTTTCTAGAATCAAGAAAAAACATAAACTCAGGCAGGACAGGAGACGCGCAATCCATGACCATTAAACTATCCGTACCCGGGCCGGAACAGAATTTAACCGTAGAAACCCGTCCCAAGCAAGTCGCTGAATGGCTGGCCGCACTTCCACTGACCAATCTGAATGAGTCCTCGCGCGCCACCCTCGATGCGCTGAGCGCACTGAACCGCAGCAAGGTTGCCGAAGACGCACGCCTCAAGCTGCTCGAACTCTACCGCGCCACCATCATCAACCTGATGTCGGCGCTAGAAACGCAATTTTCCGGCCAGCCCCTGCCGCTGCCGGAAAAATCCAGAATCATCGCCAGTCAGGCGCGGCAGTTGCAAACCGAACTGGCCTACGGCTACAAAATCATTTTGCTCGATCTGGCCAGCCGCAAACTGAGTTTCGGCAGCAACAAACAACTGCCACTGGTGGTCGAGCGCGCCATCGACAGCCTGGGCCGGATGCTGGTTGTCTGTTACCAGACCTACGCGCCGACGCCCGCCGGCGTCTGGGCGGAAATGCACATCCTGTTTACCTACGCCGTAGAACAGGGCATACAGGACGAGGCTGTTCCCGACCAGGGGCGCCAGAGCAGCGTCAACCTGGCCTACAAGCAAGCACTGCTGCTTGCGCTGCTCGACCCCTACCGGCTGATGCAGGGTGAAGTCAACAAGGTACAGGAATATCTCACCCAGTTTGGCGGCCATGCCCACCTGCAACCGCTGATGCAGACCAGCAATCCATCCGGCTACTTTCTGGTCCGTCTGGACAGCGACAAACCCCCGCGCGCACTGGCGCACGAAACCACCGTCACCGATGAGCGCACCGATATCCTGCTCAACACCATCGAACTGGCACGAACGCTGCACCAGCAGATCAGCCAACTGGAAGCAGGCGTGGATGCGAAGGCGCTGCAACTGCCTATCGCCGGCAAGGATTTTGGCTTCCCAAACCTGCTGCGGCGCATGCTCAAACACTGGGGTATTGCACCCAAACGCCTGTTCAACCGCGTCCAGCACGACGCCAAAATGGAAATCTGCGCAGGCATCCGCTCCATCCACCACTTCCTCAGTGGCGATCTCAGCGGTGGCGTGGTTGGCCGCATCAATGAGGCGAACAGACACGAAGCCACGGATATCACCCTGGAACTGGCGGACTCGCCACTGGATAAAGCCAGCCACCAGACTTATGTAACCAGGAACTGGCTGATCATCAACGAAAGCGCAGGCGGACTGGCGCTCGCCAAAGACCCCAAAAGCGATGTCCAGGTACAGGTGGGAGAAATTATCGGCCTCAGACCCGATGGCAATGACACCTGGAGCATCGGTGTAGTGCGCTGGGTCAGCAGCGAGAACCCCAACCACCTGCAACTTGGCGCCCAAATGCTCGCGCCCACTGCCACCCCGGCCATGCTGCGGCCTTTGATCACCAGTGCCGGCACCCCTTTTCAGCCTGCCTTACTGCTGCCTGAGATCCCCGCCCTGAAGCAACCCGCGACCCTGGTTTGCCTGCGCGGCGGTTTTTTTCCACAGCGCGAATTTCTATTGGACCAGCATGGCACGCCAAAAAATGTGCGCGCCACCCGGCTGCTGGAACAAACCGCCACTTTCGACCTGTTCGAATTCACACCGGTGCATGCCTAGGGCTCTGCCCTGGTGCACAAGTCTTCCAGCGAACCGGCCAGCGCCTGTTCCAGGCTGGCGGTGGTACGTTCGCTCAATTCCGCAAGCGTTGCATCGCTACCGGCGGGCAATTCTTCTGCCGGCTTAAACACAAAGCGGCGAAACACATCAAGTACCGCGATATCGCCCGGGTGGGCCGACAGCAACCAGCCCTGCCCCGCCGTGCGCGCGACCCAGCGGGCATCGCGCAACTGAAGCAGGATATCTTCCAGTTCCTCCAGCGTCACCCGGGTTTCACGCTGCAAAGCCGCCAGGTTCAAAACCTCGCCACGGCGCTGGGCGTGGCATAGCGCCTGCAATACGCACAGTGCATCGAAGTAGCGCCGTCCAGCCGTGCGTTCGACTTGCCACATGCCGCCTTGCCAGTAAGGTAGCGAAGCCGCCACCACGGCCCCGCTGACCACCACCAGCCAGGACAGATAAACCCACAACAGAAATACCGGCAGGCTGGCAAAGGCGCCATACACCAGGGTGTAACCTGAAAAATGCAGGATATAGGCGGTGAAACCCTTGCTCATCAGCCCCAGCCCCAGCCCTGCCACTGCCCCGCCTATCAGGGCATGGCGCAGCGGCACATGACGATTGGGCACGGCGAGATAAAGCAGGGCGAACGCCAGCGAGGTGATCACCAGCGGCATGACTTTCAGAACCGCCACGCCCAGGGATGGAATGAATTCCACATAACCCAGCGAATAACTCACCAGGTAGGAGGTCAGCGAAAGACTGGCGCCCAGAAGCAGGGGCCCCAGCGTCAACACCGCCCAATAGGTCAGCACGCGCAGCAGCAGGCGACGCCTCGTGCTTACGCGCCAGATCAGGTTGAACGCATGCTCGATGGTCTGCATCAGGATCAGGGCCGTCACCGCCAGGGCAGCGATACCTGCAGCAGTCAGCCGCGCGGCCTTCTCGGAGAACTGCTGCATATACACAGTGATGATCTTGCCCGCGACTTCCGGCACCATGTTGGTGAGCAGAAAAATCTTGAGTTGCGTCATCAGCCCGGAAAATACCGGAAACGCCGAAATCACGGTAAATGCAATGACCATCAGCGGCACCAGCGACAGCAGCGTAGTGTAAGTCAGGCTGGAAGCGATCTGGACGCAGCGGTCTTCGTCGAAGCGCCGCGCCAGAAAGCGCATGAAACCGAGGAATTCACGAATTGGGCGGGGCATGGGAAGTACTATAAACAGGTCAGCGTATAATAGGCAAATTCAACCTTCTTGAGAATGAGCAATGAACGAAATTCTGGTACTGCATTACAGCCTGCACGGCGCGGTTAAGGAAATGGCGCAGTTGATCGCGCGCGGTATCGAGCAGGTGCCCGGCGCAACGGCACGCATTCGCACCGTGCCGCGGGTATCCACGGTATGCGAGGCGGTGGAGGATGCCATTCCTGATTCCGGTGCGCCCTACGTCGAGTTGAAAGACCTGGAAGAATGTATCGGGTTGGCGCTGGGCAGCCCGACCCGCTTTGGCAACATGGCCGCGCCGATGAAATACTTCTGGGATGGAACCACCCCGCTATGGCTTAAAGGCGCCCTGATCGGCAAGCCCGCGGCACTGTTCACTTCCACCGCCAGCATGCACGGCGGTCAGGAAAGCACGCTGTTTTCGATGATGGTGCCGCTGCTGCATCATGGCATGCTGATCACCGGCCTGCCCTATTCCAACCCCGAACTGACCACCACCACATCCGGTGGCACGCCCTATGGCGCGAGCCACGTCGCCGGTGCAGACGGCAGCCGACCCTTCACCGAGGAAGAACGCAAGCTGTGCATCGCACTCGGAAAGCGGCTGGCGGAAACGGCGCTGAAACTGGCGCGCCCGCTTTAACAAATATGTCCGGCCACCCCGAAATTCTTGCCGCACGCCGCCTGTTGCGCAGCCAGCACAGCGCTGCGCTGGCCACACTGTCAAAGCGTCTGGACGGCCACCCCTTCGCCACGGCGGTGGATTACTTGACCGATCACGCCGGATGTCCGGTATTCCTGATCAGCGCGCTGGCGGAACATGCCAGAAACATTGCTGCCGACCCGCGCGTCAGTCTGCTGGTACAGGGCAACTCCGGCGAAGCGCAGGCCAGCCCGCGCCTGACCCTGGCCGGCAAGGCCGTGCGTGCCGCAGATGAACAGCATGCCGGCCTGCAGCAGCGCTACCTGCGCTACTTCCCCGAGGCTGAACCCTATTTCGCGCTGGATTTCTTCTTTTGCCGCATCGAGCCCAGCCAGCTGCGCTACATCGGCGGCTTCGGCGCTGCGCGCTGGATCGCGCATGGCGACTTCAAGGTTGCCGGCACAGCAGGCTGGCAGGCCGCCGAAAACACCTGGATTGAACAACATCAGGACCTTATCGGGATGGACTGCGATGGTTATGACCTCCGTCACGGAATGAACATCGTGCGTGTGGATTTCAGTTCACCCATCACCGACCCAGGCCAGGTCAAAATCGAAAGCAGCCAGAAATGAAAATCTCGCTTCATTACATCGCCATCACCAGCCTGATTGCGCTGATCTTGCTGAGCCTGGCCTGGGAGGGCTGGCTCGCGCCGGTGCGTCCCGGCGGCACCCTGCTGGTGATCAAGGCATTGCCGCTGCTGCTGCCCCTGTTCGGCATCCTGCGCGGCAAGGTTTACACCTTCCAGTGGGCCTCGATGCTGATCCTGCTGTATTTCACCGAGGGCGTGGTGCGCGCCTGGTCGGACCACGGCCTGAGCGCCATACTGGGCATGATTGAAGCTGGGCTGAGCCTGGCTTTTTTCCTCAGCGCGATTTTCTATGCCCGATTGTTCAAGACTGCCCGTTAGAAAAAATGGCCGGGTGACGGCAACGTTATTATTTAGTATATAATTTTTAGATTAAATCTAAATTACCGCGCCCCAAGCTCCTGGACGCTTACCCCCGGAAGAACGGATATGAGCCAGAGCAGCACGCCGCAACTCAGTACACTTCAATGCGCCAGCCTGGGCTTTGCCCTGAATCAGCACGCGATCGTGAGCATTGCCGATGCCTCCGGCACCATCACCTTCGTCAATGAAAAATTCTGTTTGATCAGTGGCTACCCACAGGAAGAACTGATCGGACAAAATCACCGTATTCTCAAATCCGGCACGCATGCCCCCGCTTTTTACGCTGACATGTGGAACACCATCTCCAGCGGCAAAACCTGGCAAGGGGTGATCTGCAACCGCGCCAAGGATGGCAGGCCGTACTGGGTGGAGTCCACCATCGTGCCCTTTCTCGATGATAAAGGCCGACCCTATCAGTATGTTTCGGTACGCACCGACATCACGCCGATCATGGAAATCAAAATCAGGCTGCGCACCGAGCGTGATTTCTCGGAGGCGGCCATCAATGCCCTGCCGGGGATATTTTATGTGTTTTCCGCAGCGGGGAATTTTCTCAAGGTCAATGAAAGCTTCAGTTGCATCACCGGCTATAGCGCCGCAGAAATCGAGCACATGACGCCGCTTGATTTCACGCCCGAAGCCGAGCACAGCCTCATCGCAAAAAAGATCCAGACTTGCCTGGAAACAGGCAAGGCTGAAATCGAATCCGGCCTGGTCACCAGATCGGGTAAAATTATCCCGCACTATTTCCAGGCGGTAGCGCTTGATTTCAATGGCGAGCGTTGCATAATCGGCACCGGCCTGGACATCTCCGGCCTCAAGCACACCCAGGCTGCATTGCAGCTCAGCAGCGAACGTCTGGCCCAGGCACAGGCCCTGGCCAGACTGGGCAACTGGGAAGCCGACCTGGGTAACGGAAACCTGTACTGGTCGGAAGCCATCTTCGACATCTTCGGACGCGACCCCGCGACCTTCAAACCCAGCGTGGAAGCATTTCTCGAGGCCGTGCATCCGGACGATGTCGCACTGGTGCGTGAAAGCGAGCGCCACGCCGCCATCACCGGCACGCATGATGTAGTGCATCGGATCATCCGCCCGGACGGCGAGGTTCGTTATGTCCATGAACGGGCGAAGAGCATTCATGGCAGCGATGGACAAATCCAGCGCCTGATCGGCACCGTACAAGACATCACCGAACTCAAACAGGCAGAACAGGCCCTTGTCACCGCAAAAAACGAAGCCGAACGCGCCAGCCGCGCCAAGTCGGAATTTCTTTCCAGCATGTCGCATGAACTGCGCACCCCGATGAATGCCATTCTCGGTTTCTCCCAGCTGCTGGCATACGACGACACCCTGAATGAAGACCAGCTTGGCAGCGTGCAAGAGATACTCAAAGCGGGCAACCACCTGCTGAATCTCATCAGCGAAGTCCTGAATCTGGGGAAAATCGAATTCGGCAACATTGATTTGTCCATCAAACCGCTGTGTTACGCCGAAGTGCTGGATGAATGCATCGCCCTGGTCCAGCCGCTGACCAAAGCCAAGGGCATCACGATCGATGCAATCACGCCACACCACGTCAAGTTGCGCGCTGACCGCGCGTGTCTCAAGCAGGTGCTGATCAACCTCTTGTCAAATGCGATCAAATACAATCGGCCCAACGGCATTGTCAGGCTACGTATCGCCCCTGCTTTGGACGATCAGCTGCGCATCATGGTGTCCGACAGCGGCCAGGGCATTCCCGCTTCACGCATGGAGGAACTGTTCCAATCCTTCAACCGCCTCGGCGCTGAGACCGGCAGCATTTCCGGGACTGGCATCGGCCTCAGCACCTGCCGCCAACTGGTCGAACTGATGGGCGGCAACATCGGGGCTGAAAGCGAGGCCGGGGCGGGCAGCACCTTCTGGGTCGAGCTGCCATCCGAAAATGTGCCACCTCCGCTTGGCACGGCCAGCTCCGCAATCGACAGGGGGAACCCTGCCACTGCAAAACAGTTCACCATCCTCTATATTGACGACAATCTCGCCAATTTCAAGCATATAAGCAAGCTGCTGGCCCGGCGCCATGGCATTCACCTGCTATCTGCTCACACCTCGTCCATCGGCCTGGAACTCGCGGCAGCAAAACACCCTGACCTGATCGTGCTGGACATCAACATGCCGGACATGAATGGCTTTGAAGTATTGGCCAGGCTACGCGCAGAACCCTGGGCGCAACGCACCCCGATCGTGGCGCTCACCGCCAACGCCACGGAGCGCGATATCCAGCAAGGAATGGAGGCGGGCTTCAGCAACTACCTGATCAAGCCGCTGGATGTGCCGCGTTTTCTCGGTCTGGTCGACGAAGGCATCAAATTGAAGACTTGAGCAAACGCTCTGATGTTGCATTAATGAGAACAATTCTCCTTTCCAAGGCAGCAACGCTCCGTTAATATTGGTCCATTAACTCACCCCAGAAAACGTGGAGTTGCCGGATGCCTGATTTCAACCCGAACACCCCAAAAACCCTGCCGGGGAACGGCACCCGAAGCGAAGAATATTACAGGGCGCTTTTCACCCTCATCCCGGACGGGGTGGTGATCATCGACCCGGAAACCACCCTGCCACTACAGTTCAACCCTTCCGCCCACCAGCAACTGGGCTACACGGCAGAAGAATTCTCCACCCTCGGCGTTTCCAATTACGAGGCTGAAGAAAGCCCGGAAGCAACCCGTGCGCACATTGAAAAAGTCCTCCGCAACGGGCGGGATGACTTCGAAACCCGGCACCGCAGGAAAGATGGCACGCTGATGGACGTCAAGGTCAGCGTCCTGATGATGGATATTGCCGGCAAGCCGTGCTTCATCTGCATCTACCGCGACATCAGCGCGCACAAACAGGCCAAGCTTGAACTCCAGCGCTCCGAAGCGATCCTCTCCACCATCGTGGACAATATCCCGGCGATGGTATTCCTGAAGCAGGCCGGAGATCTGCGTTTCGAGATGCTCAACCGGGCGGGTGAGGATCTGCTCGGCCTCTCGCAGCAGAATATCGCAGGGAAAAACGACTATGACTTTTTTCCCCGCGAACAGGCCGATTTTTTTACCGCCAACGACCACGCAGTGCTGTCCAGCCGGGAACTTAAAGACATCCCGGAAGAACCGATCCGCGTGCACAACGGTGAAACCCGTTTCTTGCATACGCGTAAAATCGGCATCTACGACCCGGCAGGCAAGCCAACGCATCTGCTGGGCGTTTCGATCGACATCACCGATCACAAAAAGGCCGAGGATGCCTTGCTGCGCGAACACGATTTTGCCACCAGCCTGATCGAAACCGCACCGGTAATCATCCTGCTGCTCGACACCCAGGGCATGATCCAGCACGTCAACCCCTATTTCGAGGAACTCAGCGGCTACCGGCTGGACGAGATCAAAGGCAAGGAATGGTTCTCCAGCTTCCTGCCCACGCGCGACCAGGCCCGCATCCGCGCATTGTTCCAGACCGCCGTTCACGACAAGCCAACGCGTGGCAACATCAATACCATCGTCATTCGCAGCGGCGAGGAGCGCGATATCGAATGGAACGACCAGGCCATGCGCGATGCAGAGGGCAAGGTTACATCGGTGCTCGCCATCGGGCTGGACGTCACCTCGCGCAAAAACATGGAAGTGGCGTTGCGCATGAGCGAGGAACGCCTGAATGAAGCTCAGCGCATTGCCCAGGTGGGGAGCTGGGAACTGGAGCTGGTAAGCGGCAAGCTGTTCTGGACCGACGAAATCTTCCGCCTCTTCGAGATCGACAAGAGCCAGTTCGGCGCCACCTACGAGGCTTTTCTCAACGCCATTCATCCCGAAGACCGTGACTCGGTCAACCGGGCTTACACCCACTCGCTCGAAACCCGAAAACCCTACGAAATCACCCACCGGTTGCTGATGCGCGACGGCCGCATCAAGTGGGTGCATGAGCGTTGCACCTCGGACTTTGACATCAATGGCAAACCATTCCGCTCAGTGGGCACGGTGCAGGACATCACCCGGCAATGGCAGGCGGAGGAAAAACTGCGCCAGATGAATGAAACGCTCGAAGCACGAGTGGCCGATCGCACATTCGATCTGATGCGTGCCAAGGAGGAAGCCGAACGCGCCAACAGCGCAAAGTCTGAATTCTTGTCCCGCATGAGCCACGAACTGCGCACGCCGTTGAATGCGATTCTGGGGTTCGGGCAGTTGCTCGAATCGGACATGAGAAACCCGCTTGCACCGGATCAGCAGGACAATATTCACGAGATTCTGCACGCCGGCAGCCACCTGCTGGAACTGATCAACGAAATACTTGATCTGGCGCGCATCGAAAGCGGCCGGCTCGAATTGATGCCCGAAGCGGTGCCCATCAGGCCACTGGTCGATGAATGCGTAGCACTGATGCAGTCCCTGGCTTGGCAGCGCAACATCCGGCTGAGCGCAGACGCCGCTTGCGGTTGCGCGATCCAGGGCGACCGGCTGCGCCTGCGCCAGATTCTGCTCAACCTGCTCTCCAATGCCATCAAATACAACCAGGAAGGGGGAAGTGTCGAAATCGCCTGCCATCTCGCGCCACCGGGCCGCATCAGAATCAACGTGCGCGACAGCGGACGCGGCATTCCATCCGATGCGATGACGCGCCTGTTCAAGCCGTTCGAGCGCATCGGTTCCCCCTACGACGGCATCGAGGGCACCGGCATCGGGCTGGCCCTCGCCAAAAAGCTGACTGAAGCCATGGACGGCGTCATCGGCGTCGAGAGCATGGATGGCGAAGGGAGCACATTCTGGATCGAACTCCCTCTTGCTGCTGCTGAAATCCCTATTCCCGCCATGGAAAGCAAGGCGGCAGAGCACATCGTGCGCGCCACTTCGCGCACCCTGCTCTACATTGAAGACAACCCCGCCAACCTGCGTCTGGTAAAAAAAATCATTGCCGGGCGTTCAGGACTGGCGCTGCTCGATGCCCATACCGCGGAACTGGGACTGGAAATCGCCCGGGCGTTCCAGCCCGACATCATCCTGCTCGACATCAATCTGCCCGGCATGGACGGTTATGAGGCATTGCGCGACTTACAGAACAACCCGGCCACCTGCCACATCCCCGTCATTGCCATTACCGCCAATGCCATGGAGCGCGATGTAGAAAGAGGCTTGGCCGCCGGCTTTGTTGACTACCTGACCAAACCCATTCAGATACCGCGCTTTTTCGCACTGCTCGATGAACTGCTGGAACCGGCTCGCAGCGATTAGGCATGGCGCACAAGGAAAATCAGCTTCTCACAGTGAACCACCTGACGAGAATAATCGGGTGAAGGCCAAGAACCGGATGATTTACCGCCTTGCCTGGCTGGCCGTTGCTGCCTGGAGCGCGATTATATTGCACGAACGGCTGCTCCGAAAAAAAGAGGTTTGAATGCTGCTACGCCCGCTTACCGATGACGATCGCAGCGCCTACTCGCACATGCTGCATCGCGCCTTCAACACCTGGTACGGCGCGCGCGGCTGGCCGGGGGATTATTTCGGCTGCGCACCGGAGCAGGCCGGCATTTTTCTCGACATCTATGGCGACATCAGTCCCGGCCACAGCGTGGCCGCCTTCGACCCCGGCAGCGGCGAAATCATGGGGGCCTGCTTTTACCATCCGCGCGAACATCATGTCAGCCTCGGCGTGATGTCGGTGAGTCCGGATTATTTCAAGCGCGGCGTGGGACGGACACTGGTCAACCACATTGTCGATTTCACCGAATCCAACCAGTATCCTGCGCTGCGTCTGGTGGGCAGCGCCATCAACATGGATTCTTTTTCGCTCTACAACCGCTCCGGCTTCATCCCGCGCGGCAGCTACCACGACATGGTGATCGCGGTGCCGCCCGGCGGACTCGCGGCGCACTACCCCCTGCGCGAGCGGGTACGCAAAGCCACCCTCGCCGACATCGATGCCATGGCCGCACTGGAAATGGAAGTGAGCGGCATCAGCCGCATCAACGACTACCGCTACGCCATCGAAAATCCGCGCGGCGCGCTGCATGCCCTGGTATTTGAGAACACCGACGGCACCATCGAAGGTTTCATGATCTCGATCCGCCACCCCGCCCTCAACATGCTCGGCCCCTGCGTGGCGCGCACCGAGAAGGCTACGCTGGCGCTGCTGCTGCAGGCGAGCGAGCGTTTTCGCGGCGAGGTGCCGCTGTTCGTGATTCCGATGGACAAGCGAGAACTGGTGGAAACACTATACGACTGGGGCGCACGCAACGTGGAAACGCACCTGTTCCAGGTGCGGGGAACGTTCCAGCCGTTCAACGGGGTGAGCCTGCCGAGTTTTCTGCCCGAGACGGGCTAAGCAGCATTTGATAACAGGATCTACCATCCAGTTTCAGCCAATTTCGAATATAGCGTGATTTTTTATGCCAGATTCACCGGATGTCACCAAGTATCTCAGACTGCATGGCCGCGTGCAGGGCGTCTATTTCCGCGAGTCCATGTGCCGCAAGGCGGCGGAACTGGGCATCACGGGCTGGGTGCGCAACCGCCGCGACGGCACGGTTGAAGCCACGGTTCAAGGCACCCCGGAGGCGGTGGAAAAAATGCTTGCATGGGCGCGACTCGGGCCACCCTCCGCACAGGTGACGCGGATGGAAAGCAGCGAGGGCTCAGGCGCCTATGGCGAATTCATGCGCAGGGAAAGCGTCTGATCGCCCCGCCGGGGATGACATCCCCGCGCTATTCGGCCCGCTTGACGCGCAATATCATCTTGTCGTCAGACAAGATGAGGTCAACATAACGCAAGAAATTGGCCCCCAACAGGGCAGGCTCCCCCAAGCCGGTCTTGATGCCCACGACAACACGCAAGCCATGGACACGGATGCCGCCGGCCTCCACGGTCAGGCCGTGAACAACTTCGCCCATGACTACGCCTCCGGCAGTCCTGAACTGCTCAGGCCTGCCGGAGGGCAAGCCTGCCCGGCGCGCGAAATCCGCGTCGACGGAAACGGTAGTGGCCCCGGTATCCACCATGAAGTCCACCGCTTGCCCATTAATGGCGCCCGCCACGTAATAATGCCCATCCCTGGAACGGGGAATGACGATCTCGCCCTTGGCAATGCTTTCAACGGAAGCCACAGCGACCTTGGATTGCTGGTAGTGGTCGAAGCCCAAATAGGCGCCTGCAAACACAAGCATCCACACCGTCAATGCGGTTAAATGCCCCCATGGATAGCGCTTGGCATTCATCGCCCCTGCCGCCTCATTCCACGCCGGACACCGGCTCTTCGATGCCGCCGGAATAGCCGCAAGCGGCAGGGGGGCCCTCCACCCGGCAAGGGCCCCGCTCAGGGAAACAGGTGCAGAGCCGCACCGTCATACCTGCGGATGCGCCCGCTCCAGCTTGCTGTGCAGCTTGTTGAGCGCATGCAGGTAGGACTTGGCAGAGGCGATCACGATGTCGGTATCCGAACCCTGGCCGTTGACGATGCGCCCGCCCTTGGACAGGCGTACCGTCACCTCGCCCTGCGCATCGGTGCCGCTGGTGATGTTGTTCACCGAATACAGCTGCAGTTCCGCGCCGCTCTTGATGATGGAATCAATCGCCTTGAAGGCCGCGTCCACCGGCCCGCCACCATCCGCTTCGGCCTGTTCTTCCGCGCCATTCACCGCCACCACCACCGTGGCGTGCGGGGTTTCCCCGGTTTCCGAGCACACTTTCAAGGACACCAGCCTGAAATGCTCCTGCTCCAGCGCGGCGGCTTCGTCGCTCACCAGCGCCTGCAGGTCTTCGTCGAAAATCTCGTGCTTCTTGTCCGCCAGTTCCTTGAAACGGGCAAACGCACCGTTGAGCGCATCCTCCGAGCCCAGTTCGATACCGAGTTCCGACAGACGGGTTTTGAAGGCGTTGCGGCCGGAATGCTTGCCCATCACCATCTTGTTGGCGCTCCAGCCCACATCCTCGGCACGCATGATTTCGTAGGTTTCGCGGTGCTTGAGCACGCCGTCCTGGTGAATGCCCGACTCGTGCGCAAAGGCGTTGGCGCCGACGATGGCCTTGTTTGGCTGCACCACGAAGCCGGTGATGGAAGACACCAGGCGGCTGGCCGGCACGATCTGGGTGGCGTCGATCTGGGTATCGCAGCTAAACACGTCCTGGCGCGTACGCACCGCCATCACGATCTCTTCCAGCGAGGCGTTGCCGGCGCGCTCGCCCAGCCCGTTGATGGTGCACTCCACCTGGCGCGCGCCGTTGAGCACGGCCGAGAGGGAGTTGGCAACTGCAAGGCCGAGGTCATTGTGGCAGTGCACCGAAAAAATCGCCTTGTCGGCATTGGGAATGCGCTCGCGCAATCTGGCAATCAGGGCGCCGAACTGGTGCGGCATGTTGTAGCCCACGGTATCGGGGATATTGAGCGTGCCGGCACCCGCGTCGATCACCGCCTCAAGCACGCGGCACAGGAAATCCGGATCGGAACGGCCGGCATCCTCGGGCGAGAACTCGACGTTGTCAGTCCACTTGCGCGCCCATTTCACCGCCTTGACCGCCTGCTCGACCACCTGATCCGGGCTCATGCGCAACTTCTTTTCCATGTGGATGGGCGAAGTTGCGATGAAGGTGTGAATGCGGCCGGACTGGGCGCCTTTCAGGGCTTCGCCGGCGCGGTCGATATCGCGCTCCAGCGCCCGCGCCAGACCGCACACCGTGCTGTCCTTGATGGCGTCGGCAACCGCTTTCACCGACTCGAAATCGCCGTTGGATGCGGCCGGGAAGCCGGCTTCGATGACGTCCACCCGCATGCGTTCCAGTTGCCGCGCGATACGCACCTTCTCTTCGCGCGTCATGGACGCGCCGGGGCTCTGTTCACCATCGCGCAAGGTGGTGTCGAATATGATCAATTTGTCTTTCATGACAGACTCCAAGGGAAATCTTTGGGCTTATGCCTGGAAACGCATCGCTTCAGGCATGCATATTAAAACTTTAGTGAGAGAGGGGGGAAGTAATTAGCGCGCGAAGCGCAGCAGCAGCGCCAGACCACCGGCGGCTGTAAGCAGAAACTTGGATTGGAGATGAATGAAGAAGTCCATGAGCAAAAATATAATCGGTTTCGCAAAATCATGCAAGCAGACGGCAGCCTAATTTTCACCGAATATCACTTGTCCACCCCGCCCAAGCCCGGCACAATGAAAAACCGCCGCTCCAGCATGCGAGTGGCCGCAGAATTCCGCATCCTTCCGAACAACAGCGCGAAAGACAGGAGAATCCCTAATGGAAAGAAGAAAATTTCTGAAGAATTTTGGCGCCGGCATGGCCGCCGCTGGTGCGGCGACCCTGGCCGCCCCGGCCATGGCCAACTCGATGCCGGCCATCCGCTGGCGCATGGCCTCCAGCTTCCCGAAAAGCCTGGACACGGTGTACGGCGGCGCGGAAATGCTGGCCGAGCGCGTCAAGCAGTTGACCGATGGCAAGTTCAACATCCGCGTCTTCGCCGGCGGCGAAATCGTGCCCGGCCTGCAGGTGCTGGACGCGGTGCAGCAGGGCACGGTGGAATGCGGGCATTCCGCTTCCTATTATTATGTCGGCAAGAACAAGGCCTATGCCTTCGACTGTTCCATTCCCTTCGGCCTCAACGCACGCCAGCAGAACGCCTGGATGTATTACGGCGGCGGCTTGCAACTGATGCGCGAATTCTTCGCCAAGTCCAATGTCTACAACATTCCCGGCGGCAACACCGGCACCCAGATGGGCGGTTGGTTCCGCAAGGAAGTCAAGTCTCTGGCCGACCTCAAGGGCCTCAAGATGCGCATTCCCGGCTTCGGCGGCGAAGTCATGTCGCGCCTCGGCGTGGTGCCGCAGACCCTGGCGGGCGGCGACGTGTACCCCTCCCTGGAACGCGGCACCATTGACGCCACCGAGTGGGTCGGCCCCTATGACGACGAGAAGCTGGGCTTCTACAAGATCGCCAAGAATTACTACTATCCCGGCTTCTGGGAAGGCAGCACCCAGTTCAGCTTCTACATCAACCTGGCCGAGTGGAACAAGCTGCCCAAGCTCTACCAGCAGGCCCTTGAGGTCGCTGCCGCCGAGACCAATATCAACGTGATGGCCGAATACGACCACAAGAACCCCCAGGCCATCCAGCGCCTGATCAAGAACGGCGTCAAGGTGCATGCTTTCCCGCAGGACATCATGAAAGCCGCGCACAAGGCTGCGTTCGAGATTTTCGAGGAAGAAGCCGCCAAGAACCCCGATTTCAAGAAGATCTACGCCAGCTGGAAGCCCTACCGCGACCAGCAGTACCACTGGTTCGGCATGGCGGAAGGCGCATTCGCCAGTTTGGCCAGCTTGGGTTAAGCCTGAAGCAAGCGATAAAAAACCCCGCCGAGGCGGGGTTTTTTGTTGGCGGACGGTTTTGCCTAATGCTGCACCAGCCCCGGGAAAGCAATGATCAGCGCCACCATGATGACCTGGATGATCACGAAGGGGATCGCGCCCCTGTAAATGTCCGTGGTCTTCACCTCCTTGGGCGCCACGCTGCGCAGATAGAACAGGGAGAAGCCGAAAGGCGGGTGCATGAATGAGGTCTGCATGTTCACGCTCAGCAGCACGCCGAACCACACCAGGTCGATGCCCAGCTTGTGCGCGGCAGGCGCCAGCAGCGGCACCAGGATGAAAGCGATCTCGAAAAAGTCGATGAAGAAGGCCAGCAGGAACACCAGCAGGTTGACCACCAGCAGGAAGCCGATGACGCCACCCGGCATGCCGGTGAGCAGGCCCTCCACCCACAGGTCGCCGTCCACGCCACGAAAGATCAGGCTGAACACGGTTGAACCGATCAGGATGAAGAGCACGAAGCTGGTCAGCTTGGCGGTGGAATCCATGGCCTGCTTCAACAGCGAAAAATTCAGGCGGCGATGCGCCAGCGCCAGCAGCAGGGCGCCGGTGGCGCCCATGGCGCCGCCCTCGGTGGGGGTCGCCACGCCGACAAAAATGGTGCCCAGCACCAGGAAAATCAGCAGCAGGGGCGGCACCATGGTGGTCATGACCCGCCGCATCAGGGCTGCTCCATGGAGGGTGCGGGCTTCCAGCGGCAGGGCCGGCGCGGCGGCGGGATTGATGAGGGTCACCAGCAGGACGAAGACGAAATAGAAACCCGTCAGGATCAGCCCCGGCACCATCGCACCCTCGTACATGTCGCCCACGGAGACGCCGAGCTGGTCCGCCATGACGATGAGCACCAAGCTGGGGGGAATGATCTGGGCCAGGGTGCCGGACGCGGCGATCACGCCGGAGGCGAGAGAACGGGAATAGCCGTAGCGCAGCATCACCGGCAGGGAAATCAGGCCCATGGCGATGACCGAGGCGGCGACCACGCCGGTGGTGGCCGCCAGCAGGGTGCCGACGATGATCACCGCATAGGCCAGGCCGCCGCGCATGGGGCCGAACAACTGCGCCATGGTGTCCAGCAGCTCCTCGGCCATGCCGCTCCGCTCCAGGATCAGCCCCATGAAGGTGAAGAACGGGATGGCGAGCAGGGTCTGGTTGCCCATGATACCGAAGATGCGCTCGGGCAGGGCCTGGAACAGGCTGGCGTGGAGCAAGCCCACCTCCATCCCTACCAGACCGAACAGCAGGCCCACGGCGCCAAGGGAGAAGGCAACCGGGTAGCCGATGAGGAGGAACAGAACCAGGGTGCCGAACATCACCGGCGCCATCATTTCGAAACTCATCATGCGATCCTTTCCTGGCGTTCTTCCGCCGCCGGAGCAGGCGGCTGGCGGTCAAGGAGGAACAGGATTTTCTTGATGATTTCCGAAATGCCCTGAAGGGATAGCAGGGCGAAGCCCAGTGGAATCGCCATCTTGATCGGCCAGCGCAGCAAGCCGCCGGGATCGGGAGAGCCTTCGTTGATCTGGAAAGAAAGCAGCGCCATATCCCAGGACATCTTGGTAATGAACAAGCTGACAGGCAGCAGGAAGAGCAGAGCACCGAGAATATCGATGACGGCCTGGGCCCGCTTGGATAAACGCCCATAGATCACATCGATACGCACATGGCCGTCGTGCTTGAGGGTGTAGCCGGCGCACAGGAGGAAGATCAGGCTGAACATATACCACTGGATCTCCAGCATCCCATTGGAACTCATGCCGAAGAGGTAGCGGACACTCGCATTGCCCGCGCTCACCAGGGCCGAGAGCAGCACCAGCCAGATGGCGGCGCGGCCTACACGCTCGTTGAGCGCATCAATCATATTTGCGATGAATTTCACTCGGAAACCTCCAAATTTCGGGGTGCCGGGTACTTAAACCCCGCACATCAAGGGTTGCTGATTATACTGGCAATACGACGGAATGCCTGCAACCCGGAAGCAAGCCGCCCCCCCCAAGGATTGCCTGACCCATGGATTTATTTCATTTTTTTCTGCTGATGTGTGCGGGTGCGCTGGGAGGCGCAGCCAATGCCATTGCCGGCGGAGGGACTTTTTTCACCTTTCCGGCACTGCTCGCCGCAGGCGTTCCTCCGGTTGCGGCCAATGCCACCAATTCCTTTGCCATCTGGCCGGGTAACGCCATCGCGCTGTTCAGCTACCGCGACGAACTGGGCAGGCACCGCGCCAGCCTGCCCTGGCTGCTTGCGGCCGGACTGCTGGGCGGCGGGCTGGGCGGCTGGCTGCTGGTGCAGAGCACGGACCGCAGCTTCATGAGACTGGTGCCGGTTCTGATGCTGGTCGCCACGGCGGCATTCGCCTTCAAGACCCGCGTACTGGCACAAATCAGGGGTTTTCTGGCACATTCCCGCCATAGCCACCGCATCCTGACGATCATCCTGACCTTCATGGTCGGCATCTATGGCGGATACTTCAATGCCGGACTCGGCATCATGCTGCTGGCGGCCCTCAGCCTGGGGGGCATTGAAGATCACCACGAACTGAACGGCCTGAAGAATCTGGTCTCAGTCGCGGTTTCCACCTTTTCGGTCATTATCCTGGTCATCAGCGGCGCCATCTCCTGGCCGCATGCCTGGATCACACTGCTGGGCGCCATTGCTGGGGGCTACCTCGGCGGACGGTACGCGCGCCGGATTCCAAAACTCTGGCTGGAACGTATCATTATTGGCACGGGCAGCCTGCTGACCGTGGTTTATGCGATCAAGGTCTACACATAAAATCCGGTTCGTGTCGAAACCCCGTTTTATTCGTCATAAGTACGCAGTTTCGCCACGTCCTTGATGCACACGTCCTTGCCCTTGACCTCGATCAGCCCGGCTTCGGCCAGATGGTGCAGGATGCGGGAAAAGGTTTCGGGCGTGATATTAAGATTGGAGGCAATCACGTTCTTGTTGGCCGGCAGGGCGATATGGACATCCCGGCCTTCCAGGATTTCCTCGAGATCCTGCAACAGGTAACCGATCACGCGCTGCTCGGAAGACCGCAGGGAAAAAGATTCCACATAATGAATCATGCGGTGCAGGCGGATCGACAGGCCGGCCAGCATCTTGCGGCAGAAGGCCGGGTCATTGTCGATGCCTTCGAAAACCACCGCCTTGGAAATGTGCAGCAGCAGGGAATCCGCCAGGGTCTGGGCATATACCGGATAAGGCTTGCCCATGAACATGACCGCTTCGCCGAAACTTTGCCCGGGGCCAAACAGTTCCACCACTTTTTCCACCCCCTGGGGTGATGACAGCGCCAGCTTGACCTGGCCATATACCACCACGTAAAAGCCCGTCGAAGGCGTACCGCGCTGGAACAGCATATCCCCGCGCGCCAGGTGCAGTTCCCGTGCGCCTTGGGCGATGCGTTCGATCTCGTCCGGGGACATTTCCCGGAACAGGGGAATATTTGCAAGGATGGCGGGTATTTTTACAGGGTTACTCAAGATGATTCCGATCCGTGGCGCATGCATGCAGGAACGGAATTATATGATCAAGCCCTTCGAATAGAAAAGCGCTGAAACAATGGGTGAATCTCTGCATGCAGCAAATCCCACGCGAAATCTCCTCCATCGCCTTGGCTCAACAGCGGTTGTATGCAGCCCTGGGGGCGAAACGCCTGCAAAACAAAATTCCGCACGCCTGCCCCGGCCAGCTCATGCGCCAGTTCCAATACTTGGGCATGACTCAGCAAACCGGCGTGCAGGGTGGTGCGAATTTCATGTTCCACCCCGCTTTCGAGCAACAAAGACAGGCTTTCGCGCGCACGCGCGGCGCTTCCCGGCACTTGGGTAATGCGGTCATATGACGAAAACGGCGCCTTGATGTCCATTCCCACCCAGTCGAGCACGGGCAGAAGCTTGTCCAGGCGTTCCGGATAGGGCCCGGCGGTATGAAGCCCGACCTTGAAACCCATATCGCGCGCCGCCAGGCAAGCGTCAAGCAAACCGGATTGCAGCGTCGGCTCGCCACCGGAAAAAACGACCGCATCCAGCAGACCCTGGCGCCTGAGCAAAAAGGACTCGATGGCTTGCCACCCTTCTCCATCGCATTCGCGCGGTATCAGATGAGGGTTGTGGCAATAGCCGCAGCGCCACGGACAACCCTGGCAAAAGACCACGGCGGCAAGCTGCCCGGGATAGTCGGTCGTGGTGAGCGGCGTCAGCCCGCCCACTTGCAGGGCTTCAGCCCCTCTCTCCCCCAACCCTCCCCCGCAGAGGAGAGAGGGGGACGGAGAGCCGCCTTGCGACGTTTTGTCAGTTGGCAAGATTGGTACGGGATTCGCAGAAATACTGGCGCTCGTGGAATTCGCCTTTTTTACCCACATTGAAAGAGGCCATCGGACGGTGATAGCCCATCACCCGAGTCCAGACCTCGCAGGGCTGGCGCTCCTCGTCCTTGAGGGTAACTTCGGGTTTGAGATTGGTTTGCTGGGACAGGTCGGTCATGGTGTTCTCCTTGAAGGGCTCGTTAATGGCTAAATTGGGCATACGCTGGTGCTGTTTTGGGCGCAGGCCAAGGCGCAAGACGTGCGGTTGTGTTATTCACAACAAGCGGCTCGCAACGCCGGAGTGCGCCCAAAACAGCACCAGCCCGAAGGGTTGCTGTGTATTCGGGCGTCTGCGGCGTTACGTGACTTGGCAAGGGATTAACCATTGCATGCGCCTCGTGCCTTGCATCCATCCCGAATACACAGCAACGTATGCCTAATTTAGTCATTAGCGAGCCCTATGCTTGTTGGCGTTTCTTGGCGAGAATTTCTTCATCGCATTTGGGACAGAATTTGTGCTCCCCATCCAGATAGCCGTGCGTCGGGCAAATCGAGAAGGTCGGCGTGATGGTGATATAGGGCAGGCGGAACCGTTCCAGCGAGCGCTTGACCAGGTTCTTGCAGGCCTCGGCGCTGGAAATGCGCTCGGTCATGTAGAGGTGCAGCACGGTGCCGCCGGTGTATTTCTTCTGTAGCTCGTCCTGCCGCTCCAGTGCCTCGAACGGGTCGTCGGTGAAGCCCACCGGCAGTTGCGAGGAATTGGTGTAGTAAGGCATTTCACGCGTGCCTGCCTGCAGAATATCCGGAAAACGCTTGCGGTCTTCCCTGGCAAAACGGTAGGTGGTGCCTTCCGCCGGGGTGGCTTCGAGGTTGTACATATGGCCGGTTTCGTCCTGGAAGGCCAGCATGCGCTTGCGCACATGGTCGAGCAGACGCACCGCAAAGGCATGGCCGTACTCGCTGGTGATGTCGTGCTGGTCAGATGTGAAGTTGCGGATCATTTCGTTGATGCCGTTCACGCCCAGGGTGGAGAAATGGTTGCGCAACGTGCCGAGATAGCGCTTGGTGTAGGGGAACAGGCCCGCGTCCATGTGGCGCTGAATCACCTTGCGCTTGATTTCCAGGCTGTTCTTGCCGATCTCCAGGAGTTCGTCCAGGCGCGCCAGCAGGCCGGCTTCATTGCCCTTATAAAGGAAACCCAGGCGTGCGCAATTGATGGTGACCACACCCACCGACCCGGTCTGCTCCGCGCTGCCGAACAGGCCGTTGCCGCGCTTCAGGAGCTCGCGCAGATCCAGCTGCAGGCGGCAGCACATGGAGCGGATCATGTTGGGCTTGAGCTCGGAATTGATGAAGTTCTGGAAATACGGCAGGCCGTACTTGGCCGTCATCTCGAACAGCAGCGTGGCGTTTTCCGACTCCCAGGGGAAATCCGGCGTCATGTTGTAGGTCGGGATGGGGAAGGTAAACACCCGTCCCTTGGAATCGCCCGTGGTCATGACCTCGATGTAGGCACGGTTGATCATGTCCATTTCGGCCTGCAGATCGCCGTAGAAATAGGGCATTTCCTTGCCGCCAATAATCGGCACCTGTTCTTTCAGATCATCAGGGCAGGTCCAGTCGAAGGTCAGGTTGGTGAACGGCGTCTGCGTGCCCCAGCGCGACGGCACGTTGAGGTTGTAGATCAGTTCCTGGATGTACTGCTTGACCTGCTCGTAGGGCAGCTTGTCATTGCGCACGAAGGGCGCCATGTAGGTATCGAAGGAGCTGAAGGCCTGCGCCCCGGCCCACTCGTTCTGCAGGGTGCCGAGGAAGTTGACGATCTGCCCCACTGCGCTCGACATGTGCTTGGGCGGCCCGGCCTCGACCTTGCCCGGCACGCCGTTGAGCCCTTCGGTCAGCAGGGTGCGCAGCGACCAACCGGCGCAGTAGCCGGCCAACATGTCGAGGTCGTGCACGTGGATATCGCCCTCGCGGTGCGCCACGCCCACTTCCGGCGGATACACGTGGTTGAGCCAGTAGTTGGCCACCACCTTGCCCGAGACATTCAGGATCAGGCCGCCCAAGGAATAGCCCTGGTTGGCATTGGCGTTGACACGCCAGTCGAGCTGATCGAGATATTCGTTGATGGAACTGCCGACATCCACCACCGTCTTCCTGTCCTGGCGCAGCTTGGTGTGTTGCTCGCGGTAGACGATGTAGGCGCGGGCGGTCTTGAGGTGGTTGGCGGAGATCAGCACCTGCTCCACCACATCCTGGATATTTTCGATGCTGGGCGGTTCGTTGCGATACTTGTGGATCAGCACCTTGGCTACCTGGGCGCTCAACAGCGCCGCCTCGCCGGAATCGAATTCGCCGCTCACCGCCCCGGCGCGCGCAATGGCCGAGCGAATCTTGTCGCCATCGAACACCGCAACCGAACCATCGCGCTTGATCACCGCACGCGGCAAACTCAGTACCACCGGCTCACCTTGAACCACGTCCATCTCTAGTCTCCTTGGTTTTAAGCAACACACAACATGTTGCGATATTATTTTTCAAATATACTCCATGTAGTGATACGGTCAATACGATTTAGCGATATTTTTATCCTGTTGCTTTATGCATTCGTAATTTCCGTGATAACCTCTTTTAAAAACATGGACTAACAACTAGAATTAAAAAAATATATTTATGGATAAGCAATACTTATGAGGAAAAATCTTGCGGACGAGGAACTGACCTGGCTATTCTGGCCGGGCAAGCACATGCCGCTTCTGACGACACGGCGCGCCGAAATGATTCTGCTGCGCGTGCGCATCATTGCGGCCCTGTTCGCGTTGCTCACCTCGCTCTGGATCGCCGTCGACGCCTACCTTCTGCCTTGGCCTGCCTGGGGCGAGATGGCTGTGGGCAGGGTCATCGCCAGCACCGCTTTTGGTTTGCTGGCCATTTCGTTCCGCGGCTCCACCCGCATGCGCGACACCTACATCGCACTGTCAGCCCTGTATCTCATCCCCACCCTTTTCTACATTTACTCCTACGCGATAATGCAGCAGACCGACACCAATGGCCTGGCTTCCACCATCGCCGGTGTGTACGCTTTTCTGCCTTTCGTGATGGTTGCCGGGCTTGGCATGTTCCCGCTCACCGCGATCGAGGGCATGGCGTTCGCCCTGCCGGTGGTCGGTGCCGAATTTGTCTCCACCCTTTGGGGGCTGGACATGCTCAATCTGAGCCATCTCATCAGCACCGTTTGGCTTTCCGGGATGATTGCCGCAGTTGCGACCATGAGCGGGATGAGCCAACTGGGATTCATGATCGCCCTGGTGCGGCAGGCGGTGCACGACCCTCTGACCCATTGCTTTTCCCGCATGAGCGGCGAGGAACTGCTGGAAATCCAGTTCATCATTGCCTCGCGCAGCAACACCCCGCTGTCGGTGGCTTTCGTCGATCTGGATAATTTCAAGAGCGTCAACGACAACTACGGACACGATGCCGGCGACCAGATTCTGGTTGCCGCCACGACCGCGATTCGATCCAGTCTGCGAACCGGGGACATGCTGGCGCGCTGGGGCGGTGAGGAGTTTGTCCTGATTCTGCCCAGCACCTATTGCGAGGAAGCGGGAAAAGTGCTCGAACGCCTTCGCGACAAAGGGCTGGGCGCTCGCCCGGATGGCAAGCCTGTCACTGCCAGCATCGGCCTCGCGGAACGCACCCTGGACAGCACCGACGACTGGCGCAAGCTGGTCGAAATCGCCGACCAGCGCATGTACACGGCAAAGCAGAGCGGCAAAGACCGCATCGTCACCTGTGCCTCGACCCACGTTGCAGCGAGCGAACAGGCTTCGTGTTCGCCAGGTTCGCGATTCCTGACTTCAGCTTGAGTCCGGGCCAAACAAGTCTCGACTGCTTTGGCCGATGCGCGCGAATCAGGATTATTGACCTGCCTCATTTTTTTAGTTTGCCTATCGGGCTAGAATGCCCGCCATGACACCCCTGCAAAAGACCTGGCAAACTTTCACCGCCGCACCCCACCGCATGATGATGCTGGGAGGCGCAATCCAGGGCGTGCTTACCCTGCTGTGGTGGTTATTCGATTTGCTTGGCCGTTATGGCGGCCTTTATGCCGCACAGGCCTGGAGCATTGCGCCGGTTTGGGCTCATGCTTTTCTCATGCTGTACGGTTTTTTTCCATTCTTCGTCTTTGGCTTCCTCATGACCACCTATCCCAACTGGATGAATGGGGAAAAAATTCCGCCGCGCCTGTACATTCCCGCCTTTCTTCTCCTGGCCGGCGGGATAGCGCTGTTCTATCTCGGGCTGCTGGCAGGCAAGGCTTTGCTGATCGCCGGCACCACCCTCCTGCTGGCAGGCTGGGGCATTGCCCTGTTTGCGCTCTTGCGCGTGCTGATCAAGGCCAATTATGACGACAAGCGCCACCCCATCGTCACCACCTTCGCCCTGATCATGGGCTGGCTGGGCATCCTGTCCTACCTCATCTGGCTTGCCAGCGACAATGCATTTGCCCTGGCCTTCTCGCGCCACGCCGGAATCTGGTGGTTCATGCTGCCGATCCTGCTCGCGGTATGCCACAAAATGATTCCCTTCTTCTCCAGCCGCGTGCTGGACAACTACACCCTGGTACGCCCTTACTGGGCGCTTTATTTCATGCTCGCCTGCGCCGTGCTGCATGGCGCCCTGGAACTGGCGCAGCAAGCGCAACTGCTTTGGCTGGCCGACATCCCCCTGCTCGCCTTCACGCTCTATTTTTCCTACACCTGGGGCCTGCTGCGCAGCTTCGGCATCAAACTGCTGGCGGTGCTGCACGTCGGCTTCGCCTGGCTCTCCTTGGCCATGCTGCTGTATGGCGCACAAAGCCTGACGCTCTTTGTCACCGGCTCGGCTCCTTTCGGCCTGGCGCCCCTGCATGCCCTGACCATTGGATTCTTCGCCTCAATGATCCTCGCCATGGCGTCCAGGGTCACCCTCGGCCACTCCGGACGGGAGCTCGTGGCAGACGCCGTGACATGGGCGCTGTTCCTGGGCTTCCAATTCACGACCGTGGCGCGCATCGCCCCTGACCTGTTCGGCCTCCCGGTCAGCCTGTTCTACCCCCTTGCAGCTGCAATCTGGCTCGCCAGCTATGGCGCCTGGTTTGCCAAATATGGCCCAATCTACTGGCGCCCGCGCATTGATCAAAGGCCAGGTTAACGAGCCGCACCTTCCTTGATTCAGGTCAATGCGGCTGGCATTCCGCGCGCAGAGAATTGCACTTAATTGCCACTTTTTCCGGAACCACTTCCCATGACCAGCATCAGCGCCTTTCTCACGCCAGACCACCAGCATTGCGACTCGCTTTTTGCCGCCGCCGAAGCAGCCGCGGGGCAAGGCGACTGGCATGCGGCGGCTGAGGCGTGGTCACGTTTCAATGATGCGCTGAGGCACCATTTCGCCATGGAAGAGGAAGCCCTGTTCCCGGCCTTCGAGGCCCGCACCGGCATGACCCAGGGGCCCACCCAGATGATGCGCATGGAACACATCCAGATGCGCGAATTGCTCGACCAAATGACAGACGCCGTGCAACGACAGAATTCCGACGCCTTTCTAGGCGACTGCGAAACCCTGCTCATCATCATGCAGCAGCACAACATGAAAGAGGAGCAGATGCTCTACCTCATGGCGGATCAGGTTTTGGCCGGCGAGATGGAAGAAGTGCTCGGGCGCATGCGCGCCGTAAGCGGGTAGCATGACGCAGGAGCGCATCCTCGATGCACTCTGGCTGGAGCCGCCGGAACCACTGGAGCTGACACTGGATGCCATTGAAAAACTGCCTCGCGGCGAACGTTTGCGCCTCCTGATTCACCGCGAACCGAAAATGCTTTACTCCATCCTGCAGGAATGGGGGTTTGTCCATCAAACAATCAACCGCGAAGACGGCACCTACGAAATTCTAATCTGGCACAAGGACACAGACCCAACAGGAGTGAGGAGTGAAGATTGAAGTGAAAATCCGGTTTTGGAGCGTCCCGTTGACGCCAGGATCACATGGAACGGGCAAACCTCTTGCTATTATGCCTTTCCTCCTCACACCTAACCCCTAACCCCTCATGAATTAAAATGAACCAACCAGCCGGTTTATCGCTTGACCAGGCGCCTCCGATCACAGTCCCGCTGCGCTTCTTTCTGAGCGCCCCTTTGTTTTCCATGACAGCCGCCATTTTACTGCTATGGCAGGGGCCGGACATGCTGATGAACCGCTGGCACCCTGCGCTGCTGGGGGCAACCCACATGCTGACGCTGGGCTTCCTGGGCCTGATCATGATGGGCGCAGTCATGCAGATGCTGCCCGTCGTGGCCGGCACGCCTGTGCGCCACCCGCTGTGGTCCGCCGCAATCATCCATACGCTGGGCGTGACGGGCATCGTCCTGATGTGCTTCGGCCTCGTTTCCAGCTCACCGTCGCCACTCCGTTTTTCCCTGCCACTGCTCGGCTCGGCACTGCTGATGTTTTCATCCCTGGTGATCTTCACCTTGCGCCGGGCACAGGCAAACAACATGACCGCCCGCGCCATCCGCCTGGCCGCCGTAATGCTTGCCGCAACCGCCATTCTCGGCTTGCTGCTTTTGAGCAACCATGCCTATTTCTGGTGGCTGGAGATACGAGAACCGGTCACCAACCTGCATCTCAGTTGGGGCTTGCTGGGCTGGGTCGGAGTGCTGGTGGTGGGCGTGGCGTTTCAGGTGGTTCCCATGTTCCAGCTCACCCCCGCCTATCCCGCTATCATGACACGCTGGCTGGCCATTTTCCTTTTCCTGCTCTTGCTGGCACTGTCGCTGGGCATAATCTTTCCGTCACTGCAACTCCCCCTGGGCCTCGCCCTTGCATGTGCGCTGATCTGGTTTGCCGTCACCACCCTGCGCCTGCAAAACCAGAGGAAGCGCAAGTTGCCGGACGTAACCCTGAGCTTCTGGTTCGGCGGCATGTTGTGCCTTTTGCTCGCCATCGCGCTCTGGCTTGCGGGACAAGTGATCCCCCCCGGGGAAAATGGTCAATATGAACTGCTGCTGGGTTTGCTGATGATCGTCGGCTTTGCCATGTCTCTGGTCAACGGCATGCTCTACAAGATCGTGCCGTTTCTGGTGTGGTTTCACCTGCAAAGCCGGCGCAAGCCGGGGGGGCCTGTGGTACCTAACGTCAAGCAGATCCTGCCCGAAAAACGGACACGGCGGCAGATGTGGCTGCACTTTGCCGCACTTGCCTCGCTCCTTGCCGCAGTCTTGCGGCCTGCACTGTTTTTCTACCCTGCTGCCGTGCTGTTTGGCGCATCCAGCTTTTGGTTGTGGCTGAACATGCTTTCCGCCTGGCTCACTTATCGCCGCATCGATGCACTTATAGTGCTATCAAGAGAGGCGTCTAGCGCCGCGTGAAATTGATCGAAATCAGTTCCGGTTCCCGTGCCACATACTGGATCTCGATCCCGTCGCCGTAACGTTGCCGCATTTGCTCCAGCAGTGGCAGAGGGTCGTGATCGTTCATGAAGCGCATGGTTTCGCCCGGATTGAGCGCATCGAGTGCACCAAAAATGGCGGCATGGCGAAACCGCTTGGCCACGCAGCGCGCATCGAAAGGGTAAATTGCCTCGGGCTGGAGGATATTGAATTGCGCCATTGCCACACTCCTGATTCTCAAAGAAAAAAGCAGGGTATTACAGTGCCGTCACCCCCTCCTTGATTGAAATCAAGCACGCCGGGATTGTACTACCACCCATACTGCAACCAGCACGAAGGGCAGCAGGCCTGCCAAAGCAAGCTTGGCACCCCAGCTCGCACCGGCCAGCACCAGCAACCCGGCTGTCAGAAACAGGAGCGCTCGTGCGCCGCCGCCATAGTTCAGGCGCTGACGAGCCTGATCATGCCAATCGGCATGCCGCCCCGGCCTCAGCCAGAGGGGAAGCAACTGGCCCGCGGCACCACTCACCAGCGGAAACAGGAAAGCAAAAACCAGTACGTGCCCGGCAGCAGCGGACTCCACCCAACCGGCAGCATGCAGGCCGCCCGCCGCCAGTGCCAAGGCGTAGCCGGCACCCGCCACGGCAAGCAAGGGAGGCGCGCCATGCCATGAAAAGATTTTGGATCGGAAATGCTGCCACCATGAATGCCCAAGGCGAATCAGCGGAACCAGCCACAGCACCAGGCCCAGCCCGGCCAAGGGCGGCAGCCAGGCGCTACCAAAGCCGATCAGCAACACGCCGGCCAGGGCCAGCGGGAGATCGGCCCGCAGGCGTACCGTAGCGCCATGATCCGGACGTCCTGCTGCGGTAGGAAGGAGGACTCGCAGGGTTCCAATCGCAGCCAGACCGACGAAGCCAAATAAATTCAGGTGCAAATGCAGACGCTTGAAAGCCAGATGCTGCGCCGGCCATATTTCCATGGCCGCCACCGCCAGCAGACTCAGCATCAGGCACAGCAAGGCCGCCAGATACCAGTACACTCCAGGATGAGGACTGCCCAGCGCGGCCTTGGCGCGCATCCACTGCCATCCCGCCAGGCGCGCAACGACGAGCATCACAAGCAAGGCCGCCAGCAGACGAACGGATTCGGGCAGGCTGAAGACAAAGAATGCGGTCGCCAGCACCCCGGCCTGCCAGGCGAGGACGGCCAGCAGTTCCACCTGGCGAGCCGCCGCTCCTGTTCGCGTCAAGACCGGGACAAAGTGTGTCATTGCAGCCATGATCAAGGGCATCACGCCCAACGCAAAAACCAAGTGGACATGGGCGGCACGATGCAGATCCGCCACCAGCGGCAATATCATTGCACCCGCCATCGCCAGGGCAGCCGACACCACCAGAAAGACCAAAAGCATATAAACAATTCCTCGCAAAACCCACGTCATCATAACGCAGCGTCAAATAATTCTTGATAAAGTTCCCTAAGAACATCTACCTTGATCCACGTCAAGGATTCAGACGGCATGCTCGGTTAGTCTTTGCCTGCCGCGTTCCGGGTAATTTGTTACGCGGGCTGCCCATTGGGAAAATCAGCGGGAAGCAGTAACGCGTAAACAGTCTGGGATCAATAACCACAAGCCAATCAGGAGGTAATATGAGCGAAACATTTACCAAGGCGATGGCGCGGAACATCTTCTACGGGGGAGCTGTATTCTTCTTCCTGTTGTTCCTCGGCCTGACCTTTGACACCATGCAGCAACTACCCAGCAGGGACCATCGGGAAAACATCACCGATTCGGTCGTGCGTGGCAAGCATATATGGGAAACACGCAATTGCATCGGCTGCCATACCCTGATGGGAGAAGGCGCATATTTTGCCCCTGAACTTGGTAATGTCTATGTACGCCGTGGCGGCCCATTCATCAAGGCTTGGATTCAGTCTCAGCCTACTGGCGTACCCGGTCGCCGTCAAATGCCAAATTTCAACCTGAACGAACAGGAACTGGATGACATGGTTGCCTTCCTGAAATGGACATCCGAGGTCAACACTAACAAGTGGCCACCGAACATTGAAGGTTAATCCGCTGGATTATCTGACAATTTCAAGGTTTAGGAGGAGTTAATATGCAATACCAATCTCAGGCGGTGGCGAAGCCCTACTTCATTGCCGCAATTGGCCTGTTCGTCGGACAGATTTTGTTCGGCCTGATCATGGGCTACCAGTACGTGGTGGGTGACTTTCTGTTCCCCGAAATCCCCTTCAACGTGGCCCGTATGGTCCACACCAACCTGCTGATCGTGTGGCTGCTGTTCGGCTTCATGGGTGCGACGCACTACCTCATACCTGAGGAGGCCGAAACCGAGCTGTTCAGTCCCAAGCTGGGTCTGATCACGTTCTGGGTCTTCCTGGTGGCGGGCGCGCTGACCATCGTAGGCTACCTGATGGTGCCTTACGCCACGCTGGCCGCAATGACCGGAAACGATCTCCTGCCCACCATGGGCCGGGAATTCCTCGAGCAACCGCTGATCACCAAGGTCGGCATCGTGATCGTGGTTCTGACGTTCCTGTTCAACATCAGCATGACCGTACTGAAAGGCCGCAAGACCTCGATCAGTCTGGTTTTGCTGGTAGGACTGTGGGGTCTGGCCATTTTCTTCCTGTTCTCCTTCTACAACCCATCCAACCTGGTGCTGGACAAGTACTTCTGGTGGTGGACCGTGCATCTCTGGGTGGAAGGTGTGTGGGAACTGATCCTGGGCGCAATGCTGGCCTTCGTGCTGATCAAGGTAACGGGTGTTGACCGCGAAGTGATCGAAAAATGGCTCTACGTCATCATCGCCATGACCCTGATCACCGGCATCATCGGTACCGGCCACCACTACTTCTGGATCGGCACGCCTGAATACTGGCAGTGGTTTGGTTCCGTGTTCTCGGCTCTGGAACCCATCCCGTTCTTCATGATGACCGTGTTTGCATTCAACATGGTGAACCGTCGCCGCCGCGAGCACCCTAACAAGGCCGCCACCCTGTGGGCCCTGGGAACCGGCGTGATGGCATTCCTCGGTGCCGGCGTGTGGGGCTTCCTGCACACCCTGGCTCCGGTGAACTTCTTCACCCACGGCACACAGATCACCGCAGCTCACGGTCACATGGCGTTCTACGGCGCCTACGTGATGGTGAATCTGGCCATGATCTCCTACGCCATGCCGATGATGCGCGGTCGCACCGCCAACTCCGCCGCAGCACAGACCATGGAAATGTGGTCGTTCTGGCTGATGACCGTGTCCATCGTGTTCATCACTCTGTTCCTCACCGCCGCGGGTATCCTGCAAGTCTGGCTGCAGCGCATGGGCACCACGCCTATGAGCTTCATGGCGGCACAAGATCAGATCATGGTCTTCTACTGGCTGCGCGAGATCACCGGCTTTGTGTTCCTGCTGGGCTTGGTGCTCTACATCTGGAGCTTCTTCTGCAAGAAAGGTGAAGCACAGACAGCTGCATAATCGTTCCTCCTGGGAGGGGCCTTCGGGCCCCTCTTTTTTTACCTGAATACCATACTATTTTGATAAACAATCCAAAAGTTACCCATGAAATCCACGCCACGCCACCCGGCGACCTGGCGATCTGGGTTTTCATCTTTGCCGAACTGCTGGCTTTCGGCGTCTTCTTCGTTGCCTACGCCTTCGCGCGGGCAAACAATGTGGAACTGTTCAACGAATCGCAACAGCACCTCAACCGTACCTCCGGCGCAATCAACACCCTGGTGCTGATCACCAGCAGCTATTTCATGGTGCGCGCGGTCGCGGCCATCAAGCAGGGACTGTCAAAACCCTGCGCGCTTTGGATCGCCTCCGCCATCGGGCTGGGATTCGTGTTCCTGGCCATCAAGATCGCCGAGTTTCAAGCCACGTTTGCTGCCGGCATCTCGCTCAGCACCAACACCTTTTACATGTTTTACCTGTCGCTGACGCTCTTCCACTTCATGCATGTCATTCTCGGCATGGTGATTCTGGCTGCGATCATGTTGAAAGCCTTGCGCGGCGGCTACTCTGCGGAAAACCATATTGGCGTTGAGACCGGCGCCTCCTACTGGCACATGGTGGATCTGCTATGGATCATCCTGTTCCCGCTGGTTTATGTGATTCGCTGAAGGAACTTAAATGGATAAGCCGCACAAACCCCACTTTATCCGCGCCTGCACATACATCTGGCTGGCGCTGATCATTCTTACCTGCATTACCTACGCCATTGGCGAAACCGGCTGGAGCGGCACCGCCGTCATGCTGACCGTTCTCGGCACCGCCGTGATCAAGGTGGAAATGGTCGCCAGCTACTTCATGGGGCTGCGCCGCACCCGCTGGCTGTGGCGCGGCATTGTGCTGGGCTGGCTGATACTGGTATCAGGGTTGATTACAATTGCCTACTTCAAGTCTCTCGGCTAATCCTTATCGGATGACCGGGAAAACAAGGGAGCATTGCGCCCCCTTGTCAACTTTACCCGGGTTTAATTGCTGAAAGGCTGCGGACGCGGCGTCTTATCGGAAGACGGAGGCAGAATTGGCAATTTGAAGGATGGTTGTTCACCCGTCAGGGTTTTCAGGAAAGCCACGATTTTCGAGTTTTCGTCCTCGGTGAATTGCTTGCCAAGTTGCAGGCGGCCCATGGTGTCGACAGCCTCCTTAAGGGTGGCCGCCTCGCCATCGTGGAAGTAGGGGTAGGTCAATTCCACATTACGCAGGGTCGGCACTTTGAAATTGAACCGATCTGCATCCTTGCCGGTTACAGCCGAACGGCCTTCCGCCTTGCTATCGGTCTTGTAGGGCTCAACTATGCCCATTTTCTGGAAGGTATTCCCGCCCACCGCAGGGCCGTTATGGCAAGCCACGCATCCACTAAGCTTGAACAGCCGGTAGCCCTCCGCCTCATTCGCACTCAGCGCTTTTTTATCCCCCCTCAGCCATTTATCAAAACGGGAATTTGGTGTCACCAAGGTTTCCTCGAAAGCGGCAATGGCTGTAGTCACCTCGTCGATTGTTACCTTGTCGGCACCAAAAACCGTCTTGAACTCGGCGACATAAGCAGGGATCGATTGCAACACGCCGACAGCGAGTTCATGGGTGAAGCCCATCTCGCCCGGATTGGCGATGGGGCCGCCTGCCTGGGCTTTGAGGTCTGCGGCGCGACCATCCCAGAACTGGGCCACATTCATGCTGGAATTGAGAACGGTGGGAGAATTGATTGGCCCCTGATTCCAGTTGTGTCCAATCGAGGTTTTAAGGTTATCGGTGCCGCCCATGGAAAGATTGTGGCAGGAATTGCAGGAAATGAAGCCGGACTTGGACAGGCGGGGATCGAAGTAGAGCTTCTTGCCAAGCTCGGCCAGGGCCGGATTCTTGGTCTTGGCTGCCGCGATGGGCTGGATCGGCTCCTTGCTGCCTACGCCATAAGCTGCTCCGCTGCCGGCAATCGACGCCGCCACGACAAGGGTCAAGGACAGGATACGTTTCTTAGACATGGTGTTTCTCCTTCTTCAGTGGAATAAGCCTTTCGGATATGGTTATCTTGTTTGACCGCATGGTAGTATTGCGCCATACCGTAAGTCAATGTTTTATATATTGTATTTTTAAATACGCCCTATAGCCTCCAACTATACAATGCAATTTTGAACAAGGTAATTAGATGAAACTTTCCTCCTTGCGTTACCTGGTCGCCTTCGCCGACGAGGGTTCCGTCAGCCGGGCGGCCAAACGCTGCCACATCAGCCAGCCGACACTGAGCATCGCCTTGCAGAATCTCGAAATCGAGCTGGGAGTGAAGCTGATCGAACGTGCCAAGGGACATGTCGCCCTGACTAACCTGGGCCATCAGGTGGTCGCCCAGGCTCGCCGCGCGCTGGATGAAACCCGGCGGGTGGAAATGGTAGCCCAGACAGGCCGCAACCCACTGACTGGGGAATTCCGTCTCGGGGTGATTCACACCATCGGCCCTTATTTGCTACCGGAGCTTATCGCTTCCATGCGTCGCACGGTGCCGGCAATGACCCTCTACATCGAGGAAAACATGACGGCCATGCAGGCCGATTTCCTGAAATACGGCACGCTGGACGCCGCCATCATCGCCCTGCCCTTCGACGTTCCCGGGATCGAAACCTGCCCCCTCTACGACGAACCATTTCTGGTGATCGTGCCGCCCGGACACCCCTGGGAAAGGCGAAAAAGAATCGCCGCCGAGGAAGTTCGTGGCAAAGATGTGCTGGTGCTCAAGGCCGGGAATTGCTTCCGCGAACAGGTACTGGATGCCTGCCCGGACATCAGCCACGCCGAAGGTTCCCTGCACCAGGGCCATTCAATCGAGACCATCCGCTGCATGGTGGCGTCCGGTTATGGCATCTCTGTTCTGCCGGCTAGCGCAATGGCTGGCCCCTACTGCTCGAACATGGTCAGCACCATCCCTTTCGAAGCACCTGAACCGAACCGGCGCGTGGCCTTGGCCTGGCGCCACGGTTTCACCCGCCCCCAGGCCATCGAGGCAATAGCTCAGGCCGTGCAGGCGATAGAGAACCCGAGCTACCGGATGATAGGAAAGACATAAGGAAAAGCCATCCCATTTACTTGACAGCAATCAATTTAAAGGCAGAGCTATTCATTTAGACTTGTACAAATTTTTGCTACAGGTCGAAATATGAGCGAATTGCCCTTCTACAAACCCCACGGCAACGAAATCGAGCTGTTCGAGCACGCCTACCGCAACCATCTTCCGCTCCTGATCAAGGGCCCCACCGGCTGCGGCAAGACGCGCTATGTGGCGCACATGGCGGCACGGCTCGGGCTCCCGCTCTACACCGTGGCCTGCCACGACGACCTCACGGCAGCCGACCTGGTCGGTCGCCACCTGATCGGCGACGGCGTGACCTACTGGAATGACGGCCCGTTGACCCGCGCCGTGCGCGAAGGCGGCATCTGCTATCTCGACGAAGTGGTGGAAGCGCGCAAGGATACCACCGTGGTGCTGCATCCCTTGTCCGACGACCGGCGCATCCTGCCCATCGAGCGCACCGGGGAAATCCTCGAAGCGCCTCCCGAATTCATGCTGATCGTGTCCTACAACCCCGGCTACCAGAATTTTCTCAAGGGCATGAAGCCGAGCACGCGCCAGCGTTTTGTCAGCCTGCGTTTCGATTTCCCCGAGGCAGAACTGGAGCAGCAGATCATCGTCGGCGAAACTGGTGCCGATGCCATGTTGTCAAAGAAGTTAGTCAACCTCGCCAACAGCCTGCGCGCCCTCAAGGAGCACGATCTGGAAGAAGCCGCCAGCACGCGCCTGCTGGTCTACACCGCCACGCTGATCGGAAGCGGCTTCGATCCGGTGGAAGCTTGCCGGGCCGCACTGGTGGAGCCCCTCACCGACGACGAGGAGACCGCCGACGCACTGATGGAGATCGTCTATGCCGCTTTCGGAAAATGATGAAGAGGTGTTCACTGAGGGCGGGCATCCGTTTCAAACCCCGCCCGGGCAGACGCTCGCGGTAGCAGCGGAGGCGCTTTACATCGCCAACCTGCTGGTTTTACCCGGCTTGAGTTTCATCATCCTGCTCAAGCTGTATTTCAAGCACCGTACCAGCGCACCCTTACTTGCCATCTGCCATTTGAAACAGACCGTTGCAGCCAGCATCTGGGCGGGGATTTTGCTGGTGGCCGCCAACCTCGCCATTTTGCTGCTCGGCGGCTACACCTCGGCGAATACCTGGACGGTGCTGATCATTTACTTTACCACCTGCCATTCCACGCTCGTCCTGCTGGGCATACTCGGCCTCGCCAAAGCCATGGCGGGGCAGAAATACATCTTCCCGTTGCTGGGCAGGCCGTGCGAATAGCTATAACCGTTAACCGCAAAAGACGCAAAGTTTCGCAAAGGAATTCCATTGTTTCCCTTTGCGAAACTTCGCGTCCTTTGCGGTAATTGTTTTTCTTTGACCTCATGCAACACACCCAACAAAAAAGATTGTGGTTTCAGGCCGGATTTTTCATCCTGTTCCTGCTGGCACCGGTGTTCGACCTGTTCCGCCTCGATCTCAACCTCAAGCACTTCTTTTTTCTCGGCATGAACTGGACACTGGGCCTGGACGATTTCGTCGCGGGGCGCATCGATGCCACTGAAGCGGCCATTCGCCTGGTCCTGCGCGGCGGCCTGCCAATCTTTGGGACGATCGCCTTCGGCGTTTGGATATCCTGGAAATGGGGCCGCCTGTACTGCGGCTGGCTGTGCCCGCACTTCTCGGTGGTGGAAACCATCAACCAGTTGATGCGCCGCGCCACGGGTAAGCAAAGCCTGTGGGACCACCACGCCCTGCCGGAAAAAAATGCCGACGGTACTCTCACCCAAGCCAACCCGCTCTACTGGGGGGTGCTGCTGCCGCTGGTGATCCTCTTCGCTTTCCTGTGGGCCATCGCCCTGCTCACTTACCTGCTGCCCCCGGCGGAAATCTACGGCAATCTCTGGAACGGCACACTGACCCGCAACCAGGGCGTATTTCTCACCGCGGCCACCTTCGCCTTTTTCGTCGAATTCATGTTCGCGCGCCATCTCTTCTGCCGCTACGCCTGTGCCGTCGGATTGTTTCAATCACTGGCCTGGATGGGCAACCGCAAGGCCATGGTGATCGGCTTCGACCGGCGCCGCGCGGCCACCTGCATCGACTGCAACGCCGCCTGCGACAACGTCTGCCCGATGCGCATCCGTCCGCGCAGCATCAAGCGCCTGATGTTCACCTGCACCCAGTGCGGGCAATGCGCCAACGCCTGCTCGCAGGTACAGGCCAACAACCCGCGCGGCCCCTTGCTGAAATGGGTGCAGGACGAGTGTTCGCTGGACAAGTCAGCGCGGGATTTCGGGCATCACATCGACATCCCCGAGCATTGTTACCAACCGGAAAAAAAGCGCTGACCGAAGTATTTGCCTTGCAACCCAAGCCCGGATAGACTAACGCTTAGCTAATCTCACTCCGGGAGAGTGCCATGCATCTCGTCAACATACACGAAGCCAAGACCCAGCTTTCCAAACTGCTTGAGCAAGTGCAAGCAGGGGAAGACATCGTGATCGCCAAGGCCGGCGCGCCCATCGTTCGCCTGATACCCTACACTCCCCCAAGGCGCAGGATCGCGCCGCTTGGTGCGATGGAGGGAGAAGGCTGGATCGCCGAAGATTTCGACGAGCCAATCGACGAACACTTCAATTGCCTGAAAGACCATGCGGAATGAGGCTGTTGCTGGATACACATCTTGTCCTCTGGTGGCTGACACGTGCCCAGCGCGTCCCCGACGAGGCGCAGGAATTGGTCGAAAACGCGGACCATCCGGCGGCAATCAGCCATGCATCACTATGGGAGATGGCGATCAAAATTTCCATCGGCAAACTGGAGATAGACTTGCCACGCTTCGTCAAAATGGCCGAAGCCTCCGGCTTCGAGTGGCTGGACATAAAAAAAGAGCATCTTTTGGCCCTTGCCGTTTTGCCGCCTTGCGACGATCACCGCGACCCGTTCGACCGCCTGCTGGTGGCGCAAAGCCAGGCAGAACCACTAGTGCTGCTGACCTGCGACGCCAAGTTGGCCCGCTATGGATCGACCGTGCGCGTGGTCTGAAGCAATGAATGCAGCGGCACCCCATCAGCCACTCTTTCCCACCCCCTTTATCCACCGGCACATCGCGTTGATCGCGTTCACCACATTGGGGCAGTACTGCTCCAGGAAATCCCGGTCGAGTTCCCTGTCCTGAGGGATCTGCTGCGCCGCCACCAGCGTTCTGGCGCCATCGAAATCGACATAGGCGAGGCGCAGGGTCAATTCCTCGCGCGGGCGGCCAAACTCGACACCCGGCAGGGTCGCCACCCCGGTTTCCTCCAGTAGTCTTTCGCACAGCATCACGCTGTCGTTGATTCCCCGCGCCGCCAGCGCCTCGCGCAGGGGGCCGAAATCAGGAAACAGGTAGAAGCCGCCGACTGGTTCGGAAACGATCGCCCCCACCCCTTTCAGCTGTTTCCAGATGTGCCGCCCGAGATGACGCAGGATGCGGCGCGACTGGTTGAGATACTGCTCCATTTCCATGCCGCCCTGAAAGGCGCGAACGGCTGCGTACTGGATCGGCGCACTGGTCGAGGTGAAGGTTTCGCTCGCCACCACCGCCATGGCGTCCAGCAGCCAGCGCAGGGAATGAGGGAAAACGAAGGTACCGAGCCGCCAGCCACCGGCGCCGCACCATTTGCTCAAACCGCCGCTGATGATCGTGCCTTCCGGGTAGAAGCGGGCAATGGAGACATGCTGGCCGCGATGATGCAGTTCGCCATAGATCTCGTCGGAAAGCAGGATCACCTTGTACTTCCTGGCCACCTTCGCCAGCGCCTTGAGCTCGTCCAGGGTATAGCTGTCTCCAGTGGGATTGGAGGGGTAATTGAGGATCACGATGCGCGGCCGGCCCGGGTCTTCCTTGCAGAGCCGGTCCAGCTCTTCCGGCATCAGGCGCCAGTCATTCTCCAGCCGGGTCGGCACCCAGCGGATCTGGCGCCCGACGATCTGCGCCTGGGGCGCATACGACACCCAGCTCGGCGTGGGGATCACCAGGTCGCCGTAGTAGACCAGTTGCAAAATGAACATCAGTTCCTTGGAGCCGGGACCGATCAGGACATCCGCCGCAGTGCGGTCGATGCCGTGCATGCGCCGGTGATAGCCCGCCACCGCCTCGCGCAAGGCATACAGCCCGCGCACCGGCTGATAGTCCTTCTGGTGGGCATTGGCCTTGAGCTCGTCCACCACCGGCTGCGGCACCGGAAAGGGTGATTGCCCCAGCCCCAGGCGGAAGACCTGCCGCCCTTCCTGTAACAATTGCCCGCTACGTTCGTTGATGGCCAGGGTCGCGGACTGCTTCAGCCCGCGCACGTTCAGGTTGAGATGAACATCGGGCAGATTGGATTTTCGACGCGTCATGATCAGCTCCCGGGTAATTAAGCAGCCTGCTGCAAGGAACAGCTATACAAGACAAGCACACTGTCCTAGTATAAAACAATCACTTATGGCCGATGCGGATCCCCTGCCAAGGCTATATGTTATTATCCTCTAATATTGTTTTGTGCAAAACATATTTACCTGGCACAGCTTTTTGCTTGCAGGGAACAGGAGATAAAGAACATGCAAGCACCCGTTTCGGCCAAACAATTCCAGGCCTCACAATACAAATCCTACCTGCTCCATAATTTCCGCGACATCCCGCAAATGGAAAGCCTCACGGAAGAGCAGAAATTCGATATCGAGGTGGTGGGGCACGTCCTGCCCTTCAAGGCCAATAACTTTGTCGTCGAAGAACTGATCGACTGGGACAACATCCCCGATGATCCGATGTTCGTGCTCACCTTCCCCCAGCGCGATATGCTGCTGCCTGAGCAGTACGATGAAATCGCGGCTCTGCTCAGGCAGGGCGCCGACAGGGAGGTCATCCGCGAAGCGGCCAACCGCATCCGCATGCAGCTCAACCCCCACCCGGCCGGGCAGCTTGACCACAATGTACCGCTGCTGAAAGGAGAACGGCTGCACGGCATGCAGCACAAATACCAGCAGACGGTATTATTCTTCCCCAGCCAGGGCCAGACCTGCCATGCCTACTGCACTTTCTGCTTCCGCTGGCCGCAATTCGTGGGCATGTCCGAGTTCAAGTTCGCCAGCAGGGAAATCGAGCAACTGATCGAATACCTGCGCGAACATTCTGAAGTGACGGATGTGCTCTTCACTGGCGGCGACCCGCTGATCATGTCGGCAAAGAACCTCGCCTCCTATCTGGAGCCGCTGATCGAAGCCAGGCTGCCGAACCTGCGCCGCATCCGCATCGGCACCAAGGCGCTCACCTACTGGCCCTACAAGTTCGTCAGCGACGACGACAGCAAAGACCTGCTCGCCCTGTTCCGCAAGGTATCCGACAGCGGCCTGCATCTTGCAGTCATGGCTCACTTCAACCATCCGCGCGAACTGGAACCGGAAGTGGTGCAGGAAGCCATCCGCCGCGTGCGCGAAACCGGGGCGGAAATCCGCACCCAGTCGCCGCTTTTGCGCCACATCAACGACGACCCGGCGGTGTGGGCGAAAATGTGGAACGCGCAGGTCGATCTCGGCTGCTTCCCGTATTACATGTTCGTTGCGCGCGATACCGGGGCGCAGCATTATTTCGCCGTGTCGCTGGAACGCGCCTGGCAGATCTTCCGCGATGCCTACCAGCAGGTCAGCGGTCTGTGCCGCACGGTGCGCGGCCCCAGCATGTCCGCCAACCCCGGCAAGGTCCAGCTGCTTGGCGTGTCCGAGATAAAAGGAGAGAAAATCTTCTCCATGCGCTTCCTGCAAGGACGTAACCCGGACTGGGTGCAGCGGCCCTTCTTTGCCGCCTACGACGACAAGGCGACCTGGCTGGACGAACTCAAGCCCGCTTTCGGCGAGGGCAAATTCTTTTTCGAGGAAGAGCTGGAGCAGTTCTACCGCGAGAGACTCGACGCCAATACCGCAGACGATTTCGAATAGGCACGCGCTTCCCCGGAAAACACACGCCAATGGAAATAAATATCTCACAACTCATTGATTTGTTAAGCAATGATCGGTGGTGGATCGCCCAGGTCTTTCTTCTGGTGCTTGCCACCGTCAGCATCAACTTCATCGCCAACTTCCTGCTCAACAAGCTGCGTCACAAGGCGGGCAGAACCAGTACCGCGTGGGATGATGCGCTGCTGGCTTCCGCTCACGGGCCGCTGAGTGCGCTGATCTGGCTGCTGGGAATTGCCTTCGCCGCGGACATTGCCGGGCAGCAAAGCCAGGCCGCCGTATTCAACCTGATCGACCCGGTTCGCAGGGTGGGCGTCGTGGCGATTGCCACCTGGTTCCTGGTGCGCAGCATCAAGGCTGCGGAAACCAACTACATCCACAGCCAGGCTGATCAGGAAGGCGCGCTGGACCGCACCACCCTGACCGCCATCAGCAACCTGGGAAAGATCTCGGTGGTCATCACCGGTACGCTGGTCGGCATACAGTCCATGGGTTACAGCATTTCCGGCGTGCTGGCCTTCGGCGGTATTGGTGGTATCGCCATCGGCTTTGCCGCCAAGGACATGCTGGCCAACCTGTTCGGCAGCCTGATCATTTTCCTCGACCGCCCTTTCAAGATCGGCGACTGGATCCGCAGCCCCGATCGGGAAATCGAGGGCACCGTGGAACAAATCGGCTGGCGCATGACGGTGATCCGCACCTTCTCAAAAAACCCGATTTATGTGCCAAACTCGGTGTTCTCGACCATTGCCATCGAGAACCCCTCGCGCATGACCAACCGCCGCATTCATGAAACCATCGGTATCCGCTATGCCGATTTCAAGGCCATGGAGCGCATCACCAGTGAGGTCAAAGCCATGCTGATGACGCATCCGGAGATCGACAGCACGCTCACGCTGATGGTCAACTTCAACCGCTACGGGGCGAGCTCTCTGGATTTTTTCGTCTACACTTTCACCAAAACCACCAATTGGGCGCGCTTCCACGAGGTCAAGCAGGACGTGCTGCTGAAAATCGGCCAGATCATTGAAAACAACAATGCCGAAATCGCCTTCCCGACCTCTACCGTGCATTTGCAAGTGGAACCGGGGCAAGCGTAACGGGGATCAATTAGCGCGAGGCAGCACAAGCACCGCTTCCAGGCCGCCAGTGGCATGATTACGCAAGGCCAATTCGCCGCCATGCGCCTGCGCGATATTCCAGGAAATGCTCAGTCCCAGGCCTGTTCCGCCGGTATCGCGGCTGCGCGATTCCTCCAGGCGGAAGAAAGGCTCAAACACACGTTCAAGCAGGGCTTCCGGGATACCGGGGCCATGATCCAGAATGCGGATTTCCAGTTGCTTGTCCTTGTCCATCACGGCAACATCAGCGCGCTTTCCATACTTGACGGCATTGTCGATCAGGTTCCCCAGGCAGCGTTTAAGGGCGTTTGGGGCGCCAACAAAAGGGCGCGTGATCATACCCAGAATATGGATATCCTGCCCCATTTCCTTGCCATCCGCCTGGATGCTCTCCAGCAAAGCCATGATATCCACCGGTTGTCTCGCTTCCTGGCTGTCCACCCCGCGCATGAAATCCAGTGTGGCGGACACCATGGATTCCATTTCCTCCAGGTCCTTTACAAACTTTATTCTAAGCTCGTCATCCTCGAGCAGTTCGGCCCGAAGCCGCAGGCGGGTGATGGGGGTTTTCAGGTCGTGCGACATGGCGGCGAGAATCCGCGTGCGTTCCTGGATATAGCTGGCCAGCCTGGATTGCATGGTGTTGAAGGCATGTGCCGCGCGACGCACTTCGGTCGGGCCGGTTTCAATCAGAGGCGGGCTGTTGATGTCCTTTCCCAGTTTTTCGGCGGCGCTGGCAAGAACATCAAGGGGGCGAGTGGCAAGGCGCACCGCTAGAAGCGAAAGAAAAATCACTGCCGCGAACAAGACCAGCAGATTGAACAGCAGGCGTGGCGGCGTGGAAAAAGCGCTGCCGCCAGGGCGCACATCGAAAAACACCACCGCACCATCCTGCAAGCGCATCCCCACGGTAAAGACGGTTTTTTGCAGTGGATGGGCGTTACCGAGGCGAAAAGGCGCATTGTCCTCAATGTTCAGCGCGGGCCATTCCCTCTCGGAAACGGTGACTTCGACAGGCTGGTTTTCTCCAAGCAAGTCACGCAGCAAAGCGCTGAAACTGGCGGCCTGGTTTGCGCTGTCCCGGTTCTGGCGGGGCTGGCTTGAGGGGGCTGCGCCCAGGTTAATCCGCAGAGTTGGGGAGTTCAGTGCCGCCACGAATTTATCCCGATCGGCGGGGGGAAGGGAATTCAGCAGCCGGACAGCTTCCGCGACACGCTGTGCCGACTCCATGCTGTTCGCCCGAAACAGCAAACGGTCGCGTTCGCGCAAATGGAAGATCACACTGATGGATTGCACCAGAATCAGACCGCCGAGCAGGATCAGAACCATGCGGCTGAAGAGGGACTGCGGCAACAGCCGGATCATCTTCCTGCTTCCACCTGTGTAGCCAGGATGTAGCCTTCGCCCCGCACCGTCTTGATGATGGAAGCTTCCTTGGCATCGTCCGCCAGACGGTGGCGGAGGCGGCTCACCTGAACATCAATGCTTCTTTCGAAAGGGTCCGTCTCCCGCCCCTGCAGCAAATCCATGAGTTGATCCCGGCTGAGAACCCGGCCGGGATGGTGGAGAAATATCCGCAGCAGGCGGAATTCGGAACCGCTCAAGGGAACCACCACCCCGTCCGGCGAAATCAGTTGGCGGGAAACAATGTCCAGCTCCCATCCGGCAAAGCGAACCCGGGCCGCATCACCGGTTTCCATGTGCCCGGGCAATGCCTTTGCCCGGCGCAGGATGCCCTTGATGCGTGCCAGTAGCTCGCGCGGATTGAAAGGCTTGGGCAGATAATCATCGGCGCCCATTTCCAGTCCGAGGATGCGATCCATATCCTCGCCACGCGCGGTGAGCATGATCACCGGGATGTCCGAACGAGCGCGCAGATTGCGGCACAACACCAGGCCATCGTCACCCGGCAACATCAGGTCGAGCACGACCAAATCCACCCGCCCCTTTTCCAGCGCCTCCGACATGCCCTTGCCTTCCGCCACGGCGGTGGTCCGGTAGCCGTTTTTGTGCAGATAAACGCCCAGCAGGCTGCGGATCTCGGCATCGTCGTCCACGATAAGGATATGTTCTGGTGTCGTCATGATGCTTTTATCCTAGAAACCTCAGTTGGACAGGCTGGAGTGTGCGATTTTGCGGGTGCAGGGCAAGGCGTAACGACGCGGAATGGTCATTCCATTCCAAGGAGTTACACCCGTAAAGGGTGTCCCCGCCGGGAGCGGCAGCAAAGCTGCTCGTTCCGGCGAGACAACGCTGCCATGTGCTCGCAAAATCGTGCAATCCAGCCTGTAGCGGGCCCACCCATCGGGTGAATGCCAATATTGAGAGTAAATAATTTTGAAACATGCTGTTGCGTATCCAAATGAGCGGTCAACTGAGGTTTCTAGGTTTATACCCTGTATAGCCAATTTTCATGCATGAAAATTGTAAAGCAGTGTAACGGCCCGGCCCATTGTCACAGTACGTTACAAAAAGGCCCTGTTCTGACACATGCCAGTTACACCTTGGCGGTTAAATACGTTTCACCATAAAAATTCATTTTATACAGGGAGTCTTGTCATGAGCAGCGCAATCGGTAGTGCTGGAGGATCTTCTTCCATGATGATGGGCGGAATGCATGGGATGCAGCGTCCCGATCCGTCGAAAATGGCCGACAAGTTATTTTCGAAGCTGGATACCAAAGACCAGGGATACATAGAAAAAAGTGATCTTCAAAGCGCATTTAATCAGGTCTCATCGAAAAATGCTTCTGGCAACACCCCCAGCGTGGACGACATCTTCAATGCGCTGGATGGTGATGGTGACGGGAAAGTCACCCAGCAGGAGATGTCCGATAGCGTAAAGAAACTCGCCGATCAACTCGATAGCCAATTCCAAAACATGCGAATGAGCGGCAAGAGTGACGCCATGGCAGGCATATCCAGAAACGACATTGGCAGCATGGCAGACAGCGCCACTGGCGGTGCAGCGCAGGTGCTCAGCAACCTGGCCCAGAATTTCGACGCGGCGGACGCCAACCAGGATGGAAGAATCAGCGCGCAGGAAGCCATGGCTTACCAATCAGCAAACGAAACTACCCTGCCCTCCTCAAGCGATGCGCGGAATGGCGATGCCGGGGTAATGGCTCGAATAATGGAGCTGGCGGCAGCTTACGGCGCATTCAGTCAAGACGGAAAAACCAGCGGCGGCACGCTTTCAACCGTGGCGTGACACGCCCAATCGTCTAAAGACGAATGTCCGAAAAATATCAGAATATTGAGAAAGAAATTAACCGAATGAACGAATTTGTTCACGCATCATTGTTATGCAAAACAAAGCGCGAAAAGTCCGGCAGCCCCATTGTGTTTGTACATATCCCCAAAACAGGGGGCATGACTTTCTATTCCATGATCAGGGAAATTTACAGGCCTTCTGAACTGCACAAGATCAACCCGGCGGCAGAATCCATTGAGACATACAAGAACCTTCCCCGGGCCAGAAAGGACCGCTTGAAAGCGATTTACGGCCACATGGATTATGGGCTGCGTGACCTGCTTCCTGCTGACTCGGCTTATGTTACGTTGATGCGCCACCCGGTTGAGAGGGTGATATCTCATTTCTACTATGTCAGACGCACCGAGAACGATCCTCGGCATGAACTTGCCATGCATTCCAGTCTCTACGACTGGGTCGCAAACTGCAAGCTGGAAGAAATGGAGAATGGGCAGACCAGAAAACTGTCGGGCATGGCGGCGGGGGTCAAATTCGGCGAATGTTCCACGGAAGTGCTGGCACAGGCCAAAACAAATATCGCAAGAGATTTCGCCCTGGTGGGAATTACCGAGCGCTATGACGAAACCTATCTTTTGATGAGCAGAATATTTGGCTGGCCGATTAAAAATTACCCATCGATCAATGTGGCGAAGTGGAAGCCCGGGCAGAGTGAAATCCCCGCAAAAACCTTGAGACTCATCGAGAAATTCAATGCGCTGGATATGGAACTGTACGATTACGCCACGCGCTTGTTTGCCAAAAAAATCGAAGATTTGGATATCAGGCATGAAATGCGCCTGCTGCAGGAAAGAAGACGCAGCCGCTACTTGCGCTGGCAAGATGCCACCACGCTATACGTCAAAATGAAAGCAAGAAAATGGACGCCGGCCTGGTTGCAGATTGCATCGTGAACCTTGCCTGACATGTACCTACATCAACCAACAGGAATAGCATGAAACAATTTTTCGCATCCCTTCTTCTGTCGCTTGCCACCGTGCTGCTCCTTTCCAGTTGTGAAACCGGCAGCTCGGCGCCGCCCCCGGCGGGGGTCAAGGTAGCTCCCGGTGACGGCAGCGTCACCCTGACATGGGACATGGAGCCGGGCGTGCAATATTGGCTATTTAGTGCTGCTGGCGACAGCGTCACGCCGGAAAGCTGTAGCTCCCTGCCCGAGTGCAAGACCATCATGTCCGCTGTCTCGCCCCAGGTCGTGTCCGGGCTGAATAACGGCACGACGTACTCCTTCACCATCAACGGCAGGATTGATGGCGGACCCGGTGGACTTGGCAGCGCCTCGGTCTCGGCTGTGCCAAGACTCGCGGGCACCACCTGGAAAGCGGGCGCCGCCCTCGGCCAGAATGATCTGCATGGCGTAACTTTCGGAACAACCTTTCTCGCGGTAGGCCGCGGCGGCACAATGTTTTCGAGTGCCGACGGGATTGCCTGGGCAGCACTGAACAGCGTCATTTCCGCCGATCTCAACGCGGCTGTTTATGGCAGTGGAAATACCAGCTACCTGGCTGCGGGTGCGGGCGGGGTCATGTTGCGCAGTGACGACGAACTGAAAACCTGGACTCAAGCGCTTACCAATACAAGCAACGATCTTTATGCCCTGGCCTACAATGGCAGCCTGTACCTGGCCGTGGGCGCAAACGGCACGCTCATCACCAGCGATGACGGCGCGAACTGGACAGCACGGTATCCCGGCACATCCAGCCACCTGTATGGCGTTACGTATGGAAACGGCTTGTATGTGGCAGTCGGCGCGGGAGGCACGTTGCAGACCAGTAGCGATGGAATCGCCTGGCAAGGCGCCACTTCGCAAACCACGCTCGACCTGAAGGGGGTCGCCTACGGCGCGGGCATTTTTGTGGCCATCGGCGATGCAGGTGCCCTGATTACCAGCACGGATGGCGTAACCTGGACGTCGCAAACCCCGATAGCATCCAGTCCAGCGTTCAACGCCCTTGTTCATGGCAGTCAATTTATTGCGGCAGGCAACGGTGGCGCCATCTACACCAGTCCTGACGGCATCAACTGGGCGATGCCATCAACGGGCAACGCCAGTCTGTATGCCGTTACCTATGGAAACCACGGCTATGCTGCCGTGGGTGCAAGCGGCTCGAATCTGGTCGCCTATTAAGATTCGTGGAACACTTCCACGGCAAGCGTGAAGCTGCCAGGTAATCAACCTTCACATAAACAACACAGGAGTGACTCCATGAACATTTCCACACAACAGCGCGGACTCCGAATCTGGTCGATCGCCCTGCTTGCGGTTGGATTCGGTTTGCTGACCATCAAGGCGGGCGGCGCCATCCTGTTCGGCGACGAGGCGGCGCGCACCGCGGCCGGCAACTATGTACCGTTCGTGCTGTGGTTTAATTTTCTGGCAGGTTTCGCCTATACCGCCGCTGGAATCGGGCTGTGGCTGCGGCAACGCTGGGCGGTGTGGATGGCCGCTGCCATTGCCGCGGCGACAATACTCACGTTCGCGGCTTTCGGCGTGCATATCTATTCCGGCGGAGCCTACGAGCTGCGTACGGTGATCGCCATGAGCTTGCGAACGCTGGTTTGGGTGGCGATCACTGCAATCGCGGCGCGCGCATTGCAGCGCAGATGAGCTTGCCCGTTGGGGACACGGCACATCTGGAAAAACAACGCTCCGCCCCTCCATTTTTTCCTTCCAGCGATGACAACAGGTATGATGTGCATCGCCCTGATGCGCGCCTTTCATTTGAGATCAAAGTCGTTTAGAGCTGCGCTCGGCTAAAGCTCACTTTTCTCAAGAGAGACTATCCGCCTGGAATCTGCAGGCGGATCTCAAGCGCATGCCGTTCCCCGGCCACGTGCCCCGCATCGCCCTTACAATCCCCATTTCGGAGATAACAATGCAAGACCTGCATGAAACCTGGATCGCCATAAAACTCGGCGGGATGATCATCCTGCCGCTGTCGTTAATGGCGGTCATTGCCCTGGCCATTATGATCGAGAAGGCATTCATCTATTGGCGTTATGCCCGCCTGCCGCTGGACTTGCTCAAGCTCGTCGAGACCTATGGCTTCCCCTGGGAAGAGATGGAAAAAAGGCTTTACGGCCTGCATGAGCGCCACTACTTCAGGCGCTTTTTCGAGGTAGTCATCGCCAACCGGCGCCATCCCGCATGGTGGACCGAGTCCCGGGCTGCGGACGAAGCCCAGCTGATCGAAACTTCCCTTGCGCGCAGGCTGTGGATACTGGAAACCATTGTCACCGCCGCGCCCCTGCTCGGGCTCATGGGAACCATTGACGGAATGATGGACGCCTTCAAGATTATCGGCGGAAGCGGTGTCGTGAACCCCACCGGAGTGACGGGGGGCGTGGCCCAGGCACTCATTGCAACGGCAGTCGGCCTGCTGATCGCGCTGATCGCGCTGTTTGGATTCAATTACTTCTCGCGTGTGCAAGCGCAAACGATGGACGAAATGGAACGCCTCGGCACGCGCCTGATTGACCACATCCGCCTGGACCAAGGCAACGCCCATGAAGCTGCGTAAATCCAGGGCGTCTCGCAAGGGGCGCATCGAAATCATCCCGATGATCGATGTGATGTTCTTCCTGCTGGCAACCTTCATGCTGTCTTCGCTGGCAATGCAGAACCTCGATTCGCTGCAAGTGAACCTGCCCCAGGGGAAAGCCGAAAAACTCAAGACGGATACGCCGGTCACCCTGACGCTGACCGCCGACAGCAAAATCTATGTCAACCGGAAAGAGGTGAGCCTGCAAACCCTGGCCGCCACGCTAGCGCCGCTGCTGAGCGATGCGCAACCTGGCGTAATCGTGTCGGCGGATAATGCGGCGCCGCAGGGCATCGTGGTGCAGGCGATGCTGCAGGCCCGCGCGGCAGGCGCCAGGAATTTCCTGATCGCGGTAAAGCATGAGTGATGCCCTAGGAGCCTGTCGGACTTGAAGAATCGAAGCGAAAATTTGGCTGGGCGAGGACAGATTTCGCCGGTTTTGCAGGGCAATAGTCGTTCTATTGCCCAAAAAAGCGGCGAAATATGGACCGGCCAGGCGAATTTGCAGCCGATTTCCTTTAAGCCCGACAGGCTCCTAGGCGCGCCAGATTTCCGTTCCGGGGAGATTCGGCACGCCATATGCAGCCATTGCGGCGAGATCGTGCGCGTCCATGTGCCTGATCTCCGCTCAAGGGAGATCAGGCTGTGGTGGCCGATACCGCTGGCGCTCATCATCTGGCTGGCAATCATGTGGAAATTCGGCCATTCCCTGAACGCGCCCAAGGTCGAAATGGCCGCACCCGCACCCATAGAGGCCAGCTTTGTGGAATTGCCCGAGACCGCCCCCAGGCGGCCGGAAGCTCAGCCCAGAGCCCTGCCCAGGCAAGCGAGCAAACCCAGGACACCCCTCCGCCCTGATGCCCCACCCCGTGCCGACATTCCGGCAGCCCCGCCCGATACACCCGCCGACCCCACGCCTGCGCCGGCTTTAGCACCGCCAACTGACTTGATGGCGTACGTGAATGCCGCCAGAGAGCGCCGCCGCGCCGCCGAGATGTCCGCCGGGCGCGAAAATGCACAAGCCAGCGCGCGCGAGCGCGCGCCCTCGGCCGACGAGGTCAGGATGGCGAACATCCAGCGCAATCTCCAGCCGCAAGGCACGAACGGTGTATTTCAAATTGTCAGCATGGGTGTCCGGAGTGCCAAATATTCGTTTCGCGGCTGGACTGCAAATTCAAGCAACTCGCGGCGCGAATTGATCGAGGTCGATGCCGGACCCAATGGGGATGTGGAGCGCGCCATCGTGCGCAGCATGATTACGCTGATTCGCAAGTATTACAAAGGCAATTTCAACTGGGAATCGCAACGCCTGGAGCGCGTAATCGTCCTGTCCGCACGCCTGGAGGACAATGAGGGACTGGAAGATTTTTTGATGCGCGAGTTTTTCGGGACAGCGCCCAAACCTTACGGGGCCGCATCCCGCAATGGTGCTCAATAGCAAACTCACTCACGAAGCACGCATTTGCATGATGGCAACGCCCAGGCAGGCCACCCGAGATTCAGGAGGAAGTATTTTCAGGCTTATCCAATTGCTGTGAAAGCGTTTCCAGGCGCAGCCTGACCTCATCGATTTCGGCATCGATCCGGGTTTGCTCCGATTCCGCCGCCGCGCCCTTGAGCTTCTCGAATTCCTCCAGTTGCTGCTTGAGGCCCGTAAGCTCGATGCGCTCCATTTCCTGTTTTTCCGCTTCCTCTGCCTTGTCGAAAATCAACGCTTCCGGCTCTTCCTCCGCAACCGCTTGCTGCGTTTCCATTTCCGCGGAACCCGCCTCTGGGATCACCCTGCGCCCCTCCGGCAGAGGCCTCTGATTCATGAACGCGGGAGAAACGATCTCGATGCCATCCGCGTGCAGCACGTCCAGTATGCTTTTTTGCAGATTCGACCTTGCGGTCAGGAGTTGTTTGATCTCGGCGAGAAAGCCCGCAATCCGGTATGAAACCGAGAAATCCCCCAGATTCCTGACCTGAACGAAGGGTTCTTCCAGCCCGGCCTCTTCCGCCGCTTTTTTCAGCAAGGCCTCAATGCGTTTGCGGGAGATGTCGTAGCCGAGCGACAGCGTGGCGGAAACGATGGTGCCGGAGGTGCGCACCACCGTCACCGGATTGTTGATCAGGTAAAGGTTCGGCAAGCTTGTCAATTCGCGCTCTTCGGTCTGGATTTCGGTGTGGAAAAGCCCTCTTTCCGTCACCCGGCCGAACTGATCGCCGACGCGGATGAAATCCCCCGAGCGGAAGCTGCCCACATTGCGCAGCATGAGTCCCGCCATGGCGTTCGCAACGAAAGTGGTCGAAGAAAGCGCGACCACGCCGGTCACAAGCAGGCCAAACAGGCTCAGCACCTGACCGCGCGTCGCATCCGACATCGGAATGAGCAGAAGCACGACCAGCACGCCAGACAAGGCAAGCAACAGCATGATGAGCTGGCGAGGCAGGCGCAGTTCCGCCCCCAGCTCGGGGCGGCGGCCAAGCAGCAGCCAGTCCATGCCCCAAAGCAGCAGAGCGATAATCACGATGGCCGCCAAGGCGGGAATGTACGCATGCAATACAGGGAATAATTCCGGCCAGATGTCCATATGCCCCTCCATCACTAGAAATTACCCTGTACCCTACTCGCTCTCCACGCCATTCGGCAATCAAGTAGCAAAAACTGCTGGCTTAATCGCACGTTGCCAGTTTCTGGGCCTGATCAACGCGCTCCCAGGTGAAATCCGGCTCGGCCCGCCCGAAATGGCCATAGGCAGCGGTCTGCCGATAAATGGGCCGGCGCAGATCGAGACTGTCGATAATGCCGCGCGGCGTCAGCTTGAAAGTGCCGCGCACCATCGCTTCCAGCTTATTGTCCGGCACAGTTCCGGTGCCGTAGGTTTCGATCAGCAGGGAAACCGGTTCCGCCACGCCGATGGCGTAAGCCAGCTGCACCAGGCAACGCCTGGCATAGCCCGCCGCAACCAGATTCTTGGCGATATAGCGGGCCATATAGGCCGCCGAACGATCCACCTTGGTCGGGTCTTTTCCCGAGAATGCACCGCCGCCGTGAGGGCAGGAGCCGCCATAGGTATCGACGATGATCTTGCGCCCGGTAAGGCCGGTGTCCCCATTGGGGCCGCCGATTTCGAACGGGCCGGCGGGATTGACCCACAGCTTGAACCCCTCTGTACGAAGCTCCATCGGCACCAGCGGGTCGATGATTTCACGCGTGATTTCCTGCGTCACCCAGGCGGGGTCGAGATCGCGCTCGATCTGCGTGGAAATGACCACGTTCTCGATACCCGCCACGCGATGCCCTTCGTAGGCGACCGTCACCTGGCTCTTGGCATCGGGACGCAACCACGGCAAGGCTCCCGATTTGCGCAGTTCGGCCTGTTTTTGCACCAGGCGATGCGCCAGCCAGACCGGGTAAGGCATCAGGTCCGGGGTCTCGTCGCAGGCATAGCCGAACATCAACCCCTGGTCACCGGCGCCGATATCGCCGCCCGCCAGCGTGATCCCCTTGTGAATCTGGATGGACTGATGATTGAAGCGCACCTGCACTTCGCAAGTGTTCGGGTCGATGCCGGTTCCGGCATCGCGATAACCGATATCGCGCAGCACCTGGCGTGCGATCTCCTCGGCGCGTTCCCGGATCTCGCTGAACAGTTCCTTGCGCAGCGTTTTGAACTCGCCGGCAATCACCACCAGGTTATCGGCCACGAAGGTTTCGCAGGCCACCTTGGCCTCGGGTTCCTCGGCCAGGAAGGCATCCAGGATGGCGTCCGATATCTGGTCGGCGATCTTGTCCGGATGGCCTTCCGAAACGGATTCGGAGGTAAACAGATGGCGTCTGGTATTCATTGCTTCATTTCCTTTGACTATGCATTTTGTACATTGATTACCCTAACGGCAGTGAAATGTGAAACCGCTTGGGCTTCGCCCTTGCTGTGAAGCGTGAAATGCAATATCCGATGATATCCGGGCACGAAGCGCACGCTCAATGGATGTTTTTACATTTCACGCTTCACAAACAAAGCGCAGCGAGTGAATTCACGCTTCACAATACTGTTTCACGTTAACATTTCCGCCGCTCAACGCGCCGCGAGACGCCACAGTGAAGTCAGCTCGGCCGCGCGCGCGGCGTGGAGCGGATCGGTTTTATCCGTGGCGCGGGGATGAACCGGCTTCACATCCATCCGCCCCACCACTTTCAAGCCGTTTTCGTCGAAAGCGGCAAGCAACTCTTCCCTGGAGCGCAGCCCCAGGTGCTCGGCCAGATCCGACAGGATCAGCCAGCCCTCGCCTCCCGGCTCGAGATGATCGGCCAAGCCGGCCAGAAAGCCCTTCAGCATGCGGCTTTCCGGGTCGTAAATCGCATGCTCGATGGGCGAATTCGCGCGCGCCGGCAGCCACGGCGGGTTGCAGACGACGAGCGGGGCGCGCCCTTCCGGGAAAAGATGAGCCTGGACGATCTCCACCTGCGCCGTCAGGCCGAGCCGCTCGATGTTCTCGCGTGCGCACGCCAATGCGCGCGGGTCCTGGTCGGTGGCGACCACGCGCTTCACCCCTCGCTTGGCCAGCACCGCGGCCAGCACGCCCGTTCCCGCGCCAATATCGAAGGCCAGTTCCAGCGAAGGCAGCGGCGCCTCGGCCACCAGCCCCACATACTCGCCGCGGACCGGCGAGAAGACGCCGTAGTGCGGATAGATGCGCCCGCCCAGCGCCGGGATTTCAACGCCTGTCTTGCGCCACTCATGCGCACCGATCAAGCCCAGCACCTCGCGCAGCGAGACTACCGAGGGAACCCCGTCCGCACCATAGGCCTCCGTGCAAGCCTGCCGCACATCGGGCGCGCGCCTCAGGGGAATGCCGTAATCCGCCTCCAGGGGCAGCAACAGCATCCCCAGTATGCGCGCGCGCCGGGACTGGAACTGGCGATGAAAATGGAATGCCTCGGCCGGCGACGAGGCAGGCTTGCGCGCTTTGCGGTCGATGCGGCGCGCCATCGCCTGCAGCAGCTGGCGCGCATTCTGGAAATCCCCCCGCCACAGCAGCGCGGTGCCCTCAGCGGCCTGGCGATAGGCCGCATCCGCCGTCATGCGGTCATCGGCGACCACGATCCGCTTGGGCGGCGGCGCCCCGCTCTCCGAACGCCAGCGTGCGGAGCGGCTCTCGTCCGCCTCGGACCAGTCAACAACAGGATAATCACTCACGCGGGCACAACCTTTGGCTCATTGCCAATTAATCAAAAAAACAGACAATACAACATAATCGGCACGGGAAGTCCTGACAGCATGCCTATCGGACGTTTCCGTGATTTAAAAACTCAAAAAACCAGCGGCAAGAATCCCGGTTATTTCGAGGGGTTCGTTGCTTCATACCTGAATATTCGGCATGATTCAATGACCATTACCGGAGAGTTGAACCATGAGTATTCGCGAAATTCTGGCTGCAAAGAAAAGTGTCGAGGTCTACAGCATCGCTCCCGACCAATTCGTCCATGAGGCTGTTGCGCTCATGACCCGGCACGACATCGGTTCCCTGGTGGTAAAAGAGGATGGCAAAATGATCGGCCTGCTCACCGACCGCCACCTGGTGCGCGGACTGAGCAAGGCCAAATGCAACCTGTGCGACACCCTGGTGCGCGATGTGATGGTCGTCTCCCCCATCGTCGGCCATCCGGAGGATTCCGTCGACCAGGTGAGGCAAGTGATGACCGAAAATCACATCAGCCACTTGCCGGTGGTGGATGAAAACGGACTGATGGGGATTATTTCCTTTTACGATGTCGCCCGTTCCGCCTTGAGCAATGTGGAATTCGAAAACAAGCTGCTCAAGCGCTACATCAAGGACTGGCCGGAGGGTGAAGCGGGCGCGTAGCCGCCGCAACCGCCTGCCCTTGATGCAAAGCAAGGCGCCACAAACCGTATCCGCTAAACTGTGCCCTCCACTACACACTAGCTGCTGGATAAAATGGAAGAACAGGTCGGTGCCCTGTGGCACAAACTCATTACCGGCGCGGCGGACAAGCGCTACCCCCAGGAGGCGGTCACGCTGGAGCAAATCAGCAAGACCGCCGGCATCGTGTTCCGCGCCTGGGGTGGCGACAGCGGACTGGCCGTCAAATCCGCGACCGCGACCGAACACGGCGCGAAGCGCAGCCTGCTGCAGCGCATCGCCGGCAGCAACACCAAAGCCGAGCTGACCTGGCTGGATGGGGAAACCCTGAACCTGCCCACGGCCATCGACCTTTTCCCCCAGCGCGGGCTGAACCGCGACTTGTATCTCTGGCTGATTGCTCTCGCCGCCACCGAATCCGACCCGGCCCAGTCCTGGCTGCGCCGTAACCAGCAAGCCACGCTGGATGTGCTGGCGCGCTTTCCCGGCCTGGCGCCCCGTTACCGCCGCCTGGTCGAAGCCGTGCTGGCCCTGCGTCCGCGACCTGAGCGCCTGCCGCAGGGCGAACGCGAACAGGAGACAGCCATCCGTGCGGCGCTTGAGCACCCCGGCAGCGTGGAAGGCATGCCGCGCGCAAAACGCCCGCCTCAACCTGTTCACCTGTGGCTCCACCCCACCCCGCCCGCCACCCCGCCCGCCAGCGGCGGCAGCAGCAAAGAACCCGAAAGCCATGAGGGCGGCGAGAGCAAGAAAAGCGAAAAAGACCGCCGCTACAAGGCGGAGCGGGTCGAAATGCCGGACGGAAAAGATGGCTTCATGATGTTTTTCCGCGCCGAGAGCATTTTCAGCTGGGCCGAATACATCAAGATCAACCGCCCCACCGAGGAAGATGAAGCGCCCGACGAGCGCGCAGCCGAGGATCTGGACACCCTCTCCGTGGCGCAGGACGGCAAGACCACCGCCTCACGGCTGCGCTTCGATCTGGATCTGCCTTCCGAGCAAGCGGATGACCAGCCGCTCGGCGGCGGCATCCTGTTGCCGGAATGGCATTATAAAAAGCGCCTCATGCAGCCCGGACACTGCCGCTTGCAACCCATGGTGGCACGCAACGCCGAGCCGCTTCCGCTCCCGGCGCATCTCGGCGCCACTGCACGCCGCCTGCGCAGCCAGTTCGAGGCGCTGGCCCCTGCCAAGGTATGGCTCAAGGGGCAATTCGACGGCACCGAGCTCGACCTCGACGCCTGCATACAATTCAGCGCCGACCGCATCGGCGGCTTGCAGGCCCGCGAGCAGGGGCTGTACAAGGCGCACCAATACCGCGACCGCGATCTTGCCTGCCTGCTGCTGGCAGACCTGTCGCTTTCCACCGATGCCTACGCCAGCGATCACGCCCGCGTCATCGATGTCATCCGCGACACCCTGTTCCTGTTTTCCGAGGCGCTTTCGGCCACGGGCGACCGTTTCGCGCTCTATGGCTTCTCCTCGCTCAAGCGCGAAAACATCCGCTTTCACGTGCTCAAGGAATTCGAGCACAAATACAATGCCGAAGTGCGCGGCCGCATCCAGGCCATCAAGCCCGGCTTCTACACCCGCATGGGCGCCGCCATCCGCCATTCCAGCCAATTGCTCGCCAAACAGGCTGCAACGCAGCGACTGTTGCTGATTCTTACCGACGGCAAACCCAACGACCTCGACCAGTACGAAGGCCGCTATGGCGTGGAAGACACCCGCGTCGCCATCCACGAGGCGCGCCAGATGGGCCTGCGCCCCTTCTGCGTCACCATCGACGAAAAAGGCAGCAGCTACCTGCCGCACCTGTTCGGCGTCAACGGCTACGTGGTGATCCGCAAGCCGGAAGAACTGCCGCGCGAACTGCCGATGCTGTATGCGCAACTGACGCGCTAACAGTCAGTCACGTTGAATTTCAGGAATGTAGGTCGGGCTTTAGCCCGACGTGTCGGGTTGAAACCCGACCTACGATGGCGGCGTTTCATGTTGACTAGCTATTAGTGGTCTGCTTCGTGACATAATTTCCACTTTCAAGAACAATCGGGCATGAACATGGATTGGCAGATAGCAGGCAGCTTTCAGGACATTCTCTACCACCAGGCGCAAGGGATCGCGCGCATCACTATCAACCGCCCCGAAGTGCGCAACGCTTTCCGCCCGCAGACCGTGCAGGAACTGATGCAGGCCTTCCAGCAGGCGCATCTCGACCCTGAAATCGGCGCCATCATCCTCACCGGCGCGGGCGACATGGCTTTCTGTTCCGGCGGCGACCAGAAGGTGCGCGGCGACGATGGCGGCTACCACGATGACGGGGGCACACCACATCTCAACGTGCTGGATTTGCAGATGCAGATCCGCCGTTGCCCCAAGCCCGTGGTGGCGATGGTGGCGGGCTACGCCATCGGCGGCGGCCACGTGCTGCACCTGGTATGCGACCTCACCATCGCCGCCGACAACGCCCGCTTCGGCCAGACCGGGCCGCGCGTGGGCAGTTTCGATGCGGGCCTCGGCGCCGGCCTGCTGGCGCGCGCGGTGGGCCTGAAAAAAGCCAAGGAAATCTGGTTCCTGTGCCGCCAATACGATGCCCATCAGGCGCTGGAAATGGGGCTGGTGAATGCGGTGGTGCCGCTGGCCGGACTGGAGGCCGAAACCGTCAAATGGTGCAAGGAGATGCTGCAACTCTCGCCCACCGCCCTGCGCATGCTGAAAGCCGCCTTCAACGCCGACACCGACGGCCTGGCGGGCATCCAGGAACTGGCAGGCAACGCCACCGCTCTCTACTACATGACCCCGGAAGGCCAGGAAGGCCGCAATGCCTGGCTGGAAAAGCGCCCGCCGGATTTCAGCAAGTTTCCGCGCCGGCCATGAGCCATCCCGCCCTCACCTCCCGGCCCTCGGCCCTCCACGCCTGGCTGTTGGCGGCGCGGCCCAAGACACTGTCTGTTTCCGTGGCGCCGGTGCTGGCTGGTACCGCGCTGGCCTGGCAGGAAACGGCCATGGTGTTATGGCTGCCCGCCATCATGGCGCTGGTCGCGGCGCTCCTGATCCAGATCGGCACCAACCTGCACAATGATGCGGCAGATTTCTTGCGCGGCGCGGATGCGCCAGGGCGGCTCGGCCCGGCACGGGCAGTGGCTTCCGGCTGGCTCTCCGCGCGCCAGGCCGAGATGGCGGCGATCGCCTGCTTTGCGCTGGCCCTGGCCTGCGGCGTTTATCTCGCCTGGCATGGCGGCTGGCCGATCGTGGCTCTCGGACTGGCGGCCCTGGCTTCCGGCTGGGCTTATACCGGCGGCCCCCGCCCGCTCGCCTACACCGGCCTGGGCGAGGTTTTCGTGTACCTCTTTTTCGGGCTCGGGGCGGTGATGGGGAGCTTCTACCTGCAAACCTTCCGCCTCGACTGGTCCGTATTCATTGTCGCTTCCATGCTGGGCATGCAGGCGGCGGCGGTGATCGTGGTCAACAACTATCGCGATCTAGACAACGACCGCAAGATCGGCAAAAACACCCTGGCAGTGCGCCTGGGGCGTGAGCGCAGCCAGGTCGAATACGGCCTGCTGCTGTTTCTGCCCTATCTGCTGCTGCCCGTGCTGTATGTCCTGACGGGCATGTCGAAATGGGGTGCAGCCTTGCCCTACCTTTCCCTGCCATGGGCAATGCGTTTGCTGCACCGCTTCGCCACCGAGCCGGTAGGGCCCGGGTTCAACCACATCCTGGCCCAGACAGCGCAGTTGCAACTGCTGTTTGGCGTCCTGTTAAGCATAGGTATCCTGTTATGAAAAAAATGATCTTTTTGCTGCTGGCCCTGTGCCTGGCACACGGCGTCCAGGCAGCGGATGAGGTTTCATCAACCCACCTCTACCAGGCGGACTTCAACGATCTGACGGGTCAGCCGCGGGCGCTGAAACAATTCAAAGGCAAGGTGGCAGTCATCAATTTCTGGGCCACCTGGTGCCCGCCCTGCCGCAAGGAAATCCCGGATCTGGTTGAAGCGCAGGAGCTATACCGCGAGCGCGGTGTGGTTTTTCTTGGCATCGCGGTGGAAGATAACAGTGAGCTGGTGCAGGAATTTGCCCGCGCCTACAACATCAACTACCCCCTGGTGACCGGCAAGGAGAAAGGGATCGCGCTAATGCAGAAACTCGGCAATCAGATGGCCGGCCTGCCCTTTACCCTGGTGCTCGACGCACAGGGGAAAATTGTCGACACACGGCGTGGCCTGATGAGCGCCGCGCGCCTGGAAAAGGCCTTGCAGGCGGCACTTGCCAGCCCGGAGCCCTCCGGTGCGGATACGCGCTAGCCGGATCATCCCCTATCGCCTGCCGCTGCGCGCGGCGTGGACCAGCGCGCAAGGCGGTTTCGCCACGCGAAACGGCTGGCTGCTGCGGCTGGAAACAGATGCAGGTCTGGCTGGCTGGGGGGATTGCGCCCCCCTGCCGGAGCACGATGCGGCGGGAGAACTGGAATCACTGGCTCAGGCGTTGAGCGGCCTGGACCTGGATACGGCCCGGCAATGCTTGAACGCTGCCCGCCTGCACCCTGCGGTGCGCTGCGCGGCCGATGTGGCGCTCAGCGACCTGGCTGCGCAGCAAGCCGGGCTGCCCCTGGCACACTGGCTGGCGCACGACGCAGCGCAGCGGGTACGCTGCAACGCCGCCCTGGGCGCCCTGAATGCGGGTTTGCCACAACGTGCTCAGGCCGCCATCGCTGAGGGTTTTGAGGTGCTTAAACTGAAAGTCGGGATGGCACCCGTCGATCATGAACTGGCCATGCTGCGGCAACTGTCAGCGGACCTGCCAACAGGCATCGTGCTGCGCCTGGATGCCAATCGTGCCTGGAGCATTTCGGATGCGCAGCGCTTTATATCAGGCATGGCCGGCCTGCCGCTGGAGATGCTGGAAGAACCGCTGGCGCAGCCCGATCTGACTGATCTCGCCGCCCTGCAGGCGCAAACTGCCATCCCGCTGGCGCTGGACGAATCCCTGTCCGGGTCGAATCTGGAGCGAGTGCTTTCTGCTGCGCCGGTGCAGCGATTGGTGCTCAAGCCCATGCTTCTTGGCGGCCTGCAGATTGCGCTGAAAACGGCGCAATGGGCACGCAAGGCAGGCATGGCCTGCGTGGTGACCACCAGCGTGGACAGCGCTGTTGGCACCCTTGCCGCATTGCATCTGGCCGCAGCCTTGAACAATGGCCTGCATCACGGCCTTGCCACTTCGGCCTGGCTGACACAGGATGTCGGCTGTGCACCGCATCCAGAGCAAGGTGTGCTGATAGTGGGCACAAAACCCGGGCTTGGCTTTACGCCCGGGATTGATCAGGCGCATTGAAATTTACCTGCTGCCGGCTTGATCATTTCTGCATGTAGTCTTCGACTTCCAACACAATGCCTTTCGAGGGCCAGAACGGCTATTTCCTTTCTGCCCATGAAAGAGGAAGATATGTAAAAGGACATCGCATCCATTACCCGGGGTAAAAACAGCGCTCTTACCGGCCCTGCCAGCAGGCGCCCATTCCTGCCCATCCTGCCGCAAGGCACACCAGAAGAAGTGGATGCATTCGTCATTGATTGTTTGCTTTTTAAAAAAGGAGAACAAGATGAAAACCCAATTCGCAGGTTTTGAACCCATCCGGCACGATCGCCTGGTCCAGGAATACCGGCACGACACCTACAAATTCAAGCACAAGCCGGCCGAACCCACACTGTGCCCGCAATGCGGCGCCGTGTTTCACGAGGGGCGCTGGCAATGGGCTGCAAAACCGGCCCAGGCCCACGAGGAACTGTGCCCGGCCTGCCATCGCATCCATGACGAATTCCCGGCCGGTTACGTGACCATAGGCGGCACGTTCTTCAAGGATCACCGCGATGAGTTGCTGCACCAGATCAGGAACGACGAAGCCAAAGCCAAGGCGGAGCACCCCCTGGAGCGGATCATCAAGATCGAGGATCAGGACGACAGCATCCTGGTGACCACCACCGGCATCCACCTCGCGCGCGGCATCGGCGAAGCCCTGCATCACGCCTACAAGGGCGAGCTGGAATTCCACTACAACGCGCAGGAGAACCTGCTGCGCGTGGCGTGGGAGCGTTAGGCGCCGGCCAGCCAAGACGCTGACAAAACTGGCCAAAGTTGCCCCGCGCGAGCAGGCCCGCGAGGCCAAAATCAGGGTTTAATCAAGGAGGTAAAATCATGCAACGCCAACTCCAAATTGTATTTCGCAACATGCCCCAATCCGATGCGGTGGAAACGCATATCAGGGAAAAGGTGGAAAAACTGGAGTCGTTCTACTCCAACATCATCGGCACCAAGGCCAGCGTGGAAATTGCGGGCAAGCACAAGCACCAGGGCAACCTCTTCAACGTGAGGCTGGACATCACCGTGCCCGGCAGCGAACTGGTGGTCAATCGCGACATGCATGAAGACGTCTACGTGGCGCTGCGCGACGCTTTTGATGCGGCCAAGCGCCAGCTCGAGGATTATGCACGACGCCAGCGCGGCGACGTCAAGGCCCATGAGGGTGAACTGCATGGCCATGTTGCCAGAATGTTCGAGGATGGCTTCGGCTTCATCGAAACAGCGGATGGCCAGGAATATTATTTCAACCGCGAAAACATGGTGACCCCCAGCTTCGACAAACTGGAAGTCGGCAATGCCGTCCAGTTCATCGAGGAAGCCGCTGCGGAAGGATTGCAGGCCAAGCGAGTCAGCGTTGGCAAGCATCAGTTCCCCGGCTAGGGTAGTGTTGCACTCTAAACGGCGCTAGCCTAGAAATGATCTTTTCTTAGTCTCTCAATCAACAGGGAAGCCGGCAGGTTATCCGGCTCTCAGGCCCGGCGCAGGCCTTAAAGACATAGCCAGGTCGGGCTTGTGCAGGTAAAATTCAAAGTCTGCGCATCGCAATAAATATGACAATGGCAAATAATATGAAATCAATTAGTCATCTCTTCACACTGTTTGCCATTATCTCAATGCTGTCGTTTTTCACGATTAGCGAAACCACTGCGGCTGAGCCCGAATGGATATACACCGTTCGCACGGGCGACACACTGATTGATTTAACCAATCGCTATCTGGAGCCATCGGCTAGCTGGGAAAAGCTGCAACAACTCAACAAAGTACCCGACCCCAAGCACTTGCAACCCAATAGCAAACTGCGTATTCCCGTCGCCTGGCTGAAACGCGAGTCCGCTTTCGCAGAAGTTTTGCGTGTTCAAGGAGAGGCGCAAAAACTCTCAGACACAGGGCAAGGCACGGCCAGAATTGAACCGGGCATGCAGCTGCGAGTCGGCGATACAATCATGACCAACACGGGCAGCACGCTGACATTAAGATTTGTGGACGGCTCCAGGCTGCTGGTAGCGGAAAACAGCAAGGTCACCCTGTCGACCCTGCTGGTCTATGGCAAGACCGGCATGGCGGATACCAAGCTGAAGCTGCACGAAGGCGGCGTGGAAACCCAGGTTTCCCCGCAGAAAGGCTCAGGGGCCAAGTATGAGATCAAGGCGCCCACACTGAATCTTGGGGTGCGAGGCACGGATTTCCGCGTCAGAGTGGACGGGTCAGGCGCCACTCGCAGCGAAGTGCTGGAAGGCCGTGTCGCAGCGGCTGGAGAGCGTCATCAGGTGTTAGTAAACGCCGGTTTCGGCACACTGGCCAAGACGGGCGAAGCGCCTCGCCTCCCTAAACCGCTGTTGCAGGCGCCGGATCTCGGCACAATGCCGCTTCTGCTGGAGCGCGTTCCCCTGCGCTTTCAGTGGCAAGCCGTGCCGGGCGCACAGAACTACCGGGCACAAATCTTCGCCGACCGCTCTTTTGACCGCCTAATTCTGGACGGCATATTCCCTGCAAACACGGCCAAGTGGGCGGACTTGCCCGACGGAAAATATGTGCTCAGGGTCCGCGCCATCGACAGCGACGGCCTGGAAGGCATCAATACGGACCATGATTTCAGGCTTAAAGCCCGACCCGAGCCGCCTTTCATCAATGAACCAGTTGATGGCGGCAAGGTTTACGGTGACAAGGCCATATTCCGCTGGGCAAAATCCTCCATTGCACAGGCTTATCGCGTCCAGGTATCGGATGCCGCGGATTTTTCCAGGCTGTTGTCCGATGAGCGTAATACCGGCACGAACGAGTACACCCTGGCTTTGTTGCCCGGTCAATATTACTGGCGAATTGCCAGCCTGATGCCAGATGGAGATCAAGGGCCATACAGCGACGCCCAGGCCTTTACCCAACGCAAAATCCCGGCCAGCCCTGCACTGGAGCCACCCAAGGTTGACGATAAGGCTCTGTCCTTCCGCTGGAAAGCGGGTGTTAATGGTGAAAAATACCAGTTCCAGTTCGCCCGAGACAACGAATTCAAGAATCCGCTGCTGGACACTGTTACCGCGGAATCGCAAATCAGCCTGCCACGCCCGGACGCCGGAAATTATTTCATGCGCGTCAAAACCATCGATGCGGACGGATTTGCAGGACCATTCGGCCAGGTGCAAGTCGTTGAAATACCCGCCTCACCTTGGTGGCTTCTGATTCCCGCTGCGATTCTGTTAAGCATGTAAGCGAAAACCGGATCGCCATGGGGTAGCGCTCATGGCTGGAAATCGATGCGAAGTTGATCATTCCGCTATTGCCAAAAAACAGGTCCCCGTGCGTCTTTCAGTACTCCCAATCACCAAGAAAATCTTTCACGTTGTGTGGCTTCCCGCTAGCGCCATTTTTCTGGCCTGGCTGGTTTCCATCACGCCTTTTGCTCAGCACTTCGATCACTGGCTGAATGATGGCCAACAGCAACTCTCCGCTCAGGAGCATTATTTCAAGGACGCGCTTGTCGTCGATATCGATGAATCCTCACTGCATCTACTCAAGCCCTATTTTGGCGAATGGCCGTACAAGCGGGACACCTATGCGCTCATCCTCGATTATCTGAGTGAAATGGGCGTTGAAGCTGTTGCGTTCGACATGTTATTTGCCGACTCCCGTGATGGCGATGCCAGTTTCCAGCATTCCATGATTCGCAACGGCAAGACCATTCTTGCTGCGAGCGCACTCAATTATGCCCAGGATATCGACCACGCGAATCAAATGCAGCTAAGCGCGCTGGCCTGGTCGGCATCAAACCCTCTTCCAGCCACCCATTGGCCGGCAGTAAGCTTGCCACACACAGGACTGTTTGCCCCCGGGGCAGCTCAAGCCCATATCGGCATGGTCTCGGTGAATACCGATGAGGATGGTCTTTTACGCCGGATCCCCCTGGTTCACGAAATCAAGGGCAAGTACTTGCCTTCGCTACCCCTGGCGGCTCTGTTCCACGATACCAGGCCATCGCTTGAATACCTGGCTGCCGATGGCCAATTGCGCATTGGTGATTTTAGCTGGCCGGTTGATGAACATGGCACGGTCACCCTGTTCTTCCCGAAAAATGCCAATTCGGTCCTGTCCATGAGTTTTTCCCGGCTTGCCGGCGCCGCGCTCGGCCTCCCAAACCATGAACTGGACAAAGATTTCCTACAAGGCAAGACCATATTTATCGGCAGCACAGGGGTGTTAATGGACCGCGTCAACACCCCGCATGGCCGGATGGCCGGTACTTATCTCGTGGCGATCGCAAATCAGGCGCTGAGGCATAATCTGGTCCTGAAACCGCAATCCTGGCACTGGAATGCCTTGTTGCTCATGATCTCATTGCTCCCGGCACTCATTGCCATCTATCGACAATCCCATTTCCCCTTCCTGGGCGAGGGCTCGCTCCTGCTGACAACGATTGGGGTGGTTTACGCGCTCAACTTCGGCCTGCTGCGTCTGTACCAGCAGCAAAGCATGTTGCTCTTCCCGCTGATGGTGATTTTTTTCGCTTATGTCCTCACCTTGGCACGCCGTCAGTTCTGGCTGAAACGAAGAAACCTAGCCCTGGCCCACGAAAAAGCCATTGCCGATGCAGCCAACCAGGCAAAGAGCGAATTCCTGGCGAATATGAGCCACGAGATCCGCACCCCGATGAATGCCATTATCGGCCTCTCTCACCTGTGCCTGCAGACCCACCTCGATGCCAAACAGCGGGACTACCTCGAAAAGGTGCATGGTTCAGCCAATACGCTGCTGCGCATCATCAACGATGTGCTCGACTTTTCAAAAATCGAGGCCGGCAAGGTGGATATCGAACATATCGGCTTTGATCTCGATGATGTGATCGCCAGCGTAGCCACGATCATCAGTGTTCGTAGCGAGGAAAAAGGGCTGGAGTTTCTCATCGACAGGGCGCCTGACACCCCCCGTCACCTTATCGGTGACCCTTTGCGGATCAATCAGATACTCACCAACCTGCTTGGCAATGCGGTGAAGTTCACAGAAAAAGGCGAGATCGCCCTCAAGATTGAAGCACTCGAACAGCAGGCGGAATCCATCCTGCTGCGCTTCACCGTCAGCGACACCGGCATCGGCCTTACACCAGAACAAATCGGCAAACTGTTTCATGCCTATACTCAGGCCGACGCTTCGACCACCCGCAAGTTCGGCGGCACCGGCCTCGGCCTGGCCATCAGCAGGCGCCTGGTGGAAACGATGGGGGGCAGCATCAAGGTGGAAAGCGAACCGGGCGTGGGCAGCCGTTTTATGTTTACCGCCCGTCTCGGCCTCGTCAATGAACAGGCCGCCATGCCTCATCCTCACAGCCAACAGACACTCAAGGTCCTGGTGGTGGATGACCACGAAGGCGCGCGCCTGATCACTTGCCGCGCTTTAAAATCTCTCGGACATGCCACCAGCAGCGCGAGCAACGGCGCTGAGGCGCTGCAAGCCATCCAGACTGCGGATCAAAGGAAACAGCCTTTCGACCTGATCATTCTGGACCTGAAAATGCCAGGCATGGACGGCCTCGAGGTGGCTGAGCAGATCAGGCATCAGATGACCCTGATACACCGGCCACAAATTCTGTTGTTGACTGCCTATGGGGACGAGAAAAATATACATGCCGTTGCCAAGGCAGATCTCGTGGATGGCACGCTGAGCAAACCCGTTTCCTACGCTTCCCTTGCCAACGCGATCACCACCCTGCACGGAGGCGGCACAGCAGCGCCTAAAAAACAGGCACAAGGCAATCCCGCTACAATACTGTCAGGGCTGCGCGTACTTTTGGCAGAAGACAACGACCTGAACCAACAACTGGCGGAAGAACTGCTGAAACGCGCTGGAGCCACCGTTATGACCGTCGATAACGGCAGGAAAGCTGTGGAGATGATTAATCTGAGAACTTTTGACGCAGTGCTGATGGACCTGCAAATGCCCGAGATGGATGGCCTCGATGCTACCCGTACCATTCGGGCAGACCCACGCCACGCCCATTTGCCCATTCTTGCGATGACAGCCAATGCCATGTCGGGGGATCGGGAAAGATGCCTGGCCGCAGGCATGAACGATCATATCGCCAAACCGGTCGACCCCGAGTTGCTCTACGCCGCGCTGAGACGCTGGACCCGGCCAGATGGCGAAAGCGCCATGCTCAAATCAGTGGCAGAAGAGAAACCTCGGGTTGCCCGTCCAGCCTGCCTGGACACGGGCGCTGCCATTGCACGGATGGCAGGCGACGTCGAACTCTATGACGATATTCTCCCCAAATTCCTGAGCGGCCAGGTGCAGGCGGTTGATAACATTCGGGCCGCGCTCCTGGACGGCGACTTGGCCGGTGCCATCCGACTGTCACATACGCTGAATGGGCTGGCGGGTACTGTTGGCGCAATGATGCTATCAGAAGCCGCACGAAAGTTGGAAGATGCGCTGGTTCAAGGCGGCGGCGTTGAGGGATGCGAGCCACTGTTCCAGGCTGTGTCCAACGATCTGGCACAAGCCATAAGGGCTGCCGAGGCCTATCTGAAGCATCAAAGTGGCGCCGCACCGAATATCGCGAATGCGCCGGACAAGAGCGTCCTGCTAACCCATCTGACGCGCCTGATTAGCCAGTTGAAACAATTTGACGGAGAATCAAACGACACCATGCTGGAAATCCGGCAAATGCTTCAAGGCACGGACCTGGCCCTGAAGTTCACGGCGCTGGAGAAACATATGTCGAACTATGCTTATGAACAAGCGCTCAATGAGGCACAATCCGTCTTGTCGGCACTGACTGAGCAACAAACATGACGAATAGTTCAAAACCTGTGGTATTGATCGTGGACGACATGCCGGAGAATATCGACGTGCTCCGCGGTATTCTGGCACAGGATTACACGCTTAGAATCGCCACCAATGGCGAACTTGCGCTGAAAATCGCGAACGCATCCCCACCCGACCTGGTCCTGCTGGATGTCATGATGCCCGTCATGGATGGCTATGAAGTCTGCCGTCAGCTCAAGGAAAACGAATCCACCCGGCATGTGCCGGTCATTTTCGTGACTGCGATGGGCGACGTCGAAGCCGAAACCCGCGGTTTTGAAATCGGTGCCGTCGACTACATCACCAAACCGGTCAGCCCCCCTGTTGTCAGGGCGCGGGTCATGACGCACCTTGCGCTATACGATCAGCAGCGGCATCTGGAAGGATTGGTCAGGGAACGGACAGCGGCGCTCGAGAATAGCAACCAGCAACTGGAAGAAACACGCTTTGCCATCATCACGCAACTCGGTCGAGCGGCGGAGTATCGCGACAACGAAACCGGGCAGCATATCATGCGCGTAGGCCACTTCAGCCAGATGCTCGCTCTGGCTGCGGGCTTTACGGACGCACGTGCAAAACTGCTCATGCACGCTTCCATGATGCACGATGTCGGCAAGATCGGCATACCCGACAGAGTGCTGCTCAAACCGGGAAAACTTACGCTTGAAGAATTCGAGGTGATCAAAACGCACCCCGCTATCGGAGCGGAAATCATCGGCGAACACGATTCCGCCCTGCTCATGATGGCTCGCGAACTGGCACTCAGCCACCACGAGAAATGGGATGGGAGCGGCTACCCACTCGGCTTGAAGGGAGATGCCATACCCATCTCTGGCAGAATCGTCGCCATTGTCGACGTGTTTGACGCCCTGGCCTCCAGGCGGCCTTATAAACAAAACTGGCTGACAGAAAAAGCTTTTGAGTACATACGGGAAAAGGCCGCCACGCATTTCGACCCGGAGCTTGCGCATCTGTTTCTGGAACGCTCGTCAGAAGTGCTGCGCATCATGGAACGGTTTAGCGACGAAGCAGCAGGCTCGGCAACGGAAACAGCTTCACCAGAAAGCCAAAACTGAAGGCTGCCTATCACGGATAGCATGGTGGTTTCGTGATTTTCCTCAACATCAAGTCCCGCCAGCATGACTCACCCCAACTTTGACAAGCTGGAAATCGGCAAGCACCAGTTCCCCGGCTAGTAATGCCCCTGCCGGATCGCCCTAACTTCGACAGTTCGGGCTTGATCTTGCAACATGGGTTTCATATTTTTGACCACGAATGCAGCTTCTGGGGGTTTATTGAAGCCTGTCCGCTGACACGTTTCGAGACGACTGCCGAACGCATGCATGTAGCACCTCACGGGCCTCGCGGCCTGTCTGAGCATCCACCCAAGGTTCGAAACAGACAAGCAGGTGTCCCTGACGCCAAGCCGGACGTATTTGTTCTGGCACGCTCAGCCGGGTGCAATCAGCGCTTGCAATTGCTCTAACAGCATATCTCGCAGATTGTACAGTTCACCCATCCTCTCCAGTGCGAGCGAGGTTTGGCCTTGGCTGCGGTGTTCGAGAAGTTCATCCGCCAGCGCATGGACCTGGCGGTGCAAGGCATCGATGGACTGAAAATGCTGCTGCCCGCTTCGTCCAGTCTGCCGTTCAACATCCAGCCAGGCACCAAAGCGGCAATGGTGGACGTCAAGCGGCTGCGCGTGACAATCACCCCGCAGGGCAGCCTCGATGGTGACAATCCAGGCCCGGTGTTCGACACCGGCGTAGATCATTGGCAACTTGTCTGGATGTAATGCGGTGGCAGCCACCCAGCGCGGTTCTGGCCGCCAGGCCGCCGCCCATTCTGGCATAGCACTCGCCGGCATAGGCCGGGCGATGCCATAGCCCTGGGCCAGTTCGCACCCCAGCCGCAGCAGCATCTCGCCATGCGCCAGGGTTTCCACACCTTCGGCGATGGGCTGGCGGCGGAAAGCTTTGGCCAGCCCCAACACACCTGCCAGAATTGCCAAATCCTCCGGATCTTCCAGCATGCCGTGGATAAAACTCTGGTCGATCTTGAGCACCTCGGCCGGCAGGTGTTTGAGATAAGTCAGCGAAGAATAGCCGGTGCCAAAATCGTCGAGAGCGAAACGCACCCCGATCTCGCGGCAGGCGCTAATCACCCGTGACACCAGGGCGATATCCTGCAGCGCGCTGGTTTCCAGCACTTCCAGTTCGAGACTGGACGGCTTGAGCTCGGGATACGCCGCCAGCAAGCAATGCAGGCGCTCGACAAAATCAGCCTGCTGCAAATGACGGGCACAGACGTTGACGCTGACCGGGATGTCCAGACCGACTGCACGCCAGGTTTCCATCTGTGCCAGGGCGGTATCGATCACCCATTCGCCGATTTCGACGGCCAATGCGTGGTCCTCAATGACCGGCAGGAAAACCCCAGGCGGCAAAAGCCCTTTTTCAGGATGCTGCCAGCGGATCAATGCCTCGGCGCCAATGACCGCTCCCGTACGCATATTCACCTTGGGCTGATAATAGAGCACGAATTCGCGTGCGATCAGGGCGCGCTTGATGCGTTCCAGGCTTTCGTGATGACCACGTACGCTGCGATCCTGCTCGGCATCAAACACATGGTAGCGGTTCTTGCCGGCCAGTTTGGCCTGATACATGGCCTGGTCGGCCTGACGCAGCAATTGATCCGCATCCGCTTCTTCCATCTGCGGGTAAAAGGTGACACCGAGGCTGGCAGACACTTGCGGGGCCAGGCTTCCAGCCTGAATCGGTTCAGCTACCGCGTCGAGCAAACGGATAAGCATCGGCACGCTGGCTTCCGCATCAGCCAGGTCATTGAGTACGGCAACAAACTCGTCGCCCCCCAGGCGGGCCAGGGTATCGCCCTCGCGCAGGACCTGTTTCATGCGTGCCGCCACGGTTTTCAGTAACTGGTCGCCAACATCGTGTCCGTGGCGGTCGTTGATCGCCTTGAAACCATCCAGATCAAGATAGGCCACCGCCAGCTTGTCCCCTCGCCGCTGGGTCTGCGCCATGGCCTGATGCAGGCGGTCAGCAAGCAGCACCCGGTTCGGCAGCCCGGTCAGGATATCGTAGTGCGCAATGTGTTCGAGTTGCAGTTGATGTTCCTTGAGAACGGTGATGTCCTCAGTAAAGATCACAATGCCGCCTGGTGCGCCACTGGCCAGATGCCAGGGAATGAGCTCCCACCTTAGCCACTGTACGCTGCCATCCTTTCTCTCGAAACAATCCTCGTTGCTCTGTACGATCTCGCCCGCCAGAGCCCGACGGTGCAACGCTTTCCAGGCTTCCGGAATTTCAGGAAAAATCTCGTAGTGGGAGTGGCCAATGATGTCGCATTCACCGAGGGAGTAATCCGTTCTCCAGCGGCGACTTACGGCGAGATAACGCATTTCCCGATCGAACATGGCCAGGGCGGCGGGCGCGTGCTCGATGAACAGACGGAGTTGGTCCTTGCTCTCCTGCAGATGGCGGGTCTTCTCAACCACCAGACGACGCAGGTAGGCACTGATCAGCAGCGCAGCCAGGAGCAGGACTGCCAATGCCACCAACCCCATGACGAGCCAGGATGGAAGCACGGTGCGAGGCGGCTGCCCCATCCATCTTTCCAGCACTTTGTAGTAGGGTGAGTCCGGCTGCGCGAGCCAAGCCCCAAGGTGACGATCAATCGCCTGCAAAAGATCCGCGTTACTGCCTTGCCTTGCCCCATAAAATAACCGCGTTGGCTGGAACATGATCGGGGATGTGACCAACTTGTAGGACGGCGCTTTCAGGTCGCCAAAAAAACGATTGGCGACGGCAGCATCCGCTTCATCGGCAGCAACTTTCTCAAAACCTTCTTCCAGCGACTGGACTGGCATGAGCTGAGCGCGAACCCCAAAACCCGCCAACAGTTCACGCAGATACCCTTCCTGAATGGAGTCCGCCAGAACTGCAACGCGCATCCCCTGCAATTCAGGCATGGTGTTTATGGGCTTTCCTTCTTTGCGATAGATTGCCGACCAGCTGTGCAGCACTGGGGTCTGGTGGAAGTCGAATTCTTTTGCACGCTCTTCGCTGTAAGCAAGGTCTGGCAGCAGATCAATCCGGCCGGCTTTCAATTCCTTCAGGCACGCCTGCCAATCGCACTGCACGGGTTTCAGCGTCCAGGCTTCCCGTTTCGCGATTTCCGCAAGCACATCACCGAGGATGCCAATTGCCCGACCATCCTGATCGAGAAAGATCTTTGGCTCATTGGAATAGATACCCACCCGTACTTCGCGCGGCACTGCGTGGGCGGACATAGCCCAGGTCAATCCAAGAAGTGCAATCAAGCCCAGGCAACAACGAAACCAATTCATCTGGCGTGGCGTATTCTTGGCGCTCATAGTTTCGTCAGAACAATGCATATCAAATCATGCTTTCTTTATTCATCGCCATCATCCTGACTGACTGCCCCTGCTACAGGGCATCAACTCAATGCAAATAGACTATTTACGCTACATGACAACATGTTGGATCAAAAACACATTCGGCAGATTATAGACACAATCTACAAGCATCATGGCTGCAATAATTATGCATTCCAGATTATCGGCTCTCTGCTTCACCCCCCTAATCGGCAAACCCGAAAATGTTTCGACCACCAGCGCTGGTCATTGACAATCGATGGCGGCTTTTCTACCAATGAATACAAGCAACTACAGAACAGGCAAAGAATCATCCGCACCAGAATTTACGCGCCCACTGCCGCCTGTTATGCTTCAAGCGCACTGATGACGCGAGCCATTGACCTCGAGTGGCGACGGCAGCAATAAATCGACCCCGCCACCTCGCGCCATGTCAGCCAGTGTGAACGCGCACGAGGGGGCGGTCATCCGCCGCCCGGGCACGGCGGTCCGGACAGGAACAGCGGGGAGAAAACGTCGTGGGATTGGAAGGGGAGAACACACTGCTCTACGCCGTCCGCGGGCAGGTGCTGGGCCGCTATCTGGGGCAGCTGGCCCTGGTGCTCGCCCTGCTTACCCTGCCGCCCCTGGGCGTCTCCCTCTACTTCGGGGAATATCCCATCAGCCTGCGCTACCTTGCCGTCATCGGCCTGCTGGTGACTGCCGGCTGGCCGCTCTCACGACTTCAGGCGCCGGATCGCATCCAGGGCAACGAGGCCATGGTCATCGTCACCCTGGCCTTCGTGCTCGGCCCGCTGCTCATGAGCTGGCCCCTGGCGGCTTCCGGACTGACGGCCATGGACGCATTTTTCGAAGCCGTGTCGGGGGTCACCACCACCGGCCTGACCACCCTCTCCACGGTGCAGGACAAAGCCCATTCCTTCCTCTTCGGCCGGGCCTGGATGCAGTGGTACGGCGGCCTGGGGATTGCCGTGCTGGCGGTGGCCATCATGGCCCAGCACGGCCTGGCTGCCCGCAAGCTGGTGGAGTCCTCGGGGGGCGAGTTGCAGGTCTCCTCCACCCGCACCTACGCCCGCCGGGTACTGGCGGTCTACGTCCTGCTCACCCTGGCCGGCGGATTGCTCATCTGGGCCGCAGGCCTGGCACCTTTCGATGCCTTGACCCACACGCTGTCCGCCGTATCCACGGGCGGCTTCTCCAGCTTCGACCGGAGCCTTGGGGGAGAGTTGCCCGCCATTGCTCCCTTTGCCGTGGTGTTGGTCAGTTTCCTGGGCGCCATCTCTCTCCCCCTCTACTTCTACGCCTGGCGTCGCGGCATATCCGAACTGCTGGGCGATCTGGAGCTGCGCGCCCTGGCGGGCGCCTGCCTGGCGGGCGCGCTGCTGCTGGCCCTGTGGTTCTGGCAGGGCGGCATGCCCTTGGCAGGGGCCCTGCGCCAGGGTGTCCTGCTGGCTGTCTCGGCGCAAACCACTGCGGGCTTCAGCGCCATGTCTACCGTTAATCTGGACACTTTTCCAATGGGCCTGCTCATTCTCTCCATGGCCATCGGGGGCAGCCTGGGCTCCACCGCCGGAGGGGTGAAGCTGCTGCGCATGCTGATCCTGCTGCGGCTCATCCGGACGCTGCTGCGCCGTACCGCCGCCACGGAGCATGCCGTGGTGGAGGCGAGCCTGGGCGGCCGGCGGCTCAAGGAAGCGGACATAAGCCATGCACTGCTCGTCATCGCCCTGTTCGGCATGGTGGTGATGTTTTCCTGGCTGGCCTTCCTGGCCCATGGCTACCCGCCCCTGGACGCCCTTTTCGAGGTGGTTTCCGCTGCCGGTACGGTGGGACTGTCCAGCGGGATCACCGGCAGCGACCTGCCTGCCTTTCTCAAGCTGGTCCTGTGCCTGGACATGCTGGCTGGCCGCCTGGAGGTAGTCGCCCTGCTGGTGACGCTGTATCCTATGACCTGGATTGGCAGAAGGCAGGAGGCGTGATGCGTGCAGTATTCATAGGCGCGGGGGCGATTGCGGTGGTGACCGCCCGCATCCTGCTGAAGCGGGGCCACGAGGTGGTGATCATCGAACGGGACAAGGCGCGTATCGACGCGTTCAGTGAAGAACTGGACTGCGGTTTCATTCACGGCGACGGCGGCAAGCCGGCCATCCTGCGCGAGGCCGATCCGGAGCAGACCGACTTCCTGTTCTGCCTCACCGGCAACGACCAGAGCAACATCATCGCCAGCCTGGTGGGGCGCTCCCTTGGCTTCAAGCGGGTGGTGACCCGTATCGAAGACCCGGAGTTCGAGCACATCTGCATCGAACTCGGCCTGAAAGACACCATCGTGCCGAACCGCACCATCGGCCGCCACCTGGCGGACATGTTCGCCGGCTATGACCCGCTGGAGCTGTCCGCCATGATCAAGGACGAAGCGCGGGTATTCAGCTTTGTCGTCAAGGAAGAACAGGCGGGTCCAATCGATGCGCTCGACCTGCCCAAAGACTGCAGGGTGATCTGCTGCTACCGGGACGGCAAGTTCACGCTACCCGAACCCGGTGACGAACTGCGCGCCGACGACGAGGTGGTGGTCATCACCCACAGCCGCAACGTGCCCGACCTCGAGGAGCGCTGGGGACCGCGCAAGCATCGCTCCTGATTCGCGCCCACCATTACTTATGCGCACCAGCCGCCATCACTGCGTCATAAGCCGACAAGCCGACATAACCATCCGCTTCGAGATCATTGGCACGCTGGAAATCACGCAGGGCGCGGCGGGTCTTCGGTCCGGCCAAGCCGTCCGGCTCGCCTGAATCGTGTCCCAGCGCATTCAGCGCGGCCTGCAGTTCCAGGGTTTGCGAGCGGGTCAATGGCAGATTGTCTTTCGGCCAGGCCCCGGCAAAGGGAGCGCCACCGGCAATACGCTCGGCGAGATGCGCAACGCCGAGCGCATACGCAGTGGAATTGTTATAGCGCTTGATCACGCGGAAATTCGCAAAAATCAGAAACCCCGGCCCTGACCTGCCTGCAGGCAATTCCAGCCTTGCAGGCCGGATCAGATCTTCGGCTGCCCATGAGGCATCGCCCGCAAGACGAATCCCGCGCCGCACCCATTCACTGACCGGAAGGCTGAGTTCCGGGTCCCACTGCTCCAGTTTGAACATGTCGGGCAGCGCCACTTCCACAACCACCGGCGCGCCAGCTTGCCAGCCCGCCTGCCGGAGCAGATTGGCAGCAGAAGCCAGGGCATCAAACTCGTCGGTCCAGATATTGCGACGGCCATCGCCATCCCAGTCAGCGGACCATGCCAGATAAGCCGTCGGAATAAATTGTGTCTGCCCCATCGCACCGGCCCACGAGCCAGTCAGCTGATCGCGTGTGGCAAAGCCGCGGTCGATCATTTGCGCGGCGGCGATGAGCTGGCTCTCCGCCCAGTCGCGGCGGCGGCCTTCCCAGGCCAGGGTGGCCAGGGACCGTACGATGTCATGATGACCGGTGGCCCTGCCGTAGGCGCTTTCCAGTCCCCAGACGGCGAGCAGGATTTCAGCGCGCACGCCATAGTGCCCGGCAATCGCATCGATGGTTTCACGGCGCGATGCATAGGCCTTCTGCCCGTTGGATATCCGCAATCCGGATGCAGCAGTGTCGAGATAGGACCAGATCGGGCGGACGAATTCCGGCTGGCTTTGATCACGCTCGATAATGCCCTCATCAGGCTCAAGACCATCCAGCATGGACGCAATCGTCTCGGCCCGGGCACCGGACTGGCTCAGGCGGACACGAAAACCGGCAAGCCAATCGGAAAAGCGCTGTCCCTCCGGTTTTGCCTCCGTCAGTTCTGCCTCCCTTGAGTCACAGCTGGCACACGAGCCAGTTTTCAGAGGCTGGGCGGCAGGTTTACCCACTGCCTGCCCATTTGCCGCGCAACCGAAAGCTGCCAGCGCAGCCAACACCACCACCACTTTTACGGCCATATCCATCTTAATTTTTCTCATCCAGACTGATCTTCGAAAAAACGCTATCGGCAAAAGAGTACATGCACAACTTGTTTGAACCAAGCGCGAATCCCGATTTTTGCCGTCTTCGGTCAGGCCGGCAGCAACTCATTGACCATATGATATTGTTTCGCTTGCAATGAAATATTCGCCCTGCTTCCGCAGAGGCACCCAAGGAAGGAGAAACCGATGCGTCTGCTCTGGATCGCGCTCGGCGCCCTGTTCGCGGCATATGCCGGGCTGGCGCTGTATGTTTACTTCTTCCAGGAGCGCCTGGTCTATCTCCCGGATCTGCCTTCGCGCCGGGTAGACGCCACGCCCGCCAGCGTCGGGCTGTCTTTCGAGACGCTTGATCTCGCCACCGAAGACGGTGAAACCCTTGCCGCCTGGTTCGTCCCCGCACCTGACCCGCGCGGCACCGTACTTTATTTCCACGGCAACGGCGGCAACATTGGCCACCGGGTGGAGATCGTCCGGGATTTTCATGACCTGGGATACAACGTGCTGATCTTCGATTATCGCGGCTACGGCGCCAGCAGCGGCAGTCCCGGAGAGCAGGGCAGCTACCGCGACGCGATGGCTGCCTGGCGTCACCTCACCGAAACGCGCCGGATTCCCGCAGAAAGCATCGTGTTCTTCGGCGAATCACTGGGCGGCGCCGTGGCTGCCTGGCTGGCCGAGCGCCACAAGCCGGGCGCGCTGGTGTTCTATGCGGCCTTCACCTCGATTGAAGACATGGCACGCACCCTTTACCCCATCCTGCCGCTTCGTCTCGTCGTCCGCCTGGGCTATGACACCCGCACCGCGCTTGCCGGGGTCAAGTGCCCGGTCTTGATCCTGCACAGCAGCGAGGACGAAATCGTGCCCTATGCGCAGGGCGAAGCCCTGTATGCGACAGCGCCGGGGAAGAAAGAACTGGTTACGCTCCGTGGCGGCCATAACGATGCCCTGTTCTTGAGCCGCGACCGCTACCGGCAGGCGGTGGGAGACTTCCTGCAGCTGAATCTCGCTGCATCAAAATAAGGCGTTGCCTCGCAAAGGTCGAGATGCGGCATCAGTAGAAGGTGAATCCCGAGACCATACGCAGTAAAGAAAGCCCGAGAGGACCCGCTTCCACGGCATGGAAACATGCGTGAGCTTTTAGCGGCCATATGGCTGCCAACATCCGGTCAAGTTCGACCTGTCGTCTCCTGCCCCATTTTCTCCAGGGCCATCTCGCGCATGCGGAATTTCTGCAGCTTGCCGGTGACGGTGGTGGGGAATTCATCCACGAACCAGATCCAGCGGGGAATCTTGAAGTGGGCGATGTTGCCGCGGCAGAATTCCTGCAGTTCCTCCTCGCCGGCCTTCTGCCCTGCCCGTAGCTGGACCCAGGCCATGATCTCCTCGCCGTAGAATGCGTCCGGAATGCCGAATACCGCCACCTGGGCGATCTTGGGGTGGGTAAAAAGGAACTCCTCGATCTCGCGCGGATAGATGTTCTCGCCGCCGCGAATGATCATTTCCTTGAGCCGTCCGGTGATGCGCACGTAGCCGTCCTTGTCCATGGTGCCGAGGTCGCCCGAGCGCAGCCAGCCGTTGGCGTCGATGGCCTTGGCAGTGGCCTCCGCATCGCCGTAATAGCCTTTCATGACATGGTGGCCGCGGAAGCAGATTTCCCCCACTTCACCCGTCGCCACCGTCAGGCCGCTGTCGAGGTGGACCACCTTCACTTCCTGGTGCGGCAGATTGGTGCCCACGGTCTCGATGCGGCGCTCGAAACTGTCGTCGCGCGAAGTCAGGTGGGTCAGGGGGGAGGCCTCGGTCTCGCCGTAGCCGATGAGGATTTCGGCACAGTGCATTTCGCCGATCACGCGCCGCATCAGGGGCGGCGGGCAGGGCGCGCCGGCCATGATGCCGGTGCGCAGGCTGCTGAGATCGAATTCCGCGAAGCGGGGATGCTCCAGCTCGGCGATGAACATGGTGGGCACGCCGTGGATGGCGGTACAACGCTCCTGCTCGACCGCCTGCAGCACCGCCAGGGGGTCGAAATGATCGCTCGCGATCACCTCGCAGGCGCCGACGGACAGGCACAGCAGATTCGCCAGCACCATGCCAAAGCAGTGATAAAACGGCACCGGAACACAAAGGCGGTCGTCTGCCGTGAAATGCATGGCCTGAGCGGCGAACCAGGCGTTATTGAGGATGTTGTGGTGGGTAAGCACCACCGCCTTGGGGAAACCGGTGGTGCCTGAGGTGTACTGGATGTTGATGGGATCGTCGATATCCAGCGAGGCGCCGATTTCGTCCAGCTTGTCCGGCCGGATGCCGTAAGCCGCCGCCAGCACTTCCTGCCATACCGTGAACCCGGCATGAGAGCGGGCCGTGTCATTGGGATTGGCCGGGTCGTACAGCACCACCCGCCGCAGCTGGGGAAATTCGGCGCAGTTCAGGCCGGCGCTGGCATCCTGGTCGAGTTCCGGCATCAGCTCCAGCAGCATGGCCACATAGTCGCTGCTGCGGAAGGAGGGGATCGCGAACAGGCACTGCACTTCCGAACGCTTCAGGGCATAGGCCAGCTCCCGCGTCCGGTAGGCGGGGTTGATGTTCACCAGGATGGCGCCGATGCGGGCGGTCGCCATTTGCAGCAGCAGCCACTCGATGTTGTTGGTGGACCACACGCCGATGCGGTCGCCCTTACCGTAACCCAAGCCGAGCAGGCCGCAAGCCAGCCGGTCCAGCGCCTGGCTCAGACCGGCATAGGTGAGGCGCCGCTTCTGGGGGATGGAAACCAGCGCCTCGCGCCCGGCAAAGCGTTGCGCCACTGCCGCGAAATGCGCGGGAATGGTATCGCCCAGCAAGGGGGTTTCGCCGCCCCGGTGGCAATAGCTTTTAGTCATTTATTTTCTCCACCTCCGCCCAGTATTCGTCCACCCCGGCCTGGATTTCGGCCAGCACGGCTTCGTTGCGCTCAGGCTTGAACAGATGGGCGAAGCGCCCCTGCCTTTCAAGATATTCCTCCACCGGCGCGCGCTGCGGCGGCACCTTGGTATGAGTCACCCTGCCGTTCTCGTATTCCTTCAGCGGCCACATCCCGGTCTTGACCGCCAGGCGGCCGATTTCCACCGTTTCCTGGGGGTCAAAATCCCAGCCCGTGGGGCACGGCGAAAGAGCGATGATGAGACGCGGTCCCTTGAGGTTTTTCGCCTTCTCGATCTTGCGCGCGAGATCGACCGGCTCGGTCGCGATCACCGTGGCGACGTAGGCCGGACGATGCGCCGCCCAGATGGCGAAGAGGTCTTTCTTGTGGCCGCCGAAGCCCTGTGCGCCTGTGCTGGTGGCGGTCTTTGCTCCGTGGGGCGTGGCGGGCGAGGATTGCTGGCCGGTGTTGGCATAGCCCTCGTTGTCGTAGCACAGGTAGATGAAATCCAGCCCGTGCTCGATCGCACTGGAGGTGGATGACAGGCCCATGCCGTAGGCGGCCCCGTCACCTGTCAGAACCACCACCTGTAAATCCTCTTCGGGCTGGATTCGCCCCTTCGCAAGCTGGATATCGAGCGCGTCGCGCACCCCCTGCGCCCCGGCGGGCGCGGAAGCCATGGCGGTATACAGCCAGGAGCCGCGGAACGGGGTGTAGGGATAGACCGCAAGCAGGGTCATGCAGCCCGCCGCGTTCACGAACACGGTCTTCTCGCCCAGGATGTCATAGGCCTGGTGGACCGCCAGCAAACCGCCGCAGCCGGCGCACATCGGCGTGCCCGTCCCCAGCAGACGGCTGGAGGGCAGGTCCTTCATGTGCTTGTATACCGTGATGGCTTCGTCTTTCATTTTTCAGACACCTCTGACACTGGCATGGCAAATCAGGTCAATGAAAATCATCATGGCTTTAACCCCCCTCAATCCCCCCTTATCAGGGGGGAAGCGTCCCCGGCCCGCCCCTCCCCTGATAAGGGGAGGATGGGAGGGGTTCGATTGCAGGCTGGCGACCATCAGGCACTTCACTTTAATGTCCCCAAAATCAAATTGTTTTCATACCCCCCAAAACCCGCTTAGCCTTTCCTATGCAGCATCCTCCCTGCGCTCGGCGTGCGCCACCGCCTGCAGCTTGCGCATCTGGCGCAGTTCGTCGGCGGTGTAAAGCAGCCGGGGCGGCGGCGTGACGCCCTCCTGGCAGGCTTTGCGCGTCACTTCGACCATTTCGTAGAATTCTTCCGCCGCGATGTCGCGCCCGCCCAGCCCGCCGATGAAACTGGCCAGCACGGGCGGCATGCCGGGCTGTCCGTAGAGCGCCCCGGCGAGTTCGCCATGCAGCACGCCGCCCATGCCCATGGAAAGATTCTGGTCGATCACGACCACCCCCTGCTTGCCGGCCAGTGCGCGGCGCAGCGCTTCCGCAGGATAGGGGCGCAGCAGGCGCGGGCGCACCAGGCCCACCGCCTGCCCAGCCTCGCGCAACCGGTCCACGGCGTCCTTGGCCTTGGTGGAAAAGGAGCCGATCATGAAGAACACGATTTCCGCGTCCTCGCTGCGGTAGGTCTCCACGGCGTCGTAACGGCGGCCGAATTCTTGTTCGAACTCGGCCGCAACCTCTGCGTAGACTTCCAGCGCGCGCTGCGCCGCCAGGTGCTGCTCGTAGCGGAAGTAGGAATAATAGGCCCCGCCCAGCACCACCACGCCCTGGCTTACCGGCTCGCCAGCATGGAAACGGGTGGTTTCCGGATTGAAAGGCGGCAGGAATTTTTCCACTTCTGTTCGCGCGGGGATATCCACCGGCTCGCGGGTGAAGGAAAGATAGAAACCGTCCAGATTGACCAGGGCCGGCAGGCGCACGCGATGGTCTTCCGCCAGGCGGTAGGCGATCAGGGTGCTGTCCAGCACTTCCTGGCAGGTGGCGCAATGGAGCTGCAGGAAGCCGCTGTCGCGGGTGGCCAGCACGTCGTTGTGGTCGGGTTCCAGGGTGACCGGGGTCTGGATGCCGCGCGACACGTTCACCAGCACGAAAGGCGCGCGGTTGCCCGGCGCGGCATAGATCATCTCCATGCCGTAGAGCAGCCCCTGGCTGGAGGTGGCGCTGAACACCCGCACCCCGGTGCTGGCCGCCGCGCCCGCCGCGGTGAGCATGGAATGTTCCGACTCTAGTGTGACCAGGCGGCAGTCCATCTCGCCGGCATCGATCCAGCCGGCCAGGGTTTCGATGATTTCGGTCTGGGGCGTGATGGGAAAGGCCGGCACATATTCCGCCCCGGCCAGGCGTGCACCCCAGGCCGCAGCCGCATTGCCGGTGATGAGGGCGCGCGTCATGGCTTCACCTCACTGGATTCAGGTATGGGCGTAATGGCGTGCGACGGGCATTGCGCCACGCAGATCAGGCAGCCCTTGCAATGCTCGTAGTCGATCTCCGGGTAATTCTCGGCGCTGACCTTGATGGCGCTGTCCGGGCAGAACTCGCTGCATACCCACCAGCAGCGCTTGCAGCGCGCGTAGTCGATCACCGGGCGCAAGGTGCGCCACAGGCCGGTGCGCACCTCGACGCTGGTGGCCCCGGCGTGGATTGCAGCGGCGGCCGCATCCGCTTCATCCAGCGGCAGATCCACCCAGTCCGGGCGCGGGCAGGCGACCGCAGCAGACGCTTCGCCTTCGCTCACTTGTCCCGCATGGGCCGCCATTCCGTCGTAGGCCGCCAGGGCCTGCGCCAGATTGGCGGAAAGCGTCTCCTCGCCCAGACCGGCCAGTTCCTGCCGTACTGCCTGTTCCAATGCCGAGCGCATGATCACGCCCACCAGCCGGGCTGCCGCCCCGGTCAGGGCGGTGCCGGCAAAATGAGGCTCGGCCTGCGCCGACAGGGTCAGGAGCGACCCGGCGATATTCAGGCGCTGGCGCCAGGTTTCTGGCGCTTCGCTGCTGTGGATGAGGAGCGTGGTTCGCGGGGTAACCCCCTGCAGGACGCCCGCAGCCGGCATGGGTAGCAGGCTGTCGTCCGCCACGATGACGAGATCGGGCGCAAGGATGATGCCGCGCTCCTGGATGGGCTGCCGGGCAGCGCGCACATAGGCGAAGATCGGTGCACCGCGCCGTTCCGCGCCATAGCGCGGCGCATCCTGTACCTCGTAGCCCTGCAGGAAGAAGGCCGAGCCCAGTATGCGGCTGGCGGTTTTCATGCCCTGACCGCCACGTCCATGGAAGCGTATCCGATACATCCGCGCCCTCCCTTGCTCTTTAAAAAATGCTTTAACCGCTAAGGACGCAAAGGTCCGCTAAGGAAAACAAATGGTTTATGAATTCCGACGTTTCACCCATCGAGTTCACAAGCCAAAGATTTCAAGTTTTTGAACTCCTTCGCGTTCCTTTGCGTCCTTAGCGGTTCAAAAGTTTTTCTAAAAAATCCCCCAGCGCCGGTAAGACATCGCCTTTTTCACCCGTGAAACCGCCATATGCACAGCTGCGTCGCGCGGGAGCATGCCTTGCTTCGCCACCTTCTCCAGCACCTCCTCACTATTTTGACGCAGCTTCTCCGCGATGGTTTCGAAAGCGGCGGACTGGCCCGCGCCCTGGTATTCCATCGCGGCACAGATCACACCGCCGGCATTAGCGATGAAATCCGGCACGCACAACACGCCGCGCGCATGCAGCGCCTTTTCAGCGCCAAAAGTAAAAGGGATGTTGGCCCCCTGGATCACCAGCCTCGTGTTGAGCCGGCTCACATTGTTTTCGTGAATGACATCCGGCCGGGCGGCGGGTATCCAGATATCGCATTCAACATCGATCACCGCGTCGCGGTCGAGTTTTTTGCCTGTTGGGTAATCGAGCACACTTTTGCCGGCGTCCTTGAGTTCTCCCAGCAGCGCGACATCCAGGCCGGCTGGATCGTAAAGCGTGCCGCAGGAATCCGCCGCCGCCACGAGAACCGCACCCTTCTCAACAAGGAAGTGGGCGGCATGCCTGCCCACCGCGCCGAAGCCCTGGATGGCGACACGCGCCCCGGCGAGCGGGAAATCGCAATAACGTATCGCCACATCCGCCACGTGGCTGATACCCCAGCCGGTGGCGCCGATCTTGTCGAGGGGAATGCCGCCCAGTTCGCGCGGCAGGCCCACTGCGCGACCGATCTCGTCCTTGACCCAGGCCATGCATTCCTCGTCGGTGCCCATGTCGGGGCCGAAGATGTATTCGTGCACGTCACGCAAGGCACAGGCCAGCCCCCTGACCAGACGCTCCTTATCCGCCCTGGGCATTTTCGGGTCGCCGTAGAGCACTGCCTTGCCGCCGCCGTGGGAGAGGCCGGCAGCCGCGTTTTTCAGGGTCATGGCGCGGGCCAGGCGAAAACACTCTTCCGTGCTGACGTCGGGCGCCATGCGCACCCCGCCGATGGAGGGCCCCGCAGCCACATTGTCGACCACCAGCACCGCTTTCAGGCCAATGGATGGCTCATGAACGTGTATGATTTTGGCTGGTCCCAGTTCGTCCGAAAAGCGAAACATGTCATCCATTGCATGCACCTCCCTGCGTTTCATTTTATGCCTATTGAAACGGAATATCACGATGAATCGGAAAGCTTTTTCATTCCTTCTTTGCGGTGCGAAATCTGTACAATAGTGTGAAAGCTTAAAGACGCGATCAATGGGGTAACACTCGAAACCATGCCCAGAAACATCATCGTCACGCCATTCTCATGCACCCCTGTAGAACAGCGGCAGGTGGAGATGTGCGAACACAAAGGCATAGGCCACCCGGACACCCTTGCCGACGGAGTGTGCGAAGCGGCTTCCCGCGCCCTTTCGCTTGCCTATCTCAAGGCTTACGGCAAGATCCTGCATCACAATCTGGACAAGGGCTTGCTGGCGGCGGGCCGCAGCTCACCGCGCTTCGGCGGTGGAAGCATTGAGGAAAAGGCACGCCTGATCATTTGTGGGCGGGCAACACGCCCTGAGCCGGCTTTCGATGTGCAGACCATCGTGGAAACAGCCGCGCGGGATTATCTGGAAACTCAGCTGCAAGAGGCGGCAGCTGGGATCATGATCGACACCCATATCCGCGAAGGCAGCGCCAACCTCAAGCAGATTTTCGCCCGCAGCGCAGATATTGCCCTGGCCAACGACACCTCCTTCGGCATGGGATTCGCCCCCTACTCCCCGCTTGAGCAGAACGTCCTGGACCTTGCCGCAACCCTGCGTTCCAGGGCATTCAGGCAACAATTCCCCAGTGCCGGGGCCGATTTCAAGGTCATGGGCATGCGCGTGGAAAACCGCGTCACTTTTACTCTTGCCCTGGCATTCGTGGACCGCCATGTGGCGAACGTCCCGGACTACCGACAGCACAAAGCCGATATCCTCGCCTACCTCGCTCAACAAATCGGCCCAGGCGCCGCCATGCAACTGAACACGCTGGACGACCCGGCCGCCACGGATGAAAGCGGCCTGTATCTGACGGTTTCCGGCCTGAGCTCTGAAATGGGCGACGATGGACAGGTGGGACGCGGCAACCGGGCCTGCGGTTTGATCACGCCGGCACGGTCCATGTCTCTGGAGGCGGTCGCGGGCAAGAACCCGGTCTCCCATGTGGGTAAACTGTACAATGTCCTGGCCATGCAGATAGCACGGGATATCCACGCTCGACTGGACGAAGCGGAAGGCGTGACGGTGCAGATTCTATCCGCCATCGGCGTGCCCGTGGACCAACCCCAGGTCGCGGCGATTGAAATCCAGGCTGGCCAGGGGCTTAACGAGCCACTGAGGCGGGGAGCGAAAAATATCGCTGAAGAATGGCTGGGGAATATCCCGAAAGTCACCTCGCTGATCCTCGACCAGGCCGTATCCCTCTACTGACCTCCCTCAACGGGCCTGGGTTTTAGGACTGGGGCCCCAGCAAACTCCTCAATCCTTACCGGCCTTTCACTGCAATGACATTTTAATTTTCTCCAAAATGAACCTTGGAGCGATTTGCCAATCGAATTTGGCTTTAAATGGGGAGGAATCTAATGTACCTCGACAAAATTCACTCATTTCAAACCGGTGTCAGCCTTGAAATCTCGACTGCTGCGATTCGCGCCCTGATCGAGGATGCGACGGAGCGGGAGCGTTTCTTTGAACTTGTTCAGATAAAACGGCCGGAGGATATCTACGCCCACCTGACCGTGACCGTTCATCAGGGCGCTGACGGCCTGATGAAAAGACGAAGCCGCTGGGCCCGCGAAATCAGGAACGACATCCTTGCCGGCAAGGCCGTGCCCTACGAGCGCTTCACCAAGCTGTTCTGGCGCGACATCGATGAGGAAGACCCGGATGGCGACGAATGGCATTACCATTTCGCCAGCGCGGGCTTTGCGGAAGAAATTACCGGTTTGCTCGACAAAATCCGCTCCGCTCAGAGAGCTTTGCGCATGAGCAACGATGTTCTGATACGAATGAACTGGGATTTCCTGAGCAAGGTTATAATGCCCAAGGATCAACCGGCTTTCTAGAGCGCGTCTTAAGAAGAGCGCGCGTCCAGGCGCTTCCCGGTTCGGGGAATTATTGGCATGACTCATTCATACGTTTTCGATGTGCGCCTGCATGACGTGGATCACGCCGGTGTGATGTTTTTTGCGCGCCTGTTCGTCCATGCGCACGATGCCTACGAGGTATTCATGGCCCACCTTGGCCTGGATCTCTGCGCCATGATCCATACCGGCGAACGGCTGCCGGTCGTGCATGCCAGCGCGGACTACTTCCAGCCATTGCGTCACGGAGAGCAGATCACCGTCACCCTCGAAATCGAAACCCTGGGTACAAGTTCATTCACAGTCGCTTATGCTTTTCACGCTTCGGAAAGCCTGCTTGCCAAAGTACGCACCGTGCATGCTTATCTCGACCCCAGTTTCAATGCTGCCGCCCCATTGCCTCCGACACTGCGGCAGAGCCTACGGCCCTATTGCAACACCCTGAACGTCTAACTTTCCCCCGCAAATCAGCAGAGCGCCACATTTCTTGACTTGAATCAAGGAAGGGGTGTTTAATGGCGAACATAATGCTGTGACAAATTGTCGCACTGCGTTAGTGCCGCAGAACCGCCAAGAAGTTCAACTTAAAATAAAGGAGCCTAAAAGATGAAACCGTTCAGTCAGCGAACGACATCACTGCTGGTTGCAGCAGGATTGGGGCTGGGGGCTGCAAGTAGCGCCTGGGCCGCAGAATCACTACAGGATGTCATGAAGCGCAGGGGTCTGTCACAACAGGATCTGCTGGCCGCATCCAAGACCTATGTACCCACAGGCAAACGTGATGATTTCATTGCATTCAGCTCCGGCGGCCAAAGCGGACAGGTGATCGTGTATGGCATCCCATCCATGCGCATCCTGAAATACATCGGCGTGTTCACACCAGAGCCATGGCAGGGTTATGGCTTCGATGAAAGCTCGAAAAAAGTACTGGCTGGCGGTCGCATCGACGGCAAGGACATCACCTGGGGCGACACCCACCACCCGGCGATTTCCGAAACCGACGGCAAGTATGACGGACAGTTCCTGTTCATCAACGACAAGGCCAACCCGCGTCTGGCAGTGATCGACCTGCGCGATTTCGAAACCAAGCAGATCGTGGTCAACCCGATCTACAAGTCGGAACATGGCGGTGCATTCGTTACGCCGAATACCGAATACGTGATTGAAGCCGCTCAGTATGCAACTCCACTGGCGAACAAGAAGTTCGTACCGCTGGAGCGCTTTAACGAGGAATACCGCGGCGGCGTAACGTACTGGAAATTTGACCGTAAGGAAGGCAAGCTTGACCCTTCACAGTCGTTCTCTCTTGAATTGCCTCCTTATAGCCAGGACTTGTCCGATGCCGGCAAACTGGTTTCCGATGGCTGGTCCTTCACTAACTCTTTCTGTACCGAGCGTTATGTAGGTGGTATCGAGAAAGGCCGCCCACCTTATGAAGCCGGCTGCTCCGCAAAAGACACCGACTACATGCACGTGATCAACTGGAAGAAAGCTGCCGAGCTGGTCAAGGCAGGCAAAGCCAAGAAGATCAACGGCCACAACGTGCTGATGATGGAAACCTCGATCAAGGAAGGCATCCTGTTCCTGATTCCTGAACCGAAGAGCCCACACGGCGTGGACGTAACCCCAGACGGCAAATTCATCACCGTTTCCGGCAAACTGGACACCCACGTTTCCGTGTTCAGCTTCGAGAAAATCCAGGCTGCAATCAAGGCTGGCAAGTTCGAAAGCAAGGATCCCTACGGCATCCCCGTGATCGCCATGCAGGACGCTCTGCACAAGCAGGTTCAACTGGGTCTGGGTCCTTTGCATACCCAGTATGACTCCAAGCAGTGTGTGGCCTACACCTCCCTGTATGTGGACTCCCAGGTTGCCAAGTGGAACTACTGCGAAGGCAAGGTGCTGGACAAGATCTCCATTCACTACAACATCGGTCACCTGATGACCATGGAAGGCGATTCGGCAGATCCTAAAGGCCGTTACCTGGTTGCGCTGAACAAGCTGTCCATCGATCGTTTCAATCCGGTGGGCCCGCTGCATCCGCAAAACCACCAGCTGATCGACATTGCCAACGACAAGATGCAGCTTCTGTACGACATGCCCTTGCCACTGGGTGAGCCGCACTATGTTGTTGCCATCGATGCAAAAACTCTCAAGCCGGGCATCCGCTACAAAGTGGGTACTGACAGCCGCACCGACAAGCCGCATCCAGGCATGGTACGTGCAGGCGAAGAGAAGACTGTAAGGAAAGGCAACAAGGTCGAAGTATTCGGCACCTTGATCCGTTCGCACATCACACCTGAAACCATTGAGGTCGAAGTGGGCGACGAAGTCACCATCAACCTGACCAACCTCGAGCGTGCCCAGGACGAAACCCACGGCTTCGCGGTAAGCACATACAACGTGCATGCCTCGATCGAACCGGGCAAGACTGTTTCGGTAAAGTTCAAGGCTGACAAGGAAGGTGTGTATCCTTACTACTGCACCGAGTTCTGCTCTGCGCTGCACCTCGAAATGCAAGGTTATCTGCTGGTCAAGCCGAAGGGCTACAAGGAAGTCAAGGTTGCTGCCGAGAAAGCCGTTTACACCAAGGCTGACTACGACAAGCAGGTCAAGACCAACGTAGAAACCCAGGCCGTGATCGACAGCGTGGTAGGTTACATCACCAGCGTCAACTACAAGGACTTCCCACCGGTAGTGGCCCTGGTTGAAGACGCAACCGACCAGCTCAACAAGGCTCAGGAAGCCAAAGCCAAGATGGAAGAAGCTGCCAAGAAGAGCGATTGGCAGAATGCAACCCTCTGGGCCGGCCAATGGTGGCAGTATCAGGTCAAGGCTGCTGACATCGGTCTGCGTGCCAAGACTTTCCTGGAACAGAATGGCGCCAAGAAAGTGAAATAAATATCAGGTAACACCTGTATAAACGGGGGGCACATTGCTCCCCGTTGCTTTTTGAGCCGCAGAATAGTTGATTCATATCAATGTTGATCACGCATCTAAGCTATACTGTTCATAGCTTGGTTAGTCATGATTAGAAATTTTACTCAAGGAAGGACGCTGCAATGAAAATGAAGACCCTGATTACGCTGTGTGCCCTGCCAATGGCGCTTGTCTCAGTGCCGTCCTATGCTCTGGATGGCGCCAAGCTGTACGCTGAAAAGACCTGTTCTGCCTGCCACGGCAAGGATGGAAAAAAGACACTGATGCCCGACTATCCGAAAATTGCTGGCCAGAACGTCAAATATGTTGAAAAACAAATGGCCGACATCAAGAGCGGCGCGCGTGCCAACGGCAACAGCGCAGCAATGAAGGGCGTCATGGTCATCGTGAGCGATGAAGAGCTCATAGCAATTGCAGATTATGTTTCAAAGATGAAGCCTTAAGCCTCAGTCTCCTGGGCAGGCACATGCCAATAATTACCTTTTAACCATATTGAGAAAGGAATCCAAATGAAGAAAAGCTTAGCAATAGCTATCGCGCTTGCACTGGCACCGACCATCGCACTGGCAGGCGCCCCTGCCCCCAAAAAAGAGGGTATCGAAGGCAAGGGTTATGTATGGAATGCCCAGGAAGGTGAAAAGATCGAAGCGCTGCACAAAAAAGGCGACGCTAAAGCCGGGCAGGAAGCATATGAAGTTTGCGGCGCTTGCCATCTGCCATCCGGCGCAGGCCGTCCGGACGGCACTTTCCCGCAACTGGCCGGTCAGCATACCACCGTAGTCATCAAACAGATGGCTGACATTCGCGCCGGTCTGCGCGACAACCCCACCATGTATCCATTCGCACAGACCCTGACCGACGCGCAGGAACTGGCGGACGTAGCTTCTTATATCGAAAAACTGTGCATCCCGACCGATCACGGCAAATATGAAGGAGCCGATGCCGCACTGCAAGTTTCCAAGGGCAAGGAGCTCTACGAGAAGCAGTGCCTGGAATGCCATGGCAAGAACGGAGAAGGCAACAAGGAGAAATTCTTCCCTGTGATCGCCGGCCAGCATTACAAGTATCTGCTGCGCCAGATGACCGAGATCCGTGACGGGCACCGCCGCAATGCCAACCCCGACATGGTGAAAGTCATCAAGCCCTACACCAACGATCAGCTGGTGGCGATTTCGGCTTACCAGTCGAGTTTGAAGATGCCGGGTTCGATGTGTAAGGAAAGCAAAGGCAAGAAGAAGTAATATCCATTCGGGACGGAAGCGTGATGCGCTTCCGCTCCCCGTTATCTGGAAGCTGCACTATAATTAGAGAAGGGATGTCGTCCAGTACGGCAATCTACTTCCACGGAGGCGAGGCGATCAGTTTTAACGCTTGAAGCCTAACGAGAGATATAAAATGAACAGTCCGCAAAAACAGATGACGCAAGTCAGAATTTTAACTTTTATTGCCCTTGTTCTGATGATAGGGGCCTACTTCAGTCCGATCTGGTGGGTGTCGCTGACCGCTCCGAACTACCCCAAGGAAGCCTTTCCTGACGGCATCCGCATTCACTTCCACTTTGATGGTGTCTACAACGGCTGCAAAGCGCCTGCAGAATCCACTCGGATGGCGCAGGAGACGCTACAGATGGATCTTGGAGACGACCTGTCGCACCGCGATGGCTCTTCAAGCGGAAAGCAAGAGGTAGGCCTCGATTGCGTGCATGAAATGAATACCATCAACCACTATGTGGGGATGTACCCAATCCTGACCGGATCCCCGGTGGAGCTCCGTCTTTCAAAATTCATCTTCGGCTTCATGGCCGTGATGATGCTCGGATTCATGGTGGCGCAACGCAAGGCGCGTCTCATTGTCCTGGGCGTCGGCTTTGCCGCGGTGAGCGCATGGATGGTGGTTGATCAACTCGTCCTGGGCAATCTGGACAAATTTGCAGTGATTTACCATGATGCAGCGGCCACATTCTTCAATCAGCCGGAGGTGTTGGAGAGATGGGTCACCAATCTGAAAATGGCCACCAAAGCTGCAATTGGGGGGTTGATTGCAGCCATGGTGATCGTCGTGCTGGGCGTATGGAAAATCCGCAGCTTCTCGTTGCTGCTGGTTCTGGTTCCAGCATTGCTGCCAGTTTTCTTTGTACTGGATTACGCCGGGTGGCTGTGGTTCTTCGGGCACAACCTGCATCCCTGGGGCGCCTTCACCGTGAAGCCGTTCATGCCGACCGTGTTTGGAGAAGGCAAAGTGGCCCAATTCAGCACCTATTCCTACCCCTATTACGGGTATGCAATGCTGCTGGGAACCAGCGCCGCTTCATTGCTGGCCCTGCTGATTCGCCGCAAGCTGATGCGTGAACAGCCAGACGCCGACTAGGCGAACCCAAAGTGCTCCCATCTGGCAGATTTTAATGCCAGATGCGGATGGACTCTATCCAGAATCTATTCCGAGTTTGAATCATGTCCACAGGCCAATCTATTAGCAGAATTCGCCCTCGCAACGAGGGGATGATCTAGCCATGGGACCATGGAAGCTGATTTTTCTGCTGTTGCTGGTTTTGGCGACCCCACTGACCGGGATGAGCAGCGGCGTGATTGGCGGTGAGGATGAGGCCGATGCCAGCCCCAAGCTGGGTGCTGACATGAACAACATGCCTCGCGTTGATGTAGACAAACCGGTAGAACTGATCCCGCTTTATTTGCGGGACAAGCGCATCCACGGGTTACAACCGTTTCAGGCCTTGGTGGATGCTGCGCCCGCCGGTTCCGTACTGCGCCCCAAACCGGGCAATTACGCAGGCCCTGTGCATCTGACCAAACCGCTGACCATCGAGGGAGGCGGCAAAGTCAGCATCGACGGCGGCAACAAGAGCACGGTGTTTGTGATTGAAACCAACGATGCCACGCTACGTGGCCTGCATATCAAGGGTTCGGGAAGTTCACACGATTCAGATGATGCCTGCCTCAATGTTCGAGGACACCATAACCTGATCGAAAATCTCGTCATTGATGACTGCCTGTTCGGCATCGACCTGAAGCAGTCCAACAACAATACCGTGCGCGGCAACCAAATCCGTTCCAAGCCGGCGGATCTGGGCGTGCGAGGCGACGGCCTGCGCCTGTGGTACAGCATGAACAACCGTATCGAAAACAACCGGGTGGTGGATTCCCGTGACATGGTGGTATGGTATTCCAACGGAAATGCGTTTTATCGGAACTATGGCGCCCGCAGCCGCTACTCGATTCATTTCATGTTTGCGCACCATAACGTGGTGGACAGCAACCGTTTTTACGACAATGCGGTTGGCGTTTACCTGATGTACAGTGACAACACGGTGGTACGCAACAATGTGATTTCTCACGCCACGGGCTCCACAGGAATGGGAATCGGCTTCAAGGAAGCGAGCGGAGCGCTGATCGAAGGCAACGAAATCATTTACTGTGCGCTGGGATTATCGGCAGACCTGTCTCCGTTCCAGCCGGACAGCAAGATCATTCTTAAAAACAACCGGCTTGCGTACAACGGCATCGCCATCGCTTTCAACAGCGACCTTGAAGGCTATGAAGTCGAGGGCAATAGCTTCGAAGGCAACATCTCCTCTCTTTCGGTGGGCGGCGCAGGATCTGGCCAGCGCAACAATTGGAGCGGCAATTACTGGGACGAATACGAAGGATTCGATCGTAACAATGACGGGATCGGTGACACGCCCTACGTACTCTATGCCTATGCAGACCGTTTATGGATGGAAATCCCGCAGGCACGTTTTTTCAAAATATCCCCGGCACTTGAGGTACTTGATTTTCTCGAACGCCTGGCGCCGTTTTCAAACCCGACGCTGCTGCTGGCAGATGAAAAACCCCTGTTTAATAATCCCTGGAAGCGGGGCAAAAAATGAACACCGAGAAACCCACCCCACCCCCGAAGCTGGTTAACAAGCGAAAACTGGAAGATCGGCGGCGATTTCTGCGCTCGATCATCCTGGGAGCGGCGATGCTGGGCATTTCTACGGTAGGCTACATCCCGGTTGCCAATGCATGGAAAACACGCATGCGACCGCCAGGCGCGCTGGAAGAAGAGGATTTCCTTTCATCCTGTATCAAATGTGGGCAGTGTGTTCAGGTTTGCCCTGTACAGGCCATCAAGCTTGACGATCTCGACCAAGGCTTCGGTATCGGGGTGCCTTATATCGATTCGCGCAGCCAGGCTTGCGATTTTTCCTGCGATGCAGTGCAGTGCATTCTGGCCTGCCCCACCGGTTCGCTGGCTTATAAAAAACCCGCTTTTCTGCCGACCCGCAGTGAAATGGTCATGGCGAATCCGCCCATCCTGCTTGCCAAGGAAAAAGATCCTGAACCCACCTTGAATCTGAAAGAACGTACCGGGCTTGCCGTACTGGTCAAGCCGGAGATTTGCCTCGCTCGACAGGGCAAGGGCTTCAAGGGAGCAGCCAGGGGACATGAATTCAAAGGCACCCTGCGGTTCATGGAAGTGGATCGCTGGAAGCCCATCCCCCTGCGCGACCACCCTTTCGAGCTCGAATTGTGCGACCTGTGCGTGCGCACCTGCCCGATCAAGGGCGCGATCTCGCTTGAAAGTGTGGAAGAAAACGGAGTCATGATTAAAACGCCAGTGGTGCATGAACCCTGCGTCGGTTGCGGTGTATGCGAAATGGTGTGTCCGACCGAACCTGCGGCCATCGTGGTTGAAGCACGCAAAGGGTGGGGTGCCTGATGAACAAATATCTTGAATCGATGCGGGTAATGCTGGGTGCTGCGCCACGTAGGCCAGAGCCCGTGGAATACACCGAAGAAGCCAAGACCATTCATTTCTACAAGAAAAACGAGAAACTGGATTTCCAGGCACTGAGACTTGAGGCGCATGCACACCAGAAAAAACGTATCTGGCTCAAGCGGCGCTGGATCACGCTACTCGCGATCAACCTGCTATTCACGGTATCCTTCTGGCTCGACATCCAGCTCCTGGAAGGCGCCCTGACCGCATCCCGCCTGCTGGGTTTTCACCTGATCGACCTGAATTCCGCCCTGCAAGTAATGCTGGCGCACAAGCATATCATCGTCAACCTGCTGATCGGCACAGGCACAGTTTTTGTCCTGTGGCTGCTGTTGGGCGGGCGCACATTCTGTTCCTGGGTCTGTCCCTACCATCTGGTGGCCGAGTGGGCGGAGAAATTGCATCTCTACCTTGTCAGCAAGAAAATCGTTTCCGACCACACCTTCAACCGGCGCGTTCGCACCGTGCTATGGGTGATTTTCGCAGCGCTGGCATGGGTGACCGGCTATACCGTGTTTGAAACCATATCTCCAACCGGCATCGTCAGCCGCGCACTGATATATGGCCCGGGGCTCGCGCTGGGCTGGGTCGTTTTGCTGCTGCTGTTCGAGGTATTCTATTCGCGCCGCGCCTGGTGCCGCTACGTCTGTCCGATTGGTCTGACTTATGGCATCACGGGTGTATTCTCTCCCTTGCACGTGACTTACAAGCTGGCCAATTGCCATCACGAAGGTGAATGCCGCAAGGTCTGCGAAGTCCCTCACGTGCTCGATTGTATCGTCAAGGGACGCGCACCGGCGGCCCAACTGGATATCGGCGCAGACTGCACCCGTTGTGGCATGTGTGTTGATGTCTGCCCAAGCGGCGCCTTGACTTTCGAAATCAAGGGCCTTAGAAAGCTGATGTAAATAAATCAGCTGTCAGCTATCGGCTGACAGCTTGCTACTTAATCGCCTAACTGACTGCTGATAACTGATAGCTAACCAAATGATCGAATTCAAGAAAGTTTCCAAAACCTTCAAACGCAACCGCGTTCTGGACGAGCTCGAACTCTCCATCGCGCCGGGCGAGCGCATCGCCTTGGTGGGTTCCAACGGAGCCGGCAAGACCACCATGATCCGCTGTCTGCTGGGTGAGTACACCTTCGACGGGAGCGTATCGGTACATGGACTGGCACCGCGCCCAAACCGCCAGCAGGTACTGGGCAAGATCGGCTTCGTCCCCCAGTTGCCACCACCCCTGAAAATGCCTGTGGGGCAGTTGCTGGATTTCTCCGCGGCGGTATGCAACAGCGAAAAACAGCGCATGGAAGAAGTTGCCCGGCGCTTGGGGCTGGATGTAGGCAAGATGAAATCCCAGCCCTTCGTCAAGCTCTCCGGCGGACAGAAGCAGAAGCTGCTGATCTCCATTGCCCTGGGACGCGACAGCAACATCCTGATCATGGATGAACCTGCCGCCAACCTCGACCCGGAAGCGCGGCAGATATTCTTCGGCCTCTTGGCCGAACGCCTGGAAAACACCACCATGCTGATTTCCAGCCACCGCCTGGACGAAGTGTCAGCGTTGGTGAACCGGGTGATCGAACTGGACCGCGGCAAAGTGATGCTGGACGACCGGGTGGCGGACGATGTTTCACTGACCGGCATCCTGACCTGCCGCCTGAGCCTGCGGCGTGCCGAGGAGTCCATTGCAAAAGCTCTGCGGGGCTGGAATTTCCAGGACACCGGCAATGGCCTGGAATGGCAGGGCAGCGTGGCGGGGCCAGACCGGCTGCGCTTCATCGGGATGATTTCGCGTTATGTTGGCATACTGACCAGCATCCGGCTGGACGAGAGCGGGAACGCATAAATTGGGAAAAGCGATTAAACCGCAAAGGACGCAAAGGTACGCGAAGGAAAGACAAATTCATTGCCGTCCTTTGCGAGCCTTTGCGCCCTTTGCGGTTAACGAATGGATAAAGAAAATTCTGCGGCCTGCATTCCTTGTGTTATTGGCGGGCCTTCTGGCGGCCTGCCAGCAGGAACCCAGCCGCGGCCCGGTGGAAGTCAAATGGGACCGCGATACTTGCGTGCGCTGCAGCATGGCCCTGAGCGACAAGCGTTATGCCGCCCAGGTACGTGGCGGTCCAAAACATCTGGCTTACAAATTCGATGACTTCGGCTGTGTCATGTTCTGGCTCAAGGACAAGCCATGGGCCAACGATCCCGCGACGGAGATCTGGGTTATGGACATGCGTTCTGACTCGTGGATCGATGCGCGCAAAGCCTATTACGTCCCCAACAAGATGACGCCGATGGCTTATGGCTTTGGCGCAGTGGCGCTGCCGGAACCAGGCAGCGTGAGTTTCGAGGAGGCCAGACAACAGGTTCTGGCAAAAGGAAAGTAGCTGTCAGCTGATAAACAAGGATATTGAATGAAAAATTTATGGCTCACAGCCAAGCTGGATGTTGTTGAATCGCTGCGCGCGCGCTGGTTCTTGATTTATTCACTGGTGTTCGGCGGCATCGTCGCCATGCTGTTTGCCTTCGGCCTGACCGAATCGCGCGTACTGGGCTTTATCGGGCTGTCGCGCCTGCTGGTGACCTATATCCAGCTGTGCATGGCCATCCTGCCCATTTTTGTGCTGATTTCCACCGTTCGCTCGGTCGCGGGCGACCGTGAAGCGGGCGTATTCGAATACCTGCTATCCCTGCCGGTATCGCTGGGCGCATGGTTCTGGGGCAAGCTGCTGGGACGTTACATCGTGGTATTCCTGCCGGTATTCCTTGCCATGCTGGGCGCGTCATTGTGGTCGCTGGTGCAGGATATCGAAGTTCCCTGGAACATGTTCCTCTATTACACCGGACTGCTGGCGGCCATGGCATGGTGTTTTCTCGGCATCGCCATGCTGATCTCCACCCTGGCGCGCTCCACCGACGTGGCCCAGGGCGCGGCTTTCGTGGTCTGGCTGGCGATGCTGCTGTTCCTCGACCTGATCCTGCTGGGCGTGATGATTCAGGGGCATGCCGCACCTGAAGTGGCGGTCATGATCGCGCTGACCAATCCGCTCCAGGTATTCCGCACCGCCGCGCTGATGCTGTTCGATCCCCAACTGATCGTGCTCGGGCCAGTGGCATACGTGATCATGGATACACTGGGCGCTACCGGTTTCATGATCTACGGCCTGGTCTATCCGTTCGTCATCGGCACACTGTGCGCAATCGCCGGTTTCTTCATGTTCCGCCGCGGCGATCTGCCGTGAATAGCTACCAGCTTTCAGCATTCGGCTGTCGGCTGTCAGAGGTGGTTTTGCTGAAAGCTGATAGCTGATGGCTGACCGCTACAATATTTCCCGCACTTTCGGCAATCAGCAGGTTGCGCAGGACGAGCGCACGCGCCTGATCCGGCGCGTATTCGCAAGCGTGGCGCCGCGCTACGACCTGATGAACGACCTCATGAGCATGGGCATCCACCGGCTCTGGAAGCGCCGCCTGGCATGGGAAGCCGCTGCAAAGCCGGGGCAGGTTATCGTGGACCTTGCGGGCGGCACGGGCGATGTCGCCGCGCTCATGGCTGCGAATGGCGTAGGAATCATGGTTTGCGACCCCAGTCTGGCAATGATGAGCCGTGGACGGGCAAACAAACCATCAGAAGTTAAATGGCTGGCAGGCACCGGAGAACGGATTCCTTTGGCGGATAACTCGGTGGACACCATGACCATTGCCTTCGGCATCCGCAACGTCACCAGCCTGGAGGCCGCCCTGAAGGAAGCACTGCGCGTGCTGAAGCCGGGCGGGCGCTTCCTGTGCCTGGAGTTCTCCCGTCCCTGGGCGCCGGTCAGGCCTTTCTACGACCTCTTTTCCTTCACCGTGATTCCCCGGCTTGGCGCCTGGGTAGCACGCGATCCGGAAGCTTATACCTACCTGGTCGAATCCATTCGCCGCTTCCCGGACCAAAGGGAAATGCAGCGCATCATGGAGCAGGCCGGCTTTTCATCGGTGAGCTACCGCAACCTGTCTTTCGGCATCGCCTGCCTGCATCGCGGCAGCAAGCCCGCCTGAGCCATGAAGTCGCTGCTCGTCCGGTGGCTGGAGCATGCCGCGGCAAGTCATCCGGATGCACCGGCGCTGATACTGGAAGATCAAGTTTTCAGTTTTTCAGCCCTGCTATCGGCCAAGCCGGGCCGGCTGCCGCAACGTATTGCAATGCTGCTGGAACAAGCGGAACTGCCCGGCTGCGCCGAGTTGCTCATCTCCACCAGCGGCAGCACGGGCGAACCCAAACAGGTGATGCTGAGCGCAGCCAACCTGGAGGCATCGGTGCAGGCCAGCCGCAGCCGCATCCCTCTGGGACCGGGCGACATCTGGCTGAACTGCCTCCCCCTTAAGCATATCGGCGGAATCGCCATCACTTACCGTTGCGCGGAGGCGGGTGCGGCCGTGCTGCTGCATCCAGGGTTTGATGCGGCGCGGGTGCGGGAAGACATGGAACAGCATGGCGTGTCCCACATTTCCCTGGTGCCGGCCATGCTCGCGCGCCTGCTGGAGGGCGGCCCACCACCAGCTCAACTGAAATATGCCCTGGTCGGCGGCGGCCCTTTGTCGGCCAGTCTGGCACGGCGAGCGCATCAGTCAGGCTGGCCCATCTGCCCCACCTATGGCATGAGCGAGGCCGCCTCGCAGGTGGCGACGCTGGCAATGTTTCCACCCGATTGGCGCCAGGGCATGGTAGGCCTTCCGCTGCCGGGCATCAGCGTGGAAATCGTCGATGAAAATGGCCTGCCGGTTAAAGGCGAGGGGCGCATCCGCGTGCGTGGACCGAGCATAATGATGGGCTACGCCCATGTAGCGGGTGAAGTCGGACATGGTCTGCTTGACGGCTGGTTTGTGAGCGGCGACCGGGGATATCTGGATGAACGGGGAAACCTGGTGGTATTGGGGCGATGCGACGATATGCTGGTGAGCGGGGGCGTCAACGTCCACCCTGCCGAGGTGGAAGGCTTGCTGCTCTCCTGCCCTGGCGTAACGGATGTCGCGGTCACTGCCGTAAACGACGAGGTATGGGGTGACCGCATTACCGCCCTGGTGGTGAGTGACGGCATTCAGTCCATCGAGGGCTGGTGCCGGGACAACCTGCCTTCTGCCCAGCGCCCGCGCCTGTTCGTTGCCGTGACCGCGCTGCCACGCAATGCCATGGGCAAACTGGAGCGCAAGCGACTGCCGGCAATGGCTCGCGCCATTGGAAGCCAATCCCCATGCTGAAACGTTTTCGCCCCGACGATCCGGCTTTCCTGGAACAGATTGAGAGCCGCCTCAAGGCCGTGCTGCAAGACGCGCACATGGCCAATACCGGCCTCCTCAGCGTAACGCTGGCCCTGCCGGAAACGCCCTGCGCCGGTTTGCCCGGGCCATTTCATGAGCTGTTCTACTGGAGCAGGCCTGCAGCGCAACATGAAATTCTGGGCCTGGGCACAGCAGTGACTTGCTGTGCCGAGGGCGAGGCGCGCTGGTCGAAGCTAAGCGCTGCATTTGACGTCTGGCGCAAGCACTGGCGCCATGAGGATGCCGACCATACCGGACTGCAACCCCTCGCCGTGGGTGGCTTTGCCTTTGCGGCGAAGCCGGATGACAACACGATATTGCCATCAGCGCGGCTGTCCGTACCCGAGCTGCTGATGCAGCGCCGAGGAGAAATTTGCGCCCTGACATTCACGTTCAGTTCATCCCCTGATGATGCAGCCATTGCCTCAGCCATGGCGCGCTTGCGCCAACTGATGACAGCGCTCATTCAGAAAATCAGGCCTGTACATGCAAGCAGGCCATTGCAGCGCATCGATGATAAACACGCTGATCAAGCATGGCTGGGGCGGGCCGCGCAGGCAGTGCATGACATACGCAGCGGCAGGCTGGACAAGGTGGTATTGAGCCGGCGCGTGTCGTTTCGCGCCAAATGGGATTTCGACCCGGCCCGGGTCATGGCGGATCTGGAACTACAACATCCCTCATGCACCCTGTTTGCCACGGATACGGCGGATGGCGGCGTGTTTCTCGGTGCCAGTCCGGAAACCCTGGTACGACTGCAGGGCGGAGACGTCTATTGCGACGCGCTGGCAGGAACGGCCTGGGGCGAAGGACGAGCCACATTCGCAGCAGACCAGAAGCTGCTCGCCGATGTGAAAAACGGTCGCGAACACCGTTTGGTGGTGCAAGCCATCGCCGAGGCCTTGCGCCCCGTGTGCGCGCGCCTGGAAGTGCCCGATGCGCCGCAGATCCGGCGCCTTGGCCGTTTGCGCCATTTGTGGAGCAGCCTGCACGGGCGCGTCAAATCGGGCATCAGCCTGCTCGATCTGTTGCAGCGCGTGCATCCCACACCTGCCGTCGGCGGCTATCCGCGCAAGGCTGCGCTGGACTGGCTGAGCCAGCAAGGCGAGCAGCGTGAAGGCTGGTACACCGGCGCCATCGGCTGGCTGGATTGCGCCGGAAATGGGGAATTCGCAGTAGCGCTGCGTTGCGCCCATTTGCAGGGACAGGTGGCGCATCTCTATGCCGGAGCAGGCATCGTTGCCGGCTCCGAGCCACAACGTGAACTGGCAGAAACCGAGGCCAAACTTTCTGCCATGCTGCAGGTTCTGGGACAAATTGAGGTTGGGAATGGCTGATATGGCGAACGAGAATTTCATCTGGGCCGGCCACCTGATCCATGGCCTGGCAGCCGGCGGCGTAACGCATGCCGTGATTTCGCCCGGCTCGCGCTCCACGCCGCTGGCGCTGGCCTGCCTGCGGCATCCGGGCCTGAAAACCTGGGTGCAGGTGGACGAGCGCAGCGCGGCGTTTTTTGCCCTGGGGCTGGCCAAGGCCAGCCGCCAGCCCGTCATCCTGGTCTGCACTTCCGGCTCTGCGCCGGCCAACTGGTTTCCCGCCGTGATCGAAGCGGACATGGGCATGGTTCCGCTGATCCTGCTGAGCGCAGACCGCCCGGCTGAACTGCGCGATTGCGGCGCCAACCAGTCCATCGATCAGGCCCATCTCTTCGGCGGCCATGTGCGCGCCTTTCACGAGCTGCCTGCCGCAGACGTGCGTCCGGAAATGCTGCGCTACCTGCGCACACTGGCGGCACAGGTGATGGACCAGTGCCGCTGGCCCCTGCCCGGCCCGGTGCATGTCAACGTGCCGTTGCGCGAGCCGCTGGTGCCTGCCGGGCCGCTGCCTCCAATTGCAGAAATGGCGCCTGTCGTCGTCAGCCATCCGCGACTGTCCCTGCCCCCAGAAGAATGCGCAACGCTGGCGCGCGAACTGGCAGGCGGGAAGGGCCTGATCGTGTGCGGCTGGGGGGAGCATGGCCCGGATTTCCCTGAAGCAATCGCCGCGCTGGCAAGCAAGCTGGATTGCGCCGTGCTGGCCGACCCCCTTTCCGGACTGCGTTTCGGCAGCCATGGGCGGGACGATCTCCTGTGCCGATACGATGCTTTCCTGCGTCGCAGCAGCGCGCATGAAAACCTGCGCCCGAGCTGGGTGCTGCGTTTCGGCGCGATGCCGGTCTCCAAGGCCTTGCAGCCGTTTCTCTCGGCACTGCCCGCCATGCCCCACATCGTGGTGGATGCATGCGGCCGCTGGCCCGATCCGCTGCATCTGGCCACGCGTCTGGTGAGGGCCGATCCTGCGCTGCTGTGCCGGCAACTGGCGAGCGGGATTGAAGCCGCGGCGCCCTCTTCCTGGCGGGCGGCATTTCAGGCCGAGGAGTTGCGTGCGGCTGAGCTTGCCCGGCACAATGCGCCGCTGGAAGCCGCCGTGGTGCAGGCCATGGTGGATCTGCTGCCGGCTGGCGGCATGCTGTTCAGCGGCAACTCCATGGCGATTCGCGATCTCGACGCTTTTTCCGGCAGCAGCAGCAAACCGTTGCGGATCATCGGCAACCGAGGTGCGAGCGGCATCGACGGCAATGTGTCCAGCGCCCTCGGCCTGGCTGCGGGTGGCTCACGTCCCGTGGTGGCGCTGCTCGGCGACCTGGCGTTCTACCACGACATGAACGGCCTCCTGGCTGCGCGCGGGCTGGATGTGGTGCTGGTCGTGCTCAACAACGGCGGCGGGGGAATTTTCGAATATCTGCCGCAGGCGCAACTGGAGGATTTCGGGCGCGCCTGGCTGACGCCGCTGGGGCTGGATTTTGCCCATGCTGCAGGGATGTACGGCTTGGGCTACCAGAAGATCAGCCGGGCTGCGGATTTCCCGGCGGCCCTGGCGGGTGCGCTAGCGGGCGGCGCGCACCTGATCGAGGTGACGGTCGAACGGGATGTCAGTGTAGCGCTTCACCGGGCTTACTGGATGGCAGTGGCGGAGAATTAGCGGGCAACTGGCGCAGGTAAATCTGCCCCGTTGCGCCATCCACAAAGCGGATTTCCTCGAGCTGGCCGACCAGGTAGCGTTTCCTCAAGGTGTAATCCACCGGGTCGGCAAAATCGGCTTTCCAGAAGGTGTTGCTCTCGCTGTGGTAGGGCGCTTTCAGGCGGAACACGGCGAGCATTTTCAGGCGCTCCCGAGCAGGCAATCCGGTTGCCTTGATGCTCGCGCCGAAGCCGGCATCATCATCCACCGTGCGCGGATAAAAATCATAGAGATTCTCGAAGGCCAGGAAATAGTCATAGCGCCACACGTTCCTGACTTCCAGTCTTTTCCCCGGATAAAGCTCCACTTCAACCGGCCCGGCCTTTTCCTCCTGGGTCGATTTCAGGGGCAGGAACTTGGCGCGGTAATAATCCTGGCTCTCCGGGTTGGCCAGCGGCTCCCAGCTCCAGCCTTCTGCAATGTTGTTGAAGCCCATGCGATACAGCAGCGCGAGCGAGCCGCTTTGCGCATCGAAGTCCATGCTAAAGCCGGGGCTGTTGTCGAGATCCACGGCAAAGGAGAACAGCCGCCCGTCCAGTTCCGCAAGACGGGCCGGGGCCATGAGTGAAATCGTGTGGAACCAGTCTTCGATGTCCTGGCCGGCATTGCCGCCGGGCAAGGATGAATCCGCGCAGGCGAGGCCGGCAAACAGACCCAGGAGCAGCGCCAGGAAGTATTTGAACACGTGTCCGCCTACTCCCGCGGCTGGATCGAAGTGAGATAGGCCAGGATGTCGCGGATATCGGTATCCTTCAATTTGGCCAGAACGCCGAGGGAGTCATCTTCATCATGCGGGCGCTCGCCCTTGAGGTAGCTGTTGACCTGCTTCATGAGGTAATTCGAATACTGCCCCACCAGCATCGGAAACGATCCCCGTCCGCGTCCATCCTTGGCATGACAGGAAGCGCATTCCTTCTGGTAAACCACGCCGCCATTCGCGATATCACCCTCGGCGCGCGGGATGATCATGACTTTCTCCATCATCTGCAGGCGCGTCAGGGCATCTTCATGGCCCTTGAATGTGGGCGGGATGGTCGACAGTGTGACGCCGGACAAATAGCCGGCAATGGCGTGGATATCCTCATCCGACAGCTCGCGCTCCTCGGTGTAGGGAAACATCGGGATGTTGATGCGCTTGCGGGAACGGAAACTTTCCAGCTGGGATGCCAGGTATTTTTCAGACTGCCCGGCGATCCGGGGATACTCGCCGCGCGCGCCTCCTTGGCCAAAATCGCCGTGGCAGGTCGCGCAAACGCCCATCAGGTCACGGGCCCGTTCGGCATCGAAGGCATTTGCATCAAGGCTGGAGAAGCCGAGCACGAGCACGAAGAAAACCGCGAAAAACTGACCGGCAGCGCGGTGCGGAATTTCAGGCTTTGTATTGGAGCGAGGTAAAAACGACATCAGAATTTTCATGCGACACGATCTCAAAACGAATGCAATTAAACGGGAATGATTCTAGCGTCCCTCGCTTACTTTGGAACTTGATCTGAAGCAGGAATTCGGAACAAATCTCAATCCCGGGCTTCATCAGGTGGCGAGAGACGCCCTTCCATCAAGCGCAGGATACGCTCCGCCACTTCGCTGGGCGGCGAAGCATAGGCGAACTTGGTAATGAAGCGCCCATCCGGCCCCAGCAGGTACATGCCCGCCGAGTGGTCCACCGAATACTTGTCCTTCGCGGCCCCCGGCTCCCAGTGCTTTTCGTAACGCACCTTGAAGTGATCCGCCACGCGGCGCACCAGTTCCGGCGAGCCGGAGAGCCCGATGATGCGCGGGTGGAAAAACGCGGTATAGCGGCGCAGCACCTCCGGGGTATCGCGCTCCGGGTCCACCGTGACGAACAGCGGCTGCAAGCGTTCCGCCTGCTTGCCCAGCTTGCCCAGAATAAGCGCCATTTCTGCCAGGGTGGTCGGGCAAATGTCAGGACAGAAGGTATAGCCGAAGGAGATGAGCTGGAAACGGCCGGGAAAATCCTGGTCGGTCACGGCGCGCCCACGGTGATCCATGAGCAGGTAGCGCGCGACGATCCCGCTTTCCTGCTGCTCTTCAACGCCCGCAGGCGGCGCCTCGGCCCAGGCCGGAGACGCACCCATCAGCATCAGGGCAAGCGCGGCAAAGCATAATTTCTTCATGGCACGCATCCTATTGGGGCACAACAGCCGGGATGGCGGCCTGCAAGCGTGTCGCCAGCCCCTCGGCCTGGCTGGCGATTGACGTTTCATCCTGACAGGCAGCTGGATCTTTTTTGACCTGCGCCAGGAAGGCTTCGCTGGTGGTTGCCTCAAACGCCTCGCCATAGCGCCGCGTCTTGGGCGCGTGCTGGATCATGATGGCCTTGATCCGGGCCGCAGCCTGGGTGTGTGAACAGGCCAGCGCCTGGCCATTGAGCAGGCCCAGATCACGAACTTCCGCCAGACCGGCATCGGTGGGAACATCCGCTGCAGCCGGCATCGCCAGGCCGAGAAAAAACAAGACAAGGGCAAAACGTTTCATATTCTCTTTCTCCAATGGTTCCAAATATATCGCAAAATTCATTTGCGGACAGCCGGTGTGGGCGTAGCCAGCATCTTGATCAGCAGAATGGCCGATATCTCGCGGCTCATGACCTTTTCCGCATAGTCGCGCGCGGTTTTACCCTGGTTGTCCTTGGCATGCACGTCGGCGCCTTTGGCAAGGAGCAGTTCGAGATTTTCCTTGTGGCCGGTGAATGCTGCCACGTGCAGTGGCGTGGTGCCGCGGTTGTCCTTTACGTTGACCGTCGCGCCCTTGTCGATCAGTAATTTGACCATGTCCGGCGCCGAAATGCTCGCTGCGATGTGGAGCGGCGTCGAGCCGAGTTCATTCCGGCTATTCACCAGGTTGCGATTTTCGGAAATCAGCCGGGCGACAGCCTGCACATCCCCGTTTCTCACGACTTCATGTATGGTAGCGGCAATGGCAGAAAAGCTGGCGGCCAGAGCAAGGATGCCGATGAACTTTGCAATAATGCGGGTCGGGGTCATTTGATAATCCTGTTGTAAATCAATTCATGCCAGCACGACATTGGCTAGAATAACGGCCAGTTTAATCCGCACACACTCAAGGAATAACCCGATGAATACATGGTCTTTTATGGCAACACTGCTGGGCGCGCTTTTCGCCGGCCAGGCTCTGGCAGCTGAATGGGCCCCCATCAAGCAGGAAGATCATACAGTACGCGAGATCGACACCGCCAGCATCAAGAAGAATGGACCGCTGGTGACTTTCACTGCGCGCCATACCTTCGTGGACCGGAATGAGTACAAGGTGAGCCGTAAGGAAGCGCAATATCTCCTGATCCACTCCCGCGCCAATTGCGGCTTCCGCACGTTGGCCCAGCTCGCCACCGAGGCCTACGACGAAAAAATGGTGCTGATCAGCAAGCAGCGAATCCAGCTGCCGCAGGATTTGCCGGTGACGCCTGGAAGCATCGACGAGGCCGCACTGAAATTTGTCTGCGCCGCAAAAGGGCAGTGAACAATAACCCGCGGATTCAACAGGAATTCCAAATCCAATGAAGACACCTGAATTTTTCGCCTCTGTGCGCACCATCAGAATGTTCGACCCGCTGGCCGAATTCCTCGGCGCGGCTGAGGACGGACAGATCGAATACGCCTATCTCGATGCCGTGAAGCTCGCCGGGCACTCCTGCCCCACTGTGGCTGGCGCCTACCTGTCGACCCTGAAGGCCCTGGAACGCCTGTACCCCGGCACCATGCCACGACGCGGCGACATCAAGGTATCTTTCCGCGAATCCGGCACCAGCGGCGTCACCGGCGTCATGGCGAACATTGCCGCCCTGATCACCGGCGCCACGCAGGACAATGGCTTCAAGGGGATCAACGGCAAATTCGACCGGCGCAATCTGCTGTTCTTCGACGCAGACGTTCCCGGCGAGATCTGTTTCGAACGCCGCGACACGGGTATTGCGGTGAACACTACCTATCATCCCGAAACCGTACCTCCGGACCCGGCCATGAAGGACTTGATGCAAACAGTCATGGCGGGTAGCGCCGATGCAATGGCAAGGAAAGAATTTGCCAGATTGTGGCAGGAACGGGTCAAGCGCATCCTGATCGATCACATCGACGACCCGCGACTGGTTATTCTGGGTTGACCCATGGAAATGCTGAAGCTGCTCTTAAGCCCTGAGCAGGCCGAAACCCAGTGCCAGGTGCTGGTCACGCAAACCCGGCATTCCGGCCAGACACTGGCTGCGCTCACCGCGCTGCACGCATTCATCAACGCGACCGCCCGCCCGGACGAACAGACAAGCAGCATTCACAATGACATCCAGCGCATCCTGGAACAGCACATTGCCGCCGCGCGCCAAAGCGTCATGCAAGACAATCTCGTCCGTCTGCTTGATGCGCTCGGGGCGCAGAATATCTGCGGCATCCAGAGCGTTCATACCGCGCTCTCGCGCAACGGCTTCCACCAGACCGTGCTGTCCGCCATCCGGCAGCTACCGGAAGCCAAACTGCGCGCTGCTGCGGATTGGGCAGCCGACTGGCAGTGCGATGCCCGAACCCGCGCCACAGCAGCCAGCCCCTATCCGGATGCATTGGACCTGCGTGGAGCGGGAATTTCAGTCGCAGATTTCGCCGCCATGTCAGAACTCAACATGTATTTCCAGGAAGCCCTTGCCTAATCAAATTCAGGCAAAGTCATGATGACGTTATGCTTCCAGAAGCTTAGTATTGAAATTGCGCCCACCATATTTTTCTTTCGAAGGAGTCATGATGAAGCTCAGTTTCGATATTCGCAGCCCCTACTCCCTGCTAATACTTGGCTTGGCCGCCACGTCACTGGCAGGAAACGCGCTCGCCTCCGACACGCCCAAGCGCAAATCCGGCCTGTGGGAAATCAGCACCCGCATAGAGGGCGTGCCCAGCATGGGCCCCATGCAACAGTGCATCGACCAGAACACCGATAACCTCATGCAGGAACGCGCACAGAAGGAAAAACCCAATTGCAGCGTGATGGACACCAAGCAGCAGGGCAACAAATTCACCCTGCATTCGGTGTGCAAGTTCGAAAACACTACGGCAACGACCGATGCAGTGTTCACCGGCACCTTCGATTCAGCCTACAAGGGCAACATGCACACCCGCTACAGCCCGCCGATGCATGGCATGAGCGAATCAAAAATGTCCATGGAAGCCAAATGGCTGGGGCCGTGCAAAGCCGGCCAGAAACCCGGCGACGTGATCATGCCGAACATGAAGGGCATGAACATCAACGAAATGATGAACGACCCGAAATTCCAGGAAATGATGAAAAAGCAGAAATAGCCTGATATCGGGCCCGGCTTTGGCATGTTCTGTCAGAGCCGTAACTGCCGCTTTCGACCCATTGCTGCCGGTCATCGCCTTGTTAGCCACGGCCTGCTCGTCACTATAAAACAGGCATTCAGCCTAATCCGTCTGGCAAACTCTCACAGTCAATTTCATTCGTTCCGGTTTACTGAGGACACAAATCTTATCTGTCTGTACTATTACATCATATGCGGACAGTATAATTTGATGGAATTCCAATGAATCGACAGCTTATCAAAATTCAGCACACCTTATTATTATCAATAGTACTAACCGGTGGGTCCGTATATTATTAAGTTAGTCTTTGGAGGATACGATGCATACGCTTTGTAGGTGTCTGATCGTTGTGGCTTCTCTGGTTCTAGTTCTGTCTCCCGCCGCCAAGGCCGAGGAATCCGATGTCGGCATTGTTCTCATGCATGGGAAATGGGCAGGTCCGCCCGCCCCTCCAATCCAGTCTCTTGCAGCATCGTTAAGAGCTAAGGGCTTCAAGGTAGTTACGCCTGTTATGCCTTGGGGGAAAAAACGGATGTACGACGTCGATTACCCAACGGCACTCTCAGAGATTGAGTCAGCAGTGGAGGATCTTCGCAAGAAAGGAGCAAAGCACATCATAGTCGCTGGCCAAAGTTTCGGAGCTAATGCTTCCATTGCTTATGCTGCCTCCGGCGGGGAGATAGACGGAGTAATGGCGCTCGCGCCTGGACATATGCCCGATGTACAGAAATTTGGTGCCAGCGTTGAGAAAGCCCGCCAGATGATAGCGGAGGGCAAAGCAGAAGAGACTGCTTCGTTCGCTGACAACAATCAGGGTAAAGATATGCCTATCAGCACGTCCGCAAAGATTTACCTTTCGTATTTCGATCCAAATGGACTGGGGGCAATGCCAAAGAGTGCCTCGGCAATACCCAAACCGGTGCCTTTCCTATGGGTCGTAGGAACTGATGACCAAATTTACCGCAGAGGAGAAGACTATGTCTTCAATAAGGTTCCGAAGCACCCCAAGAACAGATACCTAGTTGTAAATGGCGACCACAGCACTACGCCCGTGGTCGCCGCTTCGCAAATTATTGAATGGATCATGTCTTTGCATTACTAAAAGACTAACAACGCCATCAACCCGGACGTGCAACAGCGCCGCTTCGCTCTGTTATTGCACGCCGGTTATGACAAACGTTGACGCTGTAGAAAATCCCAATAACTAATTGTCTGATTGACCGCTGCTCGTCAAATTGCTGCCGGTCAAGCAAGGTGTGATCACCGTTGCCTTATGGCACATGGCAGCCCTTCCGGCCGATCATCAATATGGCTTCTGGCCGGCCCAGTTGCCTGCGGGTGAATACTGGCACACCCATATCTGATCCCGGCTCCCGCACACCGCCATGCCGCACCCTACGGCCGTCGTCTTTTTCCATACCAACTGGGTGTAATGGCCGCACATTTCGGAAGGTGCACAAGCATTATCTGCATGGCGGTAATGTTTCTTTTCACTGCCCCAGGCATCCACCACCGCTTTAGGATCGACCTGCTGCAGCTCTCGCCTGCCATCGGACCAGATGACCGCGCTTTGCCAAAAAATATTTTCACCTGCCGCACCACCGCTATGCTTCATGTTGCAGTCATGGCTGTTTTTTAGCTGGTCTGCCCAAGCCTGCGCCGAGGAGGCCAGTTTTTTCGAATAGGCGACCCCCGGAACACCGAGTTCGGCACGCCATTTATTGTGCGCCGCGACGATTCTGGCGCCATCCACCCGAGCAGGCGAAAAATCGTCACCCAGAGGCGGCGCGGTCACGGTCTTGCTCTCACCCCAGAAAGCGGCAGCTTCGGCGAAATCGGCCTGGGCAAAACTGCCATGAAACATAACCAGGGCGAACAATGCGCGTGAAAGATATTTCAATAACGGTTTACCCAAATCCAGCCCAATTTGTCATAAACAAAGCAAACGGCTACCACCGGAACTCAGTCCTCGGACACAAGAAAGGCATGCCACTGGCACGCCTTTTTGGTGAAAACGACTGGAATTTATCAGTTGCGCGTTACGCGCGTCACGCCGCCACCGCTCAAGATGCGCACCCGGTCACCGGGGCGGATGTCTTCGTCAGCTTCCTGGGTAATCGCGATCATCCTGCCGCTATCCAGCTTGACAGTGATTTCCAGGCCGGGTTTTTTGGTTACGCCTTCTTCAATGGCAGAACCGGCCACGCCGCCGGCCACCGCGCCCAGAATGGCGCCGACCGTGCTGCCCTTGCCGCCGCCGATATTGCTGCCGGCGATGCCGCCCACGGCGGCGCCCGCGATCGTTCCCACAGGCGTTTTGGTGCCTTCAAGCTGCACCTGGCGCACGCTTTCCACCACGCCCATCTGCACTTCCTGGACCTGGCGCGCCTGCGAACGCGTATATGCACCCCCCGACATGCTCGAAGCACATCCACCCAGAAGCGTTGCTGCAACCAGCAGCACGCCTGCAATTTTAATTGAGTTCATGAACGTCCCCTTCAAAAATATCAAACTTGCTTAACGCACCTTATTGCACAACAGTTTACCATTCCATTTCTTATCAGTGAGACAACGCTTGATCCGACAAGTTTTCGGCCCCAGAGCACCCGATCACATACCCCCATCAACAACGCGGTTGAACACGGCAATGGGACATGCTAGTCTTCTTGTCCTGAATTATGGCGCTATCAGATTACATTCATACCTTCGGCCAGCACCTGCTCCAGCTCCACGGCGAGCGGGTGCACAAGATCGCCCTGGATGTGGGCTTCACTTGCCCCAACCGCGATGGGGTCAAGGGTATCGGCGGCTGCACCTTCTGCAACAACAGTTCCTTCAGCCCCAACGGGCGCCAGCCTCAAGCCATGGAAACCCAGCTGGACAGCGGCCGCCGCGCCATTGCACGGCGCACGCGCGCGAGGAAATATCTCGCCTACTTCCAGGCATATACCAATACTTATGCCGATGTGAAAGAGCTGGATTTGCTTTATCGCCAGGCGCTGGCCCACCATGACATCATCGGCCTGTCCATCGGCACTCGGCCGGATTGCGTCTCGCCCCAGGTGCTGGACCTGCTGGCGGCTTATCGCTCGCAGGGACGGGTGGTATGGCTGGAGCTGGGATTGCAGTCAGCCTTTGACGAAACCCTGCAGCGCGTCAACCGTGGGCATGGCCTGAAGGAATACCGTGAAGTCGCGATTGCAGCACGCCGGCGCGGCATTCCGGTCTGCGCCCACCTGATCCTGGGCCTGCCGGGCGAAGGCGAGGACCATTATCACACCACCCTGGACAGGGTTCTCGATATCGGCGTGGACGGGCTAAAACTGCACCCCCTGCATGTAGTGAAACACACGGTGCTCGCCAATCAGTGGCGGCGCGGCGAATACCTGCCGCTAAAGCGCGAGGCGTACATACGGCATGCCGCAGACCTGATAGAGCGCACGCCAGAACATATCATTTATCACCGAGTCACCGGCACCGCGCCAAAAGACATCCTGCTCGCGCCCGAGTGGTGTTCGCAGAAATGGAACGTGCTCAATGGCATCGAGCGCGAGCTTGCCCGGCGCGGTCATCGTCAGGGCCAGTTTGCCGGCACGCCATGGATCAACGAGGAAATTCCCGATGCAGCCTGAAACCAGAAAATTCGAACTTGTCTGTCCGGCAGGCAGCCTGCCGGCCCTGAAAACCGCCGTGGATAATGGCGCGGACTGTATCTACATGGGCTTTCGCGACGATACCAACGCCCGCAACTTCACCGGCCTGAATTTCGACCTTGCGAATGCAAAAGAGGGCGTGCGCTACGCTCATGCCAAGGGGAAAAAAGTATTGCTGGCCCTCAATACCTATCCCCAGACCAGCGGCTGGCAGCGCTGGACCTCGGCCATCGACAATGCCGCCGAGCTGGGCATGGACGCTGTGATCCTGGCCGACCCCGGACTGATGCGCTACGCCACCAAAACGCATCCCGAGCTGCGCCTGCACCTTTCTGTGCAAGGCTCCGCCACCAATTACGAAGCGATCAATTTCTACCACGAGATGTTCGGCATCCGGCGCGCCGTTGTACCGCGCGTGCTGGCACTGGCACAGGTCGAGCAGTTAATGGCCAACACCCCGGTGGAAATCGAGCTGTTCGGTTTTGGTGGCTTGTGCGTCATGGTGGAGGGGCGCTGCGCCCTGTCCTCCTACGCCACCGGGGATTCGCCCAACACCTGCGGCGTGTGCTCGCCACCCAAGGCGGTGCGCTGGCAGGAAACTGCGAACGGCCTGGAATCGCGCCTCAACGGCATCCTCATCGACCGCTACGGCAAGGACGAGAACACCGGCTATCCCACGCTGTGCAAAGGCCGCTTCGAAGTGGCCGGTGAAACCTACTATGCCATCGAGGAGCCCACCAGCCTCAATACGCTGGAACTGCTGCCGGAACTGATGCGCATGGGTGTCGCCGCAATCAAGATCGAAGGGCGTCAACGCAGCCCTGCTTATGTGGCACAAGTCACCAAGGTTTGGCGTCAGGCAATCGATGCCTGCCGTCGCGAGGGACAGAGCTTTTCCGTTAAACCGGCGTGGATGGCGGAACTGGGCAAGGTCTCGGAAGGCCAGCAACAGACGCTGGGCGCCTATTATCGTCCATGGAAATAAGAACATGAAACTTGCTCTCGGCCCCCTCCTCTACTACTGGGATAGCGAAAAGGTCAATGCCTTTTACGACACCGTGGCGCGTGCGCCGGTGGACATCGTCTACCTCGGCGAAACGGTGTGTTCGCGCCGCCATCTTCTGCGTCTGGATGACTGGCTTGAAGTTGCGGAGAAACTCAGCGACGCGGGCAAGGAAGTCGTGCTCTCCACCCAGACCCTGATCGAATCCGAGTCCGACCTCAAAACCCTGCGCAAAATCACCTCCAATCCGAATTTTCGCGTCGAAGCCAACGACATGGGCGCAGTGCGCCTGCTGGCAAACCGGGTGCCTTTCGTGGCAGGTCCCACCCTGAATATCTATAACCCGCAAACATTACAACTCCTGTCCGAAATGGGCGCCATGCGCTGGGTCATGCCGGTGGAGATGTCCGGAGCGGCGCTTGCCGACATGCAGCAAAGCCGTCCGGATGGCATGGAAACCGAGGTCTTCGCTTATGGACGGCTGCCACTGGCGTTCTCCGCACGCTGTTTCACCGCTCGCCATCACAACCTGCAGAAGGATGACTGCCAGTTCCGCTGCATCGATTACGAAAACGGCCTCACGCTCAAAACCCGTGAAGGCCAGCCCTTCCTTACGCTCAACGGGATCCAGACGATGTCGGCACGGGTATACAACCTGTTGGGCGATCTGGAGGAAGTGCGAGCAAGCGGTGTGGACGTGGTACGCGTCAGCCCACAGGCATACCACAGCGAAAAAATCCTGCATCTGTTCCACGAGACTCTGGAACAGAGAATCCCCCCCAGCCTGGCATTGGCCCAGATGGAAAAATTGATGCCCGAACTGCCCTGCAACGGATACTGGCACGGCAAACCCGGCCTGGACTTCGTCCCACAACCCGCACTCGCCAGAAGCGCCTGAAAGGAACCCCATGCGTCCATTCTTCATTCCCCTCAAAGTCAGCGCCGTACTTTCCCGGCTGCCGCAGTATCCCCATTCTCTGATTTTCGCCCGGGCAATCAATCTGGCTCTTGGCGCAAAACTCCAAGACCCCGTCTGGCAACCGCTGCAGGGCAAGCAGGTGTGCATACGGGTGCGGGATGCCGGCATCGCCTTCCACTTCACGCTTGACCAGAATGGCCTCGTCGCCCGCCAAGCCAGCGCGCAACCCGATCTGGCCATCAGCGCCAGCGCTCAGGATTTCGTGCTGCTGGCACTGAGGAAGGAAGATCCGGACACCCTGTTCTTCTCCCGCCGCCTGGTCATGGAGGGCGATACAGAATTGGGGCTGCTGGTCAAAAACACGCTGGATGGAATGGAACTGCCGCCGCTGGATTTCCGCAGCCTTCTACCCGCGCATCTGTTCGGCAAACTCAGGGCCCGTTTGCTCACATAAAATAAAACACCATCTATAGTGTTTATGCTTTACAAATAACCACAACATGTTGATATAATCTTCTTCACAAATACAAATCATGTGAGGAGGGTTTCATGCCGTTCGCCAATGCTTACCAGCAGCAAAATCGATCCGAAACACGCCGTGCCCATCAGGTTCATTTGCGCATTATCAATGGCGGCCAGCGCACCAACGAAGCGCGAGGGGAAATGCGCTGCTCGCGTCGCATCCCGATGGAATGCTATGTCAAGGTCAGGATGACGGAAAGTGGCGACGTGTTCTACGCCATGAGCAAGAACCTGAGCGTGGACGGCCTTGCCTTCATCGCCCAGTATGTACCCCGCTATGGCGAACTGATGGAGATCCAGCTACAGTCGCCGCTCGGCGCCAACGCAAAACCCTTCAAGGCGCTGGTCCAGGTTCGACGTTGCAGCCAGATGGGCGACAACAAAGGGTACGAGATCGGCACGGCCATCATCAAGGTACGCCAGTAAGCCCCTGCAATATCGCGCCCGGGCTAGTGGCTGGTGCCCGCTGAGCGGGTGGTCTTGTTATATACGTTGTACTTTCCCGATGGCTTCTTCATCGGGATTCGCTTCACTTCCTTCAGCGTTTCTGTGTCATAGATCACCAGTGCGCCATCCATTTCCCAGATGCTCACGAGCGCGTACTTTCCGTCGCGCGTGAATTCCACATGGGCCGCCGTCTTGCCCGGCTCGGGGCGCAGGATGTGGGCAACTTCCAGGGTTTCCTTGTCGATCAGGTGCATCACGTCATTGCTCGCCGGATTGCCGGTGGCGAAACCATCCGTCCAGGCATAACGCGTATTCTCGTGACTACGCATGAAGAAGCCCGGCCCCAGCGTCTTGATCTCTTTCACCGTCTTCCAGCTCTGCATATCGATCACGCTCACCACGCCGTCTTTCATGTTGGGCGTGGCCATCACCGGCCGCCCCTGATATTCCCAGGTAATGCCTGAACCGAGATGCGGCATGCCGGGCAGATCCAGTTGCGCCAGTTTTTTTCCTGTATCCAGATCGATGACCTGTCCTTTGTGGCTGTCGCGTGCGGTACCGATCAGCAGTTTATAGCTTTGGTCGAAAAAGAAATCATCGAGATAATCTTCCACCGCGATGCGGCGGATCGGATAATCCTTTTCGCCATAAGCAATTTCCCACACCTCGCGCGTATCTTTCAACGCCGCCACGAAACTGCCGCGCGGCTCCGCCTGATACACCGCAGAGACCCTTGAACTCTTGCCATCCTGCCCGACGGTTGGAATCACCTTGATTAGCGAGAGATCTTCGGCATCCAGCAGCACCAGGCTATGCGGCAAGTAATTGCCCACTAACACCGTCTTGCCATCGCCGGACACTGCCAGATTGCGGGTATTGATGCCGGCGCGCACTTCCGCCACGGTTTTCAGATTGTAGATATCGAACTTGCTTACCCAGCCATCGCGCGAAGCAAAATACACAAAACGTCCATCGGGAGAAAACTTCGGACCGCCGTGCAAGGCGAAACGGGTGGTAAAGCGGTGAATCGGCTCCAGTTTGTCGCCATCCAAAATGGTGGCATGATGGTCGCCCAGCTCCACCACCACGAACAAATTCAGTGGGTCGGCACTGAATACCGGCTTATCCGGAAGGCTGCCTGCCGGCACATGCTGAATATGGGTAGTAATGATTTCATTCTCGCCCCATACCGGCACCTGCGGCAGTTTGCTGTAAATCAAACCCACCAGCGCCTCGATCTCCTCCTTGCCCAGCTTGTCGCCAAACCCTGCCATCTGGCTGGCTGCGCGCCCGCTAGCGATGGTCTTGACCGCTTCCGGGCGGCGCAAGCGCGCAAGGTTTTCCGGTAGAAGTGCAGGGCCAATGCCACCCAGACGATCCGTGCCGTGGCAGGAAGCGCAATGCTCGGCGTAAATCTTGTCCACCGGCTGGGAAGCCTGGGCGAATTGGGCCACAAGCAGGCAGGTTGCCATCACAAGCCATCGCATAATCAACCCTCCTCATTCATGTTCTGTATCACACCAATTTCATCGTCGTCCAGATAACAGGCGGGGTCTTCTGCCCACGGATCACCCGTAACCTGCCACGCACGCACCCTCGTATTTCCGCCGCATATATTAAAGTAAGCGCACGCTCCGCAGCGTCCGCCAACGCTTCTCAGCTGCGCTTTCAGCCCAGCCATGATGGGGTCGGAGGTGTCCACCCAGATGTCCGAGAAGGGCCGCTCTCGCACATTGCCCAAGGTGTAGTTCCACCACATGGTGTCGGGATGGACGTTGCCAAGATTGTCGATATTCGCCACGTTCACGCCGGAAGAATTGCCGCCCCACTGCTCCAGCTTGGCGCGGATGTGCGTCTCCAGATGCGGGAAGTTTTTTCGCACCCACAGCAGCAGGTAAACACCGTCGGCATCGTTGTTGCCAGTGACAAACTCCTTCGGCCTGCCCGCCTGCTGGTCGTGCCAGCAGGTGTCGAGAAGCAGGTCCATGGCCTGCCGGGTGGTCTGGTGAAAGGCATCGTCCTTGCGGTTCTTGTTGCCTCGCCCTGCATAGTTAAGGTGAGAGAGGTAAAACTTGTCCAGCCCTTCGGCCTCCATCAGTTGCAGCAACTCCGGCAAGTCGTGGGCATTGTCCTGGGTCAGGGTGAAGCGGATGCCGACCTTGATGCCGCGTTGCTTGCACAGGCGGATACCGTGCATGGACTTGTCGAAGGCGCCCGCCATGCGGCGGAATTTATCGTGCGTGGCCTCAATACCATCCAGGCTGACGCCGACATAATCGAATCCTATGGCGGCAATCCGATCGATATTCGATTCATCAATCAGCGTCCCATTGGATGACAGTCCAACATAAAAACCCATTTCCTTGGCGCGGCGGGCGATATCGAAAATATCCGCCCGCAACAAGGGTTCACCGCCCGAGAGAATCAGCACCGGCACGCGAAAGTGCTTGAGATCATCCATCACGCCGAATACTTCCTGCGTGGACAACTCGCCGGGGAAATCCTTGTCAGCGGAGATCGAATAGCAATGCTTGCAGGTCAGGTTGCAGCGACGAATCAGGTTCCAGATCACCACCGGGCCGGGCGGATTACGTTTGGTCCCAAGTGGGGTGGGATGGGAAATTTCCTGCATGAACTGGGAAATGCGAAACATTAAACGCTCCGGAATGCCGCCTCGAATTGATGAGGCGACTGTACCCGGCCCGACATGTGCCGGGAATGATTTAAATCAAAGGCACGCGTGTTTCAAGAAATTAATGGTACTCCTGCTGAGGCAGGTAGAGCGGATAAAGAACATTTTCCTCGGTTTGGATGCGCTTGGTCAGAACTTTACCGATACCGCCCACTTCCTGCTGGAAGCTCAGCCACATCTGCTCATCCCATTCGCCCTCGGCGGTATATTTGTGCAGGAAATCAGCCACTGCTTTCCCGATATGCTGCATTTCCCGGCGGAATTCGTGCATGATCGCGGCATTCTCGACATCGCCTTCCAGGCTATGCTGAAGATAGACGTAAAAACGCACATTCTCCTTAAGTAGATGGCCACGTAGCGCATCGCCGAATTCGCCCAGTTTATCCTTGGTCCGTGCCATGTTCTTCTGCTCCATCGCGGCCGCGATTTCGCCAAAAATACCGAGCAGGGCATGGTGATCTGAAACCAGGTTGGGCACCAGATTGGGATCGTAATGCAACTGCGTTCCGCTCGCCACTCCCTGCGCAGCGGCCGTGGAAGCCTGCTCAGGCTGTCTCGCCTCTTCCTGTGTTGCTGGTTTTTTCCTTTTCCACAAGAACTCGAACATAAAGCCTCCAATCGACTAATTGATCAAATAATCCGCAAGCCCGTTTTTTTCAGAATCCTCGTGCTATAAAGAATTTCATGCCCCCGGCAGGCATCGCCCAGAATTTCATCAATCTGGCGTGCCTTCTGTTCCACTTCGGCCCGGTCATGACCGTGCACCATGGCAAATAAATTATATGGCCAGTCCGGCAGATGGCGCGGGCGCTGGTAGCAGTGGGTGACAGAAGCCAGTTGGCCGATACGCTCGCCCAGTTCATCGATACGCTCGTCCGCCACATCCCACACCGTCATCCCGTTGGCCTTATATCCCAATGCATAATGGTTCGGCACCGCGCCAATGCGGCGAATGACGCCACTTTCCAACATGGCGGCCAGACGCTCCATCACCTCGCCGGGCGCAATCCCGACCTGTTCAGCCACTGCGTGATAAGGCTGCGGCACCAAGGGCAAACCTTCCTGCGTGGCAAGGATGATGGCTCGGTCTATGGCGTCCATGGCTATCATCTCATGCCGGAAACATACGCCACCAGGGAATCGATGTCGGCATCGCTCAGGTTTTTGGTGTTGGCCGCCATTTGCGGGTCAGCGCGTTCCCCCGTGCCATCGCGGTAGCGTTTCAGGGAAAAGGTCAAATATTCAGCCTGCTGGCCGGCAATACGCGGAATTTTTTCATTGCCACGTCCCTGCTCGCCATGGCAGCGCTGGCAGACCTTGAAAAAAAGCTCCTTGCCGTGAGCTGCCAAGGCCGGGTTGGATGAAGCATGGACCTTGACTGTCTGACTGGAAAAATGCATCACCGCGTTCACCTTTTCCTCGTCGCTCATGGCTTTGATCATTCCCTGCATAAAATCGTTGCGGCGGCGCCCATCTGTGAATTTCAACACCTGCTCCAGCAAATAAGCCGGATTCTGGCCAGCCAGATTGGGAATTTCGGGCTTGTTGCTGTTTCCGCCCTCGCCATGGCAATTGGCACAGAACAGGGTCACCTTCTTGCCCGCCTTGATCGCGACTTGAGTAGCCGAGGCATCCCGCATCACAGAGCCAAGTCGTTCTTCCAGGCTAAGTCTTGCCCCCCCCCCAGGCTCAGCAGCTACGGCAAGGCCGCTAGCAAAAACACTAGCCAGCATGCCGGCATACAATCGCTTCGGTATCATGGATCCCCTTGATCTTTAATTCAGTGTCGCCACTAATTATGGATAAAGGCATCGATTTTATGGGATGAGCCCCTACTAATCCATCAAGATCTTTGAACACTTTGATGAATATCAAAAAGTTCATCTCAAGGTAAGCCCCTAATGCCGCATCTCCATCACGATAGAGCCACAATAATTTGCTTATTCACCTCTCTAAATTTCTCCCCGTTTCTCTTAAGTACCGACCTCATCACCCTGTTAGATTTTTTCGTACATTCCCGTCACTCGATCCATGACTTCCAGTATTCTCTCGCTTGAAGTTGCAACATTGACAGCGGAAGTGGCGTCCTGCCCGCTATCCTGAGCCAGCGCATTCTCGAAGAACACCCACTGCATTTTAGCCAGTTCGAGTTCTTTCCTGATCGCCGCCGTGTTCTGTGGCGCGGCAAGCAGTTCCTGCAGTGCGCTCTTGAATTCATCCCGAGCCTGCTCCAGCCCATCCGTCACTTCGCTGGCATTGAAGCCACGCCGCTTCTGCATGTAAAACTTGGCCATGCGCTGCGACAGCATACGCTGCCTGCCTGCAATGTTAACCAGGCGTCCGGTCTGAGTGCCTGCGGCATCCTGGAGCAGCACGGTGGTTTTGTGGGCCACAAGGAGCAATTCCTCGCTCATCCCGATCAGCTTCTTTCCGCCCTCTTTCGTCGACGCTCCGGAGACAATTTCCTTGAACGGCCCCCACAAGGTTTCCATTCTTGCCACCGAGGCCTGAATCTCCTTATTTGGAGCAACCTGTTTTAGCTCCATCAACTGTGCATCAAACAGATCAATCGATCCCGCCAATTGCTTTTTGGATTTATCCTCCACAATCTGCTGCCCGATCTGGCAATATAATTTGACCATGCGTTGGGTCAGCATACGCTGTCGTCCGGCCTTGTTGATCGCAGAGGCCAAGGTAATCTGGGGGGTGTTGGCCGCATTTGCATATGAAGGCGCCATGAAACCTAGCCCCAGAATCATGCTGAAAACCAGTGTTGCCAATTTATTCATGCTCACTTTGTTCACACCCTAAATTTCAAACCTACAAAATATTCTCTTGTTTTCGGCATGTTAAACACCGGATAACCGGTGTCCCGTTCAATCTCGGCAATCGCTTTCTGCTGTCCCTCAGGGGTTTCCGTGGCGAGCACAAACCACATATTGAGGGCATGGTCACGGGCATAGTTGTGAGCTACTTCAGGCATCAGGTTGACGATACCGGCAACCCGCTCAAAATCTTCAGGAGGAATTTTCAGCGCCGCCAGGCTCAAGCCGCCACCCAAACGCTCGGCGTGATACATCGGGCCAAATCGAGTGAGCACTCGATCATATAGCAAATACTCGAGGCGCTCCAGCAGATCCTTCTCGCACATGCCCAACTCTTCAGCAACCGCCGCATAGGGATGTTCACAAATGGGGAAGCCATCCTGCAAGCGATTGATTATGGCGCGATCCAACGCATCCAGTTCTATCATGCCGCCGCTCTGGCATAACGGGCGCCACACTGCTTGAAACGGCGGGTGCTAAATAAAACTTCGCAGGCGATATGTTTCAGGCCGCATCCCTGCCGCATTTCTTCAACACGCGCCAGCACTTCCTTACGGTCGCGGCCATGTATCATGCAAAACAGATTGTAGCGCCAGGCTGGCAGGCGGCGCGGGCGGCGGTAACAAAGGGTGACAAATTCCAGTTTTCCCAGACAGTGGCCGAGCGAGCTGACTTCCTCATCCGGAATATCCCACACCACCATGGCATTGGCGTGATAGCCCAACTCGTGATGGCGCACTACGACTCCCATGCGTTTGATCACGCCCTTGCCGATCAGGTTTTGCAAGCATCCAATCACCGTGGCCTCGGATAATCCCTGGCTCGCAGCCACCGCCTCATAGGGCCGCTCCACTAGCGGCAAACCAGACTGGATGGCAGCGATTACCCGACTTTCATCCTGACTGGGCAGATAAGGCTGGCACGGCGAACCAGCGTGGGCAGCGATAAAAGAAGCGTTCTTGCGCCGATTTCCGGTCATGTCAAAACCCAGGTCGATGTGGTAATCCTCCACCAGCGGCAGAAACAGCACCCGGCATCCCGAGCGATCCTCGATTTCCTTCAGCACCCGTTGTAGCGCCATTTCATCCGGTGCCGCCACCACAAACCAAAGGTTGTAATGGTGCTCGCGCTGGTAGTTGTGATTCACTTCCGGATAACTGCTGACCATCGCGGCCACGTCTTCCAGGCGCTCCTCCGGAACGGCTAGCGCTGCCAGCGTGCTGGTGCCGATACTACGCGGCCGGAACACGGCGCCGACCCGGCTGACCACGCCCTGTTGTTGCAGCCTGGTCAGTGTTTGCAGCACTTCGCTCTCGGCAACGCCCAGTTCCCGGGCAATCGTTTCAAACGGCGCCGCCAGCAAGGGAAAATCATGCTGGAAATCATTGAGCAGCCGGTTTTCAAGCAAACTATTCATAGGCCGGTCCGATGAGCACGGTGAGTAAAGAAAATACCGCTCGGGCTGTCTGACAGCAGATCGCCCAGTTTGACAAAACTCTCGCTATCGTAAATTTCGACGCGGTTTTCATCGCGCAGCGAAAGCCATGCATGCTCGCCGCGCGGCGTGAATTCGATATGCAACACACCCTTGCCGGGTTTGAAAGTGTGAACGATCTTTCGGCTCGGCACATCGATCACCTGCACCGTATCATTGTGCGGGAAAGCGAAATTCACCCACACCTGGCGGTTATCCGGTCGCGCCACCACAAACACCGGCTGACCATGCACCGGAATTCGCCCTACTTCCTGCCAGTGGCTCTGGTCCACCACCAGCACCTCGTGCCGCCCCACTGCGGGCACCAGCAGCTCGTTCCCGGTGGCCGCCCAGCCTTCGAGGTGCGGCATCTTGAATACCGGCAGTTTTTGCTCGCCCTTGCCATAACCATCCAGGACACGCTTCACCCCGGCAGGAAGATTCCACAGGTCAAGCATGGCAAGACCATCTTCGCCAAATAGTCCTGCCAAATAATAACGGCCATCAGCGGTGATCATGGCATCATAAGGTTCCTTGCCGATATTCCTGAATTTCTGCAACATGGGTGCAGCCGGGGTTTTCATGTCTGCCAGCCAGATCTCACCCGCTTCGAACAGACTCCATACAAAACGATTGCCCGGCGCATCCACCAGTCCCACCACCTTGGAGGGCTTGCCGGCCTCGTCCAGCGAAGGGATATCCGCCACCAGATCCAGCGTGGCGGCATCGAACACCTTGACGCCGCCCGGCGTATAGTTGGCCACCGCGACCAGCTTGCCGTCCTGGGAAATTGCGCCGCCAATGCTGTTGCCGGATTGCATTACACGCTTGACGATGCGCATTTCCAGCAGGTCGACTTTGCTCAAACCGCCGTCACGGCCAAACACAAAGGCATAGCGGCCATCACGAGAGTAATTCAAAGAAGCATGAGAAAGATCTCCCAGGCCAGACACCTTTCCGAGCACAGTGCGCCCGCTGGTTTCTACAATTTCCACCCGGCCTTGGGCACGCTCGATAATCACCCCCAAGTCACCCGTGCCGCGCAGTTGAGGCGCAGCACAGGCAGACAGCAGAGAGACCGCCAGCATCGCCATCACGGCTTTAATGCTCATCAGGAAATCCTTTTAACAAGTTGTCCACAATCCACTTGGCCTCATTTTCATTAAGGAAAGCGCCCCACGGCGGCATCGGTGTACCTGGACGGCCATAGAGAATGGTCGCGACCAGGCTTTCCGCTGGTTTGTCGCGCAGCAGCGCGGGTAACAGCGCCGGGCCGAGCCCTCCAGCCAGCGTCATGCCGTGACAGGAACCGCAATCCTGGCGTACCAGCCTGACCAGTTCGCCTTGCCGCTGCAAGCCCGGAGACTCATCCGCCTGAACACATTTCACGCCGCCCAGCACGCTGAGCAGCATCCCGCACAGCAGGCCATAAAAAAGGGGGCCATGCAGCCCCCTTTGTGCCAGACCAGGAAGGCTATTTACATCAAGCGCCATAAACCGCACTCTTGACTCCCTCCCTGAACAATTTATTTATTAGCCGTTATATCGGCCTTGGTATCGATCCCCAAGGTGTAGCCAAAGGACACATGGTGGAAACGGCCGGCCGAGTGATCATTATGGATGGCAAAGCCCATGTTGTAGGTCTTGCCGGAAGCCAGGGCAATATCACCCTCTCCACCAGTCAGCTTGCGGGTGAAAGTCACACTCCAGGTGTCTCCTTCCTTCTTGCCTTCCGCGCTCACCAGCGCCTTACCGCCTTCCATCACGCGCTTGTCGGCCACGTAGCCGTCAACCGGCTTGGCGCCCTTGCCGCTTTTCCACTGCATCAGGTCGTAATACTGGCCATTTGCGAGAGACCCCCCTTTGACATACTTGGTTTTCTTGTCGTCAGCGCCAGGCATGGTGCGTGCATCCGTGTGGCAAGTACCCCAGCAGCCCCCAGCCAGGCCTATCTGCACATCCTTGCCCTTGGAGTCCTTGGCGACTACCTTGTTATCTTCAAGCATGACGGCCAGCTTGACAGGATTGTCCTTGTCCATTTTTTCCGCACCGCTCTTGGGCTCTTTCCAGGTGAAGTGCAGATAAAGGTTGGCGCCATCATTGGCCGCCTGCACAGTCACCGGGAAAGTTGGAGTATGCCCGCTGATTGGCTTGGGTTCGAGCTTCTCGCCCTTGAGAATCTTGTCTGCGGCAATATCGATGGTGTGTTTCTTTTCGTCCTCGTGGCAACCAATACAGGTTTCGCCTTTTGAAATTCCTTTGGCGCCACCGTGATCGGTACCCTTCAGTATCCACTCCAGGCCCGAAGTGCCTGGATGAAATACGGTCACATTGCGTGACGGCACCTTGCTCCAGTCCGGGGCTGCCAAGACGGACCCGGCCATGCCGGCCAGCACCAAGCCCAATGCGGAAGTGGCAATCAAAGTCTTATTCATGTTCAAACTCCTATCGAATATGTTGTGCAAATTCATTCACGCGGCGAAGCGCAGTGTTTAACCGCCAGCCTCTTCTTCCGTCATCCCTTCAGGCTTCTTGTGGGCAATACCCTTATGGCAGTCGATGCAGGTCATATTATCCTTCCTGGCATTTTCATGCTGTTTTGCCGCCCGGTTTTTCTGCTTCTCCGTATCCATGCCTTCAAAAGTGTGGCAGTTGCGGCACTCGCGCGAGTCCGATGCTTTCATCCGTGCCCATTCATGGCGCGCCAGTTCCAGACGCTTGGCCTCGAATTTTTCCTTGGTATCGATGGTGCCCGTGATTCTTCCCCATACCTCGCGGGAAGCCTGGATCTTGCGAATCATCTTGTGCGTCCAGTCCTTGGGCACATGGCAGTCTGAACACTCCGCACGCACGCCTGTGCGGTTGGAATAGTGAATGGTCTGTTTGTATTCCTGATAAACATTGTCCCGCATCTCGTGACAACCGATGCAGAACTCAAGTTTGTTGGTGGCTTCCATGCCGGTGTTGAAGCCACCCCAGAACAGGATGCCGGCGATAAAACCGCCGCCGAGCAAAGTGAGGAGAGAGTATTTTGCACTGGGTGAGCGCAGTTTCGCCCACCATCCTTGTTTTGCTGCCATATTTCCCCCCTCAACTATAATTTTGCGGCAGGTCGGAAATTTCCTTCCGCCCGCCGACTTTGGTTTTAGTAAATGTCGTGCTGGGTATTAAGAATGTTGAACTTACCGGTCGGCGTGATCAGTTTAGGATCCTTGATCACATGCTTCAGCTTGCGGGTCTTGTCATCCATGATCACGATCGCAGATGGCTCGGTTTTGCCGGCCCACAGGGAGAACCACACCTCATCGCCAGTCGCATTGTACTCTGCATGCACCGCGCGCTTGACCGCCTTGGATTCGGGCAGATCAGCCAGCTTGGCGATATTGATGACTTCCGGCGCCTTGTCCAGATTCCTGATGTCGTACACGGTTACCGACTCGGCCACTTCCTTGTCCGGATTCAGAGGCGCATCCGCCCACAGGTTCTTGGACTTGGGATGAGTCTTGACAAACAGAGAGCCCGCACCGTGATTCTTCAACTCGGCCACCACCTTCCAGGCTTGCTTGGGATGCTTGGCCGGATCGGTGCCAATCAGTGAAATCACGTCTGCGCCAAGGTGAGACGTCGCCCATACCGGACCGAATTGAGGATGCACGAAGTTAGCACCACGGCCCGGATGCGGCTTGGCCTTGGTATCGACCAGTGCTGCCAGCTTGCCTGTCTTGGTATCCACCACTGCCACCTTGTTGGAAGCATTTGCTGCCACCAGGAAGTAGCGCTTGGTCGAATCCCAACCACCGTCATGCAGGAACTTGGCGGACTCGATGGTGGTTTCCTTGAGGTTCTTGATATCGGAATAATCCACCAGCCTGATCATGCCGGTTTCCTTGATGTTCACCACCCATTCCGGCTTGTCCTCGGTCGCCACGATCGAAGCCACGCGCGGTTCGGGGTGATACTCGCCATCCACCGTCATGCCACGGGTGGACATGATTTTCAGTGGCTTCAGCGTATCGCCCTCGGTGATCACGTACTGAGGCGGCCAGTAAGAACCGGCAATCGCGTATTTGTCCTCGTAGCCTTTGTACTTGGAGGTCTCCACCGAACGAGCTTCGATACCAATCTTGAGGGTTGCCACTACAGTGGGCTTCTCGAACCACATATCGATCAGGTCCAGCTTGCCGTCACGGCCAATTACGTAAACATAACGACCAGATTTGGATACACGGGAAATGTGCACTGCATAGCCGGTTTTCACAATGCCCCAGATCTGCTTGGTGTCACCGTCGATCAGCGCAACTTCACCGGAATCACGCAAGGTCACGGAGAACACGTTCTTCAGGTTGATTTTGTTCAACTGCTTCTTGGGACGGTCTTCCGGCTTGATGACCAGCTTCCAGCTGTTCATCATCTCCTTCATGCCCCACTCAGGCGGCGTATCCGGTGTCATCTGGATGTATTTCGACATCATGGAAAGCTCATCCTTGGTCAGGATGTCGTCAAAATTGACCATCCCGCCATCGGTACCATAGCTGATGATTTTTTCCAACCGAGCCTGGCCCAGCTTGAGCGTGTTGACCGGCTCAAGGTTCTTGCCCGTGGCGCCCTTGCGCAGAATGCCGTGACAACCGGCGCAACGCTCGAAATAAATCTTGGAAGCGGATGCCTTCTGCTCCGCTGTCAGCGTAGGCTCGTCAGCAGCAGACGCAACATTGAAAATCCCAGCAACCGACATGGCAAGCACCGATGCAGCGAAATACGGCTTCTTCATTTGACACCTCCTTAAAGATTTATTTAAGTCCACGAACACCACAGGGTCAATAACCCTATGGCCGCATCATGTTCCAAGGAAACCAGGTGAACCTTGATACACGTCAAGTTTTTCTGATTTCGGGAACTTTTACAAGCTTGCGCCAGCTAAAAACAACCATGCAACTTGAGAATGGCCAATTGTTGATCTACGTCAATGCAAAATTAGAAAAATACCCACATTCTGATATACAGTATTTTTAGCCAGGATAAATCACTCCCATGCATATCTCAGGAGTTCTCGTTCACGCGCTCCCCGAGCATGCCGCGCAAGTCCAAGAGCAACTCGCCGCCATCCCCGGCGTTGAGGTCCACAACAGCGACGTTGTAGGCAAATTGATCGTCACTCTCGAAGAAGAGGATGAACAGGCTACCGTGGACACGTTTGGACTGCTCAGCGAGCTTCCCGACGTACTCGCTGCCACCATGGTTTATCACCATTTCGAACCCGAAACAGATTCAAAATAATTCAGTAGAGGAGACCCAAAATGGAATTGACTCGCCGTGAATTTGTAAAACTCAGTGCAGCTGCCGCCACTGCCACCGCAGCCGGTGTAACCATACCCGGCGCACAAGCCGCACTGGCAGCAGCTGGCGATAAGGGGATACGCTGGGACAAGGGCGTATGCCGTTTCTGCGGCACTGGTTGCGGCGTGCTGGTTGGCACCAAGGATGGCCGCGTGGTGGCTACTCAGGGCGACCCGGACGCGCCGGTCAACAAGGGTCTCAACTGCATCAAGGGCTATTTCCTGTCAAAGATCATGTACGGCAAGGACCGTCTCACCCAGCCCATGCTGAGAATGAAGGATGGCAAATTCGACAAAAACGGCGAGTTCGCCCCCATATCATGGGATCAGGCCTTCGACATCATGGCCGAGAAATGCAAGGCCACCCTCAAGGCCAAGGGCCCTAAAGGCATCGGCATGTTCGGCTCGGGCCAGTGGACGGTGTGGGAAGGCTATGCCGCCGCCAAACTAATGAAAGCCGGCTTCCGCTCCAACAACATCGACCCCAATGCGCGCCACTGCATGGCTTCCGCTGTGGCCGGCTTCATGCGCACCTTCGGCATCGACGAGCCGATGGGCTGCTATGACGACCTGGAACACGCGGATGCCTTCGTGCTGTGGGGTGCCAACATGGCGGAAATGCACCCCATCCTATGGTCGCGTCTGACCGACCGCCGCCTGACTGGCAAGGAGGTCAAGGTTGCGGTGCTCTCGACCTTCAGCCACCGTTCGACCGAACTGGCCGACATAGAGATGATCTTCAAGCCCCAGTCCGATCTGGCCATCCTCAATTTCATCAGCAACTACATCATCCAGAACAACGCGGTGAATGAGGACTTCGTCAAGAAAAACGTCAGTTTCAAGAAGGGTGTGACCGACATCGGTTATGGCCTGCGCCCCAACCATCCGCTCGAGCAAGTAGCCAACAACAACGGCTACCCCGGCGCCGACGGAAAACCGAAGGGCAACCCCGGCAAAGCCGACCCGATGACGTTTGACGAGTTCAAAGCTTTCGTTTCCGAATACACGGTGGAAAAAGCCTCCGATATCTCCGGCGTACCCAAGGAAAAGCTGCTGGAACTGGCCAAGATCTACGCTGATCCGAACAAGAAAGTGGTGTCCTACTGGACCATGGGCTTCAACCAGCATACGCGCGGCACTTGGGTCAACAACATGATCTACAACGTGCACCTCCTGGTGGGCAAAATCTCTGAGCCTGGCAACGGTCCATTCTCCCTCACGGGCCAACCCTCCGCCTGTGGCACTGCACGTGAAGTCGGCACCTTTGCCCACCGCCTGCCTGCTGACATGGAAGTGACGAATCCCAAGCACCGCGAAGCCACGGAAAAAATCTGGAAACTTCCCCCTGGCGCCATTCCAGACTGGGTCGGTTCCCACGCGGTGAAACAAAGCCGCGATCTCAAGGATGGCAATATCAACTTTTACTGGACTCAATCCACCAACAATATGCAGGCCGGCCCCAACATCAATGGCGAAATCTACCCCGGCTGGCGCAACCCGGCTAACTTCGTGGTGGTCACGGACCCCTACCCCACCGTTTCCGCCGTTTCCGCCGACCTGATGCTTCCAGCTGCCATGTGGATGGAGAAGGAAGGCGCCTTCGGCAATGCCGAGCGTCGTACCCAGTTCTGGCGCCAGCAAGTGAAGGCTCCGGGCCAGTCCCGTTCGGACCTGTGGCAGCTCATGGAATTTGCCAAGCGCTTCAAGATGGAAGAGGTATGGCCGGCTGAATTGCTGGACAAAGCGCCGGAATACAAGGGTAAGACCATGTATGACGTGCTCTACGCCAATGGCGAAGTCAACAAATACCCGCTTTCCGAGGTGCAGAAAGTCAACGCGCACGGCATCAAGAACTACAAAAACGACGAGTCGGAGCACTTCGGCTATTACGTGCAGAAAGGCCTGTTTGAGGAATATGCCCAGTTCGGACGCGGACACGCCCACGACCTTGCCGATTTTGACTCCTACCACAAGTCGCGTGGCATGCGCTGGCCGGTGGTGGACAACAAGGAAACCCTGTGGCGTTTCCGCGAAGGCTACGACCCTTATGTAAAGAAAGGCGAAGGGATCAAGTTCTACGGCAAGCCGGATGGCAAGGCGGTGATTTTCGCCCTGCCCTACCAGCCTGCCGCCGAGATGCCGGACAGCGAATTCGACCTGTGGCTATGCACCGGCCGTGTACTGGAACACTGGCACACCGGCTCCATGACACGGCGCGTGCCGGAGCTATACAAGGCGGTGCCGGATGCCCTGGTCTACATGCATCCGGATGACGCCAAGAAGCGCGGCCTGAAGCGCGGCGACAAGGTCAAGGTCATGAGCCGTCGCGGCGAAATCACCACCCTGGTTGAAACGCGCGGCCGCAACAAGCCGCCGGTTGGACTGATATTCGTGCCCTTCTTCGATGAACACAGGCTGGTGAACAAGTTGACCCTGGACGCCACCTGCCCGATCTCGAAAGAGACCGACTTCAAGAAATGCGCGGCGAAGATCGTGAAAGCGTGAGGTGTAGGGCGTGAGGGGTGAGGAGAAATACCCCTCCCCTGACCAATACCATGGCAGCTAATACCAACCCTCAGTCACGGCGGCAGTTCCTGCTCGACATGGCGAAAACCGCTTGCGGTGTCGGCATGTTCGGGCTCGGATTGGGCTTGTATGCCAAGCAGGCACGCGCCCTGCCGCCGATGGCCATTCGACCGCCGGGCGCGTTGCCGGAGCCGGACTTCCAGGGCGCCTGCATCCGTTGCGGCATGTGCGTGCGCGACTGTCCCTACGACATCCTGGAACTGGCCAGACCAGAGGATGATCTCGCCACGGGCACGCCCTATTTCGTGGCACGCAAGATTCCCTGCGAAATGTGCGAGGATATCCCGTGCATCAAGGCCTGTCCGACCGGCGCGCTGGACCACAAGCTGACCGATATCAACAAGGCCAAAATGGGGCTGGCGGCCCTGGTCGACCAGGAAACCTGCCTCAACTTTCTCGGCCTGCGCTGCGATGTGTGCTACCGCGTGTGTCCTGTGATCGACAAAGCCATCACGCTGGAGCGCACCCATAACGTACGCACCACCAAGCACACCATGTTCCTGCCCACGGTCCACTCGGAGCACTGCACCGGTTGCGGCAAGTGCGAACGATCCTGTGTGCTGGAAGTGGCGGCCATCAAGGTTTTTCCGCTCCATTTGGCGCAGGGCAAACTGGGTTCGCACTACCAGATGGGCTGGGAAGAAAAGGAAAAGGCTGGCCAGAGCCTTGTGGCACCGGAGATCGAGCACGAGTACAACCTGCCGGAAGGCTTCAAGTATGAGCCAGGTCGTGGCCTTAGCGGCGAGGCCGTTCCTCCGCCCGCCACATCACCGGGTGCGCAACCTGGCGTGCCTCAGGCGCTGCACGGAGACAAGCTGTGAGCACGGACAGGAACATCGGCGTTGACGCCGTCCTGGCGAAGGGCTGGCTCGGCGCCCATAAATGGCTGCTGCTGCGCCGCACCTCCCAGCTTGGCATCCTCGCCCTTTTTTTGCTCGGTCCTTTTGCGGGCATCTGGATCGTAAAGGGCAATCTGGCCTACAGCCTGACGCTCGACATCCTGCCACTGGCCGATCCCTATGTGCTGCTGCAGTCACTGCTGGCAGGGCACATACCGGAAAGACTCGCGCTCATCGGGGTCGCCATCGTGATCGGATTTTATGTTCTGGTGGGCGGCCGCAGCTACTGCTCGTGGGTCTGCCCGGTCAACATGGTGACCGATTCCGCCGCCTGGCTGCGGCGCCGTTTCGGCATCAAGAGCGGCGCCCGATTCTCGCGCAGGACGCGCTACTGGATTCTGGCCATGACGCTGATCCTGGCTGGCACCACCGGCACCATCGCCTGGGAAATGCTCAACCCGGTTTCGATGCTGCACCGCGGCCTGATTTTCGGGCTGGGCACGGCGTGGGCGATCATTCTTACGGTGTTCCTGTTCGATCTGTTCGTCAGCCCGGATGGCTGGTGCGGACATCTCTGCCCGGTGGGCGCCTTTTACAGCCTGATCGGCAAAGCCAGCCTGCTGCGCGTCAATGCGGCGCAGCGCGCTGCATGCAACGACTGCATGGACTGTTTTGTGGTGTGCCCCGAACCGCAGGTCATCAAACCGGCCCTTAAAGGCGCCTCAAAAGGCCTCGGCCCGGTGATCAATTCAGCCCATTGCACCAACTGCGGGCGCTGTATCGACGTGTGCTCGAAAGAGGTATTCGGATTTGGTTTACGTTTCATCAACAAGGCGGACAACAACGCCCCGCAAGGGGAAACGGCCGCGCTCGGTAACAGGCCATAACATGCTCAAAGGCCACATCATAAAGAGGAGATCGACCATGAAAATTTCACTGCGCTTAGTCTTGGTGGCACTGTCCGCTTCAGCCTTCTCTCTCGCCGCAACGCCACCGGCGTTGTCAGCGGAAGCGGTCCATTCCCTGCGTGGCGTGGACGCCCAGGTAGCCGATCAGGCCCCGGAAGAAAAATTCAACCCGGGGAAACGGCCCGGTTCGCAAAAACCGATCCCGCGCACTTTTGAGCAGCAGCCCCCGGTGATTCCGCACGCCACAGAAAATTTTGACGAAATCACGCTGGAGGAAAACCAGTGCATGACCTGCCACGGCCCGGAAAAATACAAGGAAAAGAAATCGCCCAGGATCGGAGACAGCCATTTCCGCAACCAGCAAACCGGCGAGATCATGAAACAGATGTCAAGCGCTCGCCACAACTGCGTGCAGTGCCATGTACCACAGGTGGATGCGCCACCACTGGTGGAAAACACTTTCAAGGGCGTGCCAGTACAGGCAAAGAAAAACCCTTAATCTCAAACTCGGCTCTGGCTGCCATACGGTGGCCAGAACTATTGGGCGCCTGCACTGATATCACTTCACCGTGCTGATTGGATCAATCAGTCAGCGCCCCCGCTTCTTCCTTGTCAGTCAAATCAACGGCTTCATCCCTGCCGGGCGCCGTTTTCGGTACAACGACGCGAGGGGCCTCCTGCTTGCCGGGCAAGGGCTGGGCGGAATCGGTAAGCGGTTTCAGGGTTGGCAGCAGGTGTTTCAGTATCTGCGCAGAGAGGGATGAAGTGAACTTGTAATCTGCAGCAGCAGCGCCTGGCACGAAAGCAGTCAATGTGCCGTAAAAACGGTCACCAATGAAGAAAACAAAAGTGGCTGAACGGTTCACGGCGCGTGATTCTTTGACCACCCCCGCGGACGAAAATGTGACATAACGGTGGTCGCCGGTTCCAGTCTTGCCCCCAATAGCGATGTGCTCCCCATTCTCTTTGACGATGGCGCGTGCCAGGCGGGAAGCTGTACCATGCTCCACCACGTTGATCAGCGCCCCGCGCACGGCGGACGCAAGCTCCGGTGAAAAGAGGCGCTCACCTTTCCCTGGAATGCGTTTGTAGAGGGTTTCGAAGGGCGTGCCGGCAGCAAAATGCAATTCCTCGATCAGCGCTGCGGGCGGACGTACGCCGTTGTTAAGAATGATGCCCATCAGATCCGCCAGCGCGGCGGGCCGGTCGGCCGAACTGCCGATGGCAGTGGCAAGCGAAGGCACCAGATAATCGAAGGGGTAGCCCAGGCGCTTCCAGTCGCGGTGGATTTCAAGGAATGCCTCCACTTCCAGCAGGTTGCGGATGCGGCTGTCCTGAGCGTTCTTGTGGCTGGTATTGATGAGCCAGTTGTAAACCTCGATGCGCTCAGCGCCGCTGGCATCGATTGCGTCCTGGAACTTGGCACCGGGATGCTGCACGAGAAAAGCTGCCAGCCACAGCTCAAGGGGGTGAACACGCACGGTGTACCCCTGGTCAGCAAGCGTCAGACGACCGGGAGAAAATTCCTCGTACATGCTTGCGATGGCGCGTTCCCCCGCATTCCTGAAACCCGGGATGTGCGCTTCCATGAAGGCACTGAAATCGGCCTGTGAGGCCTTAGGGTACACATAGCGATGGGCCGCAGCCAGACGCCGCCGGGTAGGCTTGACGCCGGAAAAGAAGATTTCGCTGATTTCCTGGGGCTTCTTGTTGCGGTATTTCTGGTAGAAGCGGCTGATGAACTCCTTACCTTCCTTGTCGGCGAAACGTTGCAGATAAATCTTGCGGTTGGGATCCTTGGCGTCCCTGAGTATCCTGGCCGATGAGCCCTGCATATTGAACATGTAATAACGCTCGATGTCGCGCATGAGGCGAATGAACACCAGATTCACCGAGTTGCGCGTCGCGTCGCGCACACTCATCACCTGTCCGTCGTCGTCACGCTTGAAGTTATGGAAATAGTGCACCCCCCCACCCGTGAAGAATGCCTCGCCGGGGCTGGCGGAATAATGCCGCTCAAGGGCAGCATCCAGCATGTCAGCCAGATTTCTGTCCTCATGGCTGAGAAGATAATCGATGGACCAGCGGGTAAGGACATCCACAGGATCGTTCTCGATCTTGCGCAACTCCTCCTCCGGAGTATTGGCATAGAGCTGATGAAGTTTTTCGATGATTTCAAGATAGCTCACCAGGGTGCGCAGCTTGGCAGTGGAGCCCAGATCCAGCTTGGAGCCCTGGTTGATGTCAAAGGGCTGGTCATAATTGTCGGCCTGGATGCGCAGCTTGGAACCTTCCGGGGTCAATTCATGAATATTCAGGCTGTAGATGATGCGCCCCGGATCGGCCGTGCCCAGCATGCGGTCGCCATACAGACCGGCAGCCCGAGCGTATTTCGGCTCCCTGAGTTGGCGCAGGACTTCCGTTACCTGCTGCTGGAGATCCCTGTTGAGCGTGGTTTTGACCGTCAGGTCGAGACGATCCAGTTCGTACAGGCGCCCAATCCCGAGCATCGAAGCGAGCCGCACGCGCACGGCATTTACCGCCTTGCGCGAGGAGTAAGCGCCATTATCCTCAGTGATCGCCGCCTTGCGGAACTGGAGTTTCACCTGGATGGCGGCATCTCGCAAACTGGCTGGAATCACGCCCTCAGCCGCCAGCACGCGCAGATGGCTATTGGTCAGCGCTTCCAGCGCTGCATGCCCCCCGCCCAGATAGCCGGAAGGCCGCCGCTGCGCGATCATCAGGCTTAACACATGCTTGTAGACGTTTGCCACTGCCCCGGCTTCGGCTGGGGCGCCAGACCAGGCACGCAAGGTCCGGTTGGCAAGCTCAAAATCCATTCCGTACCAGGCCCATAACCCGTCACCCATGCCATTGACTTCGCCAAATCCGCCGACTGCCGCCAGCGGCACCGTATTGAGATAGCTAACCAAAATTGACTTACGCCATGGCAGGGTATTTTCACCATCCAGATAGGCGCGCACCGATGCCGAAGCCATCTGCTGCAATTTGTCTTCGGCACTGAGCGTCAGGCCATTAGGCGAATGGCGGTATTTTTCGATCTGCGTGGCCAGTGTACTGCCACCCGGCACATCATGCTCAGGCCTGATAGCCTGAATCCCCTTGTCCAGCACAGCCCGGCCAAGACGTTCCCATTCCAGCGCAGGATTCTTTTTAGGATGTGCCTGGTCGAGCAGTTCACGATTTTCGATAAACAGCAGCGTATCGCGCACCAGCGCAGGGACAGCATCGAAATTTGGATAAATACGGGAGGGAAACAGTCCGCCATACTGGCGCGCGCCGGCCTGATCGAGAATATTCAGCCCGGCCTGGGTTTTTTCATGGTAAGGAGCAAACAGATCATGATCGATCAGCTCCTGCATCTGGGTTGAAATCCGTGCCTGATGGCTGATCTGGAATTCCTGCTCGAGCAGGCGCGGCGTCCACCCCTTGATCCGGCTGTACCCCAGCCGCTCGTCATATGGCCCCGCCTGGGTAACATTAAATTCCGGGTTGGGGCCACTTTTAAGCTCGAAGCGCAGCGACTTGCCCAGCCGCGCCAGATATTCAGCCTGAAAAGTCGATGTCTGGCCTTCATAATAGGCCAGCACGCCCAGCACTATCAGTGCCAGGAAAAAGATGGCGGCGAGACCAAGAACAAAAAACCGGATCAGGCGCCTCAGTATGGAACGTTTTGGAGTGCCAGAGTCCACAATAAGCCAGGGAAGTATGTAAATAGAATAAGGTGCAAATGATAAACGTAAATTCGCTTACCGGGCCAGGGTTAACCAGAATTCATGAAACATCAGTAAACTTTGCTTCCGGCCGTTCCGCTACCACGACAAGGCCGCCAGCACACCTGGCCTGGCGCCCATTTCAGACCCAGCGAAAAATATAATCCAGATGCCCTATGCGAACGTTTGCATGCCAAATAGCAGGCAGAAAAAAAGCCGTCTATCAACCGGCTGTTTTTCTGGGGTTCATGCTCTATTGATATTCTGGCCGCAAGGCAACAGGATTATTCAGCCTTGACCACCTGGTTGCGCCCTCCCTCCTTGGCCCGGTAGAGCGCTTCATCCGCCTTGCGCACCATTTCTTCCATGCTGGACACCTTGAGATCGGGAAAACCGGCGGCCCCGATGCTGATGGTAAGACGGCGCTCGCCCATGCCCTCAACAGGCGCCTCGCTCACTGCCAGGCGAATTTTTTCCGCCACGGTCAGCGCCTTGGCAAAGTCGGTATGCGGCAGCAGAACCACAAACTCTTCTCCGCCGTAGCGCCCCACCAGGTCGGATTCCCGTACCGACTGCTGCAATACCCGCGCCACCGTGATCAGGGCATTGTCCCCGATCTGGTGGCCAAAGGTATCGTTCACACGCTTGAAGAAATCCACGTCCATGACCAGCAGGGAAAGCGGCGTTTCATAGCGTATTGCCTTGGAATATTCCTCTTCCAGGCGTTCGCTCAGGAAGCGGCGGTTGTAAAGGCCGGTCAGGCCATCCGCAATGGAAAGGCGCTCCACTTTCTCATGCGTCAGGGCATTGTCCAGGGTGATCGCGATCTGGTTGGCCAGATACTCGATCAGTGGCTGCTCCTCGGTCTGATAGTGTCCAAAAGTGCCGAGCAGCATGACGCCCAGCACTTTCTCCTTATACATCAGCGGAAAGGCTGCCACCTCACTGGGCAGAGCCTCGGCGAAACCCAGATCGACCCGGATGTAGCATTTTTCAGGAATATGCTCCAGCACCACCGAATGGCGCTCCTGTGCAGCAAACCCGGCAATGCCCTCACCCATTTTCAGAGGCGGCAGAGCAGCAAGGTCAACACCATACGTAACAAATGGCGCCAGCACTTCGGTCTGCTCGTTCATCAAATAGATCACGCCCAGCTTCGAATCTGTCAGCTCCAGCACCTTGTCAAGCGCATTCTTCAGCAACTCCTTAGGGTTCAAGGTGGTAATCAGCAACTTGGCAAGGGAATTGTATTTCTCGACCCGCATCTGCTGCACGTATACAGCATCCGCCATGCGATTGAAGCCCTTGCCGAGATCATCGAACTCGTCCTTGGTCGAAATCTCTGTGCGGACATCCACCTTGCCCGCCGCAAAATCGTCCATCGCTCCGACCAGCGCCCGTATAGGACGAATGGTGTCGCGATAGGCCAAAAAGGCAATCACGATGGAAAGAAAACCGCCCAGCACCAGGAAGCCGTAAATTGTCAGCATATTGCCGCGAATGAAAGCATCGACGGCACCGGCCTTGCTTCCTACCACCAGCGAACCGATAACGTGCTTCTGCGCGTTCAGAATCGGCTCCGCACTGATAAAGCAGGGCTCGTTGTTGATCGTCGCCGGCCCGTTGAAGGGTCTGCCCTTGAGCACCAGATCGCTCACTTCCACCGGCAGCAACTGTCCCTCTGCCCAGAAATTTCCTGGCCGCCGCGATGCCGCCACCACCCGGGATTCCTGCACCAACGCCCCGAACAGGCGGGTACCATCACCCGACCCATCATGGATCAGGTTGGGCAGCCAGTCATAGCCATCGAGCAACACCATGCCAATCAGGACGCCGATCACGCCACCGTCTTTCATCACCGGGACGGCCACCACACTAGCCATCACGACCCGCTCCAGACGCAGAAAGCGCTCCGGATTCTCGCGCAGGAAAATGTCGCGCGACAGGGCCTCGGTCGATACAACCGCATAGCCGTTGCTCATCACCTGCGGCAGGATGGTATTCAGCGCCACCTGGTCGCCGGCACTGCCGTTGCGCCGTGCAATCACGTTGCCCTTGGTGTCCATCGCCAGCCACGCATCCACGAACGGCAGATTGAATGCGAAGTCCTGCAGCAGATCCACCAAGGGTGCTTTCTTCTTTTCGGACAGCGCCTCCTTGACGCCGGGAGCAGAGGCGGAGTGGCTTAGAATCACATTGACCGTACCCAGGCGACTGGCATGCGCCGCCTGGGCGCTATGCAGGCTGGTAGCCAGTGCACCGGAGATATGCTGGCGTGCCACGCCGACCAGAATATTATCCACCAGCATGGTGACGCCGATCAGCGGGATAAAGGCCACGACAAAGAAGGCGACCAGTGTTTTCCAGCCAATCGACAGGCGAAACCGCTGCGCGCCCCACACCACGCGGTAAGGATTATCCTTCTTAAGTGGGCTGGAAATCATTTCATTCATGTCAGGCAACTACCGTAAGTCATGCCACACCCCTCGCAAAACGGATACCGCAGTCGCAAATATTGCTAGAATTCTGATAGAATTGCTCACAATTTCTACTTATACTGACATAAAAAACATTCCAGTGATCACAAATATCCAGAACCAGAGAGAAAACCACATGCACCTTACGCTATCCCCTGCCCGCCACATTACGTCTACCGGTCTGATTCTGGCCTGCCTCGTGGCCATCGGCGGCTGCAACCAGAGCACTCCCCCTCAGGCTGAAAAAACACCCGCTACCACTGCCCAGGCAAGCGCCCCCGCCGCGCCCGCCGGCAACATGATTTCCAACGTTCCGGTCAAGGGCGATGAAGCGCTCCCGCCCAGCCACCCGCCGCTGCCCGCAGCCACCCCGCCCCACCCGACCAATGATACCGGCAACCCTCCTGACCTGAATCAGCAGCTCGCCGCCCAGCACCCCAAACCCGCTGGCAAGAAAAAACTTGCCGTGGCGGTTCCGGACAGCGTTAAAGGAAAGTGGGCTTCCGCTACTCTAGCCGTCACTGCCGGTGGCTTAGAAAAAGAAATCAAGCTTGCGATTGGCGACAAGGTTTCCCTGGGTAAAAACCTGCAGATTCAACTGCTTCATTACCTGCCGGCATACACCAGCGATTTTCAAACCGTGACCAGCTCATCCAACGAGCAGGTAAACCCCGCCGTTCAGATCCAGGCCATCTCGAACGGGCAAGTGCTTACCGAAGGCTGGATTTTCCAGAATCTTCCCGAATTCAATTCGTTCAGCAGCGAACAGGTCAGGGTGCGGCTGATTTCCGCTGAGCGTACCCAGAAACAATAACCCTGGTTGCAGGCCGGAAAAACTCCCGGCCTGCAGGTGTTTCAAGACTCACAAGACATGGCGCGAACACCAGCATCCCCATTGACTATGCGACATGTTTGGTAATTATGTGTATTTACTGCCAACTCATATAAGGTCTGCTTATGAGCAATACCCGTTTTCTCCCCCTGCTTGGCGCACTGCTGGTCTGCAATGGCGTCCTGCTCGAAGCACAGGCAGCCGATGATGCGGCGCAAAAACAGCAGGAACTGAGCCAATCCATTCAGCGCCAGATTCTGTCACTGAACGTCAACCAGGCTGAAAAATACCAGATTGATTTTCATTTCTCCAGCTTTCACGGCATGTATGCCTACCGCGAGTTGTTGCTCTGGGCGCAGGCTGCAACCCAGCAACAACGCAACGATCTCATGGCCATGACGCGCACCGGACTGGAAGCGGTGGTGCGCGACTCCGGAATGGGCCTCCCCCTTTCCGGCGACAAGTGGGAAGGGCAGCCTGTCGGGCTGCTTTTCAGCAAGGGCCTGCCGCGCTATACCGCTCTGCCGGACTTCACCAAGCCGGCAACGCTCAAATGGGACCCAGCACGCTTCGAGCGCCAGACTGCCCCTGAAACCGTCGGCCAGTCCCTGGCTGCAAAGTCGCTCTATGTGCTGACGGACACTTCTGATGACGCGAAAAAATCCAAGGAAATAATGCTGGCATCCGCGCTGCAGGAATTTCAAACCATTCTTCCCCTGCTGGAACTGGGCGGCGACAAGGGCGTCAGTTACATGCCCGCCCAGCTCAAGCTGGAACAGGACAAATGGTCGGCGACCAACGCCTCCAGCCATCTCTACGGCCAGATGTCCCTGATCCAGGGGCTTGCCCGCCTGCATGCCCTGCTATTGCTTCCCGCGCTGGAAACCGAAACCGTCGCTGGCAAGCGTGTGAACGAGTGGCGCAAGGAGGTCCGCCGCACGCTGGAAAAAGTTTACCAGACCACGATCAAGCTCCATCTTGACACCAAGGCCGGCAGCTTTGTCAGCAACCATGAGCCAATCAAGGGCGCCTCTGACCGTCTAGGCGCGGAAGACGCGGGCTATGCGCTGGAAGTGCTGGCCGACCTTGCCGCCTCCCTGCAAAAGGACGACCCGCTACGCGAAGCCGCACTCAAGCAGCTGGCTGCCCAGGCCGATTATGTGGTGGCGCGCCTGGATGGAAAGCCATTGGCTCCAAAAACCTTCCTGGTAAAGAAAAACCAGACTTTCGCCGGCATGCTGTTGCAGCTCGATGATCAACTGTCCATCGTAAATGGCCTGCTGGCTGCGGAACAGGCCGCCACCGGGAAACATTACGGAAAAACCGCTCTGGACATCTTCAATGCCGCGCACGAGACGCTCTGGTCCGCCCCGGCTGGCATCTTCCGCTCCGCCGCCGGCCAGACCGTCACCGCCTACGACGGACGCATGTTCGGCCTGACGCTGGCCACCTGGAGACGGCTTGAGAAATCGCTGCCGCCGGGCGAGGCCAGGAAGCATGGCGAGCGCCTGATCGAGGCGGTTCTCAAACAAGGCGGTCTGCTGCAAGCCGAAGGCCCCGCCACAGGCGAGCCAAAGCAACCTGAAACCTTCATCCACGACGAGTTGCCGCAATTGATTGACAGCATCATTGCCCTGAAAAAAGAAGAGCAGTCAGAAAAAATCATGGCAGCCGTCAAATCCCTGAGCGATCAGGATGGTGACGGCGTGCCGGGCTCCCGCTTCGCTGGCGGACGTTTCGGCTCCGCGCCGGTACTCGTCATCCAGACCAGCATCAGAACCACTTTCGACCCGCCACCGGACAAAACCACCCCGCCAGTTGAAACCACCCCGCCAAGGAGTACACCATGAAACCGGTCCTGATCCTCTCCCTGCTAATACTGTGCAGCGCCCCTGCCGCCCACGCCTTCAGCGGCATGGGCAATCCGGACCGGGGTAAGATGATTTTCACCCAGCGCTGCACCATGTGCCACGGCGAGGACGGACGCGGACGCGACGGCATGGCTGCCGACCTGGTAGGAGAATGGCACCGGCTCACCAAATCCGACATGGAGCTGACCCACAACCTCCGCACAGGCGCCCTGCGCACGCCTGGCAAAATCTATTCGGCAGGCCAATGCCCGCCCCAGATGCTGAACGACCGCGACATGAACGACGTGCTTGCCTACCTGCGCAACTCATTTGGCACGCCTCAACTCGAATTCGGACGATAACATCACTCCAATGGAACTATCATGCCACGCATTCCAGCCCATATCGTATTACCCATCCTGATCCTGTCCCTCGCTCCAGTTGCGCCGGCTTTCAGCGCCGAATCGGCGCCATCTGTTCAGTCCACGGTAAAGCTTGCTTTCATCGGCCTGGAGGCACATGTTCCAGCGGCATGGACGATGGTGCCCCCGGCAACCGACAAGCGGCTCGCGCAATTCAAGATATCAACGCCCGGCGAGGGCATGACAGCAGAAGTTATCGTTTACTATTTCGGCAAGGGTGAGGGAGGAACGGCGGAGGCCAATATTGAGCGCTGGCAGGGGCAGTTCGTCGCCACGGAGAACAAACCTGTCCTTCCTCCCGTTGTCAGTCGTTTCCAATCGAACGGCATGGCCGTCACCACCGCAGAACTGCATGGCGCCTATGCGCGCGGCATCGGGGTCGGACCCGTGGGCGTGCCCAAGCCCGACCAGACCCTGCTCGCCGCCGTAGTAGAAACGCCTGAGGGCAACCTCATTATCCAACTTCACGGCAAGGCGGCAAGCGTAAGCACCCAGAAAGAAGCCTTCCTCGCCTTCGTCCGCTCCATTCGCGGCGAGACCATCTGACGATTTCATTCTCCTTAAAGAAAGACTGCCAAATGTCCAGCATCTCTAACGTCAATTCCGGCGGCGGCATGTACGGAACCCGCCCGCGCAAGCCCCTTTACGCACTGCTGATGTCCGTCTGCCCCGGGTTGGGGCAGCACTATGCAGGCTATATGAAGCGCGGAATCCTGTTTTACATCGCACTGGTCATCGCTTCCTGGGCGGCGGCAATCGCCTTCATGTCAATCCAAAGCAAGCTCAGCATCATCTTCCTCTGCGTACCCTTCATCGGCGTCGGACTGATCGCACTCGATGCTTATGCCTGCGCCCGCCGCCAGCCGCGCGACTATCGCCTGCAGTGGTTCAACAAGCCGTGGATTTATGCAGTGGTTTTCCTCACCCTGCTGTTCACGGTCAACCCGCTGATGGATTTCCTGGTGGGCCAGCATGTGGTGAGGGCCTTTTTCATGAACTCCATCAGCATGTCGCCAAGCATCCTCGACCGCGATATCGTGCTGGTCAATAAACTGGCCTTCCCCAAGCGTGGCGAAATCGCGCTGATCAAGTTAGGGAAGAGCAAACCCGGCGCCAAACTGACCCAGCTCATTGACGATCAACTCATCAAGCGCGTTATCGCCCTGCCCGGCGATACACTGGAAATCCGAGATGACGTGGTGTGGATCAACGGCCAGAAAATCGACGAACCCTATGCCCACTTCAAGGGCACGCTCCGATTCAATAGTGCCCAACGCTCGAATTTCGGCCCCAAACTGGTACCGCCCGGGTACTACTTCGTCATGGGCGACAACCGCAACGAAAGCATCGACAGCCGTATCCTGGGCTACATCCATGAAGACCAGATCGGCGGCACAGCCACCAAAGTGTTCTGGTCGTGGAACTTCGACGAAGGCGGCATCCGCTGGGATAGAACGGCCAAGAGCCTGAAGTAATTCATTCGCTTCTAGAAATCGTAGGTCGTGTTTTAACCCGACATGTCGGGCTGAAGCCCGACCTACCAAAATTTGTATGCGATTGTAGGTCGGGCTTCAGCCCGACTACAGAACCCGGCCCCCACGATGCCATACACACACCTCCGCAAAGGCAGGTTCTCCCAGACCGGAATGGTGTACCACATCACAACGGCCACCCTTCACCGCACACCTCACTTTTCCGACCTCGCAAAAGGACGCAAGGTAGTCCAGGAATTGAAAACCCTGCAGGAACAAGGCAAAGCCGAAACACTGTGTTACGTCCTGATGCCGGACCACCTGCACTGGCTCATGGCCTTGCAGGATGGCGAGTTGTCCGGGATCATGCACCTGCTGAAAGGTCGCTCCGCCCGCGCCATCGGATATTCACTTTGGCAAGCCAACTACTACGACCATGCCGTGCGGCAGGAAGAAGATTTACGCAAAATGGCGCGCTACATGGTGGCCAACCCGTTGCGCGCCAACCTGGTCAACAGCATCGGAGATTATCCGCTGTGGGATGCAGTCTGGCTGGATGACACCTTGTCGGGTTGAAACCCGACCTACGAGTTCATGCGAACTTCCTTCGTAGGTCGGACTTTAGCCCGATTTGCGCGTGACCCGGCAATCCCCCTACTTAAACAGATACTGCCCATGTATGCTGCGCATGATCAGCAGCAATCCATAGGTGGTGAACAGCATCATGGCATAGGGCAATAGCGCAACCACCGCCCAGCGTTTCCCCCGCCAGGCCGGTTTATGGCGCAAGTGAAGTACAAAAGCATAAGCCACGATGGTGGCGAACGCCCAGCTCTCGATCGGGTCCCAGCCCCAGTAGCGGCCCCAGGCCAGGCTGGCCCAGTACGATCCGGCCGCCACCATCGCCGCCCAGAGGAAGAAAGCCCAGCCCGCCAGCCTGCCCGCCAGTATCGCAGCATCCGGGCTATTGATGCGCCCCGCGAGCCAAGCCATGTGCACGCCCGCCGCCAGTGTTCCCGCACCAATGGCGAAGGAATTGAGCTGGGCGTGGATAATCAGCCAGTTGGTGCGCAGCGACGGGTCCATGGGGAAAGCGCCCCGGCTATGGAACAAGGCCCATGCCACGCCCAGCCCCGCCACGCCCAAGGTCAGCAAACCCGCCGGGCGCAGCTCCGGCAGGCGCCACTGCACGGCAAGAAAGACCAGGGCCACCGCCAATGCATCCACCGTCAGATCTTCGTAACGGGTGATGATGGGAATCTGCCCGATATCCTGCCAGCGCAGGGAAAACAGGCCGAGGTGCAACAGGGCACCCAGCAGGGCAAGGGCAATGGCAAGGCGCTGCATGCGCACACTTGACGGCCAGAGCAGGATTGCCGCCCCCAGGTACAGGGCAGCGATGCCACCCTGAATAACCGTGATTACGCTCATTCCCCTCTCTCCCACTCGCGCCACTGCCGCTCAAAGCGCCAGTCGTCGCGCAAGGTCCAGGATTCGAGCTGCCACTTGTCCCCGTCGCGCCGCAAGCGCAGGCGACGCGGAAAAACCAGAAGGTGCAGGGCGAACCCCGCCAGGGCCAGGACAATTCCGGCAAAAATCCACCTAACCATCTGACCCGAAGCAAGATACAGCCCCGCCCAGGGCACTGTGCCAATAAATTTCAACTGATACACGCCCAGATCGGCCACATCGCCCGGCGCCAGAGAGCCATCGAAGACTGGCTTGCCGAGGCGCTCGGCGACAAGGTGAAAACGCGGCGCATCGCCGGGCGTCAGGGCCATGCGGAAATTGACCGGCCGCTCCTCGAACATCATCACTTCATCGCGCTTCAGGGGGGTGCTCTTTCCCCAGGAATCCCGCGCCATCATGAAATTGATCAGCAGACGGCGGCGTTGCCCGTCCGGCAGGACACGCTCGAACACAGCCGTCTGCCCTACGTTCTTGTCCAGGTAAATCTGGTAGGCGCCGATTCTGGCCGGGTGATTCATCGCCAGGGTTTGCTGGTGTAAAGGGCCGCCCGCCTGCTGCAGCGACAGGCGGGCCTGCAATTCACGATAGCGTCCCCCTTCCATCTCCACCCGGAGTTCATCGAGACGCAGGCGGAAACCCAGCTCCCCATCCGGCAGGTGCGTGTCCCGATCCAGCAACAGCTTGCCTTTCGCCTCGCTCAGCACTTCCCCCTCGGCCAGTTCGAAATGAGCGCCCAGGCGCTGGGAAGCGTGGGCAGCGGCGGCCAGGATGATGATCACGACACCCACATGGAACAGCGGAAGTCCAGCCAGCCCCCATCCGCCGCGATGCTGCCCACTCGGCCCGGCATCCTGCAAAGATGCAAGGGTGGGCGGCAGCGCGGTAAGTGAAAGTGTGCGGTTGGGCGTCTCTCCCCTGAACCAGGCCGACAGGTAAGCCACGTGGGCCAAGGTGCCCGCCGTCAGATTCACGACCAGGGCAACGCAAAGCGCAAAAAATCCCGTCGATGCATATACGTCCGCCAGGCCGAGGCGCTCCAGCCACAAGGAAACCAAAGGCCAAGCCTGGTGCCAGGCATCCAGTTCCAGAGGCGACAGGCGCGAACTCTGCGGCAGAGTGCCGCCCGCGATGGCGGCCAGGACCAGGCCGCCGATCAGGGCGAGCGCCAGGTCCGGAGATGCCAGCAGCCTGAAAAAGCGGCTTCTCAGCAAGAATATTCCGGCTTCATTGCGCTAGCAGGAACCCACGCCAGTGCCGGTGCCATGGCAGTCATTCCTGGCCCAGTTACCGCTCTGTATGGCATCGACATTCAGTGCGGAAGGTATGCCGTACACGCTGCTGCCATTGATGGGGTATTTGCTGTGGCTGTTATAGGGCGCAAGGTCGGGGGTGCCGGTACCATAGATCAAGAAGGCACGCCGCTTCCAGCCATGCGGCACGCCGGAATGACATGCCTGGCAGGGCATCTGGCGCAGCTCGATGTGGCGGTAATGGAGGTTTCTCATGGAACCACCGCCACCTCCACCGCCGCCACCTCCACCGCCACCAAGCCCGCTAAAACCGGTTTCCTGCCAAGTCCATGATGACCCTCCCGGACCGCCATAGACCGACGCTTTGTGGCACTTAAAACACAAGTCGCCCTCGGTGCCGTTGACGCCGGTAGAACCGGTGTAAGGCGCCCACAGCAGCGGCCAGACATCCGATCCGTGCGGCCCCTTTGGCCCCGTTCCGGCCAAGTCGGCATTGGAATGGCATTCAACGCAGGTGAAGGTCGAGGTGGGCGTCATGCCTCCGATCAGCGAGGACTTATAATCGTAGACCACACCGCCCACCGTCATCTTGAAATCATTCTTGCCCACCGCCGCGACCGGGTGATAGGAGGCGTTGTTGGGGTTGAATTCCTGCGCCTGGTCGGTATTGACCCCGCCGGCAATGATGCCGTAGGGATCGGGCGGCGGGGTGGCGCCGAAAGCGTAATAGGAATGGCACTTGAGACAGATTTCGTGCTGGTACTGGGTGTCGTTCACCACGTTGTACTGGGTGACCTGCCCCCATGGTCCCGGCCAGACCGGCTGCACCCCCCACACGCCCTTGAGCACGTTGGATGTGAGGTTATTGGTGACAGCGGGCATGCTGGGAGACACGCCGGGGGATGCCGCGTGGGGATTGTGGCAATCCGAGCATTCGGCGTGACGGCTGCCCAGCCCGATATCAACCACATCCTCGCGCACCTTGCCGTCTAGCTGACGTTTAGGATTGTGCTTGCCGGAGATCGTTTTGGACGGGTGAACGTACGGCCTGTTCATCGCGGCGTCGATATTCTTGGTGGCGCTGGCGACAGAGCCGTTGTGGCATGCCAGGCACACCGCGGACTCGCCATCCTGCTTGAGGATTTGCCTTGGCCCGGCGCCGCTGTGGGGCTTGTGGCAGCTTTCGCAGCCATTGCTCTTGGGCGTGGAATTGGCGTTAAGCGCCAGGTTCTGCCCGGCAATATGGTAGGGATTGGTGCCGGTGCCGTTCCACTGGGCGATGGAATTTCGGTGCGAATTGTTGGGAACGGTGTTCCAGTACTGCTTGTTGTGGCAGGACAGGCACATGGGTGAGCCAAAGCCGGCGCCATCGGTATAGCCTACATGCATGAACTTGGGATTGGCATCGCTATGCGCGTCATGGCAACTGGTGCACTGCATCAGGCCGGAGCCGTCGGGCTTGATCTTGCCCGTGAGCAAGGCGGGCGACACCAGTTCGAGGTTGGCCGCCGCCAAGGTGGCGTCGTAGGTGAAGGAAACCGGGTGGTCATTGCGCAAATCGGTACCCAGATTGGCCACTCCGGTCAGAAACATCTCCAGCCCGGAAATCGTGCCCGCCGTCTGCTGGCCGAAGGGCATGTTCTGCACCCCGCCCAGCGCCACCGTGCCATCGTGGCAGGTCAGGCATAATTTGGACGCGCCATTCGGCTGCCCCGGCGCGGCTGCCGCCAGCGTTTTACTGCTGTAAGGGGTATATATCTCCGCGGACAGTTTATGGTTCCACAGCGGCACGGCGGGATTGGTATTGTGCGGGGCGTGGCAGAACACACACAACTGTGTTTCGCTGGTCGCCTTGAAGGTGCCAGTCCCGGTGGCGGAAAGATTGTGCTTGGAGGTGGAGATGCCCGCCATGACGGGCGCAGTCCAGCCCAACAATCCGGGAACCAGCAAAATGGCGGTCAGCCATGCATAGTAGCGTGTTTTCATAGCGGAAAGACTCCACTCAATGAATATGGTTTGTTTACAGTAATTTGCAGACCAGAAACCTGTAAGCCAGGCACTTCCTCCGGGAATGGAGACTTCGCCTCTCGTCCCGGCGAGAAAACCTGACCTATCACGTAGGATTCCACCGGCTGCATCATAAAATCCAAGCTACTCATCCCGCTCTCCGAGATACTGGAATATTTGCACCCGTTTGTTGTACGAGTCCGCGACGTAAATCCGGTCCTGCGCATCGATCAGCAACCCGGCCGGCAGCCAGAATTCCCCGGCATCCTGGCCAGAAGTCCCCCAGAACAACAGCAGTTTCCCGGTTTCATCAAACACCTGGATATTATCAAAACCTGCATCGGCGACGTACACATGCCCTTCGCTATCCAGCGCCACGCCCTTGGGAGCGGAAAAATCGCCAGAACCATCACCGTTTTTTCCGAAGACAGACACCAGTTGCCCCTCGGCATCGAATATCTGGATGCGCATATTCATGCTGTCCGTGACCACCAGCCGCCCCTGGCGATCCAGCGTGGCGAAGGTGGGGAAGTTGAATTGCCCGCGTTCCACGCCACGGCTGCCGATCACGCTGCGTATTGTCCCTGAAGGCAGGTCAAGCACCTTTATATCGTGGGCAGGTGTATCCACCACGTACAAGCGCTGCCGCGCACGGTCGATTGCCAGTGCCGAAGGGCGCTTGAGCCAGGGGGTGGTAGCAAGCATGCGGTCAAATTCACCGTCTGGTCTGAACACGAAAATCTTGTTCAGTTCACCATCCGCGACATAAATATTGTCCTGGCCATCCACCGCCAACCCAATGGGCAGGCGCATGGATTCCATGTCACTGCCACGCAAGTGGCTATATTCACCCTGTCGGCGGTCGAAAATGTGCACCCGCCCCCTCAGGGTATCCGCCACCAGCAGCCGGTCCCGGCCATCAACTGCCACGGCCATGGGGCGCGCCACCTGCTCGTCCGCCTCCTCTCCGCGAATGAAATCCCACACCTTGCGCCAGAAACCTTTTTTGCGCCCGATATCCTCCGGATTGGCAACCGAGCCAAGATAGCGGATACGCGGCTGCAGCGGCGGTGAGGGCCATACCAGATCTGGTGCCGCAGCAGTTTGCTCCTTCGCTTGCGGAACAGTCTCGGCAGGTGGGGCTTCTTCTGCTCTGAGAGGTGTCGCCGTCAGCAGCAAAGCAGCGGCGACAACCAGAATTTTCATAATCGCTTGATGTAACATTTTTCTCCACCGCCAATATTTGAGGATATGCCGGACTGAATCCGTTGATCACGGAACATCCATGCCGCCGGATTAAAATCCGGCCCTCGGCCATGATTTTCCTCGTCGCTACCTTAGCCGGCATTCAAGCCGACGCACCACTCCGGAATACAAAATACGCCGCCACGATTACCTGTATAGCATATGCTTTTTGCGTGAGGTTTCGCCATGATAATATTTGTAGCGAAACAGCGCATCCAGGCCGTGGCAATCGGCACACAGCGAAAAATCGCTGGTATTTCTCAGGAAACTGCTGCGCGCGTCGCCCTCGACATTCCGGCCTTCGCCTTCCTCGGCTTTGAGCGGACTCCACTGATGGGCATTATGGCAAGTCGGGCAGGAGATGATGCCTGAGCCGCTGCGAACGCCATCGGGGGTATATACCGGAAAACTCCCGCCGCCCTCGCGTTGGCTGCCGGGATTGGAAATCACGTTGACCTTGGCCGGGTGGCTGCCCTTGACCGGCAGCTTGGCTGCGGCCACTTTGCCTGCGGCATGGCAGGAACGGCACAGTCGTTCCATGGCATCATTGCCCTCTCCCGTCTGACGCGCCCACAGGCGCTCCTTGGCCACCGCATTATGCACCACGTGGCACTGTCCGCACACGCCGGATTGCTGCGTGTTCTGGCCGCGGATGTTGGTTTCCGCCGGCGCTGTGACGGAAAGATCGTGGTCCGTTTTTTTCACCTGCTGCTTGTTCTGGTGGCAGTTGGCACAGAGCTGGGGGGCAGGCCAGGCAGGCTGGCGCAGGAAACTGTCGGCTGCGCCGCCCTCCACATCGGCTTTTGCCCCGGCCTTGCTGCCGACATCTGCAGGATCCCACTGGTGCAGGTTATGGCAGGTGGCGCAGGCAACCTTGCCGTTGACGTTATCCTTTTTACCTTCGGCGGTGTAAAGCGGCAGCGTGGTCTTTCCTCCGACATTCTTCAAGTCCACGCGTAGCGGATGGCTGTTGGCGCCGGTCTGTTTTTTCTCCGCCACGCCGCCGTCGCGGTGACATTCATTGCACAGCACCTCGACGCCGTCCTGGCCAGGGCCGGTAGCGCGCGCCCACATTTTAGCGCCGTTGCCATTGTGCGGCAGGTGACAGGAGCCACATACGCCGGTTTCCGCCGTGGTCCGTCCCTTGGCGTTTTTCACCTCGGGCGCGGAAATGGCGAGATTGTGCTTGGACAGGGCGATCGGCCCCTTGTCCACATGACAGTTGGCGCACAAGGTCCCTTTGCTGTCGTTCGGCATGCGCAGGAAGCTGGTATCCCCCGTGCCCTTGGACTGGCGGGGGTCGCCGGATGGACTGCCCTTGGCCAGCGGCGACCAGTTATGGGGGTCGTGGCAGGTGCCGCAGAATACACTGCCGCCATCGGCCGCAGGCACCCCGCGATGATCGTACAGGGGCAGCACCTTGCCAGGCTGGCCAACGCTTTGCGGCGGCACAGTCCACTTCCCGTCCTTTGCCGTAATGCCGATATTGGCGATAGGCACATCCAGCGGATGGCTGTTGGCTCCAATGGTTTTATCCTTTGCCACGCCCTGTGCGTTATGGCAACTCAGGCAGGTAGAAGAAACAGGGTCCACCCCGGCCAGCGGTTCACGCGCCCACATGCGTGCGCCCTTGCCGTTGTGGGGCAGGTGACAACTCGCGCAGACGCCGGTTTCGGCAGGCGTCTGCCCCTTGATATTGCGTTCTTCCGGTGCCATGACAGCCAGATCGTGCTTGGTGTTGACGACGCCAAGCTTGTTTTTGTGGCAGGTCAGGCACAGGTCAGCCTCCGGGCCATTGGGCTTGCGCAGGAACTTGTTGCTGCCATCGCTATCTTCGCCCGGTTTCGAGGTTTTTTCCGGGTTGAGCGGGTCCCACTGGTGCGGATCGTGACAACTGGGGCAACTGATCCGCCCCTTGCTGTCGCCCACTGACTTGACGCCATCCCGAGTATAGCCCGGCAGATCCACCGTCCCGCCCAGCCGCGCCATGTCGCGGCCCACCGGATGGGTATGCTGGCCGACTTGCTTGTCCTTGGCCAATCCGCCCTCGGTGTGGCAGGTCAGGCACAGATCGGCTACCGGGTCATCGCCTTGCTTCACCGTACGCGCCCACATTTTCGGCCCCTGCCCCCCATGCGGCAGATGACAGGCACTGCACACACCTGCCTGGCCCACTTCCTGGCTGCGTACATTCTTGTCTGAGTTATTGACCAGAGTCATGTCGTGCTTGCTGCTCGCCACCCGGCGCTGCTCGATGTGGCAATTCTGGCACAACTGGGATTGAGGATTGCGTTCCACCAGAAGCTTGCCCCCGTCCTCTGAAAAATGCGGCTTGTGGCAAGTCTGGCAAATCACGGTGCCGCCCTCTCCCAGCTTCGCGCCCTTATCCAACAGGGTTTGGGGTATTTTCACCTTGTCGGGGCGAATGTTGACCGGATGAGTGCCCATGCGTCCGGCCTCGGCGGGCGTATTGGCGTAGCGATCGGCATGGCAGATGCCGCACAGTTCCGAATTGGCATTTCTTACCAGCAGCTGTTTCTTCTCGGGAGCACCGTGGACGCGGTGGCAGGACTGGCAGATCACAGTGCCGCCGATTCCGATTTTCGCACCAGCCTCCATCAGCGCGTGTGGGGTGTCCTTCATTTTCTTTTGTATCGGATGGTTACCCTCTTCCGGTCCGGTGCCGCGTTCCAGGTGGCAGGCCATGCACATGGCGGAATCGGCATTTTTCATGCGCATGAACACGGTGGCATGCTTATCCCCCCACGCCACCCCATGCGCACTATGGCAGGTGCCGCAATACACCTTCCCATCCTCGTTGAGCGGAAACACCATCTTGCCCTCGGCCGTGGGAATTTTCACCTTGTCGGACGGCTTGACGCCGATGGGGTGAAAATTCTGTCGATTTTGCCATGCAAACCGGGAGTCAAGCACGAAGCCATCATGGCAGGAAAAGCACATGCGATCGGTGCTCACCACATCCTGCTTGCCGGTTGCTTCCACCGGCCTGGGGTTGTATGCGATCAGCGGTGTTACATCCTTGCGGTTGAAATCGACCAGCCATGCGATGTGGCAGTTGGCGCATTCACGCTGGGGGGAAATATCTCGCGCCGCCTCAGCGCCACGCACCATGCCGAACATGAACATGAACATCAGCGCCAGTTGCATTGCCAGTCCAGCGCCGCGACTCCCTTTCAGACGAATGAACATGCATCGCTCCGCAATCTGGGCACGGAAACCCGATTCGCCAGTATTTCCGCCCCAGCCATACCTTTGCCGGCCTGGAGGCGCAAGGCCCATGGCACCCATCTCCCGGCTACCTGGCGCAACACATCACGACCCACCTTACGGCGCCGTAGCTGCCTTGGGTGGCGTATCGAAGGCGTTGCGCCACCAGCCGCGCGGATCACGCTTCATTTCCTCAGCCGAGGGTTCCGGCGCCTTCTCGGACGTGCCAAACAGGACCCCCTGGCGGGACTTGCTGGCATCATCAAGGAAAATGGTAGGGATGTAGAATTCCTTGTACTTCTGCGTGATACCGATGATGTTCACATTGGTCAGAGCAGAGATGCGTTTATCGGAAAAACCAAGTGCGCGGAATGGCAAGAAACTTTCCTTCTCGGGGGCGTGGCAACGGGTGCAGAAGCGTCCAACTGGGTTCACCTGGCTATGGAAGGCTTTCTTGATCGACCCCATGTCCTGGTCGGAAAGCTGACTGCGCAGCTTGACGAATTCCTGCGCTTCAGGCGCATCCTCGGTGATCTCCAGCAAAGCCTCCCGCCCGTTGATATTGGAATAGGCCACCACCTTGGAGTAGAAATCGTCGGTCTCGAGCAGGAAACCTGTCGCCGGGTCAACATCCAACCCGTATGGCTTGCCCTTCACCTCGATTCCCGAATAGTTGAGCCAGCGTAGAGTCATGGAGCTTTCCGGCACCTTGCGGTCGTCGGTATGGCAGGTCATGCAGCCAATGAATTGGGTGTGCATATTGAGCAGGGTACGTATCATCGGCTTTTTCGCGTGCGGATATTCGCTATGGCAGGTATAGCAGATCGGTCGTTTCCCCAGTGTCAGGGGGTCGACCTTGGGCAAATTGTGGAAGTGCTTGATTTTTTCCTTCTGCCGCTCAATATCCAGCCTTTCCAGAAGCTTTGGCGCCTCGGGCTCTTTTTCCTGGCCTCCGCCCATCATGGAATAGACGGATGAGGCAAGCAAAACGGCAATGATGATCCACAACAGAAAAGACACCATCCACGCCCAGATCGGGTGGTTGCGGCGCAGGCCGGAAATACTGAAGATGTCTCGCCTGATCTCGCCCGGGATGCGTGCCTTGTGGTCAATAATGATCAGCAGCGCGATGGCAAAGAGGAGGAACATCACCACTGCCAGCGCAATAAAATAACTATCGAGTTCAACGGTATGATGCATGGTCAATCCTTAAAATAATCATCAGCCCTGGGTCAACAGCAGCCAGATGGCGTATAGCCCGAAAACGGTCCACGCCAGCACAAACACCAGCGAACCGTAAGCCAAAACTTTCTGCCAGGGTTTAAGCTCGGCTCTCATAGCTCGCGATATCCGGCGTTATTATCAACATGTTTATTTCTAATCATGAGGTTGTGTCCCCCACATTTTTTTGCTCTCGATCAGTTTCCTGAGATAGCTGCGCTCCTCAGGCATGGTCACGATACAGCGCAGATATTCGAGAAAATGCTCCTCGATCTGGTGTTCACGCGTGATTTTTCCGGTGAGGAAGGTCCATTGCATGGGGAAGCGTCCAGGTGCCAAATGGACGTTGTACCAATGCCAGAATGCGATCACCAGCAAGGCAAGCAGGGCTTCATGGGGATGGGATAGGCGCATCATTTCCTGAAAGTGCGACGCCATCTCCACCGGCAGAATGCTGGCCCAGACATCGGGAAACAGGAAGGTCGATCCGGAAATCACCATCACCGTGTTGCCGAAACCTGCAGCAAAATAGTGAATTTTCTGCTTGTACATGAATTTGTCCATTTCCGGACGTACTGGGCGCTTGCCTCTGAAAAACTGCATATCCTCCTTGAAATCGCGAATGTCCTTCCATACCGGCAGGATGGTGCGCCGCAATTCAAATACGCGGGCACGCAGCTTCAACAGCGAGCCAAGACCGATGGTGACAAAGTGATAAAGCATGGCAAAAATCATGGCTGCTGCGAGCGTGCGATGTATCACCCGCGTCACTTCCAGTCCACCCAGCACAGAGTTGAACGGTTCTGCCCAGAAAGCGGTGTTGTAGTGGATAGGCAAGCCAGTAAAGGCCAGCAACAGGAAAGTACTGAAAATCAGCAAATGCTGAATGCGGATATGGATGTTGTAGCGGTAGAAATCGCCAATCGGGTTCGAATCCACATTTTTGTATAGCACCGAGCGGTCATCCGGCAACAGTGCGACCACTTCTTCAATATCGCGATCCTCCTCCGGACTCACCCTGTTGTGGCGCTTTGCGGTGTCCAGCACCTCGCGTGCTTCTTGTGATAATTTCATGTTCTACGTGTCCTTATGCGTCATAAGCTTTAATAATTCTGAACTATCTGGCGAACCTGCCGTAGGTCGGGCTTTCCCGCCAGCGCAAGCTGCTTTGCTGCCGCTGGCGGCGAGTGCACGACTGAGGGCCCACCCGGCTCTCGGGGCAAATCCCGATCTACCTGCTATCAGGGAAGGCGGTTGCTATTGCGCCGGGTGCGCCGCCACCACGATGATCCATCACGGAAGCGCCAGCTTACGCCATCCCGTAGACGCCCCCAGGTTTCGAATGCGGCCATCCCCACCAGCAATAGCAGTACGCTATCGCCCACGATGGTATAGATCAGCTCGGCATAATGCTTGAAGGGGTTATCCTCCCTCTTGCTGGTGGGATGCGGATCGAGCTCGGCATAGTTCTTGTCGGCTCTGACGTGGCACTGCTTGCAGGTCTCCACCCGGTTCTCAGCACTGACCGGTGAGTTCGGGTCCCGCGAAGGCAGCAATTCATGCACGCTGAGATAGTAATTCACGGTTTTTGCATGACAATCCAGGCAGTTGGCCGCCTTGGTATTGCCATACTTGGTCACCTTGCCGTGAAAGCTTTCCTCGTAGGATTCGATCGCGAAAGGGAATTTCCGGCCGAGCTCGCGTCCCTCTTCTTTGGCCGCTTGCTGGTGACGATCCAGCATCTGCTTGTCGGCATGGCACGATGAGCACATTGCGACGATTTCCTGGGACGAACGCTTGACCTCACGAATGCGTCGGCTGGTGTGGTTGTACCACTTCTCAGCAAATTTGGCATCCTCGTGGCAGACCACGCAGCGGTCAATGATGTGCTTGGGAGGTTTATCCTCCTTGGCGTTGTAGAGCGGGTTGGTATGGCAGTTGACGCAATAAGGCTTGTCGGCGTCATTGCCCTTGGCGATTTTTTCCCGGCCATGGACGCTTTTCTTAAAGGCATCATAAATTGGTTTGTGGCTGAACGGCTTGCCGGTGGCAGGATTTTTGATCGAATGGCACTCTGCGTTGCAGGTCACACCTTCAGTAACGGGCTTGTGCGGCAACTCCTTGATGTAACTGTGGCAATCGCGACAAGGCACATTACGGTGCACGGTTTTTGAAAAAACGTTCGGCATAATATAGTACGTTTTTTGCAAACCATCTTCGGTAACACGCCCCATTTTCGGGTATTTGTGGCACATCAGGCAGGCCTCGTCATCCTCGAAAGCCAAAGCCGCCCCGGCATACCCCAGAAACAGGGATAACATGCCCGCAACGCACCATCTGATAAGCATCTCCATCCTCTTTATCCTTTTATTATTTCTGCAACCTGATCCAACGCCGTTCAGTCATTCGAGTCCAAGGACAGTCCGGTTAACCACGATCTAATGATGGTCTTTTGGCCGAGCAAAATCGACGACTACCGCGTAGTGCAGAGATCTCAATTCAAACCCTTATACCCATGCTTTAAACTACTCGCACTGCGATACAGCCACATTCAAACACATTCCTGACCAACAGCTTGGGCAAGCAGTTGACTGCCCACCCCATGCAGGATGTCGGCTTGGTTTCGCGCCATCAAAGCTCCGGCATCTTTCGCGAATAGCTGCAAATTGTCAATAATTGACACAGCGCGATTTATGCAAATGCCCTTTGCCTGCCACCTTCTTCAAACACACGAGCCACCCTATGTCGGCTTATTGTATCGCACGATCAGGTGCGGCATTCGGGTTATTCTTACCCATCGGAGATAACCTTCATTTGCCACCGCTCATCAGGTCATTACCGGAAGATTTTTTTGCCTCATCGGGTCTGGAATGGCAAAAAGCAAATAGGTGCTTCAATACGCACCCATTTGCTTAATACCGGTCCGGCACCTGATACTTACTTTGCTTTCGATGTTTCGGCCCAATCCACCTTCGGGTCCGAAGATTGCCCCGGTTTACCCCTCCCTCCCTCTGACCAGGCCGCGCCTGTGCCCGGCAGCAGGAACTTGGGAATATGGAAATCGCTGTATTTATGCAACATTCCCACAACCTCGGTATTGGTCAGTTGCTGTATCCGGCGCGGCGGATAACCGAGTTCTGCAAATGGAATATATGGCGTCTGCGATGAAGTATGGCAGCCGTCGCACAAAAGCGGCTTCTCATCCACCATGCGGTGAATCACTTTCTTCATCTTGGACTGCTCGGTGGTGCTGAGGCCTTCCTTGTTTTTCAGGTAGTCCGTTACGAATGCTCTTTCACGCTCCCCATTCAGGAAGCGGAAACTGCCATCGGCTGCCAAGGTTCCCGGTGCAATCTTGGTTCCATAGTTGCCATATTTCTCCTTTTCAGTTGCGACCAGCTCCGGAGGATTGGCCACTACCTGACCATTTGCCTTGTCATACCAACGGAACGCCCACGGTCCCTGATTCGGTTTCTGCCGAATGTGGCAGGTTTCGCAGGCAACGAAAAATGCATGCATATTCAGAAAGGCGCGTATGGGCTTCGACTTGTCATGAGGCACTGCACCATGGCAGCGCGTGCACACATTGGTTTCGTCAGGTTCCACCAACATCCCGATATGGTGGAAGTGGCCCTTCACGTACTGTTCTTTCACGACGGTATAACCGAGGTCTGTGGTGGCCGTCGCTTTCTGTTCCTTCATGACCTTCTTCAACGCCTCTTCTTCAAATGACGCTGCTTCGGGTGATTTAACCGTGGTGCCAAAAACCTGCACTTCCGCCGGCGGTTCTTCATGATGATCCGCATGGCTGAAGATAATCGGGTAAATGAAATTACCGTACCATAGCGCGAAAACGATCAGGGCGATTGCGTAGAGCTTGCCTATAAGTTTTTTGAATCGACTATACATATATTTCTCCGGCCCTTAGTGGTGCTGAGGCTTGATCTCGTCCTGCAGGCCTTGTTCTGTCATGATCCGCACATATTCCGCATAATGCTCGTGAATCATGTCGGCTTCAGTGAGATATCCGGTAATGAACACCGTCCCCAAGGGAAACTTTTCGGGCGAGTAATGCACGTTGTACCAATGGACGAAGAACAGGAACAGCGCCGCCAGCAAGGCTTCGTCGGTATGCATGATGTAGAAGGCGTTCATCGCGATGCCGGGAAGGATGTGGCTGAACTCATCCCGCCACCAGAGAACGAAACCTGCCGGCCCCAGGATGGGTATGCCCCAGTAAGGCGCGTAGTAGTCGAACTTCTCCTTCCAGGACATGCGGTCATAGCGCGGCGGCCGGTTAGTGAAATACAACAGATACTTGAACATATCGATCAGGTCGTAGAAGTCTTTCTTGTTCGGGACCATCTCCTGGGCCAGGAATTCCCTGCCAATATTGCCCAAAGTTAGACGCCCTTCCTTCTTCAGTCGCAGCACCCGCCGGGTATAGAACAGATACATCCAGTAAATGGTGTGGTAGACGAACAAGCCGAGCAATATGGATCCGACGATACGGTGAATCGTCGGCGCATGATCAATCCCGCCCAATGCGTTATAGATGGGCTCCGCCCATGGCTGATCGTGGTATTTCAGCGGGAACCCGGTTAACGACAGCGTGATCACCGTAGTGAACAAAACAATGTGCTGCAAACGTTGATGGAGCGAGAACCGGTAGAAATATCTCCGCCCGTTTCTTTCACATATTATCGGATATTTTGGCATGGCCATTTTCAAGTAACCCTCAATCAGTTCACATTTACGACATGTTATTTGGAGGAGTGGTGATCATCATCCGGCGGCTTCCTGAAAGAGAAGTTCGGAAAGAGCCTCCTCAGCAGTTCCAGAATAATGAGAACCATGAAGAAGTACATCACGCCCGCCATTAACGCCGTGAAAAACTTCAACATGTAATGCTGCAAGGGGTATTTGTCCTTGTCATAGGTGACATGAACCTGGAAACCGGCCAGTTTCGGGCCTGCTTTCTCATGGCACTCGGAGGTACGGCAGGTCGTCGGAACATTCTGCTTGTTGCTGGCCGATGTCGGGGAGTCCTGACCCTCGATGAAGTGCACGCTCTCACCCTTGACCACGTGGCAATCCATGCAGTCTGGCGTTTCCTCTGAGCCAAAGCGAATCGCCTTATAGTGGAATGTTTCCTTGTAGGAGGTGACTACATCGTCAAGATCGTGCCGCTGCTGGAACCCCTTGTCGCCGTGGCATTTGGCGCAGATACCCACAATTTCTGTCGGCTTGCGCATTTTTTGCAGGCGCGAGGTTACGTGTTTGTAGAAGGATTCAGCGAAATTACCCGTGCTGTGACAGGTCTTGCAGCGACTGAGCCCTCTCTCGGATATTCCAGGGGCCTTGCCTTTGAAAAAGGATAAGGGGCGGTACAAAGGCTCTTCGTGGCAATCCTTGCAGCCGGGGTAGTCCTGCTGGTGCTCCTTGGCATTGCCTTCAGCATCAAGCTTGCCGTGAACACTCTTGGCCAACAAATCCGCCACTGGCTTATGAGAGAATTTTTTCTGACCTGACGGCTCGGTCAGGTGGCACTCGGTGGTGCAGTCCACTTTCTTGGCGGGATCGTGGGGGATCTTGCTGATATCCTGATGACAATCCATACACTTCACCCGGACATGAGGGCCCTCCTCAAACAACGCTTCGTTGATGTAAAACAGACGGAAATTGCCGTTTTCATCAATGCGGCTCAAGCCTCGATGCTTGTGGCAGAGAACGCAGTTCAGTTCGTCCTCGGCATAAGTTTCCCCTCCCGCCCCGAAAAGAAGCAAGGCAGCGAAAAACAAAATCACACGAGTTTTGAATGATGACTTACCCATTGACATGGCCTTATATTTTTTGGTCTCTTTTTTAGTTGAACTCGTGCTGCATGCGCGTGCATGACGGTCCAACACTACCCTGGCGATGCCGCTTCAGGGTTCAAACCCGCCAACTACCGCACACTCCAAGCACCGCCAACCTGCCCGCCAGTACACCGCATAAAGGCGCATCCAGTTTATTCGGGCACTCCCTATAAACAACTTGATGTAGATCAATAATTCTAAACAATGGGATCAGAAGATCATATTGTCTTAATAAAAAACAAGCAAGTCCTTACTCTTCACCATTCCCTTATGCAGTGACGATGAAATAACAAAAATCAATAAAGAACACTTCAGGCGGCGCTGCTATCCACCGTAATCAGCGCAAATGTCAAAATGTTAAATACACAATACTCACCAGCATGGCAAAAAGCATGGCCCAGCCGACTAGCACCACAAGCACACCAAAAAAACTGCCTGCTTCATTCTCTCCATTCGTGGTCATGCCCACGAAACTGCCAATCTCGATGCCGTACCAAATACAGCCGAGTGGAAGAACCACAACGACGACGGAAAGATGAAAGGCTTCGCTACTCCCGAAAAAGAAAGCGATGGCCAAACAGGCAATCGCCACCAGAAGTGACGCCACTCGGCCAACTTCAGCCTTCACATCCACCACCTTCAAACAACCCTCGCTTGAATCCCGCACCCGGCAACACCCCATCCAAAGCAAAACCATTGAAAGAAACGTTCGAAGCGAGCTATTGACAACAACGATCTGGCCTATATCATATACCCATTAGTTTTACTGATCCATAACATTAGTTTTACTGATTGTTAGTCATTCAATGGAACCAGCCCTTGTTTTCACCCTATCGCCCTGTTCACCCCCTCACAAATTGAGTACGATAACCAGAAACAGACGCGATGCGAGTTAGAACCACGCATAGCTTGGCAGGCATGGAATTTTTGGAAACAAGTTGATGAGGGCAGGAATGCAGAAGATAAGTGGGTTTGGCATGCGTGTTTGGCATGCCGCATTTCGGCGATGTTCGCAATTAGGCATCACAACCCTACTGATTGTTTGGGCGGCCACATCAAGTGCTGCCGGCATACCCACCGCAGGCGTTCGCCATTTGTTCGACATCACCGGGCAGGGCGCTGGCGGACTATCGCTGCCGACCGACGTGGCAGTCAGCAGCGACGGCCGTATATTTATTGTAGATGGCGGCAACCATCGAGTGGTTGCTTTTGATCACAATGGAAAATATCTCCTCACCATTGGCCGCAAGGGGTCTGGAGAGGGTCAGATGAAGGATCCAGTCGGCATCGGGGCCGATGGAAAAGGGCGTATCTATGTAGCCGACACAGGCAACCACCGCATCCAGGTATTCGCTTCAGATGGGCGATTTCAATATGCATTCCCGGTTGTCGAAAGTGGTCTGGCGATACGCCCTATAGATGTAGCAACGGATGTCACGGGCACAAAGATTTTCGTGAGCGGCAACAATAATCACAAAATCATGGCATTTGCAGCGCCAGGCAGGCTTGTCGGCAAGTGGGGGGGGAACGGTGAGAGTGGAGGATTGTTCCGCTATCCTGCATCTGTTGCTCTATCCTCAGAAGGGGATGTCTATATAGCTGATGCGCTTAATTCCCGCGTGCAGGGATTCGACGAACTGGGTGCATTGCTTATTCAGGTTGGAGCCTGGGGCGTTCTCCCTGGCCAACTCTTCCGCCCCAAGGGCGTGGCTATCGACAGTAAACAAAACATCTACATCAGCGACAGCTATATGGATGTAGTTCAGGTTTATGACAGTGAAGGCCGATTCTTGCACGTTCTGGGCCAAGACGGTAAGCCGCAGCGATTTGTGTCCGCAGGCGGAATCGCCATCGGTAGCGACAACCGGCTTTACACCGCCGAGATTTTACGCAACAAGGTATCGGTCTATAGCCTGAATGATTGAAACCGCGGGATCTGCTCCTTCAATCCAGGGCAAACCGCATCAAGCTGGCAATAACGAAACTCTATAGTCTATAAATCGAAATGAGGCGCACAAACGAAAACTGAAGTGGATTAATATGTCACATAATAGGATATTGGGAGCTTTTTATTCACGATATTATCGCCGATTGGCGGCGTGCAAGGCACGCAACCGATCGGCCAAAGAAGCAATCAGGAAAAGACAGTTCGGCTGCCTGGCAGCCGGATGTGGCAGAGATGGGCGGGACGGATTTGCCTACTTCTGGTCGGCAAAATCCGTCTGATGGCATAGAGGGCAACAGATGAAGCACCAATCACAAAACAACAAACCGGTCATGCTCTTTGGCAGGCAAGGAAGAGCATGGACATTTTTTGCAGGTATTGCCACTGTATTGGCAATGCTGTCGACTTCAGGATTTGCGTCGACTGTCTCGGCGCCTACGCCAGGATTCTTAAATCCGAATCAGGCGGTTCCTGCGCCCAGCGTTCAGGTAGCCGTCCCCAAAGGGCAGGATGGCTGCCTCTTATGCCACAAGTATCCTGGCTTGGGGCGCTATGATAAGGATGCAAGAAATCGGATCGTAAAGCGGGTTTTTTACGTCAACGAGGATACCCACAACGCCTCTTACCATGGCAGATTCAACTGCTCGGATTGCCACGAAGGCGTGGACAAAATCCCCCATACGGACGCGAAAAAAGTGGATTGCGGCAAGACCTGCCACCTCAACGAACCCTCCTCCGGCAAGAAGTTCTCGCACAAGGCTATTGTGGATGATCTGGAGAAAAGCGCTCACGGAGCAAAAGGCGCCGGCGCAGAAAACCAGTCTGACTTGCCTGCTTGCAGGGACTGCCATACGAACAAGCCCTATCTGCTCAATCTTCAGCAACAAATGAAGTCGAAAGCGTCCATGCAGATTTGCCACCAGTGCCATGAAGATAAAGCATGGATTACCCGCTTCCTGAGCCACATCGATTACCGCCTTTCAAGCCGGCGCCCTTCGTCCGAAGTGGTCAGGCTATGCAGCAAATGCCACGCCAATCCGAGCATGATGGCGAGACACAAGCTGGATGTGGTGGTTGGATTTCAGGACACCTACCATGGCAAGGCGATCCTGTACGGGGATGAAGAAGTGGCTAACTGCCTGAACTGCCATGCGCCCTATGCGCTGGGGTTTTCACCTCACAAGATCACGGCGCACAAAATGAAGGAATCGCCGGTCAACGCCGATAACAAGCGTGAAACCTGCGCACAGGCGGGCTGTCATGCCTCTGCGACGAATGAGTTTGCCACGGGCAGCAAGGCGCATGCTTCCCAGCTCAAGGCAGTTCTCGAGACCAAGGGTGGCAACGCGGGCACCGATGCGGTGCTAGAGGACGAGGCCTTCCAGACCATGGTATTGCACTGGATCAACCTCTTCTATCAGATTCTCATCGCGGGGGTAGTTCTCGGACTTGGCGGTCACAGGTTGCTGGATCTTTATGCGACATACCGGGACAGTAAAAAAGGAGGTCATTGAGATGGGCGGGCACGGCAACAATGAAAGAGCCTTCGTTCGGCTTACCAAGAGCGAGAGGATTCAACATGTCATTCTCTTCGTCTCCACAGGTTTGCTGATCCTGACAGGGTTCATGTTAATGGGCGAAGTATGGGCCATCAAGCTGTTCGGCTCAGCAGGGAAAAGCATCTTCTACTGGCGCGGAATCATTCACCGCGTCGCTGCCGTAGCGGTCACTGCGGTATGCTTCTATCACCTCTATTACGTTCTATTCAAGACCGATGGCAAAAGTTGGATCCGCGCCATGCTGCCCAGATTGAAAGACGGGGTGGACGCTTACCAGAACGTCATGTACATGCTGGGCAAGCGGGATGAGCGACCCAAAATGGATCGATTCACCTACCTTGAAAAACTGGAATATTTTTCCGTCTATTTTGGCATGTTCATCGTTATCAGCACCGGCACCATGATGTGGACGCAATCCTACTGGCCGAAATTCTACCTCGACGTTGCCGACGCGCTGCATTTGGGAGAGGCCACCCTGGCCGCACTGGCGATTATCGTTGGCCATATATTTACGGTTCATTACAACCCGCATGTCTACCCGATGAACAAGGCCTTTATCGACGGAAACATATCGGAAACGATGATGAAGGAAGAGCATTCGCTTTGGTACGAACGAATCATTGCGGAAGAGGCCTCCAAATCAGCGAACACAGCGCACGCCACCGAAGGAGGGCATAGCAATGCATAAAGACAGCGGCGCAAGCGTTCCGAAAAGGCTCCTCGTCCATCTAGTGATGCTCACGATAGGCATTCTGCTGGTATCCTTCTCCATCTGGCTGATCTATCTGACTTATTTCAAAGGCACGCATCGCGCTGAGGAGGCTCTGGCGAAAAAGGCTGTTCCACGGCAAGAGATGCTTTACGAGTCCTTCCACGGCATCGACGAGTCAATACAGGCTGGAAGCAAGTCGAAATCGTGGTGTCTGAAGTGCCACGAAGATTTGTCGCACTCGAAATCCAAGGAAGTAAGAGGGATGCTCAACGCCCACTCGTTCTTCCTGGCCTGCGAGGTTTGCCACATCGCCCCCAAGGCAGGCGAAAAGTTTGAATACAAATGGCTGCAGCGCGGCTCCAATACCCCCCTGACCGCCCTGAAAGGCCAGCCGGGAGATTATGGCGGAACGATCATTCCATTCAGGATAGAAAATGGCGTCCCCAGGCGCCTGGATGAAAACCAGGAAGCGCTGCAGTTCCTGGATGAATCTGCGTCCAAGGACAGCGACGGAGACAACGAAAAGCGCAAGATGCGCCTTAACACGGACATTCATAAGGAATTCTCGCCCAAACCCATATTTTGCGATGAATGCCACAGGGAAAACGGTCCGCTGAATTTCGTGCAACTCATGTATTCGCCACAAAGGGCACAGCTCCTGACATTTGGCGAAGGCGCGAATGTCATCAAGCAATACAAGGACTTTTATCTGCCATCGCTCATGCGCAATGCCCGGAGCGAGCGCTAAAACCGAAGAACAAGCAGAGCTTCACCCCGCAACAACCTCCCTCCTTGATTTGATCAGAGAGGGGGTTTTTTGTGCCTGCCCGGAGATCTTCTCAGGGGCATTCTGACCTGGCCAATTCTCGCGTTCGTTCGCAGCCTAATAGCCATTCAGGCTGAAATATCGCCATTGCAGGTCAGATATTAAGCCGAGCCCTCCATCGAGGTTAATTAATTGTGACCGACTACTGGCTCCTTGCGCGCTCACCGATGTTTCAATCCATCGGCACTATTCTTGAGCGCCCCTTTCAACCCAAAAAAAACAGTTAACCGCAAAGGGCGCAAAGGAACGCGAAGGAATTCAGTCGCTTGGACGGCGTGTGCGGCATACCCGATGGGTGATCTGTTCAAATTCATTAACGCCTCGTTTTACTTTGCGAACCTTTGCGTCCTTTGCGGTGAAAGCGGTTTTCAGGTTCAACACTTTGATCACCACCAGCACACTGCTGGCGCGCCAATCACTTGTTGTGGCAGTTGTTGCAAATCTGCGTCCCCGCGCCAATGCGCAGCCTCTTGTAACCATCCGCCCCCTTATCGGCGCGCGCATGGCGCTGGACTCCCCGTTCATGCGGGTTATGGCAGGTGGCGCAAAAGATCTTGCCGCTCGACGGCTCCAGCGGCAGGACGACATCGCTCTTTGCCTCGGATTCCTTGAGGTGTTTCAGTATCGCCTCCGGCGGTTTGATCAGGTGATTCGGCCCTTCGCTATTCGAGTTCTTCGCGAATATTGCCCAGGCTCCGCCGGGATGGGGCCGCCAAGGGTGGCAGCCGGTGCATAACTTGGTCAGGTCGTCCGTCACGTTGAAGCTTACATCGTCTATGCTTTTTGCGTTGCGCCGGTTAGGTGACACGTTGTGGCACACCAGGCAGCGTTGGGTATCCAACTCGCCCTTATCGCTAATCTGGTCATGCGGATTGAGGCGCTCGTAGTGCGTCGGGTTGTGGCAGTTGAAGCACAGTCCGGTGCGTTCCTGGTACGGCCCGCCACGGAAAAACCTCGGGTTGAGCCCTTTTTCCGCAAAGCGCTCCTTTTTGCACTGCATCGGCAGGTCATGGCAGGCGATACAAGTCACCACGCCCCCGCCGCGCTTGATCGCCTGCTGGAACACTTCAGGCATCTGGTCGCGTTTTTCGGCGGAAGGCTCCATGCCGACAGCGTGGATATAGTTGTGCACTGAAACCGTGTCGTGGCAATTGTTGCACAGGGCGTTGATGTCCTTGGAGCGCAGCTTCGCATCCTTACCCACTGGGGTGCCACGATGGCAGGCCTGGCAACCCTCCCCGTCCTCGCGCCAATGGGGGTCGGGAAGCTGATCCACGTCGATCTTGCCCTGCCGTATTAGTTGTGGGATTTCATCCACGCGCTCAAACAGGCTGCGCTCACCCAAGGTATTTTTGGGCTTTGTAATTTCTGCTGGCGCTGCATTCAGAGAACAGGAAATCAAGGAAAGCACACACCACAACCACCATCTACCCACTAATGCCACACACTCACCACACCCTCCAGGGTCGTCACCAGAATCTCACCATTGCTGATCGCTGGTCCGCCAAAGGTTCCGCTGCCACCCAGCTTCTCTTCCCAGGCAATTCTTCGCCGCTCCAGATCCACGCCGATCAACCGTCCATCCAATGTCGCGACAACTCCGATACTATTGCTCCCGACGCTGGGCGAGTGCCGCACTTCACCACCCAGCGGCATTTGCCAGACAATCCGGCCATCAGCCAGGCTCAGCCCGTAGAGCACCCCGCCACGACTGCATACATACAGCATGTCGCCGACCGGCACAGGCGTTCCCTGCGGCCAGTCGTCCAGCTCCGTGCGCCAGAGAATGTTTCCATTGTCCGCCTGGAGCGCATAAACATTGCGGTCATACGACCCCTGATACACCCGCCCCCCCGCCAAAGCCGGCGCGCCGTAGAGTGACGATCCCAATTCAGCCTGCCAGGCAAGTTGCCCATCATCACGGGAAATGGCGTGCAGCACGCCATTCTTGGCGCCGACATAAATCCGCTCCGCATCCGCTGCCGGGGCAGCGTAAATCCCGCCGTATTTGTAATCCTTGGCCCGGTAACGCCAGACTTGCTTGCCGGTTTTCAAATCCAGGGCATAGAGAAACTGGTCCACGCTGCCCAGATACACCCTGCCATCGCGCACCAGCGGTGACGCGACGACCCCGCCCGCAAGTTTGACCTGCCAGCGCTTCTTGCCGTCGAAAGCGGCCAGCGCAGTCACTTCGCCATCCTTGGTGGCCACCACCACCAGGCCGTCCGCCAGCGCCGGCTCGGCGGAAATCGCCCCGCCCGCCACGAAACGCCACAGCACGCCACCCTTTTTCGCATCCAGCGCAGTCAGGCGCCGGTCATTGCCGGCCACAAAAATGGTTTTGTCCGCAGCGACCGGCCCAGCCTCCATCTTGCCGCCGACGGCGCTCGCCCATTGCCGCGCCACTGTCCTGGCGGGCAGCGCGTCCGTGCTCAGGTGCGCGCGATCCGGCCCGCCGCCCAGCATCGGCCAGTTGGCCGCCTGCGCGGGAAACTGGCTCGCGGCAAGCGCAAAAGCGACAACCACGCGGAACGAATCACAGGCGCAAGGCATAATCCCTCCTCAACATCAGGAAGACGGATTTCTCCTTGAATGGCGCAAGCTCCTGCTGTACATCACGCAAGCGGAAGCGGACGCTTGCCTGCCATTTTCCGATACGGTAATTGACATCGGATTCGACCGTCAATTTACGCCCTGCGACCAATTCCGACCCATCGATCTGTTCCGCGCGCGCCAGCGCCGTCCAGTTCAGGGCGCTGCGCAGGCGCATGGTGGCGCGCGCCTGGACATAGCGCGTACCGAAGGCGACATCCTGGTTAACGCTATTGGTGGCGCCGGCGGAAAGCATGGTGCTGCCGGCTTCGGAAAAGCGGTGCATCCAGCCCAAATCCAGGCGCGTGCTCTGCGAGTCCACATTGTAGTAGTCGAAAAGGCCTGTCGAATCGGCATCATTCGTCCAGACCACCGATTTACGCTGATAGCGGCGGTATTCTGCTGTTCCCTGCAGCATGTCGCTTTGCGTCAGCGTGCTGTTCACGCTGTAGCGGACATTGGATTCGCTGCCGCCGGGCTCGCCCACGGTCTGGCTCATGCGCAGTTGCAGCGAATCGGCATATAGCGGCGAATTCATGCGGGCATAACCAATATTGGCGGTGTGCGTGGTGTTCTGCTGCGCGGGCAGGCCGGCGAACATTGTGGAATTGGTCTGCATCAACGCCAGGGTGTAGCCGCCATTCACCAGATAATTACTGAAGAAGGTATCGGAGTACATTATGCCGGCACTGCCGGTAAGCGCGGTGGTATCGTTTTTTTGGCCGAGGCCGTCCAGGCTGGCGGCGCGCATCTCGGAGCTGGACCCGCTCAATCCCAGCATCCCGTTCACCTGCCAGCGCGCGTTCAGGCGGTAATTCGCACCACCCGACAGATTGTATGATGTATTTTGGCTTGTCCCGCTTGAATTCATGCCAAGGCCCAGACCGTAAAAATGGCGGAAATTTTCCGTTTGCTGCACGTTGAACATGCTGTTGAAACCAAGAAATTTCGACTCTACCACATTACCGCCGGAACCCGCAAAACCCCACTGGTCGCTCCTGTCGTAGTAGGTCAGGTTCGCAGTGAGATTGGCCTTGTCGCCGAAGAGGGAGCGGTCGTTGAGGTAAAAATAATCCTGGCGCTGGCTGCCGCCGTACACCTGCTCTTCCCAGGCCGTATGCCGGTAGCCGTAAGACAGGTCGGACTCGCCCCATTGCTTGGCCCGCAGCTTCTGGCTTGCGTCCATGCCGAGCGAGAGGTTCTGCTCCGAACGCGGCACCAGTGAGTTGCTGGACTCGGAACTGCGCCGGTCGATGTAAAAGTTGCTCCGCCCCAGCCACCGGTTATTCATGCCCCAGCGCGCACCCACATTGTCCGAGACGAGTTCGTAGGAAGGGCTCCAGAAGTCAGACACGGTGCTCTGGCTGCGGTTTGCGTAAATACTGAGGGGAAAAGGTTTGTTGGCAAACCAGGTGGTATTGAGCCGATAGCCGAGCAGGTTGTTGCTGCTATTTCTACTGACATCATCGTTCTCGACGGTCTGGACATTGTCCCTCTGCAGGGTCACTCCCGCGTCGAACGTCGCAAAGCGCGGGTCCCAGATAAAGCCACGGCCATTCAGGTCGAAACGCGTGCGCAGCCGCGTGCGGTCGCGAGTTCCATATTTGGTATCGTACTGGTAATCCTCGGCCTCCACACCCACCGAACCATGGAAGGTCAACCGGCCCGCATTACTCTGCGAACCCGACATTGACTGCGCCATAACCGAGCCATGAAAAAGGGCCAGAAGCGCTGCAAGCACGCTCCCGACCCTCCCGGACCCGCATCGATCCTTCCCTTTAGCCACGCCTAAGCGTTACTTGGTATGGCAGGAAAGGCATAGCGCGCTACCTGACATCGAGACGCGCAGGAATGCTCCATTAGTGCTTAAATGTGGATCATGGCAGGAGGCGCACTGCACCTTGTTGGAGAAAAGCTTGACGCCAACCAAACTTGCAGGAGCTGTCAGAAATTTATCTGCGTCAGCAAGCGTTTGATCATAGGTGAAGTTGACCGGGTGATCGTTGGTCAAATCCGTGCCCAGGTTGCTATTCCCAACCGGCAGCTTCCCGGCCGTCGTTCCAACCATGACCGGAACCGTTTCGAGGTTGGACGGATTGTTGAAGGAATTGATCGCCACCGTGCCGTCATGGCAAGACAGACATAGGTTGGTCACCGTAGCATCTGCCGCAGTGATCATTTTCACATCTGTGACATCCGTGGCATTCAAAGTCGGGCTGGTGTAAACCCCATAGCTAATATTGAGTGCGGAAAGCTGTTTGTTCCACAGCGGGATGTTTGCGGTCTTGATCGCATCGTGCGGGGTGTGGCAGAAAATGCAGATTTCGGTTCCGTCACCCTTAATCGTGCCGGGGCCGCCATTGGAAAGATTGTGCTTGGTTGCCGATATGCCAGCCCATGCCCCCCCCGCGAAAACTCCCGTCAGGGCAATAAGCAACCCCGCCATGAAGACCTTTGTTCTATCTCGTTTATTCATGATTCCTGCCTCCTCCTAATAATTTAATTACCTAATTGACAGGCTTCGCACTTACCTTGCCCGTCCTTGCCCAACAACTTCCGGATTTGCACCGGAATAGCGCTTCATTTCGTATTACGAATTAATTAAGTTCGGATAACCTTATTTGTCAATAGACTCTCCTTTCTCCTTGATGTACTGGAATACCTGAATGCGTGCATTGGTGGAGTCGACTACGTAGATCCTGTCCATGCTGTCCACAAACATGCCCGCCGGCAGCCAGAACTTGCCCGGCTCGTGGCCCGTGGTGCCTACGAAGAGCAATATTTTCCCCTCGCGGTTAAAAATCTGGAAATTATTGAACGCCGCGTCCACCACGTAGACATTGTTGTCGGAATCCAGGGCTATCCCCTTGGGCCGGCTGAAACTGCCGTAGGAATCGCCAAGCTGCCCGAAGTTGTTGATGAACTTTCCCTCGCCGTCGAATATCTGCACGCGGAAATTACCGGTATCCGTCACCAGCAACTGGCCGTCGCGATCCACCGCCAGGTTGACCGGGTAGTTCAACTGCCCCGGATCCGAGCCGCGCTCGCCGAAAGTCAGCAAGTGCTTGCCGGCCAGGTCGTACACCAGCACCTGGTGTTTGGTGGTATCCGCCACGTACAACCGGTTGCGCGCCTCATCCAGGGCCAGACCGGTGGGGCGGCCGATTTCCTCCTTCTTGCCCAGCGCCATCAGCGTCTTGCCTTCCGCACTCAGGACCAGCACTTCCTTGCGCTCGGAATCGCTGACAAAAAAACGCCCCTGCTTGTCGAGGCGGATTTCCAGCGGGTTGTACATGGCGCCCTGCGCGTCGGTCCTGAGAGGGCGCACTTCCTTCTTCTCGAGGTCGAACACCACAATGGCGCGCAGCTTGGTGTCGGTCACATAAATCAGCTTTCCGTCGGCGGAAGCGGCCACGCCATAGGGTTTCTGCAGCGCCAGGCCAGCCGGCTCCTCGCCCAGCAAGGCCGCTTTCAGCTCATCCTTCACGCCAAGGTCTTTCTGGCCGGAGTATTCGGCGACAAAGCGGATGCGCGGCTGCTCTGGCGGGCTGGGCCACACCAGGTCGCTGTAATCCTTCTTTTTCGCCGGCTCAGACGCGCAGCCGGACAGCCCCGCCAGGGCCACGCCCAAGCAGGCCAGCATCAGTACGCGCACCCATTCAGATTGCCAAGATTTCACCGTCTCTCCATCCGCCGCGATCACATCGAAGCATAGTTTCTACTTATATTGCCATCAGATTTGCTGATAGGATATTACCAGATCGAATTATCTGCAATACATTTTCTGAAAATTTATGCGTTTGCCCTATGATCGGCACCCCTTTGAACTGCTCGACCGATCACCTACGAAATATTATGCCACAATATTGAAATGGTTTTTCAATCAGATAACGTGGCTTCTCCTCGTCCGGAATGACCCATGCCGATCAACATAATCGGGATAAGTCTGTATTTAAATCCTGACATACCAATTGCCTACACCATAATTGAATCCATTACAAGACGCAAACATGAAATGACAATCGGATTCCTTGGCTGGACAGCCGGTTATATTGATTGCTCGCAACCAATCGGGATGCAGACACTAACAAGTAAAAACCGCCCCCTCGTGCTCTGCGAAACGATCAAATCTGGTATCGTTTCTCCCAGATATATTTAAGCCCTCTATTGCTCAGGATCGTCCATGACCACCGGAAACCTTTTCATTGTCGCCGCTCCATCCGGGGCGGGCAAAACCAGCTTGGTAAAGGAACTGCTTGCCGCCGACGCAGGCATCCAGCTTTCCATCTCCTACACCACGCGCGCGCCGCGACCAGGTGAAGCGGAGGGCCAGCACTATCATTTCGTCAGCCGAGAAACTTTCATGCAGATGCTGGAACGAGGAGATTTTCTTGAAAGCGCGGAAGTCTACGGCAACTTCTACGGCACGTCGCAGCCCTGGATCGAGGCCTCGCGCAAGACAGGCAAGGACATCCTGCTTGAGATCGACTGGCAGGGAGCCGCCCAGGTGCGCAAGCTGATTCCGGACGCAGTCAGTATTTTCATACTGCCACCCTCTGTTGCGGCGCTGCAGCAGCGCCTGCAAGGCCGCGGCCAGGATGCGGAAGAAGTGATTCAGCGCCGTGTCGCGGCGGCGCGGGAGGATATCAGCCATGTCGGCGAATTCGATTATGTTATTATTAACGACGATTTCGGCACTGCACAGCAGGACCTGCTTGCAGTGGTCCGTGCTCAGCGGCTCACAGTCGGAGCCCAGATGGCGCGGCATGGCGAACTCATCGCCAGTCTGACCTGAAAAACAAAACCCTATTGGAGTCCATAAACATGGCACGCATTACCGTCGATGACTGTATGAAACACTTCAGCAACCGCTTCGAACTGACCCTGGCAGCCACCTTCCGCGCCCGGCAACTGGCCAATGGCGCCACCCCGCTGGTAGAAGCCGGCCGCCACAAGCCGACCGTAGTCGCGCTGAAGGAAATTTCCATGGGCAAGGTTGGCCGGGAAATCCTCAATCGCGGACAAGCGTAACTAGCTTTCAGTCATCAGCGTTCAGCTTTCAGTTATTGTGCTGATGGCTGATGGCTGATGGCTGAGCAGCTGATAGCTGATAGCTGATAGCTGAAAATGCCCAACCCGTCCCAGTTCACCGAGCTTCTCTCCTCCTATCTCAAACCTGAGGATATTGCTCAGATCGAGGATGCGTTCCACGTCGCCGAAGCCGCCCATCACGGGCAAATGCGCATAAGCGGCGAGGCCTACATTTCCCATCCGCTTGCCGTCGCCACCATCCTGGCGGAATGGCGCCTTGACGCCCAGGCCATCATGGCCGCTCTGCTGCATGACGTGGTGGAAGACACGGCCACCACCAGCGAGGAAATCGGCGCGCAGTTCGGCAAGCAGGTTGCCGAACTGGTAGAAGGGGTGTCCAAGCTGGACAAGATCGAATTCCAGTCGGAGGCCCACGCCCAGGCAGAAAATTTCCGCAAGATGCTGCTCGCCATGGCGCGCGACGTGCGCGTGATCCTGATCAAGCTGGCTGACCGGCTGCACAACATGCGCACGCTGGAATCGATGAAGGCCGCCAAGCAGCAGCGCATTTCGCATGAAACCCTGGAAATCTACGCACCCATCGCCAACCGGCTCGGCCTCAACAACGTCTATCGCGAACTGGAAGACCTCGGTTTCCACTTCGCCCATCCCAACCGCTATACCGTCCTGGACAAGGCGGTCAAGGCGGCGCGAGGCAACCGGCGCGAGGTGGTAAGCAAGGTGCTGGAGGCGATCAAGAACAAGCTGTCCAGCTGCAACATCGACGCCAATGTCACCGGACGTGAAAAGCATCTCTACAGCATCTACAGGAAGATGCAGGAAAAGAACCTCGCCTTCTCGGAAGTTTTCGATATTTACGGTTTCCGCGTCATAGTCAAGGATGTGCCCAGCTGCTACCTTGCACTGGGCACGCTGCATGCCCTTTACAAACCCATTCCCGGCAAGTTCAAGGATTACATCGCGATTCCCAAGGCTAACGGCTACCAGTCCCTGCACACCACGCTGTTCGGCCCTTTCGGCACACCGATCGAGATCCAGATCCGCAGCCAGGAAATGCACCAGATCGCCGAGGCTGGCGTGGCTTCTCACTGGCTTTACAAAAGCGGCGACAACAGCATCAGCGACATGCAGCAGAAAACCCACCAGTGGCTGCAAAGCCTGCTGGAAATCCAGGATGAAAGCCGCGACGCAGCCGAATTCCTGGAACATATCAAGGTCGACCTGTTTCCTGACGAAGTCTATGTCTTCACGCCCAAGGGCAAGATCATGGCCTTGCCGCGCGGCGCCACGGCAGTGGATTTTGCCTATGCGGTGCATACCGATGTCGGCAACCGCGCCGTGACAGTCAAGATCAATCACGAGCACGCCCCCCTGCGCACGGAACTCAGGAATGGCGATCACGTGGAAATCATCACCGCCACTCACGCCAACCCCAATCCGGCCTGGCTGAACTATGTCGCCACCGGCAAGGCACGCTCCCATATTCGTCATTTCCTCAAGACCCTGCACTACGAGGAATCCGTCGCCCTGGGCGAACGCCTGCTGGACCAGGCACTACGCGCCCTGCAGATCAAGCCCTCGAGCATCGGCGAAGGCCCGTGGGAAAAACTGCTGCGCGAGAACGCAGGCAAGACAAAAGACGAAATTCTCGCCGACATCGGCCTGGGCAAACGGCTCAACATTGTCGTGGCACGACAACTGGCCACGCTGGGCGAAACATCGGCCGATGAGAATCGCCCGCAGAGCGCCATGACCATTCGCGGCACCGAAGGCATGGCCGTGCAGTTCGCCAACTGTTGCCGCCCCATTCCCGGCGACCCCATTCTGGGCTTCATCAATAAGGGAAAGGGGCTCATCATTCACACCCACGACTGCCCCACCATCGCGCATTACCGCAACGACCCGGACAAATGGGTGGACGTGGAGTGGGATCCGGACACCAAGAAGTTCTTCGAGGTCTCGATCAAGCTGGTGGTTGCCAACCAGCGCGGTGTGCTGGCCAAGGTGGCGGCCACCATCGCCGATGCCGATTCCAATATCGACAATGTCAGCATGGAAGAAGAAGACGGCAGCGCCTACACCACCATGTTTTTCACCCTGCAGGTGGAAAACCGCATGCATCTCGCCCGCGTCATGCGCGGCCTGCGCCAGTTGCCGGAAGTGGTGCGTATCAACCGGACCAAGGGTTAAGCTCCAACCCCTCCCGGCCTCCCCTTATCAGGGGAGGGGTGTGGCGCTTCCCCCTGGCAAGGGGGGACTGATGGGGTTAAGGTTAGCGGCAATTGAGAAACAGCAAACAAGGAAAAAACGTGAGCAAACAAATATTGAGCACCCCAAATGCCCCCGCAGCCATCGGCACCTATTCGCAGGGCATCCGCGTCGGCGATACGGTTTATCTCTCCGGTCAAATCGGCCTCGACCCGCAGACCATGCAAATGGCCGAAGGCATCGAAGCGCAAATCAACCAGGTCTTTCAGAATCTCGACGCAGTGGCCACGGCAGCGGGGGCAAACCTCAATGCCACGGTCAAACTGAATGTCTATCTCACCGACTTGGTGCATTTTGCCAAGGTCAACGAAATCATGGCCCGCTACTTCGACCAGCCCCACCCCGCCCGCGCCGCCGTGGGCGTGAAAGAACTGCCGCGCGGCGCGTTGGTGGAAATGGATGCAGTGCTGCATCTGGGTTGAGCAATGCCGTCCCTCGCTCCTGAAGCCCTCCCGAAAGGAGCGCTCACCGATCTCGGCGAGAAAAGGGACGCAGTCTCGCAGCACCAGCCTGTTATCAAAACCGGCAAGTCCGTCCGGGATAAACTGGCCAAGCTGGGCATCCACGATATTTTCGGCCTGCTGCTCCACCTGCCGCTGCGCTACCAGGACGAAACGCATCTTTATCCCATCGCGGACGCGCCCGTCGGCCAGGTGGCGCAGGTAGAAGGCAGCGTCACCCACGCCAGCGTCACCTACAAACCGCGCAAGATGCTGACCGTCAAGATGCAGGACGGCAGCGGCGCATTGCAGTTGCGCTTCCTGCATTTCTACCCCAGCCAGGCTGCAAGCCTGATTCCGGGCGTCACCCTGCGCGTCCTGGGAGAATTGCGCCACGGTTTCCTTGGCGCTGAAATGGTCCACCCCCAGTACCGCATCGTGAAGGAAAACGCGCCGCTCGCCGAGGCGCTTACGCCGGTCTACCCCACCACCCAGGGCTTAAGCCAAGGCACCTTGCGCAAACTGATTGGCCAGGCGCTGGCCGAAGCGGACCTTTGCGACACGCTGCCGGATGCGCTGCGCACACCCTTGCACCTGCCTGATTTTGCATCCAGCCTCACGCTATTGCACCAGCCTCCGCCCGATATCGCCCCGGCAGCGCTGGACGAAAGAAAGCACCCTGCCTGGCAGCGCGTGATTTTCGACGAACTGCTGGCGCAGCAGCTTTCCATGCGCCTGCACTACCAGAAACGCCGCGCCCGCGGCGCCCCGCCCCTGCCGCCGCGGCATCAGCTTGGCGCGGCCCTGCTGGCGCGCCTTCCCTTCCCGCTCACTTCCGCCCAGCAACGCGTCTGCACCGAAATCAGCGCCGATCTCGCCCGCGCACATCCTATGCAGCGTTTGCTGCAGGGTGATGTGGGCAGCGGCAAGACCGTAGTCGCGGCGCTTGCCGCCTGCCAGGCAATCGAAAACGGCTTCCAGGCCGCGATCATGGCGCCGACCGAAATTCTCGCCGAACAGCATTACCTGAAACTCTCCGCCTGGCTGGAGCCGCTCGGCATCACGCTGGCCTGGCTCAGCGGCAGCCTGGGAAAGAAAGACAAACGCGCCGCACTTGAACGCGTCTCCAGCGGCGAGGCGCAACTTGCCATAGGCACCCACGCCCTGTTTCAGGAACAAGTTGAATTTCGCCAACTGGGCCTGGCCATCATTGACGAACAGCACCGCTTCGGTGTGCACCAGCGTCTGGCGTTAAGGCAAAAGGGGGGCGAAATTCACCAGTTGATGATGAGCGCAACGCCCATTCCGCGCACCTTGTCGATGAGCTATTACGCAGATCTGGACGTTTCGGTGATCGACCAGCTTCCGCCCGGGCGCACGCCGATTGTCACCAAGCTGGTGGACAGCGCGCGCCGCGACGAAGTCATCGCCCGCATCCGCGATGCCTGCGTACATGGGCGTCAAGCCTATTGGGTGTGCCCGCTGATCGAAGAATCCGAGGACTTGCAGCTTAAAACCGCGCTCGAAACTTTTGAACTGTTGAGCCAGACTTTTCCCGAGCTCAGCATCGGCCTCGTCCACGGACGCCAGCCTGCAGCGGTGAAGGCCGCGACCATGGCCCGTTTCAAGGCGGGCGAGATTCAGTTGCTGGTAGCCACCACGGTGATTGAGGTCGGGGTGGACGTTTCCAATGCCTCGCTCATGGTGATCGAGCATGCCGAGCGCTTCGGTCTGTCCCAGTTGCACCAGTTGCGCGGCCGGGTTGGACGCGGCGCTGCGCGGAGCACCTGCATCCTGCTGTTTCAGTCCCCTCTTTCAGAATCCGCCCGTGCCCGGCTCAGGATCATTTACGAAAACAACGACGGTTTCGAGGTTGCGCGCCAGGACCTGGCCCTGCGCGGACCCGGTGAATTCCTCGGCGCGCGCCAGAGCGGCGTCCCCATGCTCAGGTTTGCGGATCTCGAACGCGACCAGCGCCTGCTCGAAGCCGCCCGGCACGCCGCCGAGCGCATGCTGGCCGACTTTCCCGATCTCGCCGAACGCCACCTCGAACGCTGGCTGGGGCAGCAGCAGGACATGCTGAAAGCATGACCGACGCTCAAGATTGTTTGGGCCATTGCGCGGCCACGGCAATCGGTGTAAAAACACATAAACATCAACAAATGGAGAATTTCATGGACACGATCCGCTGGAATGTCGCCGTCTCTGCCGACACCGATCAAGCCCTTCGCATGTTTCTAGCCAGTCAGGGAGGAGGCAGAAAAGGCGACTTGTCGCGCTTTATTGAAGAAGCGGTGCGGGCGCACATCCTGGAGCTGACCGCAGAACAGGCCAAGGCTGCCAATACCAACGTGAGCGAAACGGATTTGATCTCCATGGTCGATGAGGCCATGCAGTGGGCGCGTCAGCACTGATGAGGGTCGTTCTGGACACCAACATCCTGTTCAGCGCACTGATCTCGCCGTATGGATATCCCGATGCAATCTATCGCGCCTGGCGTTCGGCGCGCTTCGAGGTGGTGACATCGCGGATGCAGCTCGATGAGATTCGCCGGGCCAGCCGCTACCCCAAGTTTCAGGCCGTTCTACAGCCAGCCAAAGTAGGCGCCATGGTTAACAACCTGCAACGTGCCGTGGTTCTGGATCAGTTGACCATAGAGGCTGAAGCCGTTGATCCCGACGATGCGTTTTTGCTGGCCATGGCCCTGGCTGGCGATGCGGATTACCTGGTGACCGGTGACCGCCGCGCTGGCTTGCTGCAGCGTGGACATATCGAACGCACCCGGATAGTCACGCCTGCCGTGTTTTGCGCCGAGATGCTATGACCCTGGGCTGACTGTCATCCATCGGTTACAGAGCCACATCTCGCATACAATCTTCATCCTGTCACCTGGATACCTTTCATGCTGAGCTACCGCCACGCCTTTCATGCCGGCAACCACGCCGATGTGCTGAAACACCTGCTGCTGATCCAGCTGAGCCGTTATCTGGGGCAAAAGGACAAGCCGTTCTGGATCATCGATACCCATGCAGGCGCGGGCCTTTATGCGCTGGACTCAGGCTATGCGACCCAATTGAAGGAATTCGAAAGCGGCATCGGCAAGCTGTGGGAACGCACGGACTTGCCCCCCGCGCTAGCCGAGTATGTGGCACTGGTGCGCGCCGTCAACCCGGACGGCATGCTGCGCTTTTATCCCGGCTCCCCCTGGCTTGCGCTGCAGACACTGCGCTCGCAGGACCGGCTGCGCCTGTTCGAGTTGCACAGCAGCGACAGCAGGATTTTGCAGGAGAATTTCAAAGACCACACCAAACGCGTGACGATCACCAGCGCCAACGGTTTCGATGCGCTCAAGGCGCTGCTGCCTCCGCCTCCCCGCCGCGCCCTGGTCTTGATAGACCCTTCCTACGAAACCCGCGATGACTATCCGAACGTCATCTCGGCCTTGAAAGACGGTTTGGCGCGCTTTCCCACCGGCACCTATGCGGTCTGGTACCCACAGCTCTCCCGGCCGGAAGCGCGGCAGCTGCCGGAAAAGCTCAAACACCTGCCGGTCAAAAACTGGCTGCATGTTGCCCTGACGGTACACACGCCGTCATCCGACGGCATCGGCATGCATGGTAGCGGGATGTTCATCCTCAATCCGCCATGGACTTTGCACAAAACACTCGCGAACATCATGCCTTATCTGTTGCAGGCGCTGGGACAGGATGCTGGCGCAAGCTTCATTTTGGAACAGGAAGTGCTGTAAAAACCCCCGCAAAGCGCGATATTTTGATGGCATAACCCCATTGCAGGGCTGATATACTGCTAAAACCTACAATTTGGCGGGCCTGTAAATTGACCCTGGCGCCCCAACAAAATTCTCTAAAGGAAAGCACATGAAACGTTTCTTGTCATATTTAGTCATTGTTCTGGTTTTCCCGTTTTCCGCCCAAGCTGCCATTCCCGAAACGACCAAGGACAGCCTGCTGTTCGGAGTAAACGAGGGCACGGCCGGGCAAAAGGACTTCGGAGAAATGCAGGGCAGGTACAAGGCACTGGCCGACTACTTGGCCAAAAGCATCAATAAGCCCGTCAAGCTGGAATCCTCGCAAAACCTGAAAAGCTCAAGCAGCAACCTGGCCAAGGGCCGCTATGCGCTATTCTTCTCCAAACCCGCCAACGTCGCGGCCAAGGCCATACGCGATCAGAATTACCAGCTGGTGGCCATGGCCAAGGGCGAGTTTACGGTCAAGTTCATTGTGAATGCCAATTCTCCCCTGAAAAAACCTGAAGACATCAAGGGAAAACGCATTGCATTGGCCAAGGGTACTTTCATGGAAAGAGCGGGTATGGCCGAGTTGCGAGACCGCAATTTGGTTCCTGCCGCGGATAAGATCCAGGCGGCAAAATTTCAGGATGCCATCGAGTTCATCGTGGAAAAAGGGTTTGCAGATGTCGGCATGGTGTCACCCATCGTCGCCAAGAGCTGGGTAGCCAAGGGAGGCAGCGTATTATTCGAGAGCCGCAAGATGCCGTTCTGGTCGCTGATCGCTTCACCTGACATGAGCAAGGATGATGTAATAAAAATCCAGTCCACGCTGGTCAATATGGAAAACTCCGATGAAGGCAGGAAACTGCTGGAAAAACTGGGCGTGAAGGGCTTTGTCCCCGGCAGCCAGAAAGAATATCTTGATCTTCAGATCTGGCTGGAGAAAACATAAGCCCGTCGAACAAGCAATCCAGGCTTCTGTTCCCATGCGCCACCTGCCCCTGCTCTGGCAACCTCGCCCGCCCGCAGCACATTGCCCATACCGGCCATGGCTGGTGGATCGGGGCTCGCTGACGCACCGCATCCAGATGCGCTGCAGCGCTTTCAGCGTGCGTGGATTACGTCTGATGCTGGGCAGGCCCGGGCGTGATGAAGCCGCCAGCGTCAATCTCAATCCGCGCAATTTTGCGCTGCTGCGCGAGGTCCACCTTTACTGCGGCGAAACACCCGTGGTGTTCGCGCATAGCGTCATTCCCCGCGCCGGGCTGCGCGGCCCATGGCAAGCGCTGAGCAAGCTGGGCAGCAAGCCCTTGGGCGCAACCCTGTTCACCAATCCGAAAGTCCGGCGCGAACCGCTGCAATTCAAGAAACTCAATCGCCGCCATGAACTCTACCGGCGCGCCTGCCGAATATTGAACGAGCGCCCGGCGCACCTCTGGGCGCGTCGTTCCGTCTTTGTCCTGGGACGCTATCCGATTCTGGTGACGGAAGTATTCCTGCCCGGCATTCTGGATCTTTAACAGGCCCCTCCTGCCGGCTTCAAATCAGCCAAGCCGGCACTGGGCTGAACAAGGGTGGCGCGGAGCGCTCATCAAGATTAAGCGTCCGTGTTCTCATCCGTGCGCCAAGCCATTGGCACTGGGTGGCGTTTCAGATGCACCATGGCAGCATAATAGCCACGCGAAGATTCAAGGGTTGGTTTAACGCACTCCATCAGCAAGGAAAGACAACCAGGACTGAAATCCGGCTGCGGCAACTCATACCGCTTCAGGTTCGTGTTAAGACTCAACTCTCGTTCATTGGCTTGACGTGCATAGCCGATCAAATGGAACAGATTAAGATCGTCCTCGTTCAGCTGGAAAGCCTCCTTGAGATGCTGGATAAACGCCTTTTCTTCCGCAGACAAATAGCGCATCACATCTACGGGTTCATTCTGGTGAAGGTGAACCGCCATGCGTGCCCGGTCGCAGCACTGCTGCTCTGAAATGGTAACGGGTGACCTTGCCGGCTCCAGTGACAGAGTTTCATTTTTCCTCATCTTGCCGGCATAAAAAGATGTGGCCACCGCTTTCAGAAACAACATCGTCTTGTTAGACATACGCAACAGCTCTTCTTATAGTCCGTTCGGACTATAAGATAACACTATTAAGAATCATTCGTATACAGGATGTTGAAGATTAGCTGCATAGGTTGCCGCGCATCCTGCTTCTGCTGTTAAAATCCGGAGTCGCCATTGACTTTCCCACATACAGGGAACGGCCTTCATCAACACTTTGCTCAGGAATTTTGCACAGCAACATGCGGCTCGCACAACGTCTTGATCTCTACGAACGCCTGATGCGGCTCGACAAGCCCATCGGCATCCTGTTGCTGGCCTGGCCAACCCTGTGGGCGCTGTGGATTTCCTCCACCGGGCAGCCAAACTGGATCATCCTGTGGATTTTCATGCTCGGAACGGTGCTGATGCGCTCGGCGGGTTGCGTCATCAACGACTTTGCCGACCGCGATTTCGACCCGCACGTCGAGCGCACCCGGAACCGCCCCATGGCGGCCGGACTGGTAAGCAAGAAGGAAGCGCTGGCACTGTTTTCCATACTCTCCATCTGCGCTTTTCTGCTGATTCTGCGCCTCAACAAACTGACCATCATGCTGTCATTTGCAGCTTTATTCCTGGCTGCCAGCTATCCTTTCACCAAGCGCTTTCTTGCCATCCCCCAGGCCTATCTCGGCATTGCCTTCGGCTTTGGCATCCCCATGGCATTCGCGGCACAAACCGGCGCGGTGCCGGCCATCGCCTGGCTCATGCTGCTGGCCAATGTTTTCTGGGCCGTCGCCTACGACACCGAATACGCCATGGTGGACCGTGAGGATGATCTCAAGATCGGCATCCGCACCTCCGCCATCACTTTCGGACAATATGACGTACTGGCCGTGCTGGCCAGCTATGGCATGACCCTGGCTCTCCTCGCCGGGGTCGGCGCAATGCTCAAGCTCGGACTGTATTATTATCTCGGCCTTGCCGTGGCACTGGCCATCGCCGCATACCACTACACCCTGATCAGGGGCCGGGAGCGGGACAAGTGCTTCAAGGCCTTCATCCACAACAACTGGTTCGGCGCGGCAATTTTTGGCGGCATCCTGCTGAATTACTGGCAGGAAACCTCCTTATTGCTCCGCTCTTATTTTTGAGCCAGGCCATGGCCGGCTGCTGCGAAAACAAGTCCTGCACCCTCAACGCCATGCGCGCCAATCACGGCCGCGTGCTGAAAATCGTGCTGGCGGTCAACATCGTCATGTTCGTGGTGGAAACCCTGGCCGGCCTGGCGGCCCATTCCACTTCATTGCTGGCGGATGCCGCCGACATGCTGGGTGATGCGCTGGTGTATGGCTTCAGCCTCTATGTGCTGACCCGCGACGAAAGCTGGCAGGCCCGCGCCGCCTTGCTCAAGGGCCTGTTCATGCTGGCCTTCGGCCTGGGCGTGGCGGCGGAAGCGGTTTACAAAACCCTGCACCCCCTCCTGCCGCACGGCGAAACCATCGGCCTGATCGGCTTGCTTGCGCTGGCCGCCAATACCTGGTGCTTCCTGCTGCTCTACCGCCACCGCGCCGACAATCTCAACATGAGCTCGGTCTGGCTATGCTCGCGCAACGACCTGTTCGCCAATGGCGGCGTGATTCTGGCGGGCATCGCGGTGATCTACAGCCAGTCGCGCTGGCCAGACATCATCGTGGGTGGCATCATTGCAGCTCTGTTCCTGAAATCCGCTGTCAGCGTGTTGCGGCAATCCATCGCCAGCCTGCGCCAGTCCAACTAGGAGAACCCATGCGTCACATCCTGATTCCTATCCTGCTTCTGGCCGCCCTGCCGGCACTGGCACAACCGCCCGCGCCACCGCAGGACGCCCGTCAACTGGTCACCATGCCGGACTTGCCGCGCAGCCTGATGCGTAGCGACATGCTGGACCATCTTGCGGCACTGAACGAAATCATCGGCTACCTGGCGGAAAACAATCTTGCCGCTGCCGGCGAGACCGCCGAAAAACGCATGGGCCAGAGCACCATGGGCAAGCACGCCGCCATCGCGCGCGGCCAGGGGCCGGGCCGCTTCATGCCGAGCACCATGCAGCAGATGGGCTGGAACATGCACGACAGCGCCACCGAATTCGCCAAGGTTACAAAGGGCGGGGATCAGGCCAAGGCCCTCGCCGCTCTGCAACAGCTCACCTCCAGTTGTGTAGCTTGCCATATGTCTTTCCGCACACGCTAGGATGACTCTTCCATGAACTCCCCCGTCAGCTCCCCCGGCCTCGATTCCGCCAAGACCCTTACCACTGTGGTCTATGCCCTGCAGGCAGCATCCTTTTTCGTCGGTATCACCGCCATCGTCGCCATCGTAATCAATTACTTGAAGATCGACGACATCAAGGGCACCTGGCTTGAATCCCATTTCCGCTGGCAGATCCGGACCTTCTGGTTCGGCCTGCTGTGGGGCGCGATCGGCAGCGTCCTGCTCATCGTTCTGGTCGGCTGGTTCATCCTCGCCGCCGATGCGGTGTGGGTGATCTACCGCATCGTCAAAGGCTGGCTCAAGCTCAACGAAGGCAAGGAAGTGAATCCGGCGTAGAATATTCCCCTTACCCAAGTCAGGAAATCCATATGTCCCAGCCGAAAATCACCCTGCCTCAGGACCAGCTTTCCCGCTTCTGCCGCCAGTGGAAAATTGCCGAGTTTGCCCTGTTCGGCTCGGTGCTGCGCGATGATTTCCGCCCCGACAGCGATGTTGACGTGCTGGTGACTTTTTCGCCAGATGCAAGCTGGAGCCTGTTCGATCACGTGGAAATGCGCGATGAACTTTCCGCCATGCTGGGGCGCAAGGTGGATTTGCTGACCCGCAATGCAGTCGAGCAAAGCCGCAATCAAATTCGCCGGCGCGCCATTCTGGAATCGGCCGAGGTCATCCATGCCGCAGCGTGATGCCGCTCATCTGGATGACATTTTAAAATCCTCCGAACTTATTCTGTTTTTTCTCGAAGGCGTTGATCAGGACACCTTTCACCGCGACCTGAAAACACAATCTGCCGTGATTCGCCAGTTTGAAATTGTCGGCGAAGCCACAAAACGGGTTTCCCCGGAATTCAAGATCGCCCACCCCGGCATTCCCTGGCGAAAGATGGCGGGTATGCGCGACATTCTGATTCATGCCTACGATACCTTTGATGTGAATGAAATCTGGTTTGCCGCAAGCCGCGACATTCCAGAACTTATAGCGCTCTTGCGCCAACTTCCTCCATTCGAAAGCACCACCCGATGAAATACCACGACCTGCGCGACTTCATCGCGCAACTGGAACAGCAGGGCGAACTCAGGCGCATCACTGCTGAAGTCGACCCCCGCCTGGAAATGACCGAAATCTGCGACCGCGTGCTGCGCGCCGAAGGCCCCGCCATCCTGTTCGAGAACCCCAAGGGGCACTCCATTCCGGTGCTCGCCAACCTGTTCGGCACGCCGCAGCGGGTGGCCATGGGCATGGGCGAGGATTCGGTGGAGGCGTTGCGCGAAGTGGGCAAACTGCTGGCCTTTCTGAAAGAACCTGAACCGCCCAAGGGGCTGAAAGAAGCCTGGGACAAACTGCCGATCTTCAAGCAGGTACTCAACATGGCCCCGAAAGAACTGTCCAGCGCGCCCTGCCAGGATGTGGTGTGGGAAGGCAAGGACGTGGACCTGGCCAAACTCCCCATCCAGACCTGCTGGCCGGGCGATGTGGCGCCGCTCATCACCTGGGGGCTGGTGGTCACAAAAGGTCCCTACAAGAAGCGCCAGAACCTCGGCATCTACCGCCAGCAGGTGATCGCCCCCAACAAGGTGATCATGCGCTGGCTCGCGCATCGCGGCGGGGCGCTGGACCTGCGCGACTTCCAGGAGGCCAATCCGGGCCAGCCTTTCCCGGTTTCCGTCGCACTGGGCGCCGACCCCGCCACCATCCTGGGCGCGGTGACGCCGGTGCCGGATTCCCTCTCCGAATACCAGTTCGCCGGCCTGTTGCGCGGATCAAAGACCGAACTGGTCAAGTGTCTGGGCAACGATTTGCAGGTACCGGCCAGTGCCGAGATCGTGCTCGAAGGCGTGATCCACCCCGGCGAAATGGCCCCGGAAGGGCCTTACGGCGACCATACCGGCTATTACAACGAAGTGGCCGAGTTCCCGGTGTTCACCATCGAGCGCATCACCCTGCGCAAGAACCCCATATACCACAGCACCTACACCGGCAAGCCGCCGGACGAGCCGGCCATCCTCGGCGTGGCGCTGAACGAAGTATTCGTGCCGCTGCTGCAAAAGCAGTATCCGGAAATCACCGACTTCTACCTGCCGCCCGAAGGCTGCTCCTACCGCATGGCCATCGTCAGCATCAAGAAACAGTACCCCGGCCACGCCAAGCGCGTGCTGTTCGGGGTGTGGAGCTTCCTGCGCCAGTTCATGTACACCAAATTCATCATCGTCACCGACGAGGACGTCAACATCCGCGACTGGAAGGAAGTGATCTGGGCCATGACCACCCGTGTCGATCCGGCGCGCGACACGCTCTTGATCGAAAATACTCCCATCGACTACCTCGACTTCGCCAGCCCGGTCTCCGGCCTGGGCTCGAAAATGGGCATGGACGCCACCAACAAGTGGCCGGGCGAGACCAACCGCGAATGGGGACGCCCTATCGTGATGGATGAAGCGGTGAAGCGCCGGGTGGACAAGATGTGGCGGGAACTGGGGTTGTAATTTTCAAACCTCAGTTAGCAGTGGGCCGCAACAGCAATACCTGAAACGCTACAAACGATGGTCAATCCTGAGGGTGCCGGTGCGCGTTTCACACAGGCACCCATCTTTGCAACGCCCCCGATGTCTTCAGATTATTTGGTATGGCACGCCGTGCACATTGAACTTTGTGCGTTTGCAACCCGCAAGAAGGTTTTGTTAACTACGCTGTGTGGATCGTGGCAACTCGCGCATTCGACTTTTCCGTTATACAACTTCAGCCCTGCTGCGGTGACTGAGTTCACGGGATTCAGTCCAGGACTGATTGTGTTGTCATAAGCCATGCCGACGGGGTGGTCGTTGCTCAGATCGGTTCCCAGGAAAGCGGCCCGCACTGCGCCCAATTTTCCGGTCGCTCCGTCGTAGTGGCATGTGCCGCAGGCATTAACGCCATCACCCATGGTACGGTGGTTACCCGTATCGGTGAAGGGCTGATTGGGCATGTTCACTAGGGTGTCCACGGCGATTGTCCCATCATGGCAGGACAGGCATAGCGCGGAGGAACTCGTAGCCCCGGTGGGCTGCGAGGGAGTCAGTTTGGCGGTGGGAGAACTGTACAGAGTATAAGTTGCAGTAGAAAAAGGCTTGTTCCAGAGCAACTTACCCCCATTGTCCTTATTGGAATCGTGAGGCGTGTGGCAATACACGCAGACCTGATTATAGTTGTTGTAGGCAAAATTAACATGAGGTACGGTTGAACCCATGTTAGCGCTCAGATCATGCCGGGAGCCGACGATGGTCGCAAGCGAGGCTGTTGGAATGGCGGCCATGCCGAGCAGCAGGATGGCAATCATATGGGAGCGAAAATTCAGGAAAGAAGTGAGCATGATTTAGGTCCGAATGTCCAATGAAGCATGATCCACGTAAATATCGGGTAATAACGATTGCATGAACATCCTCAACCAAACTCTCTGCCGCAAAGAAATCAATTGACTGACATTCATGTCTTTATATCGCAGGATAGGAATAACTGATCGCAGTATAATTATTACTTATGCATATTGCAATGAACTTTTCTGAAATATATTAGTAATGAAAGTAAATCAAGCCTTTTTCAGCACCATCCACAACTACAGCAAGCACGAGTGACCCGTTCGCAGACGCGTGCATTTCAGCCGTGAGTTTGCGGCGAAACGACCGACTCCATTACCTGGAACAGGGTGGCGGAACGGCCCTTCACTCGCCTCTTCCCGCAGCGACAAAAACCACCGGGGCTTGGCCTGGATTGGCCGCTTGAAGAAATGGCAAAACTGGCGGATCATGCTTGGAAGCGAGCGTCTAACGGAAGCTCTGCCACCCGAAGCATCAAAAAACACATGAAAAAACCTCAGGGCCAGCGCACCTGCCTCTACGATACCGCCCAACTCGATGCGGTGCTCGACCACATGGCCTGGCAGGCGGCCGCTTTCCTTACCGGCAAGGATCAGGTCATGCTGGTGGGCATCCTGCGCCGCGGCGCGCCGCTGGCAGAAATGCTGCATGAGCGACTGGTAAGCAACTACGGCCTGAACCAGATTACCCGGCTTGACCTCAAGATCAAGCGCTATGCAGATGACCTCACCCTGCTGCATCCGGAAACTCAACTCACGGAATCTCCCGAACTCGCCAGGCTGGACCTCTCAGGCACCACGCTGCTGGTGGTGGATGATGTGATGTACCGGGGCCACTCCATGTTGCGCGCGGTGGAATACCTCGCCAACCGGAACCCCGCTGAAATCCGCACCGTGGTGCTGGTGGACCGCGGCGCTGCCAAGCTTCCGGTGCGCACCGACATCGTCGGTGTGCGGCTGGACGTGGCGCCGGAGCACATCATCGAGTGCAACGTGCCGCCTTATGAAGAACAATTCAAAATCGAACTGCTGCAGCCCGGTCTGAATTAAAGCGCTATTCGCTTTCCATTTCCAGATACGTCCGGCTGGCGTTGCCGCCGTTCAGCAGTTCGAAATGCTGCAACCGGCTGAAAGCGCCCTGATCGAGCGATGTAATCGCCGCTTGCAGATCAGCCCCCTGCTCCAGCGCCTGCTTCATGTGCTCGCGCAGCAAGGCCAGATAATCTTTCGTATCCCGACGCGCTTTATGGAGATCGCATACCTGGCCGTGGCCGGGAACGATCAGACGCGGCTCAAGCTTTTCCATCTCGGCAAAGGAGGCGAGCCAGTCGCGGGTGCTGCTGAAGGGCAACACCCCGAGCAGGCGATCCACGTAAACCAGGTCGCCGGAAAACAGCACGCCCTGCTGCGGCAGCCAGACCACGCTGTCACCCGGCGTATGGCCGCCGTGGAAATACAGCAAATGGATTTCCTGCCCACCAAGTTGCAGGGTTTCGCTCCGATCAAAGAAACGCTCGGGGTAGACCGGCTGCGTTCCCGCCACTTTCTTGCGTATGGTCTGGCGCAGGGCCTGAAGCTGCATGTCGCCGCGCGCCCGCATGTCGGCCAGGGCAGGACGAGCCGCGATAACCTCGGCGCCGATGGATTTGAAATACCCGTTGCCCAGCCAGCGGTGGTCCTGACCGCCAGTATTGATGACGAATTTGACCGGCTGCCGGGTCACCTTCTTGATGGCGCGGTGAATTTCCTTCGCCACCTGCCAGGTGGGCCCGCTGTCGATCACCACCACGCCATCCTTGGTCACTACAAAACCGCTGTTGGCATTCATGCCCTCATTCTTGTAGGTGCGCATGCCAGTGTCGCCGATGAAGGCATAAACGTCCTTTGCCACGGGATGCGCTGAGAGCGTCACCGCAGATGCGGTGCCCCAGTTCCATAGCGCCGTAAAAAAAACCAGCCAGTAAATTTTATATTTCATCATGCCCTCGTTTAAGAAACACTATGCCTGGCGCCACCCAGAATTTCAGCAGCAGCGCCGCGAGAACCGCGCAGGACGCCGAAAAGCCGAATGCTGCTTGCGCGCTGAAGCCTTGCCACAGCCAGCCGAACAGTAATGAAGCCGGCAGTGAGGTTGAACCAGCCGTAAGCCGTGCCAAGCAGCTCTTTTGGCGCAAGATTGGCGACCAGGGCTTTTTCCGCGCCCTCAGTGGCGGCGAGAAACAGTCCATAGAAGGCAAACAACGGCCACAGCAGCCAGGCGACCAGCAACGGCCCGATCACCGCACCAGCATTGTCCATGGCGCGATGCACGCCGAACGCCAGGCCGCGCTGTTCTGGCACGACACTCAAGGCCAAGAGGGCATCGCGCGGCGAGGAGCGCAGCCCCTTGCCTACCCGGTCGGCGAAACGCAAGGTGAGTACCATCGGCCAGGAAGTCGCCAGCGCCAGCAGCGAATAGACCAGTTCGCTTGCGCTATCGTTAAGCAGACTGACCAGGCCAAGCAACCAGACGGCCGAAGGCAGTCTGGACAAGGCGTTAATTGCGCTCATAGACCCATTGCAGCAAGGCATCCAGCGCCGGTCGCGAAGCGCTGGCGCGAGGATGATTGATCATTGCCACCACCGCCATGCGCCTGCCTTTTGTATCGAACACATAACCCGCCACGCTGCGCACGCCCTCAAGCGAACCGGTCTTGATGTGCGCATGGCCGGCGACCCCATGATCCAGTAGACGTTTTTTCATGGTGCCATCCACCGCGACGATGGGCAGGGAGGATTCGAATTCGCCGAACACCGGACTGTTGCTTGCACTCACCAGCAGCATTCCGAGATGCCTGGGGCTGATGCGTTCCAGGCGCGACAGCCCGGAACCGTTTTCCAGCACCAGCTCGGGGAAGTCCAGCCCCTTCGCCATCAGCCAGTTTTCAATGGCCTCGGCCCCCTTGCGCGGCGTGGCGGGCGGCCCGAAGCGCTCGGCACCCAGCGTCAGATACAGTTGCCTCGCCATGACGTTGTTGCTGAATTTGTTGATGTCTCGAATCGTGTCGCCCAGCGGAGGCGAGTCGAAACTTGCCAGCAGGCTCGCGCCCGGCGGCATTGCACCCGGTCTGACAGGACCGTCCAGCGTTCCGCCCAGTTCTTCCCACAGCAGGCGGAAAACGCTGTCCACATAGCTGCCATTCGGCAGCAGATTGAGGTTGAAGCTCTTTTCTCCACAAGCGGCAGAGAATCGCCCACGCAAAGTAAGTACACGCTCTGCCCCAACTGTCGTCACCTCGGTGGCAAAACCTTCACGCCAGTCCCCGCAGGGTCCGGCGTCCAGTTGAAGAGAATTGACCACTTTCAGGGAAGGCGGTGCGGGGTCCGCGACCACCCTGAGCGCCTTGTTATCTACCTGCGGCAGCAAGCGAATCCGGATGGCGTTGAAATTCACCAGCAATGCCTGGGGGAAGGCATTGTAGGCGCGCAGTGGCTCGTTATCGAACGCCGCCGGATCATGCGCGCCGGGCTCGAAATGGCTCTGGTCCAGGATCACGCCGCCACGGATATTGCGCACGCCGCGCTGGCGCAGATCGCGCAACAGCAGCCAGAAATTTTCCAGGGTCAGCTTGGGGTCGCCATAGCCTTTGAGGATCAGCCCATCGTTCAGGGTCTCACCAGCCAGCTGCCCACCCGCATAACTCTCCGTTTTCCAGCGATAAGCGGGCCCCAGCAGGTCCAGCGCGGCGTAAGTGGTCACCAGCTTCATGGAGGAGGCGGGATTCATTGCGTGCTCCGCACCCACTTCCAGCAGCGCCCTTTTGGCCTGGGTATCCTGCACCCATACGCCCAGGCTGGATTGCGGCAATCCGGCTTCCTTGAGGGCCGCGCGCACCGGTGCGGGCAGGGTGTCCGCATACGCCATGGCCGAAGACAAAACAATCAACAGCATCAGAAGTTTCGCGCCTACTTCTCCGGAAAAAACCACACTCCTTGCTCTAACGGTCATGACAGCAGCAGCCACTGATGATAAAACGCCCCTCAAGATTGCTCCCCGTCGCACCTCAAACCCCCTCCAACTCCCCCTTATCAGGGGGAGGGCCTGCCACCTCCCCTGACAAGGGGAGGCCGGGAGGGGTTGTGGTTCCAGTTCATGTCGTTTCACCCTAAATCTCGAACTCATCCCGATATCCCGGCACTTCGACATGCCAGTTCCAGTTTTCCCGGATCAGGTCAGCGAAGGCGAAAGCCACGTTTTCTTCACCGTGGACGATGAAGGTGTGGCGCGGCGGCTTTTTGAAATGTCCCAGCCAGGACAGCAAACCCGCCTGGTCGGCATGCGCGGAAAGCCCGCCGATCGTATAGAGGTCGGCGCGCACCGGGATATCCTGGCCGAAAATGCGTACTATCTTTGCACCGTCCACCAGACGCCGCCCCAATGTGCCTCCGGCCTGGAAGCCGGTGATCAGCACAGTGCACTCGGGCCGCCCCAGGTTGTAGCGCAGGTGATGCTTGATGCGCCCTGCATCACACATGCCGCTGGCGGAAATGATGATGGCACCGCCCTTGATGTGGTTGAGCGCCATGGAATCCTGCACCGTTTCGGTGAACTGGATGCGGGGCACCTTGTGCCCGGCCCTCATCCATTGCATCAGGCCGCGCGCTTCGGTGTCCATAAGCTCGATATGCTTCATGGTGATTTCCGTGGCGCTGGTTGCCATCGGCGAATCGACATAGATATTCAGATCATGCAAACGCCCCTGGCGCACCAGATCGTAGAGCAGGTAAAGAATTTCCTGTGTACGTCCAACCGTGAAAGCCGGCACGATGACGTTTCCGCCCTTGCGCTTGAGCGTATCGCTAATGGCATGGACCAGCTCATCCATGGTCTGCTCCATGGTCTTGTGCAGGCGATCGCCATAAGTGGATTCGATCAGCAGCACGTCGGCAGACTCGATGATGGCGGGATCCTGCAGGATGGGCTGGCCGATGTTGCCGAGGTCGCCCGAGAACACCAGCTTCTGCTTCTGCCCCTCATCATCCACCCACACCTCGATGATCGCGGAACCGAGAATATGACCCGCATCGCGGAACTTGCAGCGCACCGATGCATGGGGCGACAGCTCGGCATCATAAGAAACGGCGCGCAATTGCCCAAGGCAGGCATCCGCCTCGGCGACGGTATACAGCGGCTCGATTTCCGCCCGCTGGGACTGGCGCGCATTGCGGTCCTTGGCATACTGCGCCCATTCCGCCTCTTTTTCCTGGATATGCGCCGAATCACGCAGCATGACTTCGAGCAGATCCCGCGTAGCATGCGTGGTATAGATCGGCCCGGTGAAGCCATCGGCTACGAGGCGAGGCAACATGCCGGAGTGGTCGATATGGGCGTGGGTGAGCAGTACAAAATCGATCTTGCGAGGGTCGAACTCAAACGCGGCGTAGTTCTTGTCGCGCGCCTCGCGCCCGCCCTGGAACATGCCGCAGTCCACCAGAAAACGAACGCCGGCAGCTTCCAGTACGTAACAGGAGCCGGTCACCTCGCGGCTGGCGCCATGGAATTGGATTTTCATTGTATCTCTCCCCCGGTTTGGCCTGAATAACTTATTGTAGCCCGGAGCCGGACGATAGACACATGCGCAGCCGGGAAAAAGCCGTGGGGAAGGTTTAGGGCCAGCCGGTAATGCTCAGGCACATCCCGTCAGTATTTTCCGGGCCGCTGCAACCCGGCCTCGACTTCATCGCGCCGTGTGCGCCCGGCCAGCGTTTCGACCAGTTCCAGAGCAAAATCCATCGCCGTGCCCGGACCGCGCGAGGTGATCACCCTGCCATCCTTCACCACCGGATCATTGCTGAAAGTGGTGTCAGGCAGGCTCATGCGGTCCACGAATCCCGGAAAGCTGGTCGCCGTCTTGCCCTTGAGCAGGCCGGCCTCGGCGAGCACCGCCGGGGCGGCGCAAATGGCGCAGGTGTATTTGCCATCCCGCGCCATTCTTTGCAGCAGGGGGATGATGCGCGGGTCGTCCTTGAGATGCGTCATGCCCGGCATGCCGCCCGGCAGCACCACCATGTCGAAATTTTCATGCAAGACTACGTCCAGCGTACAGTCCGGCACCAGCAGTGTGCCGCGGCTGGCCTTGACGATGCCCGGCTGCAAGCCCGCTACGACCACATCAATTCCGGCGCGGCGCAATAAGTCGATGATGGTGACGGCTTCGAGTTCTTCGCAGCCGGCGGCGAGTGGGACGAGGACTTTTGGCATTTTCACTCCCAAAATCGAACCGCAAAGGCGCCAAGGCGCAAAGAAGCAAGTTTAGCTTTGCGCCTTGGCGCCTTTGCGGTTACCTGAATCTAATCCCGGAAATTCTGGTACTGCAGCGGGAAGTCGGTAATGGATTTCTTCACCAGCGCGATGGTTTCCTGCAACAGATCACGCTTGGCGCCGGTCACGCGCACCGCGTCGCCCTGGATGCTGACCTGGACCTTGAGCTTGCTGTCCTTGATCAGCTTGACGATTTTCTTCGCCAGGTCTGTCTCAACGCCGGTTTTCACGGTGATGGTCTGCTTGACCTTGTTGCCGCTGATCTTCTCAATCTTGCCCTTGTCCAGGCAACTCACGTCAATGCCGCGCTTGCCGAAAGTCTGGTTGAGGATGTCGAACACCTGGTCCAGCTTGAAATCATCGTCGGCAAAAAGAGTCAGTACATACTCCGCCTGTTCGACGCGGGAATCGGAGCCCTTGAAATCGAAGCGGCCGCTGACGACCTTGTTGGCCTGGTCCACTGCGTTGCGCAGTTCCTGCTTGTCTACTTCGGAAACGATATCGAATGAGGGCATGTCAGGCTCCTAGGCAAAGTGGCAGACGTAATCCAGCATTTCCACGGTTTCGATGTCAAAGCTGCTGTTGCCGGGAACGCTGAACTGTTCGCCCGCCTGGTAGGTTTTCCACTCGCTTTCGCCCTTGAGGCGCACCTTGCATACGCCGCCGTTGATTTCCATAATTTCCGGCACCCCGGTATTGAACACCAGGCTGGACGGAAAAATCACGCCCACGGTCTTTTTCGTGCTGTCGGGAAACAGCACGGTGTGGGAAATACACTTGCCATCGAAATAGACATTAGCTTTTTTGATTACGGATACATTGTCGAACTGCGACATTTCATATTCCCCATATTTTTTGAATGACGGCCTTGGCGACAAAGCCCAACATGCCAAAGGCCAGCACGAAGAAGAGCACAAAAGTGCCGGTTTTCCCGGCCTTCGACTTCCATGCCAGTTCACCAATAATGAACAGCATGTAGATCATGAAGATGCCCAGGCCGAAAGTCAGGCCAAATTCAGAAACCTGTTCTTCAGTCCAGCCCATGTCGTTACCCCGTTACTTGCGCCCGGCCTTGGCGGCAATGCGCAGGCGCAGGGCGTTCAGTTTGATGAAGCCGCCGGCATCGGCCTGGTTGTAGGCGCCGGCATCGTCTTCAAAGGTGGCGATGGTCGGGTCGAACAGCGAATCGGTCTTGGAGTCGCGTCCCACCACGATGACGTTGCCCTTGTAGAGCTTGACGCGCACCCAGCCGTTGACGTTGCCTTGGGTATGGTCGATCAGCACCTGCAAGGCCTTGCGCTCCGGCGCCCACCAGTAGCCGTTGTAAATCAGGCTGGCATAGCGTGGCATCAGGTCGTCCTTGAGGTGCGCCACTTCGCGGTCCAGGGTGATGGATTCGATGGCGCGGTGGGCTTTCAGCATGATGGTGCCGCCCGGCGTCTCGTAGCAGCCGCGCGACTTCATGCCGACATAGCGGTTTTCCACCAGATCGAGGCGGCCGATGCCGTGCTTGCCGCCCAGGCGGTTGAGCTCGGCCAGCATTTCCGCCGGTGACAGTTTTTTGCCGTTGAGCGCCACAGGATCGCCATTCACGTATTCGATATCCAGATACTCGGCCTGGTCCGGCGCTTTCTCCGGCGACACCGTCCAGCGCCACATATCCTCTTCCGCCTCGGCGGCGGGATTTTCCAGGTGACGGCCTTCGTAGCTGATGTGCAGCAGGTTGGCGTCCATCGAGTAAGGGCTGCCGCCTTGTTTGTGCTTCATATCCACCGGGATACCATGCTGTTCGGCGTAAGTCAGCAGCTTTTCGCGTGAAAGCAGGTCCCATTCGCGCCACGGCGCGATGATCTTGATGTTGGGATTGAGGGCATAGGCACCGAGTTCGAAACGCACCTGATCGTTGCCCTTGCCGGTGGCACCGTGGGAAATTGCGACAGCGCCGGTTTCCTCGGCGATTTCAATCAGTCGCTTGGCGATCAGCGGCCGGGCGATCGAGGTGCCCAGCAGGTATTCGCCTTCATATACGGTATTGGCGCGGAACATGGGAAAAACGAAGTCACGCACGAATTCCTCGCGCAGGTCGTCGATGTAGATTTCCTTGATGCCGAAATTCTTGGCCTTCTCGCGTGCCGGCTCAAGTTCCTCTCCCTGCCCCACATCCGCCGTGAAGGTAACCACCTCGCACTGATAGGTGTCCTGCAGCCATTTCAGGATCACCGAGGTATCCAAGCCGCCGGAGTAGGCGAGAACAACTTTTTTTACTTCAGCCATGCTTTTTCCTTAAATTCTGATTTAATGCGCCGAGCCTTGCACCGCATGCACTTCACCGGGGAAGTCCCCCACGCGCAGCAAACTCAGGTCGGTCTTTTCGCTCACGTTCTGCAACTCGACCCCCACCAGGCGGCCATCGCTCGACAAATTGAGAATCACGCCGGGATGCGCTTCCCAGGTATGGTCCGGATCCTCAGGCTGGACCTCAAGATAGAGTGTGTCACTGTCTTTGAAATAGGCAATGTTCACATTATTCCTTCACACGCCCCAGCATGAGGTACTCCATCAACGCTTTCTGTGCATGCAAGCGATTTTCCGCCTCATCCCACACCACGCTGTGCGGCCCGTCGATCACGTCAGCAGCAACCTCTTCTCCGCGATGTGCAGGCAGGCAGTGCATGAACAACGCGTCCTTGGCAGCAACACGCATCATGTCCGCATCAACCTGCCAATCGGCGAAGGCCTTCATGCGCTCTGCATTCTCTGCTTCAAACCCCATGCTGGTCCATACGTCCGTCGTGACCAGATCCGCGCCGCGTGCGGCGTCCATGGGATCTTGAAACTCTTCGTAATGATCGGTCCCGTAAAGTCCGGCGCGTTCCGGCTCCACCTCATAGCCGGGCGGCGTGGAAACATGGACGTTGAAATCCAGTACTTCCGCCGCCTGCAACCAGGTGTTGCAAACATTGTTGGAGTCGCCGATCCAGGCCACTGTTTTGCCCTTGATCGAACCACGGTGCTCGATGAAAGTGAAAATATCAGCCAGGATCTGACATGGGTGATACTCATTGGTCAATCCATTGATCACCGGCACGCGAGAGTTTGCCGCAAAACGTTCGATAATTTCCTGTTCGAAGGTGCGGATCATGACAAGATCGCTCATACGTGAAATCACCTGAGCAGCGTCTTCTACCGGCTCGCCGCGCCCCAACTGGGAATCACGTGTATTCAGGTAGATAGCACTACCCCCGAGCTGATGCATGCCGGCCTCGAACGATAGACGAGTTCGCGTGCTGGCTTTCTCGAAGATCATTACCAAGGTGCGGTCATGCAGCGGGTGAAAGGGAATGTATTGCTTGAATTGGGATTTGATCCAGCGCGTGCGCTCGAACAGGTATTCGAACTCCGCTCCGTTCAAATCCTTGAATTGCAGAAAGTGTTTGATCTCCATGATTGGTCTGTGGGTTTATCAGGTGATGCCAACATCCCCCTCTTAATCCGCCAGAAACTCCTTGATCAGTTTGCCTAACATTTCGATTAGCTGGGCTGCTTCATCACGACTCATGACCAACGGCGGCAGCAGGCGCACCACGCTATCCGCCGTCACATTGATCAACAGCCCTTGCTCCAAAGCCCGCCGTACCAGTTCGGCACAAGGCCGGTCGAGCTCGATACCTACCATCAAGCCGGCGCCACGCACTGCCACAACACCCGCCACGCCATTAAATTGGGTTTTCAGTTCTGCGCGGATAAACTCACCCAATTCGGCCGCGTGACGACACAAATCCAGCTCTTCAACTACAGCCAGCGTTTCAAGGGCTGCGGCACAAGCCAAAAGATTCCCCCCGAAAGTCGAACCGTGATTGCCAGGCTTGAATGTTTCCGCTGCAATACCTTTCGCCAGACACGCGCCTATCGGAACGCCGGCCCCCAGACCCTTAGCCAGAGCCATCACGTCCGGAACAATGCCCGTCTGCTGAAAGGCAAACCACGAACCTGTCCGGCCAATGCCCGTTTGAACCTCATCCAGCATCAGCAGCCAACCATGTGTGTCACACAAGCGGCGAAGTTCCGGCAAGTAAGTGGGTGCAGGTACTTGCACCCCCCCCTCACCCTGCACGGGCTCCACCAGAATTGCAACAACGTTTTTGTTATGCTCAGCGATCTGTGCCACTGCAGCGACATCGTTATAGGGAACACGCACAAAGCCGTTCAGCAGGGGTTCAAAGCCCGCCTGAACCTTGCGGCTTCCGGTCGCGGTCAAGGTCGCCATGGTGCGGCCATGAAAACTTTTTTCCATCACGATGATGGTTGGAATATCAATACCCTTGCCATGCCCATACAAGCGAGCCAACTTAATGGCAGCTTCATTGGCTTCGGCTCCTGAATTACAGATAAACGCCTTATCCATACCCGCCAGATGGCATATACGCTCAGCCAACTGCTCCTGCTTGGGAATTTGATACAGGTTGGAAGTGTGAATCAGGGTACGGGCCTGCTCACACAACGCCTGGGCCAAGCGAGGGTGTGCATGACCCAGGGCGTTGACTGCAACCCCGGCTACGGCATCGAGGTATTTCCTGCCAGTAATATCCCACAACCAAACCCCTTCGCCTCTGGCAAAGCTGACTGGCTGTCTGGCATACGTATTCATCAAGAAGGACATGAGCATGACCTGAAAAATAAATGCACACGGCAGCCGCCGCCGCCGTGTGCCAAAAATTAGGAAAGTACTATATTTAGCCTAAAGTGCTTATCCATGCAAGCAATAATTACTTGCCAGAAAAGCAGCCAAACCAATAAGACCCGATCACGATCAACAAGGAATCGCTGACATGACGCATACAGATCAAAAGTTTATGCGATACTAGCGCGCAATCATTTATAGTCAAGAAACAAATATGAAAACCACCCCTTCAAACCTCATCATTCATGGACTCATGCGGAATGGACGCACTTTTCGTCCCAGCGACTGGGCAGAGCGTCTCTCAGGGGTCATGTCCACCTTCGGTGGAGATCGCCGCATGAGCTATTCGCCCTTTGTTAGGCCGCTGACTTACGAGGGGGTAAAGTCTGTCGTAATTGACAAAAAACTACAGGATGTAGACGCCCGAGCCTTCGATTTCCTGCTCAACTTTGCACGGGACAACGGGTTGCAGGTACTAGAAAGCGAAGACACACGCGTTGAAGCAACGCAACCGGGCGAATAAACGCCCGGTCAGAATCAAGCAGCCATTGCCTTTATGGCGCCGGAGAGTCGGCTCTTGTGGCGCGCAGCTTTATTCTTGTGAATGATGTTCTTGTCCGCAATGCTGTCGATGACAGCAACGGACGCATGGTACACGGACTGGGCTGCAGCCTTGTCACCAGCCTCGATAGACTTGATCACTTTTTTGATCGCGGTGCGCAAGGTAGAACGCAAGCTGGCATTGTGCATACGTTGCTTGTCATTCTGACGTGCGCGCTTCCTAGCTTGAGCACTGTTTGCCATGAAAACTCCTTAAAAACCTATTTCGGGTTAGATAAAACGCGTAATAATACTTTTGTTTTGTCATGGAGGCAAGAACTGAAAGCTCCCGGTCAAGACACTATCTGCATAGAGGTATGGCAAAAATACTGGCGAACCGGTAAAATGCGCGTCTTCGGAAGGTTGGCAGAGCGGTTGAATGCACCGGTCTTGAAAACCGGCGAAGTCGTAAGGCTTCCGTGAGTTCGAATCTCACACCTTCCGCCACCCCTCTTTAAAATCCCGCCCTCGCAAATCCAAAACTTGACCCTTTTGATTTTGTCGCCGCAATAAACTAACAAACCAAGTCGGCGCAAGTCTCAGAAAGCAAAAAGGCCCTGCTATGCACGGGGCCTTTTTCAATGAATTCTGGTGGTGGAGAACCCCCACCGACAAGACGCGCATCTTAAAGCATTTCGGGGATTTTAGGAAGGATTGAGGCCAGCAGGGGCTTCGGAGGAGGCTTTTCGCACCTCTACCACCCCCGCCCACGCACCGGGCCGCAATCCAGCCAAGGGCAATGTCCGAGTTCGATTCCGCAAAACGCAATCGAACTCCAGACCACTCGATCACAAGGAACTCGAGAAGTTCATGCCTTGGCCCGGCACAGGGGGGCTTCTCTGTGGTTTAAATTTTTGTTAGAATACCGCCTGTTTTAAACCACATCCAAGGGGAGCGTCATGATTGCAGATCGCATTCGTCAAGCACGATTGGCGGCAGGTCTGACCCTGGGTGCTTTGGGTGAACAGGTCGGCGTTTCGCACACCGCCATCCAGAAGTACGAGAAGGGCCTTCTGACTCCATCGTCTTCCCAACTGCTCAAGCTGGCTCGTGCCTGCGGCATCCGTACCGAGTACTTTTTCCGTAATCACACGGTTGAACTGCTGCAACCAGAGTTCCGGAAGCTCTCGACCTTCGGCAAGACGGCACAGGATGCGCTGAAGATCAAAGTCGTCGAACTGGTGGAAAAGCGTGTTGAGCTACTCGGCGCATTTCCCGAGTCTCCCCTCTTGGCATTCGCTCCTCCGGCTGAATTGCCAGAGCACGTGGAGTCGCTGGATGCGATCGAGGCGTTCTCTGACCGGGTGCGTAACGCATGGCAGTTGGGAATGAACCCAATTGCCGATCTCACCGATACCCTTGAAGGGGTGGGATTGCTGGTCATCGTGGTCGATGAAGAAAATCCAGGCTTTTCCGGATTGACTGCAACAGCTCGCACCGAGGACGGACGGGAATATCCGGTGGTAGCGGTTTCCAAGCGCTGGCCTGGGGATCGGCAGCGGTTTACGCTAGCTCACGAACTCGGGCACCTAATGCTGGAGGGGCGCCTGGCCGACGGCATCAACGAAGAGAAAGCCTGCGACCGATTCGCGGGCGCTTTCCTGGCACCTCGTGTCGCGGTAACCCAACTACTGGGGCAGCAACGTCATGCCCTGGAATGGCAAGAGCTTTATGTGCTCAAGCACGAGTTCGGCTTGTCGATGGCTGGCTGGCTGCAGCGCGCAAAACAATGCGGTGTGATCACCGATGCCGCGCATCTGATGATGGTGAAGCGGTTTTCTGCCAAGGGCTGGCGCAAGGCTGAACCGGGCGATCCATTGCCGCAAGAACATCCACGACTTTTCGATCAACTGGTGTATCGCGCCTTGGCCGAGCAGTACATCTCAGAGGGCAAGGCTGCTGAACTGTTGGGCATCCCGATGATGCGCTTCCACAAAGAACGCCAGTTGGAGTCGTCGGATGCAGTTGCTCATCAGTGATGCGAACATATTGATCGACATGGAAGCCGGAGCGTTGATGGAAACGCTCTTTCAGCTTCCTGTGCAGCTTGGCATCCCCGATCTCCTGTACTACGAAGAAATCGAGCCAGGCAGTCCCGGCCTCGAGGATCTCGGCTTGAAGATCATGGAAGTCTCGGGTGACTCTGTGAAGTATGCCCAGCAGTTACCCAGCCAGTACAACCACACGCTCCCGGCGAAGAATGGATCGAAACCCGGTCACAACGACTACCTGGCGCTCGCACTTGCGAAACAGGAATCCTGTACGTTGCTGACCGGCGACGCCAATCTTCGAATTGTTGCCAGCAAGGAACAAGTCACGGTCATGGGCACGATTGGGCTGCTGTGCGCGATGATCGAAAACCAGCTGCTGACGGTAGACGATGCCTTCAGCGCGCTCGACAAAATGAAAGAGGGCAAGCGTCGTCTCCCGTGGCCTGAGGCCGAAAAAATACTAAACGGGTTGCGCTGATCACGCTGTTTCCATCGGCCGATCAAGATCGACCATCTGCTGTTGGTTGAAGATGGCTTCCTCCGCCCAGTGATTCTCCAAGCATAGCCATCCACCTGCGTTGACGGCGTTTCCATACAGTCTTTTTACCGGAGACTGGCATGGAGACAAAAACCTGCAATGCATGTGGCTGCACATTCACCCCTCGGCATCAGAACCCGAATCAGAGTTACTGCGCCAATTCGGAATGCCAACGCGAGCGCCGTCGGCGCTGGCAACAGCAAAAGCGGCGAGACGATGCCGACTACCGCGACAACGATGTTCGTGCCAGCAAGGCCTGGGCCACCGAGAATCCAGAATATTGGAAGCGGTACCGCGATGAGAATCCGACCTACGCCGAGCGCAATCGAAATCTACAGCAGCTACGGAATCAAAACCTCAGGGCTTTGGTGATTGCAAATGAGGACGTGTCACGGCCCCTCAACCAACTACCTGCCGGCCGCTACCGGATGGTGCGGATTGAGGATGGAAGTGCAAACGGAGACGCGTGGATCGTGGAGATCACCGTCCTGGCTGCCATCCCGGCTGCTGAAGACGTGTGATTGCAAATGAGGACGTGATCGGCGGCACCGCTGCCGCCTGTTAACTTCTCGCATGTGCGTTCTCGAACCATTGAGCATCCGAATCCGACTCGACCCGTGTATGCCTTGATCAACCACTCGTCGCGAAGTGACGCCCGATGTTCGAGAAGCATCTTTTCGCATGTAAGGGAGCAACGCGGCGATGCAAGAACAAGAAAACACAAGTGGCGAGGGGCAAACCCAGGCATCCCTATTCCGGGCCGCTGAATACGTGCGTATGTCCACCGAGCACCAGCAGTACTCGACCGAAAATCAGGCCGACAAGATTCGTGAATATGCAGCCCGACGCGGCATCGAAATCATCAAGACCTACACCGATGCCGGCAAGAGTGGTCTGCGCATCGATGGCCGGCAGGCACTGCAACAGCTAATCAAGGATGTCGAAACCGGGGCGGCGGACTTCCAGATCATCCTGGTCTACGACATCAGCCGCTGGGGGCGCTTCCAAGATGCCGATGAGAGTGCTTACTACGAGTACATCTGCCGCCGTGCCGGCATTCAGGTCGCTTACTGCGCCGAGCAATTCGAGAACGATGGCTCGCCGGTCTCGACCATCGTCAAAGGTGTTAAACGGGCAATGGCTGGCGAATACAGCCGGGAACTGTCGACCAAGGTATTCGCTGGCCAGTGTCGGTTGATCGAACTCGGCTATCGTCAGGGCGGCCCGGCCGGCTATGGCCTGCGCCGCATCCTCGTCGACCAGAACGGATCGATCAAAAGCGAACTTTCACGCGGCGAGCACAAGAGTCTGCAGACCGACCGCGTGATCCTTATGCCCGGCCCGGACGACGAAGTACGCACTGTAAATCTGATCTACCAGTGGTTTATCGATCATGGCATATCGATATCGGACATATCCGGCCGCCTGAACGCCATGAAGGTGAAAACCGACCTGGGGCGCGAATGGACCCGCGCCACCGTCCAGGAAATCCTGACCAATGAGAAGTACATCGGCAACAACGTCTACAACCGGATCTCCTTCAAGCTCAAGAAAACCCGGGTCGCCAACCCCAGGGAAATGTGGATCAAGAAGGAAGCTGCCTTCGAGCCCATCGTTCAACCTGACTTGTTCTACACGGCACAGGGAATTATCCGAGAAAGAAATCGGCGCTATACCGACGAGGAGTTAATCGAGCGGCTGCGTTCCCTCTACGAGAATCGTGGGCTCCTGTCAGGGTTGATCATCGACGAAACCGAAAACATGCCTTCGGCCGCTGTTTATGTGAATCGCTTTGGCAGTCTGATACGGGCCTACCAGATGGTCGGCTTTACGCCCGACCGGGACTATCACTACCTGGAGATCAATCGCCTCCTGCGCCAGGTGCATCCAGTCATCGTGGCAGAAACGGAGGCGCAAATCAGAGAAATTGGCGGACTGGTCGTCCGCGATCCGGCGACCGATCTGCTGCGAGTCAATCAAGAGTTCAGCGTTTCAGTGGTGGTGGTTCGCTGCCACACCACCGAGGCTGGCGGTCATCGGTGGAAGGTCCGTTTCGATGCCAGCTTGCGGCCGGACATCACAGTGGCGGTGCGCCTGGACTATTCCAACCAAACTGCCCTCGATTACTACCTCCTGCCGCAACTGGATTTCGGCCAACCACGCATCAGCTTGGCTGAACACAATGGAATCGAGTTCGAGAGTTACCGGTTCGACAGCCTGGATTTCCTCTATGGCATGGCCGAACGCATACGGGTTAGGAGAGCCGCATGAAAAAAGAGTGCCCATCAAGCAACTTGCAAATGATCCCGATCGACAAGATCGAGGTACTCAACTCGCGTGACCGTAATGGCAAAGTCTTCGCCGAGATCGTGGGTAACATCAAGAATATCGGTCTGAAAAAACCCATCACCGTGACACCGCGAACCGACGCGGATGGCAATGAAAAGTTCATGCTGATTTGCGGTGAAGGCAGACTTAACGCATTCAAATCACTGGGCGAAACGACGATTCCAGCGATGGTGGTCGAAGTCAGTGATGAAGACGCTTTCATCATGAGCCTGGCTGAGAACATTGCTCGCCGCCAAGGACGTACTCTGGAACTGCTGGCAGGCATTGAAAAATTGCGCGACCAAGGTTACGACAAGAAAGCGATCGCGCTGAAAACAGGCCTCGGAGAGGACTACGTCTATGGCATTTTGCAACTACTCAAGAATGGTGAAGAGCGACTGCTGATTGCAGTGGAACAAGGACGTATTCCACTCAACGCAGCCTTGACCATTGCCGGTGCCGGGAGCAACGACAAGGATATCCAAGCGGCTCTGCAGGAGGCGTATGAGAACGGCCAATTGCGCGGCAATCACCTGATTCAGGCTCGCAAGGTCATTGAGAAACGAAGATCTCTGGGGCGGGCCATTGCCCGAGGGATGCCTCGAAAAGTTCCCGATGTCACCTCGTCTAGCCTGGTCCGCACCTACCAAAAGGAGGTCGAACGCCAAAAGCTCATGGTCAAGAAAGCGGAATTTGCGCAGCAGCGATTGCTGTTTGTCGTGGAAGCCATGCGCCACCTCCTCGCAGACGAAAACTTTACTAATTTGCTTCGCGCTGAAGGGCTAGAAACATTGCCGAAGCACATCGCGGAACGGGTTTGGCCCGGAGGGAACGCGGCATGACTCAAATGCACCTTGGCTTTATTCCTGAACCCATTACGGTTGTATTTGAAAAATTGCTGCCATCACGCAAACAGCCAGAAGGTCTTGCGCACTCCAAGAAATTCAAGCAGATCGTGGCATCCCTTGATGCCATCGGCCTGATTGAACCCCTGACCATCGCCAAAGCGGACAAGGCCACCGGAATGCACTTGTTGTTGGATGGGCATATTCGAATGTTCGCGCTACAGGAATTAGGGTTCAGCAGTGCCCTGTGCCTGATCGCCAAGGACGATGAGAGTTACACCTACAACAATCGAATCAACCGACTATCGACCATTCAGGAACATTTCATGATCCGTCGCGCAGTGGAGCGCGGCGTCACGCCAGAACGCTTGGCGAAATCGCTGGAACTGGACATCGAACATATCACCAAGAAAATCAACTTACTGGATGGCATTTGTGCGGAGGCGGTTCGGTTACTCAAGGACAAGCATTTCTCGGCCAATCTGAGCCCAGTACTGCGCAAGATGAAACCGACCCGACAAGTAGAGTGCGTGGAACTGATGGTGGCCACCAACAACATTACCGTTTCTTACGCCCAAGCGCTGCTGGCGGCAACACCCAGCAACATGCTGGTGAATGAAGGTGTGGCAAAGAAAGTTAAGGGCGTCACTGCCGATCAGATGGCGAAGATGGAGCGCGAAATGGCAAATCTCGAAGGGCAGTTCAAATTGGTCGAGCAGTCCTATGGTCAGGACGTTCTCAATCTGGTGCTTGCCAAGGGTTATTTGACCAAGTTGCTGGACAACGAAGCGGTGATCCGCTTTTTATCTCAAAACCACCCCGAAATCCTGCGCGAGTTTTCCGGCATCGTACAAACGACGTCATTGGACAAATAGTGAATGCAATCTGACGCCGAACGCGTACTCGATCAATAACCAGCTTCAAAATCCCTCTGTGTAGAGGGTCGTAGTGCTGCCCGTGTGGGCGATAAGTGGATCTTTAACAATCTGGATGCAATAGGGCCGTCATCCCTGAAACGGATGTCCTGTATCTGCCCGTGATCGGGACGACGGCCGACAGGCTTGCCGCTGGCCTGCTCATTCGTCAATGGTGGGAACGGATGGGCGAACAGCGGCCCCCCGATTTGTGGCTCATCTACTACCATTCGTTCCAAAGCTCTACCGCCGCTTCGATGAATGCATCACAGGTCGCCTGCCGCCAACATGTGTGGTACCCATCACGCAGCAGGTAATACTGCTCGTTGGCGCACACGAGGTCGGCTTTCGATGCCTCCTGCCGATACCAATTCAAGGCATTGACCACGCAGTCCTGATAGCTGGTCGTCAACTTCTCGTTCGGCACGTTGTACAGCAGGCCTTCTATGAAGTACGAAGGCGCAATGCCGGCCTTGATCAAGCCATCTTCGACCATCCGGCTGCGCATGTTCTTGAACACCCGGGCCGTAGGTTTGAGCCACTTCGATGAGGCCTGATGCTTCGTCGTCAAGTTCGCCGAGTGCTGCTTCGGGTAGTTCGCGATTCGCTCGCCGGCAGCGTTGAAAAAGCATATGCCTTCGACGTACTCAGAGTCGCTCTCTGACCGGAACTTAAAGTAGCGCCGGAATTGCGTCGCGACAATTACGTCCGACTTGCGCCGTGAGCCGCTTGCGTCGATGGCAATCGCCTTGTCGCCGGCTTTCACGGCCGATCCGTATTGCCCCTCAAGCACTGACAGCACGTCCTGCTTGAAGTCGGCGTGGGTGTAAGTTGCGTCACTGAACGCCTGCTTGTAGACCGACTTTTCGTCATCGGACAGAGATTCGAGGTCGCTGTGAAAGCAGTCATCGAGCCGGATGACGATGTCCACATCGCTCTCGGCGTAGATATTCGTATCGTTGCCGTACGAGCCTTGAAGGAACACCTTGAAGTTCTTGCTGGCATACGGCGTGGTGCTGGCCTCCAGGACGCTCTTTATCGTGTTGTAGGTGTTGCTCGACTGGGTGATTGATCCCTGGTGGGACCACGTTTCGAGCTGCGATTCTGAAATTGGCATCTTCTTTCCCTGGCTATATCAAATACTCGCGAAGTTGCTTCTCCCGCGATGCGAACGACTCCCGTCCTCGCTGGAACAAGATGCCCAGTTTCTCTAGGTCGTGCTCCAGCAGATCGGTCGCCATTTCAGGCGTGACGTAGGAGTCGTTGATCCGGATGGTCAGTAAGTCAGGGAACAGAATCTGCCGCAGCTGGTCCATCGACTGCGTGTTGATCTCCAGGGTCTTCTGCAGCAACTGGACGCTGACGAGATATTTCTTCGCCAGCAACATCAGCAGGCTCGGCTTTGGGTCGGGGTAGATGCCCACGCCGACGCTCACCAGCCGGATGTCCTTGCGATCACTCCGAAGCGCCTGGACAGCATCGGCGATCGCGTACAGCGTCGGGTTGTTTGCGCAGTACCCGCCGTCTATCAGCTCAATGTCCTCGCCTATTGAGGTCCTCACGACCATTCGCTCGAAAAACGGGTAGGCCGAGCACGATGCCTTGACGGCGTCTGCGATGTTCACGCCAAAGCCCGGGACGAACGTGCCAACTCGGCCATGCGCCTGCGCGACGCTGCCCTTGAAGATCATCGGGCGCTCGGTTAGCCACTTGGCCGTGACGATCCCTATGCCTGTCTTCACATCACTAAACGTTGCATCGCCGAAGACCTCGCTCGCCAGCTTCTTTAGGGCCCGCGACCTAGCTGGAGCAGTCTTCTGCGACATGACGGTAGGCACGTGCTTGCGGTAAAGATCCAGGATGGAATCGACGCTGTGACCGAGCGCGATCAGTGACGCGATGATCGCGCCCGTACTGGTACCGAAAACCAGATCGAACTTCTGGTGCAGTGGGCACCCGACCATCGCCTCGATTTCCTTGAGTACGCCCAGCGTGTAAAAGCCCTTAGCGCCCCCGCCGTCTAATGTAAGGACACGCAGTAAGGCAGAAGACCCAGACTCGTCTTTCGACTCCATCATTTTCAATGCCCTCCCAGCGATGAAGAACGTACACAACGCCGACGATCGTCAGCTCAAACCTGATCATGAAGTCGTACCACTCCGGCGTCCCCGGCTTCCTGTGTAGCTCGGTCAAATTCTGCATGGTGTCCGCACCAGCCTTCTTGTCGCGGAGGCGCTTATTATTATCACAAAGCGACGCATACACTAACTAAAATAGTCTCGTAGACAGATTCTAGAGCAGATAATATACTTTCCGCAATAACCCGTACAAGCATTCACTAACCCGAACGAGCCAGCCAAGATGTCGAACGAACACCTTGCAGACCTAACTCAACCACAACGCGACCGGCTCGCGTTCGTGGAGTTGCGTGTGCGCTTCATTGGGGAGATACGCCGCCAGGACCTGGTGACGCGGTTTGGCATCCAGTCCGCCGCTGCATCAAGGGATTTGGCCCTGTACAAGGAGTTGGCCCCTGGCAACATCGACTACGACCCCAAGGGCAAGTCTTATGTCCTTGGGGCGAACTTCCACCCGGTCTTCGACTTTCCGCCCGAGCGGGTGCTGTCTTGGCTGACCCAAGGTTTCGGCGACGGCGAGCCGATGCGGCTCAAGGCATGGGTGGCCAGCGAGAGCCCGTCACGGCTGACGCACCCGGATCTGGATGTGCTGGCGAGTGTGACCCGGGCAATCCATCAGGAATGCCCAGTGGGCATTGAGTACCACTCCATCTCCAGTGGTCGCGCTGAGCGGGAGATCGTCCCGTTTGCGCTGATCGACAACGGCCTGCGCTGGCACGCCCGCGCCTTCGACCGGAAGTCGCAGGAGTTCAGGGACTTCGTTATCACCCGGATTAAACGGCCGGTCCTCATGAGGGATGCAGATGTGCAGACCCATGAGCGCAGCGATCAGGACATCCAGTGGACGCGCATCGTGGAACTGGAGCTAGTGCCACACCCCGATCAGCCACGCCCAGAAATCACCGAGATGGACTACGGAATGGATGGAGGGTCGCTGCTCATGAAGCTGCGCGCGGCAACAGCCGGCTACATCCTACGCAAGTGGAGCGTGGACTGCTCGCCTGACCATAGCCTGCGCGGCCATGAGTTCAGGCTGTGGCTGAAGGACTCACTGGCGCTCTACGGCGTCAAGAACGCAGTGTTGGCGCCGGGCTACCGTTCTCCTGACAAGAACAAGGTAGAGCCATGACATGACATACAACCCACAACGCGCGCTGGAGTTGCTCCGGATCGGCTCGGGACGCGCCGACGCCACCTTCCGTGAAGGCCAAGAAGATGCGATTCGCCACGTCGTCGATGGACGTGGTCGCCTGCTGGTTGTTCAGAAGACCGGTTGGGGGAAGAGTTTCGTTTACTTCATCGCGACCAAACTACTGCGCGAAGCAGTCCAGCCTCTTCGAGTGACTCATGCCGATCCGTCAACACTCTAGATGCATGCTGCGCCATCTCCAGGTCCTATCCGGAAGGAGGCGCACGTGATCGAAAAGCTGGAGCACCTGGTCGATGAAGTTGGGGCACTGCACAGTAAACTCGTCCTGCTCATCGGGCAGCCCCATTCGGGTAAGACGGCACTGCTGCAAACCCTCGCAACAAACAGGGGCGTCACGCCGCTGAATGTTGGGGCTGAGTTGGGCGGTCGCCTGGCGGGTATGCCGCAGAGACAGCGCCACCTGCAGACCACGACGATCCTGCGTGAGCTGGCCGATCAGCATGCCACTGGCGATTTGCTGCTGCTGGACAACATCGAGCTCTTGTTCGACCGATCGCTCCAGCTCGACCCGCTTGATCTGCTGAAGCGTCACGCACACGCAAAACCCGTTGTGGCGGTTTGGCCGGGCGAGTTGCAGGGCGACACGAGAACCGGCCGGCTGACTTACGCCGACATGGGGCACCCAGAACATCAGGACTACAGCCTTGCTGGCGTGGTCCCCTTCGAAATTCAGTAAATAGGGAAGAGAGAAAAATATGCGCTACGGCGATCTCATTCAATTCGAACCGATCGAATCGGTCATCCAACTGCTCGACGCCAATCGTCCGGAAGAGGCCAAGAAGCTCGTCGCGACCTACGTCATGTCCGACGACATGGCCGAGCGAATCGCCAAGCAGATGATTCCGCAACTCTCCTTCGACGAGTCCGTTGACCACATGGGCGTGCTGGTGGTCGGCAACTACGGCACGGGTAAGTCACACTTGATGTCGGTGCTGTCCCTTGTCGCTGAGGACGCGGCCTACCAGCCCATGATCCGCCACCCCAAGGTTGCAGAAGCGGCAGGAAAGATCGCGGGCAAGTTCAAGGTCCACCGCATCGAGATCTCCAGCCAGATGTCGCTGCGGGACATCATCACGCAGGAGCTTGAGCTCTTCCTTGAAAAAAACGGCGTCAGCTACTCGTTCCCGGCAGCCGACAAGGTGGTCAACAACAAGGCGGCGTTCGAGGAAATGATGGCTGCGTTCGCCGAGGTTCACCCGAACCACGGCGTGCTGTTGGTGGTCGACGAGTTTCTCGACTACCTGCGCTCCCGTAAGGATCACGACCTGGTGCTGGACCTGTCGTTCCTGCGTGAGATCGGTGAAGTCACCAAGCACCTGCGCTTCCGCTTCGTGGCTGGCGTGCAGGAAGCCATCTTCGACAGCAACCGTTTTCAGCATGTCGCCGACAGCCTGCGTCGCGTGAAGGACCGCTTCACCCAAGTGCTGCTGGCTCGGCAGGACGTCAGCTTTGTGGTCGCCGAGCGCCTGCTGAAGAAGACCGCTGACCAGCAAAACAAAATCAGAACCTACCTCACCAAGTTCGCCAAGTTCTACAGCTCGATGAACGAGCGCATGGACGAGTACGTGCGGCTGTTTCCCGTTCACCCTGAGTACATCGGCACCTTCGAGCGGCTGATCTTCACCGAGAAGCGTGGCGCCCTGGTCACCCTGCGCGACCAAATCCAGGCCGTCTTGAATGACGAGGTTCCCGACGATCGCCCCGGGCTTATCGGCTACGACAAGTTTTGGGAGACTGTGACTTCCAACTCGGTGCTGCGCTCCGACCCCAGCATTGGGCCCGTCCTGAAGGTCTCTGAGGTTCTAGCGGAGCGCGTGCTGAAGGCCTTCACTCGCCCGGCCTATCGGCCTATGGCGCAACGCGTGATTGCCGGCCTCTCCGTGCATCGACTCACCACGGGCGGCGACATCTACGTTCCGGTCGGACCGACCGCTGCCGAACTACGCGACACCCTCTGCCTGTACCAGCCCGGCATCGAAGAGCTGGGCGGCGACCCGGCCGACGACCTGCTCACCGCTGTGCAGACCACCCTGCGGGAGATCGTCAAAACGGTCAACGGCCAGTTCATCTCCAAGGCTCCGGACACCGAGCAGTATTACCTCGACCTCAAGAAGGACGTCGACTACGACGCTCAGATCGAAAAGCGTGCCGAAGCCCTGTCCGACGATGCGCTCGACCGTGCCTACTACGGGGCCATCAAGCAATTGATGGAGCGCACCGACGAGAGCACCTATGTCACCGGCCATCAGATCTGGCAATACCAGATCGAGTGGCAAGAACGCCGCGTGGACCGCAACGGTTATCTGTTCTTCGGCGCTCCGAATGATCGGCCCACCGCCCAGCCTGAGCGCGACTTCTACGTCTACTTCATTCAGCCCTTTGAGCCTCCGCGTTTCCGCGATGAGAACAAGTCGGATGAGGTGTTCATCCGGCTCAAGGGGCTCGATGACGCCATCAAGCGCCATCTGGCCTTTTACGCAGCCGCGCAGGACCTCGCCTCCACCGCGAGCGGCGGCGCAAAGGCCGTCTACTTGGACAAGGCCAAAGACGCCCTGCGCGACATGAGCAAGTGGCTACAGGAAAAGCAGATGACTGCTTTCGAAGTTAGCTACCAAGGCAAAACCAAAACCCTTCAGGGATGGGCCACTGGGGTCAACATCCGAGACAGGCTTCGTCTTGGCGGCGACGAGCGCGCCAACTTCCGCGACATCGTCAACGTTGTCTCAGGACTGGCGCTCAGCCAACAGTTTGCCGAGGTTTCGCCAGAGTACCCAACGTTCCCGGTGCTAGTGACCGAGTCCAACCGCAAGCAGTTGGTGGGCAATGCGTTGAAGGCGCTGGCCGGCGGCACCCGCACCAAGGACGCCAATGCCATCCTCGACGCGTTGGAGATGCTGGATGGCGACCGCATCGAGCCGGGGCGCTCGCGTTACTCGCAAGAAGTGCTCAGCCGCCTCAAGGCCAAGGGACACGGCCAGGTGCTCAACCGCAGCGAGCTGCTAAACGGTCAAACCGACGTGGAGTACTTCCACCCGGTGAAATTCCGCTTGGAGCCTGATCTGCTGGTGGCAGTGCTGGGCAGCCTCGTCTACTCCGGTGACATCGTCTTGGCGATCACGGGCGACAAGATCGACTCCGGCAAGATCACGCTGTTGGCCGAGCGCGGCCTTGAAGAACTCAAGCAGTTTAAGCATGTCGAAGCGCCGAAGGAGATCAACGTCGCCGTTCTGCGGTCGTTGTTCGAACTGCTCGGCCTGTCGCCCGGCTTGGCGCAGTTGGCCACGCAAGGCTCCGAGGAGCCCGTCAAACAGCTTCTTGAAGCCGTCTCCAAGCTGGTCGGCCGTGTCTTGACGGCGGGCACCGATCTACAAGGCAAGCTCACCTTCTGGGGCAAGCCACTGCTTACAGACGACGAAATCCGTGATTGGCGCACCCGTCTCGAAGCGCTCAAGACTTTCACCGAGGGTCTGACCCCTTACAACACAGTCGGCAAACTGAAGAACCTGCGTATCGGCTCCGATGACATCGACGCCCAGAAAAAGAATCTCGAAGTTCTGGCCGCTGTCGAAAAGCTGCTGGAGTTGGTGACTGAGTTGGGCAGTACAGCCGCCTACTTGTCGCAAGCCGAGATGGTGCTGTCCAGCGATCACGCGTGGGTCAAGCAGGCGCAGAGCGCCCGCAAGGACATCCTGGACAAGCTCGCACTGGACCGCAACGCACAGCATGCCGCCGAATACCGGCAGACCCTAGCCCAGCTCAAAAAGGACTACCTCAACGCCTACATCGCCCAGCACAGCAAGGCACGCTTGGGCGTGGCGGAAGACAAGACCAAGTCTGCCTTGCGCAAGGACGCCCGTCTGGTCGCGATGCGGGCCTTGGCCGGCATTTCGCTGATGCCCACCAGCCAGCTCACCACCTTCGACGACAAGCTCGACAAGCTCAAGAGTTGCGCGTCCTTGGTGGAATCGGAGCTTTCTGCCAGCCCCTACTGCCCGCACTGCAGCTTCCGGCCTGCCAACGAGCAAGGCGACTTCCTGCCGGCAGCCAATGTGCTCCAGCAACTGGATGAGGAACTGGACCGGTTGCTCGACGGCTGGCAGCAAACGCTGCTCGACAACCTGGACGACCCGATCATCCAGGCCAACCTTGACCTGCTGAAGGCATCCGCCCGCGAACTGATCAAAAAGTTCGTTGCGTCGAAGAAGCTGGCCGACCCCGTCACACCGGACTTTGTCAGCGCTGTGCAGGAAGCCCTGTCAGGGCTGGAAAAGATCGGCGTCAGCGGCGACGACATCAAGAATGCCTTGCTACAGGGTGGTTCACCGGCCACACCAGATGACCTCCGCAAGCGGTTTGAAACCTTCCTGAATGATCGCTGCAAGGGCAAGGACGCCAGCAAGCTGCGGTTCGTGGTGGAGTAATGATGAGTACGCTAGTTGGTCAAGGGCTCACGGATATCGATGCATTGGCACTAGCAGTTCGCGATCGCGAATCGCGTCGGTTGATCGCGGAAGCAATCACCGCCTATCGCGGTGGTGCATTACGCTCTTCCATCATGTCGACGTGGATTGCGGTGTCGTTCGATATCATCGCCAAGGCGCGCGAACTAGCCGCACAGGGTGAAGCTGCATCAAAGGCATTCGTCCAGGACTTGGACACGGCAATCGCCAACAGCGACATCCGAAAGATGCAGACGATCGAGAGTGACATGCTCAAGACGGCGAATGAGCAACTTCAACTCTTTTCCCCCCACGAACTTGATGCGCTAGAGCGTTTGCAGAACGACCGCAATCTTTGCGCCCACCCAGCGTTTATCGTCGAGGATGAGCTCTATCAACCGACTCTTGAGTTGGTTCGGTCACACATTGTCCATGCACTCCAGTACCTGCTGATCCATGCTCCCTTGCAAGGCAAGAGCGCCATCACCCGGTTTGATGCCGACATCGTCAGCCCTTCGTTTCCCACCAGAAGTGCCGACATCGGCACATATATCCGTGCCAAGTATCTCGACCGGGCCAAAGACGTTCTCGTTACCAATCTGATCAAAGCACTACTCAGTGCACCATTTGGCGACGAGCGCGCACGCTTCGTCGGACGGTCGCGTCTTCTGGCCATGACGTTGAGGGAAGTCGCCAAAGCCAAGACCGCTATTTATGACGCTACGGTGCCGATCTACGTAGCAAAAAAGTTCGACTCCGTTGGGGATGACGTCCTGCTGACCCTTTGTCCCTTTCTCGAGAACGATGCGCGCATATGGGAATGGCTATCCGAGCCCGTGCGTTTGCGTATCAAGCAGCTCCTCCAAACAGCAGATGTTGAAACACTCAAGGCCCATGCCGCATTCGATGCAATCGCGGTTGTCGAACTCGGAGATGTGCTGCTGGCGCGTTTAGATGCCTTCGATCGGAACACGCAGATCAGCATCATTGGTGAACATCCCAAGAGAGGGCTTGTTCGCCGAGGCATTGATATCTACAGCGGGGCTGGCGGCTATCGCACTGCTGAGTCCTGGGGGCAATCCATCATCTTGCCACTCGCCCCGTACTTTAATGCCGATGATATCCGAGTGTTACTTGATGCTGTGCAAGACAACGGCCAGATTTGGGATGCTGGAGGCACGCCAGACATCCTGAATGCAGTTTTCGACATAACTCATCACTTGTTGCCACAGAGCCGGCAGTATTGGCAGACGTTTGTCGATAGCCGTATTGCCCATAACCGGGGCGATGCAGAAGACCACTATTCCTACCCAGGGCTGCAACAGCGGCTCGCTGCATAAGAACAACAAGGAACCGAAAGTATGAACGATCTATTCCACAACCAGACTGGTGCTGCGAATGGCCCGGTTGAATGCCTCGGCCAGACATTTCCGAGTGACGCAGCCCGACGCGAGCACTACCTGGCGATTCTTCGTGAAAAGCTGAGAGACCCTGAGTTCCGGAAAATCGACGGATTCCCTGTTGGTTCGGACGAACATATCCTGGCGCTTTCGGACCCGCCGTACTACACCGCTTGTCCGAATCCATTTATTGAGGATTTTGTTCGTTACTACGGCAAGCCTTACGACTCCTCTGTTCCGTACAGCAAAGATCCCTTCGCAGCGGATGTCAGCGAGGGTAAGAATGACCCGATTTACAACGCACATAGCTATCACACCAAAGTACCGCATAAAGCGATCATGCGTTACATCCTCCATTACACACAGCCTGGAGATTTGATTTACGACGGCTTCTGCGGAACAGGAATGACTGGGGTTGCCGCGCAAATGTGTGGCGACCGAGGTGTTGTTGAGTCAATGGGTTTTAAAGTCGACGAGTCTGGGACTGTACTGGAATCTGTAATAGAAGACGGTCGAACTGTTTGGAAAAATTTTTCGAAACTTGGAGTAAGACGCGCACTTTTAAACGACCTAGCTCCTGCTGCAACTTTCATAGCCTCAAACTACAATTTACCCGTTGACGTCCACTTGTTTGAAGATGCAGCAAAAAACGTGATTAGACAGCTTAAAAATAATGTTGGCTGGATGTGGGAGGTAAATGACAAATACGGACGAGGAAAAATTAACTATACAGTCTGGTCAGAGCTATATGCCTGCGGTGAATGCGGCGGAGAAATCGTTTACTACGAAAACGCATTCAAAGCGGTGGGTAATTCCGTAGAGTACAAAGATGAATTTATCTGCCCACATTGTGGTGTCAAATGTTCAAAAAGTCCGGGGAAGGACTCGGGTGCTACAAAACTTGAGCGCACCTGGTCCTCTTACCACGACAAATACCTCAATCAAGTCATTAAGGTTCAAAAAAGGACCCCGCTGCTAATCAACTACTCCATCGGAAAAAAAAGATACGAAAAAAAGATTGAAGCTAACGATATGGAAGTAATTGCAAAGATAAACAGACTTCCATCACAAAACAATATTCCCTTCGAGATGATGCCTGAGGGCGATAAAACATGGGAACCCATTCGCACTGGAGTAACTCACACACATCATTTCTACTCTGATCGGGTTATTCAAACAATATCTGAATTCTTAAAGCTTGCAAATGATGGGTTTGAATCGCAAATGCAATTCCTTTTGGGAAGCGCTTTGCCAAAGCTGACGATAATGAATAGGTACATGCCACAACACGGTGGACGCGCTCTTGTTGGACCAATGGCAAACACACTTTACATTCCTCCGGTCAACGTCGAAAACAACGTGATCGACCAAATTGAGTATCAGCTAAAGAAAATCATTCAGGCAATTGGTAGGCGAGCCAAGAATTCAGTGCTAATTTCTACTCAGGCAATACAGTCTTTAGATATTCAGGATAATTCTATTGACTACATATTTATTGATCCACCTTTCGGCGCAAATATTATGTATTCGGAGCTAAGCTTCTTGCGGGAGTCATGGCTTTCTGTAAGAACGAACTCAAAGCCAGAAGCAATTGAAAATAAGACGCAGGGCAAGACAATAGATTCTTATCGAACGTTGATGACTCAATCCTTTCGCGAGGCTTATCGAGTCCTCAAGCCTGGAAGATGGATGACTGTGGAGTTTTCAAATACCAAAGCGAGTGTTTGGAACAGTATTCAAACAGCCCTTTCAGATTGCGGTTTTGTCGTGGCATCAGTTGCGGCACTCGATAAGACCAGGGGAGGGCTACACGCAATGCTTGGCGTGACAGCAGTTAAGCAAGATCTGGTTATATCGGCGTATAAGCCAACAAGTGAACTTGAAGCTCGATTTGAACAGATTGGAGGCAGCGAAGAATCAGTCTGGGATTTTGTTCGAACCCACCTCAATTACCTTCCCAGAGTCAAAATTAGGGACAAACAACTTGAATTTATTGCAGAGCGTGATCCCCGCATAATCTTTGATCGTATGGTGGGCTGGTTTGTGAGGCATAACGCTCCTGTGCCAATGTCGAGCCAAGAATTTCAGGCCGGATTGGCTCAGCGATTTTTTGTTCGAGACGGCATGACATTTTTACCTGATCAGGTCGCCGAGTACGATAAGAAGCGCATGCAGGTTGCTGTTGCTCCTCAGATGGAGATGTTCATTTCCGATGAGCGCAGCGCGATTGACTGGTTATCCGATTTCCTGAAGCGTCGACCATCAACCTATCAAGAGATTCACACCGATTTCATCAGCCAGCTTGGGGCGGGTTGGAAGAAGCACGAGTCAAAACCGGAGCTCTCCGCATTGCTTGAAGACAACTTCATTCAGTACGACGGTACTGGCGAGGTTCCGAGCCAGATTCATAGCTATCTGTCGACAAACCACAAGGACCTGCGCAGTCTAGAGAAGAACAGCCCAGCCCTCGTGGCCAAAGCCAAGGATCGCTGGTATGTGCCCGACCCGAACAAGGCACAAGATCTGGAGAAGAAGCGAGAGAAGGCTCTGCTGAAAGAGTTCGAGGGATACCAAGTAGCGACAGGCAGAAAGTTGAAGGAATTTCGCCTTGAGGTGCTACGCGCCGGCTTCAAAGCGGCCTGGGGTGCCAAGAACTACAAGGCCATCATCGCGATCGCCCAGAAAATTCCAGAAGACGCATTGCAAGAAGACGAGAAGCTACTGCTCTGGTACGACCAGGCGCTGACGCGTACCGAGGCCGGGGCCTGATGGTGGAAGGAGGCCAATCCTCTGTTGGGCATGACGTAGGCGCTTGGTGCTGGCACGCGCGCCACGCCGCGCCCTGCCGGGTGGTGGACAGGCAAGATATGTGGGGCGAAACCGCCTACCGCGTGTGGTTGCCCACCAAGGATGCGGTCGTGCGTGCGCGTTCGCAGGACTTGGCCACGCTCGACAGCGTTCAGCCAACGGTGGCACACATCCTCCACACCGCTGCGGCAGCCAAGCTGCTGGACGCTTTGGAGGACAACCTGCTGCTGGCGCCTATCCAGTCCAGCGTGGTCCCGTTGCCGCACCAGCTTTATGCGCTCAACCGTGCCATGAGCCAGCACCGCATTCGCTACCTGCTGGCAGATGAAGTGGGCCTGGGCAAGACCATCGAGGCCGGGCTCATCCTGCGTGAACTGAAGTTGCGCGGCATGGCCAAGCGCGTGCTGGTGGTGGCGCCCAAGGGGCTGGTGCGCCAGTGGCAGGCCGAGATGCGCCTGCACTTCGGAGAGAAGCTGCAATTCATCGACCCGGCAGAACTGGCAGCCTTCCGGCAATGGCGAAACGATGAGGAAAACCTCTGGCGGCTGCACGATCAGGTGATCTGCTCACTGGACTCGGTCAAGCCGATCGAAGGCCGTAAAGGCTGGAGCCTGGAGCAACTGAACAACTACAACCGCGAGCGCTTTGAGGATCTGATTTCAGCTTCCTGGGATTTGGTGATCATCGACGAGTCGCACCGCATGGGCGGCAGCACTGACCAGGTCGCCCGTTACAAGCTGGGTGCGGCTCTGGCCGAAGCCGCGCCCTACTTGCTGCTACTGTCGGCCACGCCACACCAGGGCAAGACCGACCAGTTTTTGCGGCTGATGCAGTTGATCGACCGCGAATCCTTTCCCGATGAAGGCAGCGTCAGCCGCGATCGTGTGCGGCCGTTCGTCATTCGCACAGAAAAGCGCAATTCGATTGATGCGGAAGGTCAGCCGTTGTTCAAGCCCCGCGTCACCCGACTCCAGGCCGTAGCGTGGCAAAACCGGCACGGCGCCCAGCAACGGTTGTACGAGGCGGTTACCGACTACGTGCGTCATGGCTACAACCAGGCCTTGGTCGCCAAGCAACGGCATATCGGGTTCTTGATGATCCTGATGCAGCGGCTGGTGACGTCCAGCACGGCGGCCATTCGAACCACACTGGAAAAGCGGCAAGCGCTGCTCAATGAGCCCCAGCCGCAGGCATCGCTGTTTGATTCGACAGAGGCGGATGAGTGGGCCGAACTGGACGGCCAGAGCCAAGTGGACATCGCGGTGCAGACGTCGGGCTGGGCACAGGAGAAAGCCGAGGTTGACCTCCTGTTGAACTTGGCCCGAGAAACCGAAGCCCAGGGCACTGACGCGAAGGCCGAAGCGCTGTTGGAGCTGATCTACAAGCTGCAGCAGGAAGAGAACGACCCGAACATGAAGGTCTTGATCTTCACGGAGTTTGTGCCAACACAAGCCATGCTGGCGGGTTTTCTGGAAAGCCGTGGTTTCTCGGTGGCCCTGCTTAACGGCAGCATGGATCTGGACACGCGCGCCAAGGCGCAACAGGCCTTCTCGAGTGCCGTTCGAATTCTGGTCTCGACCGATGCAGGCGGCGAGGGTTTGAACCTGCAGTTCTGCCACGTCATTGTCAACTTCGACATGCCGTGGAACCCGATGCGCATCGAGCAGCGCATTGGCCGTGTGGACCGTATTGGCCAGCGGCATGTGGTGCGCGCCATCAACTTCGTTCTTGAAGACACGGTGGAGCACCGAGTCCGCCAGGTTCTGGAAACCAAGCTTGAAGTCATCGCCAAGGAATTCGGCGTGGACAAGGCTTCCGACGTGATGGACTCGGTCGAGGCAGAGGCAATGTTCGACGAGGTGTTTGTGCAGGGCCTGCAAGACCCCGGTTCGATCGACAAGGCGTGCGACGCCGTGATCAATCAGGTCCGCGACAAGGTTGCCGACGAACGAAAGAACAGCGACCTGCTGGCAGATGCCCATGCGCTGGATGCTGACGATGCGCGCAAATGGCGCGACCACCCGGCGCAGTTTTGGCTGGAGCGCGCCATCACCTCCGGTTTGCCGGCACGTGGTGGCAGTGCCGTGAAGACGGGCGAGACCTGGCGTGTGAAATGGGTGGACGGCAGCGAGTCGACCAAGGTTTGCTTTGACGCCAGGACGGCGGAGCAGAACCCGGATCTGGAATGGGTCACGTTGGAGGATCCTCGAGCCCGAGCGGTGATCGGCGAGCTGTCGCGCTGTGTTGCTGGGCAGACCGTGCCGGTGGTCAAGATTGCTGGGCTGCCTGAGGCTGTACAAGGTGTCTGGTCACTGTGGGAGATCAGTCTCTCCGCTGAAGGTCTCAGCCGAAAGCGCTTCCTGCCCGTCTTTGCAACGGACGATGGACGGACTTTTGTGCCCACGGCCAAGCGCATATGGGACCTGCTGTTGACTGAGACGGTCGAGATCACTGGTGCCACCACAACCGAGCAGGCAGTGCAGTGGTTCGAGACTTCCATGGCCGCTGCCAAGACTCAAGGCGAACGCCTGTTCTCAGAACTGCTTGGAGAACACCGTTCACGGCTGAAGGAGGAGCGGGAGCGCGCCAAGTACGCCTATGACGCCCGCTATCAAGCCATTGGCCGAATTGGCTTGCCCGCAGTACGCGATCATCGCCGCAAGCGGCTCAATGCCGAGCACCAGGCACGGATGGCAGCGTTGGATGACGCAGAGGCCAGCGTGCCGGATCTCAACGCGGTGATGATGCTTCGGGTGGGGGCCGTATGAGCCCGTGGATTGACCGCATCCTCAAGGAGTTTCCGGCAGACCTGGCCCACCTGTGGATTGCCGCCGACCCCGACGATGTATTGTTGGATGAGCAGGTGCTGTCAGGCCTGCGAGAGCGTGGCTTCGAACTGATGCCCTTTGAGGACTCGGTCGCGTTCCGCGCCGAGTATGAGGACCGGTACCGCAGCGCTTGGGACCGTGGCGAAGAAGCGCCAGCCAAGGCGCTTGTACTGCACTTGCGCGGCACCAACATCAGTGATCTGCCTTGGGACTACCTGAGGCAGGCGCGCCGCGTGAGCCTGAGTCTTGCCAACCTGTTCCCGAGGCTCAGCTATCCCGTCGTTCGACAGATCGGCGCAGAACACCATGAGGCGCTGTTCGCTGCGCAGGCAAAGCACGCATCGCAGGCCCTGGGCGAGTCCGCGACCAAAGAGTTCGTCCTGACCCACATCTTCAAGATCAGCCCGCACTTGATTTCGCGCCCCGAGGACCTGTGGCGTGAGTTGTTGCGCTTGCACTACCGTGATTCCGCACTGCCATTGGTACTGGCAGACCATGTTGCGCACGTCCTTGGCGACCATGCAGCGTTCAAGGATCTGCCGATCAGCGAGCTGTTCGCATCGAAAGGTGCGTTGCTTCGCGTCGTGCAGGACGCTTGGTACCGTTACCTGTCGCGTCTTGGTTTGACGGGGACACGCACCGGTGAACCGACGCCACCGGACTTCCTTCCAATGGCCGAAGTGCCGTTTGAGCACCCTGATGTTCGGGTGATCGTGGACACCATGTTCCTGGATGGTCTGCTCCACCCGCTCGCTATTCAGGGCGCTGCTGTAAGCGTCCCTGAGTGGGCGAAGGTGGGTATCGTCCAAGATCCGCTGGCACTGCGTAACCTGGTCGCCGAAGGTATGAATGGGATTCTTCAGTCGTTGCCAACGCTGGAGTCGTCCTACCGCGACTGGGCCAACTTGTCCCGCCGGTTCGGTGAGGTGCTTGCCCGGTTTCATGCCTTGGACACGGTTCGCGCTGAAGGACTGAAAGCTGCCATCACAGAGCTGCAAGCCACCACCGACGAGCATCTGCGGCATTGGGTGACCAAGCACTATGCCGACCTGCCATCGCTGCCAGTCGCCAAGGGTCCGGTCATGGTGCACCACGTGCCGCGTTTTCTTTCGATGCGGCGTGGTGCTGGCGAGGCCAAGATTGCCCTGCTGGTGTTCGATGGTCTTGCCGTCGACCAGTGGGTTCAGATCCGTGAGGCTCTAGCCAAACGAGCACCCAAGCTTGGGTACGAGGAAAGCGCGTGCTTTGCCTGGCTCCCAACGCTGACATCGGTATCCCGGCAGGCACTGTTCTCCGGACTCAAACCAAGAGAGTTCGCCGACACGATCGAGTCCACTTCGCCGGAGCCGACGCAGTGGTCGCGCTTTTGGCAAGACCAGGGGCTGCGCGCCAATGAGGTCATGTACCGCAAGGGCCTCAAGCGAACGGATCAGTTGGCGGAATTGGGTGCGGCCATTTCAGCGCCATCGATCAGGGTTGCGGGCATTGTGGTGGACATGGTCGATGAGATCGTGCACGGTGCCGTATTGGGCAAGCGCGGCATCGCCACCCAAATCGAGAGCTGGTGTGAGAGCGGCTTCGTCGATCAACTGTTCTCGTTGCTGCTCGACAAGGGCTTCCATGTCTACCTGACAGCCGACCACGGCAATGTGGAAGCAGTTGGGCAAGGGCGACCAAACCAAGGGGTGGCCCCGGAGCTGCGTGGAGAGCGCGTTCGGACTTACCGCAGCGAGACTCTGGCGTCTGAGTCGGCTGCCGCAAATCCGAACACCTATCGTCTTGATGTCGCTGGACTACCGGCGAACTTCATGACCTTATTCGCTGGCGGTCGCACAGCCTTCATGCAACAAGGAGAACCGGCCGTCGTCCACGGCGGCATCTCGGTCGAAGAGCTGTTGGTGCCTTTCGTCAAGATTAGTTATGTGAGTTGAACTGAATGATTCCGACTGCCCCCCAAATTGGCTTCGACCGGTTCATCCAGCTGAATTGGGTGGCTGCTGCGCTGAAGGTACGCGCAGGCATGGCCAGTCTCGATGAGCTGAATGAACTGCTGGATGCCGCCGGACTTGGGAAAGAGGCCAAAGCAAAGACACGCACAAAGCTAAACGCGCTTGCGCTTGAACCGAGAGCCGATCTGGCTGACTTCATCGACCGTGGTGTCGACATCTTCAAGTGTACTGACAATGCCGGAGAACTGGCCGCTTTCGCATGGGGTGCTGCGATCGCCACCTACCCATACTTTGGAAAGGTCGCCGAGTTCACTGGGCGTTTAACGTCGATCCAGGGCGATTGTGCAGTGTCTGAAATTCACCGTCGCATCAGCGAAGTGTATGGCGACCGCGAGGTTACAAAGCGCGCCACACAGGCCGTGATTCAGACACAAGCGAATTGGGGGGCGATCGAACGCGTGGAGAAAGGCAAGCGGCTGATCCGGTTGCAGGCAAGAACCCTGACGAACGATAACGGGATCGCGTGGCTGGTCGAAGCTGCTCTCCGATACCAACGGAAAGCCATCTCACTGGCAACACTGCAATCCCTAGCCGTCATCTACCCGTTCGTGCTCGATCAGCCTCTCGGCTATTTATTATCGAACAGCCCGACGCTGGAAGTGAGATCGGAAGGTCCGAGTAACCAGTTCGTTGCGCTGCGTGAAGCTATCTGAAAAGAAACAATGAGGGATAAAGAGTCATGACTGATGGCAAGCGAGAAACGCTGACATTGCCGAAAATCCAGGACGATCCAAGATCTGACCGAGATCTGCTCATTGAAACGAATCGTGTCGTTCAGCAACTAGCCCTTCGGGGAGCAAAAACACTTGTCGAACTTGAGCATGCCATTAGCCTTGTCAATCTACAGATATCTGCTCTGGATCTTACGTCTCGGACTGAGCAAGCATTGAGCAGCAATGGAATTTTGACGGTTAGGCAACTGCTCGCTCACAGCCCTTCATCTATGCTTGAGAAAGAGAATATTGGGCGCCTTGCCAGGAATGAAATTATTGAAGTGCTTGCCAACAATGGTCTGCGGCTTGCGGAACAATCGGCCACCAAGATTCAGACGGCTGCGACTACTGTCGAACTGCTCCCTGAAATTGCCACTAGGCAAGATTCGGCGATCACCAACAGATCTGCAGAAACATCGAGGAATACGGAAGTACCATCAACCACCACTTCCACGGTCAGCAGTCGACCGTTAAAGAAGGGGGATGTCATTAAGCACCCAACTAAGCCCGAGTGGGGGGTTGGCCGAGTTGTGTCAGTTACTACCGAGGATGTTGCGACAGTTATTTTCAGAGGCGCAGGCGAAAAGAAGATTTCTCTGAAGCATATCCAGCTCGAGAGATTAGCGCAGGAAGTTGATGCGCCAGCTATACCAACTGTTCAGGAACAAAGCCGCGAACCGCAGCCAGGAAAGGAGCTTTGCAACAACTGCGGCCAGCCAACTGTATTTACAGAAAATGCATCGCCTCAGCGTGTCGCATTAGGCTGGTGTGACTCATGTTTCAAACATAGCCAGCGTACATTCAAAGACAGTGTCACCGGAGAAACCAGATATTTTGATGAGTTGCGGACTGTCGATGGTATAAAGAGCCGATACAGCCCAAAGTAGCCACTTATTCCGTCACATCCTGAGTAGCATCGCCTCTGCTTCACGTCGAACAACCAAGCCAGCAAGGATTTTCCCGCCACCTCTGACCCACCGCTGCAACTCCGAAGTGGCAGCAGACCAATCGCGTTGATTGATCCGCCGCCGCAACGTCGACGTCTGCAGCCGCCCCGCACCCAGGTTGAAAGTGAAGTCGACAATGGCTGCCAGCCGCGTCTCTGACTCCGTGGCCAGCACCGGGCAATACCGCAACGTGGCCCGGAGCGCAGCCTGCAGATCCTGCGCCAGAAAGCCCTCTGCCTCATTCTCGGTAATGGGTGGATGGTTCGGGTCGCACAGGTGGCCGAAGCCGATCGTCCAGAAGCCGGCCGGGCAGATATAGGGATAGGCCCGATGCGGATCGTGCTTCGGCACCCGGTGGAATCCCTCGAACCGTTTCGCCAGTTCGATGGCTGCCTCGGGTATCGCCATCATCACCGCACCCGGTCGAACACGCGCCCGAGGAACCAGAAGTTCAGCACCCCGGCCCACAGCGCCTGATCGGCTTCTGTCCAGGCATGCAGGACTGCTGTGCCCCAACCGGCACCGGCGGTGACAGCGGCCGCAAACGCAGCCGTTTTGGCAGCGCAGTACATCGCCATGAACCAGTAGGTAATCACTGGCCGGACACTGCTTGAAAGCGCATCTGCCCACCGCACACCAGTTTTCTCACCCTGGGTGCGCACCGCATCGCGCAGTGCCTCGATGGCCCCTGTGTTCCACGCGGCATCGGCGGCAGCACCTATCTCGGCCATGCGCTGGGCGCCGCGCAATTTCTCGAACTCCAGCGCCTTGTCCTGCATTGCCAGTTCATGCCCACGCTCGCCTTTTCGGTCGAGCCATTTGAGGATTTCCGGTGCGAGTCGAAACGCGCCTCCAAGCAATCCCCCCAACAGTGTCTCGATCATTGTGCGCCTCCGAACATTTTGAGTTTCAGGAATGCACCGGCCAGCAGGGCCATTACCAAGCCAGTAACCAACATCTTCACGATGGTCAGACCAGCGGTTTTCTTGGCCTCGTTGAAGGCGTCCAGCAGACCACGTAGTTCCTGAATATCTCGGGCTGCCTCCGGGCCGTCGAGTCCAACATCTGATAGCGCATGTCGAGCGCCGCGCTCGGCCGCACGCTCCAGCAGTTCTTCGAATTCATCACGAGGCATGGTGACCAGGCCGTCATGCAAACTGGGTGTGTTCATTTTCGTCCTCCAGAAATGCAAAACCCGCCTCACGGGCGGGTTCATGGGTATGAAATTGTTGCCGTCGTACTATGGTGTCTTGCCACGGGACCTTGCCTGCGCAGACGGTCCGTTGCTGGAAGCGCGCGAGGTGTCGATCTGCAGCAGTCGGCGCATCGCCCGGGCGCGATCCTTGGGATGGACATCGACGCGTTCGACGGTGTCCTGGGATTCCACGAGCGCCAGAAGTTTTTCCTTGTCGGGGCCATCGGGCATTGCTTCGATGATGGGCTGCATGCGTTCCAGAAACGTGCTCGGCGTAGTCATTCGTTTTCTCCTCAGACTGGAAATACCTGCTTGGCCACCGGTGCCTTGGTCGCCATGCCGTTCTTGATCAGTACGCGGTCGCCAACGGCCAAGGCGTCCAGCGTTCGGGCCACGACCGCACCGCGCTCGGTGGCCACACGAATCATTGCCCCCTCGATGCCGACCACTGCCCCGACGACCGCCTGATCCTGCGCGAGCAGTCGTGAGAGTTCCTTCAACGGAAATGTCATCGCGGCTGCTCCAGGTTGAGATGGGTGTCGATGGCGGCCTCAGACACCGTGATCTGGATGCCGGTCACCTTGGCCCGGTAGGGGCTGGCTGTGGATGGATCGGTGGCCTCGACGATCTGCCCGAGCCGAAATCCAGGCCGGAAGACTACCGCCAACTCGACCCGGTTGAATGAGTGGGCATTGGCATCCATCTCGGCTACGCCACGGTGGATGAGCACGTCGTCCGAGAGCAGCGGTTCCACGATGGGCGAGCCTTCGCGCAGGCCATCACCGCGATAGACCTCGACGATCACGCTGCCGTCCCCTTGATCAACGCGAGAATGCTGAAGTCGGTTTCGCCGTTGAGCGTGGCTGGCGACGACAAGGCATAAACCAGCGCCAGGGCGTCATAGGCGACCTTCGCTACCGCGACTCCCTTACTTGACGCCTTCACCGTAACCTTGTCGGACTGCAAGGTGAGGCCACCGAGGCTGCGGCCATACCAGACCGACTGCGAGATACTGGAACGGGCCGGCTTACCCAACGTCGCTGTGTCGGCATCCTCGAACATCAACTCCTCGGTGACTGTCACCACCGTGGTGCCCTGGGCAGAAAGCGATCCTGCCGAACAGATGGTGTCGGTGATGCTGACGTTGTCCGATTTATAGACGAGGATGTAGGCGGTTTCGCCCGGACTGAACGAACTGCGTCCACTGTTCAAACCTTGGGGCCGCGTGTCGACCTCAGCCGACAAATGGCCGGCAGCATCCGAACCGTCCGGGTTGCCGAATTGAACACGAATAGTGGCATTGGCCATGAAATTTCCTTAACTATCGACCAGCACGAACTGGACTTCTTCATCGATGGAGAGCGCCACCCGCCAGTCGAGCGAGGTGGTGGTGTAGGTGACGGCAAGCAGGCTGTAGCCAGCAGTGGCCGCCACGAGGTTCTGCCCGTCAGCGATCACGGTCCCGAGATCGGTGTGCTGCCAGATCGCGCTGACGATGGCTGCCACCGGATAACGTGTGCTCGTCCGTCCCTCGACGAACTCGACCGTCTCGGTTTCCGTGCGGGTGACTTCGCCTAGGCTGGCGATGACCGTCGCCGTATGCCCGGTATGGGTCAGCACTACGGGCCGCGTCGTCGCCAGGTAGGCGCGAATCGTGCCCCGATTGGCATCGTCTGGGTCAGGAACGTACTCGACCCGATCAGACGACGAACCGGATGCGCCATCCTCGTTGGCGATGGTCTCCCGGTTGTATCCCCGCGATGGGGCGATCTGCGAACGCGCGGACATCACATCCGCGTCGAACAGACTCTGGGTGACTGCCACTGTCCCATACTGCGGAATGCTTACCGGGTGCCGGCGGCGGCATACCACCGATCCGTCCGGGTTGCTCTCGACGATGCCGCCGATGGCCGCGACGATGTTCCGAGCTGCTGCCAGAGGTGTGACACCTTCCAGCATCAGCCGGCCAGCCGGAATGATCCAGTTCGGCAATTGCCAGGTGACCGGCCCGATCAGCGATTCCACGCTGGCCTCGGCGGATACCGCACCGGGTTGGTAGAAGCGGATCGTTCCGGCAAACGGCGCATCGAGCAGCGCCAGGGGTGAAACCGCCGACACTTCACAGCGTTGATCGGCTACCGACTCTCGCGAGAGCGTCTTGCCGTCCACCACCAGCACGAAGTTTTCCAGGCCCAAGGTGAGTGTGATCGTGTCGCCAATGCCAATGGCTGCGAAATCCGCCAGTTCCGCGACCTCGACTTGCGCGATCCAGACCGGACTCTCCTCGTCGCAGGACAGCGTCGCCTGCACAATCCGCATCGTGTGACCGTTCCACGTGAGTTCCGGGCTGTTTACCACGGCCTGCAGTCGCGCATCACTGAGCAATGACCAGGATGCAGTCAGCCGCTTGGCGACAGGATTCATGTCGGTGATGTCGTACCCGAGAACGTGACGGGTTGCGGCCTGCTGCGTCAGCCAGTACGGAAAGCGCATCGACCGCCGGTTGGCTCCAAGATCGGAATACACCGTGACGTGACGAGCCCGGGTTTGATGCACGTCACCGTAGGGCAGTGCGGCTTGTCGACGGTGCTGGCGCATGTCCCCATAGAGGGCTCGACTCGAACCTTCCAGGCGCAGTCCATACTGGGCCTGATGGTTGAGCGCGAACCGTATCGACCAGGCCTCGGTGTGATGCCACGCCTTGACCCGCGTCAGATCCCAGGGAGTGGCATTCGCCACGAAGACTTCGGTCTTGCCCCATGCGGAAACGAACCGACGCTTGAGTACGGTCGGGCCGGAATCTGCATACAGTCCCGCCCCTAGCGTAATGGCGAGCGAAATGCCGAGGGTCATGGCGGCTCAGGTGATTGGGTGTCGGGATCGGCAAACTGGGCAGGGGCCGGCACGGCATAGGGCTGATCCCACTCATCGCCGATCATGGCGATCCAGCCGGGCACGACGATCTCCTCCTGCGCGTAACCATCGGTCAGAATCAGAATCTCGTTGAACTCGCCAAGAATGCACGCACTGATACCGCCATCCCGATTTGGAAACTGCGGTACTGCCATCTTGGGTAGCGGCGATCCTGAGTGGCGCTTGCCGTTGAAATCCCATCCCTCCCCGAAGGGCGACCATGTGCCTGTCCAGGAAGTGGAATTGATTGTTCCATCTTCACGCCGGGCATAGGCCGGTTCCCAATCGCCCCATCCATCCCAGATGCCATACCGGGCGCACAGCCCTTGGTGAGTGTCGGACGGATAGCGCCGCGAGGTCGCGCCGGCATAGGCGAAGCGCATGGAGATGCCCGTGGCACTCCCTGCATCCACGGTGGTGCCGTGCATCCACCACCAGCCAGCCACGCCGTCGGCAGCAAACCAGATCGTGATTTCAGCCGACGGATTTCCCATCCAGGCAGAATGCAAGATGGTGTAGCTGTGGGCGTAGGCATCCGGATCGAGATAGTTGTTGCCGTAGACCGGATAGGCGAGGATCACCCCGTAAGGCTCCTGATCCCGGAAGCTGAACGCCCAGTGAGGAATGTCATCATTGGCGGTTCCTGCCGGCGATCCCATTCGGATGAAGTCCACGCCATCGACGGTGTCCAGCAGCACGTTGAACCCGGCACTCGCCACGAATGTTTTGAGATACCCGAACAGAGTTTGCACGGTGGAGTTGTCGAAAGTGCCGGCAGGAAAGGTTTTCTTGAAACCGACCCGGGCCATTACGCGCTCTCCCCATGGATGGCGAGCGAGGCGTAGTCGTTTGCCAGACTAAACGTCCCTGCCGGCACTTGTCGGCGATACCAGACTGGAATCGCGGCGGGCTGCGTCGCAAAGGTCACGGTGTCGTTTTGCTGGAAGGTGCCGCTCCAGCACAAGGCCTTGATCGTGAAATATGGTGTGCCGGTTGCGGGATTCGTGGGGGCGTAATCGGCACTCGTCGAACCGGCAGAGGGCAGCATGCCGACGGTGTTGCCGGAAACCGTGTAGGTGTTTGTGCTGTTGAATGTCAGCGTCCAGTTCTCCTCTATCGCGCCCTTGTTGTGTGCGACGAGGTTGCCGATCGTGGCGGAATCAAAGATGCCGCCCATACTCGTCACTGCCACGCCCGACCAAGCGGCCACTACGCTCGGAATTGCATAGACGCTCGACACCAAGGTGTTCGCGGTAGCGTAGCCGTTGGAAAGCGCAGTCGAAAGATCCACCGTGGCGAAATCCGGCCCGTAGGTGATGGCGGCCACGCTCACCCATTCTTCGTTACCTGCACCGCCAGTGCTGGGCCGATCCGAGATGCGCAGCAAGTCGCCCACGCGGATCGGCTGCAGACTGGTGTATTGCCCGTTGTGCTCGCAGGCCACCTGAATCTGGGCGGATCCACCGACGACGGGCGCGTAGAGCGTGCCGATGCCGTAGGGACGATTAGCGATCTGATCCTCGGTATCGGTCTGGGTGCCTGGTTGAAACACCACGAAGTCGCCAGCAGGTGTCAGGGCATCGAGGAACAGGCGGGTGTTCAAGAGCGCCACGTCCTGCGCGCTGTTGATGTGCACGAAGGCCTTGCGCCACTTCACTGCACCGGCCAGTCGCTCGGACTGCGAGACATCCGGGAATAAATTGTTTTTCACTCCGGACACCAGTTGCGAGAACGCCATCCGGCCACCATTCTGGGCGGGGATGACATCCGACATCAAAGTGGCGGGTCGCCAGACGATTTCATTATCAAGAATAGGCATGGTGTTCCTTTTAAACGGTCATGAGCTTGATGGTGGCGAGATAGAAGTCGCCGGGTTGCGGATTAGCCAGGGATACCAGCGGCTTCGCATCGAAAGCCGGTGCGTCGTGATGGCGGAACATCACCTGATAGGTCTGCCCTCGCAGGCTCAAGGTGTAGACACCACCAGGACTTGCTGCCCGCAGTGTCAGGGCTTCGATCTGGCTGCGCGTCAGCCACCCTGCATCGGATTCGGACTCCAGCGTGACCGGTAGCCCACCAGAGATCTGCCCGTAAAACACCACCAGCGAGCCATCGAGGGTGCGGCGCACGGTCTGTGCAACCGAGGCAGTCGCCCATTCGTCAGACCAAAGGAGACTCACCGGCAGTGAAATGCCGTCGAGAACGATCATTGGTTTTCTCCTACCAGTAGCCCATCAACATCACGTCGACGGTGTCGGCGCTGTTTGATTCCTTGATCAAGGTGAGCGCGTGGATGTAGCCGGGCCGATCGTCAATCGGCTGATTCTCGAACCACCACATGACGTTGGTCGTCAGGAACGGTTTTTTGAGCGCCGTGTATTGGAAATTGCGCCATTCAGAAGCCGGCGCTCGTGGTCGGAGGTAGGTGTCGACGAGATAGGTTTCGAGTTCGTCGGCACTGCCGCCGGGCCAGGCATCGAACACCGTCACCCACTTCTGATAGTAGGGCGACCACATCGGCCTGCCTGCCGCGACATTCAGCGTGAGCGTTCGCCCATAACGCCCAATCGCAGTCTGCAGATCAAGTCCGATGGTCATCTGCCCGCTGCGCAGATCCCAGACATCCGGGTTGGACCCAATCTTGTATTCCACCGACCACTCAAAAAAACCAAGGAATGGCACCTGATCGAAATAGGTCGGATAGGTCACGCCAAAGCGCGGGTCAATTATCGACGTCACTTCCGCCCCTGGTGCCTTGTGTGCCGGCATCGTCATCAGGAGCCGGTTGGTATCCACGGTCGAGTCCCAGGAACTGTGCCAGACCTTGTCACCATTTTCGAGATACCCGGCAAGAAGGAATGCGTACTGCTCGGGGTTGCTGGAAATCTTGTATCCCGGCGGCGGCCATGACCCGATATTGGGGTTCGGCCCGCCTGGCCATCCACCATAGATGCCGTCGGCGCACTGATTCAGAGGGGCCGGATAGGCTTCCTGGGCGATATACATTCGCCAGTGCATATCCAGCAAAGGCCAATCGCCGTCGTGAACAATCTGCATGGGGACCAAGATGCTGATCGTGTCGCTCTCCGAATACGCCGCCAGATTGCGCACGACCCACATGGTCGGCATGTAAAAGTTCATCACATTATTCTGCCAACTGGTGCGATCTCCGATGCCGGACAGAAATGGCGTCACGATGCAGGCAGCAAAGTGTAGTTCATTGACCACCTTGATTTTGAACAGCACTCCAAAACCAGGAACCGGCTCGACACCGACGATCCGGAATGAGGCCTTGGTAGCGCCAACGGTGTGCACCGTGATGGTTTCGTCACAACTGGCGATACACTGGCTCACGCCCGGCACATAGGGTGTGGTCATCAATGGGGTGATAGACGAGAAGCCGCTTTCCATCTGTACACCGTTGTAGAGTACGCTGACCGCTGTCGGCAGGCGCTTGAAGTCATAGACGCAGACCCTGTGGTACCAAGAACCATCGGCTTCACTGAAGGACCCAAGATCATTGGGGATGTAGTCCCAGAAAGTGTGCTCGGCGCTGTAGCCTCCAAGTCCGACCGGGTTCCAGCCGACATCAGTTTCCAGCCATCGCTCGACCACCCAGCTCTGATCGCTTTCGATGTGGGTGTATTCGATGAAGATGTGCCAACCCTGGCCGCGCTGCCCTTCCGGCGCATTCCAGTTGAAGGGCGCCGATGTCTGCACCTGTAGTGATCCGATATTGAACGTTTCGCTGCGAAGCAGCAGGTTGGCCGGCGGGGCCGGGTTGCTGATCGTTTTGAAGCTCACCCAGTGATCGAATACCTTTTTGCTTCGCACTTTAGCTTCCATATGGAAGTAGTTCTGCACGCTGGAGAGTGACCAGCCATTGAGCGACCAGGCGATGAATACCTTGGAGCCTTCCCATGGCCCGATGCCCTTCCAGTACGTGTCCGAGTAGTTGGATGTGAACTCGACGACTGTGTTTTGTGGGTAGTAGTTGATCCCCAATTTGTCCACTTTGTGCAGAAAGTGGAATGGGATCTTCGGCCACGTTGTCGGGTCCGATCCCGGTGTACAGGGGGGCGGTGGTGTCGGCCCAGAGCCCGGCGCGAATGACACGGAAAGACGTGCCGCGATGCCAGCAGATGCCGATTCGTCGTGAGCAATGCCGCTGCCGGCAAGGCGACTCGACACCGCCAGGCGCATGCCGGATTTGGGCTCCGATTGACTGCTGTAACGACCGGCCTCGCAGCTTGACCATTGCTGGTACTGCTGCTGATAGGCGGCGTTGGCGATGCGCTGCTGCTCGTTGCTGAGATACCAGGGACGGTTGTTCCACGGAAAGCGCTCTATCCATTGGTAGAGATCCCGGTCGCAGAGATTCATCATGGCGTAGAAGTCGGGCCACAGGCAGACGAAGAATCGCATCAGAGCACTCGCTTGCGACGGCGAACCGTCCACGACGGGCGGCGAGTCGGGCGTGCCCGGCACGATCACTGGCGACTCTGCTTTCATCACAGCCCCCTGGAGAGTTCGCGCAGCGCCTGCGCCAGTTGCATCGCTGTTTCCCGCGACGACTGTACGGTGTGCGGTTTCCCTCCTACGTGGAAGCGCAGGTCGACAACATCACGTGTCGGCGCAGGCGAGGACCCAGCCACCATTGCCGATTGCGCGATGGCATGGGACACTGCGCCGCCAGCGGCGAAGCGCGGCATGGACGGCAGAAATCCGGCATTGAGCGCCGCGAAGAAGCCCTCGCCGAATTTTCTGACACTCGCAGCCCGAATCACAAACTCGCCCTGGGACAAGAGCGCGGGCACCGAATCCGAGGTTTCCGTGCCCGGGCCGAAGATGCGGCCGGACATACGCTTGAATCCATCAGTGAGGGCTTGCCCGCCCTCGGCCAATTTCTGGATCAGGCCACCCTGAGCATTGGTATAGACCTTCGTCACATAGATGGTGTGCGTGCTACTGGTCGGCCGCATGAGTTCCGAAACAGCGGACTGGTACTGCGACATATCGGGCCGGGGTGTGTGAGTCGCCTCGGTCGGTGCCGAGAGCGCGATTTTGGCGTCCTGCACGAACGAGGCCAGTTGCGCCCGAGGCTGGTCGAACGAGGCCATCGTCGGGATAGTCACGCCGGCGCCGGAGAGCGTGCTCTTCAAGGTGCCGATATCCGCGATCACCTTGCTGGTGTCGACCTCGACCTTGGCCATCAGGGCGAGATTGTTCGTGTCGTCCTTCAGTTTCGCCAGGGAGGCTTCCGCTTCCTTGGTATCGGCCTGAATCTTGGTAATCAACTGCAGTGCCTCGGTCAGCGCCTTCAACTTTTCGATACCGGTTTTTGCGGCCTCGATGTCGACGTCGAGCTTCAGCTTGTCCTGCGTCAGCAACTGCTGGCGTAGCTTGCCGAGTTCATCGGATACTGAGGCCAGCGCGCGCTTGGCTTCATCCGCGCCGAGAGTCGCGTTCGTTGCCGCCAGCTTGTGGGCGTCACCCAATCCCTTTAGCGCAGCATCGGCGATGCCGGCGGACTCCTTGATCTGGCCGATGGCAGTAGCAGCGGCCTGCGCATCCGTCACCACGGTCTGCGTCATTGCCTTACCGTTTTGCTCGACCTGCTTGGTGACAGCGGATGCCGAGCGTTCGGCGAGCGCGATCGATTCCTCGGCGAGTTTCCGGGCCTGTTCGAAGTTGCCGGCAGCCAAGGCAGCACGTGCCTGCGCCTGCTTCTCGTCAATCTGGCGCAGCCGATCTTGATAGGCCGCATATTCGTCCATGCCCTTGCGGGACAGTTCGCGAATGCGATCCTCGACCGAGAGGCGCAGATTCAGCCGGGCCTCATCGGCGGCTTTGGCTGCAGCAAGATGGCGTTGCTCCTCGGCGATCAGCCGGTCGACGGTGCTGCGATAGGCCGACTCCAGTTGGCTGTAGATGGCAATCCGGGCCTCGACTGCCTGGCGCTCGATAGCCTGCACGTCCTGTCCTGCAGCACGGGCCAAGGCGATGGCCTGGCCGTAGGTGGTTTTCCAGGCAGACTCCATCTGCTTGGAACCGGCTTCCACCGCCGCGAGCTTCTCGCGCTCAGCGGCGAGCAGGGATTGTGTCGACTCACGGATGGCAGCCGATTCGGAACGCGCCGCGTTCTGTGCTGCAGCTTCCTCCCGCTTGTAGTTGGACTCGATCTCGGCAACACGCGCGTCCCAGATCGTTTTGATGTCCGCGGCGACCTGCTTGTAGCTGGCAGATAACTGCTTGACGGTCTCGGCGGCCTTCTTGGTTTCTTCATCCAGCGATTTTCGGATGGCTTCACCAGCTTGGGTCGCCGCGCCCCCGATGGCGCGCAGGGCATCGGCGGTACCGGGCAACGCCGCTTTCAATCGTTCGGCGGCTTGCGCGGCCAGCGCCATCTGTGTTTTGACGGAGATCGTTCCGGTGCTGGCTAATTCATCCAACGCTGCCGACAACTGCTTCAACGCCGCTTGATTGCGGGCCATCTGGTCGATAGCGCGATCGGTTTCGCGAATATCCTGCACCATCTTGACGAGGCCGCGCCCCATCTCCCACACGGCGACTGCCGCCAGTACTGGCAGGAAGCGCATGAACGCCGCTTTGAGGACATTCACCGATTCAAGTAGCTTGGCCAGGGCTGCCACCCCTTTGACGGCCAACGCAGCAACGAGGATTTCCCCGAGCAACCGCACAGCAGTCATGATTTCTTCACCATGACTGGCGAGCGCTACCAGCGCGTCGGCCAATTTCTGCAAGGCCGGCAATGCGGCCTCGGCCACTTTCATGGCGATGCCGTGCAGCGCCTGCTTGACCGTGTCCATCGTGTCGTTGAATTTCTCAGCAGCACGCGCCGTGTTGCCGCTGATCTCGAGGCCCAGTTCCTTGAACTTCTGCCGGAGTTCCTCGATGCCGGCACGGCCCTGGTTCAGAAACGGGATCAACTCGACGCCGCTCTTGCCGAACAGTTTTACGGCCAGCGCAGACTTCTCGGCCCCGTCGGGCATGGCGGCAAAGGCGTCGGCCAGATCGAGCAGCACGTCCTCAGTGGGGCGCAACTGTCCTGCCGCATTCGTGGCCGACACGCCCAGGCGAGCGAATAACTCGACTTGCTCCTTCGAACCGCCCGCCGCCTCGACCATCGCGGTCGAGAGCTTCTTGATGCCGGTCGCCAAGCCTTCCAATGTGGTTCCGGCCTGCTCGGCGATGGGTTTCAGCAGCGACAAGGACTCGACGGAGATCCCGGTTTTTTGCGAGAGCTTGGCCAGGTTGTCTGCGGTTTCAAGCGCGTGCTTGCCTGCTGCGATCATGCCCGCGAGCGAGAATGCCGCCCCGAGACCCGCCAGCAGACCGCTGACCTTGCTTGCCGCACTCGATAAACCTTCCAGGTTGCCCTTGACGGAGTCGAATGCCTGCCGGGTCTGGTCGACGGCAGTAATCAGAATCTGTGCGCGTTCAGAGGCCATTGGCAGAGAGTTGCTTAAGAATGGAGGTGGAGAGCATGGGCAAGTTCGCCTGCACCACGCCAGGAAGGTCGAACCTTCCGCTCAGGATCACGCTGGACACCAGTACGGCGATGGGAATTTCCTGGCCGCGCTTGATGGATTTGGCACCCGTGCGGACCCGCTCGGCACGCTTAAACCGGCGCAACTCGGCGGCGTTCTCCTTGATGTTTTCCGCCATCAGAATCACCTTTCCGTTTTTATGGATGAAGAAGGCGTTGCCGGAGCGCATCAGACCGTCAATCACGCGCTGGAATGCCTTGCGACCCATGCGACGGCCTTCCTCGGTGAGCGGGATCAGCATTTTTCCGCTGATGGTGCCGCCCCGGACGTGGATGCCCAGCCAGGGAATTTTCGAGCCGATGAGGAGTGCCGGGAATTTCTCGGGGCTGCCGGCATAGAGCTTGTGCCGCATCGAATTGAGAAACCCCGCTTTTCTCACTTTGAACGCTGACTGCATCTTATTTCGAGCGGCATCTACGATTTCCTTACCACCGGTTTTCATGCCGGCCTCAACCGCCTTGCGGATAGCACGACGCTTCTCCGGCACCCAACTATCGAGCTGTTTCGGGTCCAGCAAACCGGATGTGGTGAGGGAGAGTTTCATCGCTTCAGATCTTTGATGAGGTGTTTGATTTCGTCACTGCCGCCGCGCTGTGCGGTCACCATGAGCGCGAACTGCGCGGCAAGGTCGTCCCGTTCACTTCTGTCGACGGCGGCAAGAAATGCGCGCATCTGCGCGAGCGTGTAAGTCAGGATGTCGGGGTAGCGGTGCCCTGCCCGGAGGAGTCGGTGGATGGCATCGCTCCAGGGATCATCACGCCGATCCGCTGGCTGACCCGCGTGATCTCCGGCACCACGCGGCGTATAAAAAAATCGGCATTCGCCTCGAACACCGCTTCCGCCAAATGAATGGCCTCATCCAGCGCCAGTGCTGCAACCCATTTCGGAGGTCGCCGGCAGGCGATGGCCAGTGCAAGAATCACCGAATCGCCGTCCTCGGATAACAGGCGCAGCCAGTCGGGATCGGGCGTGAGTTTCGAGGCGACCGGACGCACCGCCCGAGCGAAGGCTGGCAGTTCACCAACCTTAAGCGGCGTGATGTCCAGTGTCTCGCCCCCGATGGTCACGGTCTCGGGCACCGGCGGCAGGGCCGCGAAGGTTTGAGTGTCCATGATCAGATCTGCACGATTCGGCCGAACTGGCCGAGTACCGCATCGTAAGGTTTTGTTGAATCAGCGAGGAGCGAGCCTTCCAGATCGAACTTGTTGTAAGCACTCGAGATGAGATCCAGTTCCTTCAATGGATTGAATGCCACGCGATACAGTTCGACCAGCACGCGGTCGTTGCTCTGGGCGGTATTGATGGCTTCCATCCGCAGATAACGCTCGGGCAGCGGCTGCGTGAAGATGCCAATCTCGGATACATCGCCGAAGGCATAACTCGCCTTAAACGGTGCGGTGAAGCTTGCGGTATCCAGAAACTGGATCGCGCCGAAATCGGTGTCAGCGGTGTAGTGCGTGCCGAGCGTGAGTGTTGCCGGCGTGCCGGCAGAATCCTTCATGATCAGTGTGGATACCTTGGGATGGGCGAGGAAGTAGCGGTCACCGACCACCGGGGTCGCACCACCCACCGGCTCATCCGTCACGCTGCCGCCCGCCGTGGCGACGTGCGTACCGTAGAGGGCGAGCGCGAGGTTTTCTTTCGTGAATTCCTCGATGGAGAGGCTGATGGTGGCCGACTTGCTCTTGATCATGCGGTGGTCGAGCGAGCGCTGACCCGACTGCGACTCATAGTGTTCCAGCACTTCGGTTTTGAGCGACAGCTTCAGATCGGCAACGTTGCCGGGACTGCGCACCTCGATGGGTTGACCGTTGATGTTGCGCTTGCCGAGGTAGACCCGGCCTTGAAACGATGCGTAATAGCTCACTTGGATTTCTCCTCATTGCGGTTAATGGGTTTTGGGGTCTGATGGTCGCTGGTGGGCCGGGCAATACCGGTATCCACCAGCCACTTCGCCAGATCCTCGTCGAGCGCGATGACTCCGCCCGGCGGGTAGACGGTGCTGGCGTGCGTATGGGGTTTCAGGAGTTCGACTTGCATGGGTTTCATCCTTGGAATGAGAGATTGGCGGCCAGCGTCCGGTAGGTGATCTGGTAGCGGGCCGGAATGGCGGCTGCCGTAGCATCGGCGTCCTCCACGTCCCACTCGCAGTCCAGTTCCTTGATGCCCAGACATAAACCGCCGAGATTGACGTTGCTGAACAGCGCCGCGTGGGCCGCCACCAGGAGCCGATCGGCGATCACCTCCGGCGCTTCGCTGCTGGTTTCACGCGCCAGCGCCACCACCCGCACGACCAACTGCCGCTCGACGCGGTCGTTGGGTTGCTGGGCGATGGCATCCGACTCGGGAAATACCAGCAGCGCCGGAGATTGCTCGCGCGTGATGCCGGTTGGGGGCGAACGATGGAGTGTCGCGTTCTCTGCCATTGCGGCTGGCAGAAGGGTTTCCACGAATGCCTGAAGAATTTGTTCGCGGATCGAGTTCGCCATTGGATTTCCTTCCTGGAGACGTAAAATGGGCGCATCGAAATGGATCGAGTACCGTCATGGCTGAGCATCCCAAAAAAAGACACCGGTCCAGCACCAGTGCGCCCTGCCTCTGCACCCTGCGCATCGAATTGCATCCGGATGAAATCCAGCCAGCGATCTGGCGGCGTATGGTCGTGGATGGGCGGGTGAGTCTTGCCAAGCTGCACCATTTCATCCAGGCAGCTTTCGGCTGGACTGATGCCCACCTGCATGAATTCACCATCCGTGATATCCGCTATGCGCCGTCCCATCCTCACGATCTTGTCGACGACATCGAGATCCGAGACGAGCGCAAGGCCTATCTCAACCGTTTGCTGGACGTGGGCGACCAATTTGTCTACCTCTACGACTTCGGCGACAGTTGGAATCACCCCATCACTGTCGAAAAGATCGAGTCGGTCGAGGGTGATCCCCACGGCCACGCTTGGCTCGAGGGCGGTGCGCGGGCCTGTCCGCCCGAGGATGTGGGTGGTGCGCATGGCTACCAAGCGTTTCTTGAAACCGTTCTGGGCAAGCCGCACTCTGAGGAAGCCAAAGAATTGCTGATATGGGCAGGGGGGACATTCAATGCCGAACTATTCGACCATCGTGCCGCCAATGCCGCGATCCAGCGCATCCTCTGGAATGCCTGGGGAGGTAAATAAATCAGAGGCGGGTGAGTGTCGCCCGCTGTTCTGTTCCATCCCCCAATGCGGTGATTTCTCGCACGCGATAGCTTTGACTCGCGATTTCCAGGCTGTCTCCTGCCGCAAGTTGAGGTAGCCAACTCACGGGATAGCGGATGCTGTAGTTGCGCGAGATGCCCAGGCCATCGAGTACGTCCTCATCGGGCGCACGGAAATCGACCATCACGCTCATGCCCCCGAACACGGCTGGCGTAAGCAGTCCTGCACTGGCGGCTGCGTCGTAGAGGGTGGTGAGACAATTAGACGTGGTCATGGCACAATTTTCCAAACAGGGGGCACGATGGTCACGAAAGCAAAGCGCACGGCAGAGGTGACGACGCTGGAGTCGATTCCCAATATCGGACCGGCGATGGCGCGAGATCTGAGGCAGTTAGGCATCGCAACGCCGGCCGCGTTGGTCGGACGGGATCCCTATGCGATCTACCAGGATCTGTGCCTCCACACCGGCGTGCGCCAGGATCCGTGCGTACTCGACACATTTATTGCGGCTACCCGATTTATGGCTGGTGATCCGCCGCATCCGTGGTGGCATTACACGGCGGAACGCAAACGCACGATCAAGACATCGTGAGTTTCACCAGCACACCCGGGCGATGGCACATCGGCAGCGGGTTGCTCTGCGTGTGCAGGTCAGTACCACGATCGAACTTGCGCGGCTCCTGTTTGGCGTAGAGGGGCTGACCGAGGGTGTTCACCGTTTCGTTGAAGTCGGCGGGTGCGAAGTAGGTGCCGAAGGTGTCCATCGTACCCTCGGGGAAAGCAATGGCTTCACCGTCCTGGATGAACTTGCGCACGTTGCCGGCGGCATCGGTGGCGAAGCCCACGTATTCCTCGAACGTGAGTCCGCCGAAGCGGAAGCCGTTGCGGGTGTCGTCCACCAGTGCCGCGCCTTGCTGGTAGAAAGCGAAGGCCTTCTCGATATTGTCGTGGGAGGTCAAGGCATCGAAGAACTGCGTCGAGCACAGCACGCGCACGCCGGTCGCCACCTCGCCCATCAGGTTCTTCTCGATGGTGCGCAGCACCTCGTTGCACTTCGGCTTGACCTTGGTCGTGGCGGTGCCCAACTGGAAGTTGACCGACGCCTGCGTGACGTTGAACTCGGCAAACAGGTCGTAGATTACGCTGCCATCGGCATCCAGAATCTGCCCCTTGAGCGCGCCCATGCGCAGGTGTTCCAGGGTGATGGCGTGCTTGTTGCGCATGGTTTCGAGCTTGCGTGCCATGACCCCGGCAATCGCCTCGGTCTGATTCTCCGAGCCAAAGGCACGAATGCCCTGGACTTCCTCGGGCAGTACCACGTCGTCGTGGGGAATGTGGGGCACGATGAACGAGCGTACCTTGCGTTTCCCCTGGGTACCCACCGTCCCCGGCGAGCCGGGTGGCAGCGTCGGCAACAGGTTCAGGATGCCATGCATCTCCTCGACGATGACGTTGCGGTGAATAACCGGGCGGGGCACGAACAGGCCTATCTGCTCCAGCCGTCCGTAGCGGTTGGGGATGAGGTTGATCGCAGCGGTGAGGCTCGCCATCGAGAAGGCGGGATTGGTAAAAGGGTTCTGCATGTCGGTTCTCCAGACTTAAAAAACCGCTTCGCGGGCGGCTTGGGATCACAGTGGGGTGAGAGAAGATCAGGCCGATGGGCGGATCAGAATACCGAGGGTTTCCAGTTGCGCGATGGCCGCAGCCTTCTTCGCAGCGGTGATGCCAGATGGCCAGATCACGGCCTTGTCAGCAACGATGGCGTGCCGCGCGACGATGAGGCAAGTCGTGTCAATCAATGTTGCATCGACGGGTTCGATCAAGATGCCGACGGCGGCTTCGGTGCCATCCGTGCCGGCCGGGTTCAGCGCATAAATTTTGCTACCAGTGGTCTTTCTGCCTACCACTGTGCCGAGGCCGAGATTCTGACCAGCGGCGATGGTTTCGCTGTTCCGCGAGTAATTGAGGCAGTCCTCCTCGTATTTGAGAAGATCGGCAAGATTCGGGGTTTCACTGATGACAGCCATGATTCGTTACTCCTTTCCGGTAATTTTTTTGACCGCCGAGATCAGCGGGTTGTTGGGTGACGTGGGCGACTCGGCATCGAAGGACTTGTCCGGATCGAGGGTGGAGAGAATCTCCGGCGACTGATTCGCGGCCTTCATCGTGAGGAGCAGTTGGCGCACATCGGCTTCCCGTATGCCCGCCGCGATGAATTCGGCGGATTTGTCGGGCACGCCTGCCAGTAGGCAGAGTTCTGCAATCCCCTGTGCTTCGCGTCGCAAGTCTTGCCTTGCTTCAGCGACTAGCTGTGCAGATTCGTCGACCGTGATGGTTCCAGGGGCGTCGACGGATTCTTGCGCCGGTGCCTCGTGTGCTTCGTGATTTGTTTGCTGCATGTCGAACTCCTGTTGAGAAGGGGATGCGCAGCCGACCAGAGATTGCGCCCGGACCAGACTGCGCGAACGGCCCTGCGGGGTGAGAAAGGTGGTGAATTCGGTGAGTGCCTCATCGAAGCTGCCGACTGCATCTGCCAGTGCGCCCTCTATGCCTTCTGGGCCGAAGTAGAGGCCGGCTTCAGTGGCGCGCACCGCATCCTCGGTGATGCCGCGCATGACGGCGACGTGCGTCACGAAGATGTCATAGAGGCGGTTCACCTCGGTCTGCAAGCGCGTCTGCGCTTCGGTTGAAAGCGGTTCATGCGGCGAGTAGTCGTTCTTGCGTGCGCCTGCGGTGATTGCCGTGTAGCGAATCCCGTCTTGCGCATCGGCCACGGACTGGTCGACGTGCAGGGCGATCACGCCGATGCTGCCCACGCCGCCGGTGCGGGTGACGATCAAGCGTTGCGCCGCGCAGGCGATGGCGTAGGCTGCGGAGAAGCTACTGTCATTGGCGACCGCCCACACCGGCTTGACGGCGGTTGCGGCGCGCACAGCTTCGGCCAGTTCGAACACGCCGCCGGTCTCGCCGCCTGGTGAGTCGACGTCGAGCAGAATGCCGCGCACATTGGGGTCTCGCACGGCAGCATCTAGCATCGCGCCGATATCGAGGTAGCTCGTGAGGCCGGACGCCGCTTCCAGCCCCAGGGTGCGCTTGACCAGTGTTCCCTGTACGGGAATGACGGCGATGCCGGGTGATCTGTCCGGGAATCCAGGACGGCTCGCAGGCAGCGTCGCATCGAGCTTGGGTATGTCACTCACCGCCACGCCCGAGATGCCGATGCGATCGCCAAGCACCGCGAGAATCACATCGAGTTTGGCGCGGTTGATGAGAAGCGGCGTGCCATAGAGACGCGCCGCAATATGAGGTAGCTGCATGATCTACTGCCCCTGTGGTGGTTGATCAGTCGACGGTTGTACTTCGCCCGCCTTGCCGTGGCGCGGGTCGGAATCGAACACCAACCCAAGCGCATCCGCGCGGGCGTTGTCTGCCGCGACCTCCCGATCGACATCCTCGGCGTCATAGCCGTTGGCCGAGATTGCTTCCGAACGTGACATCAGGCCGGAGCGAATTGCAGACTTCATGGCCTCGGTTTCCTTCATCGGATCGACCCACTGCCAGCCCTGCGGGATCCATTTCACCGACCCATATTCGCGACGCCGGCGGGCGTAGCCTGGCAAGGTGAGTGCACCCGCCAGCACGGCCTGCTCCAGAAATGCGCGCCACAGTGGGCGGCAGAACTGGTGCACGATGACGTGATGCTGGATGGCCTCGCAGCGGCGGCGAAATTCGAGCAGTCCTGCGCGGATGCTGGAATAGTTCACCTGCGTCAGATCGCCGGTGAGCATCTCGTAAGTGATGCCCATGGCGGCGGCCACCGCCCGGAACTGCATGCGCAGAAACTCCGAGTAGGATCCGCCGACATCGGCGGGTTGCGAGAACTTGATATCCTCTCCGGGTTCGAGGATTTGCATCGTGCCCGGCTCCAGGCCGGCGAGCGCCACCCCATTCGAGTCGGCGAGTCCCTCACCCAGTAGGCTATCCTCGGGCGACAAGCGCGTAATAAAACCCGCGAACATGGCAGCAGTTTTCTTGCGCACCAGTTCCGCATCGTCGTATTGATCCAGTTCATTGAGCTTGACCAAGGCCCGCGTCAGCCACGGCTCGCCGCGAATCTGGCCGGGGCGCAGTGGGCGGAACAAGTGGATGACTTCAGTAGCGGGTACGCGCATCGGGGTGAGGCTGCCGCCTTGCCCGCTCATGGGCGTGAGCAGCGCGTCATTCGGGTGTGAGCGATACATCCAGTACGCCACACGCCGACCAAGACTGTCGAACTCGATGCCACAGCGGATCGCATTGCCATTGTCGGCGACGGCGTTGTAGGTCACCGGCACATGCTCGGGTTCGAGCACCTGCAACTGCATGGGGACGACGAGACCGTCGTCAGGCCGTCGGTAGCGGATGCGGATGAATGCCTCGCCACCTTCCAGCATTGCTCGCAGCGCCATCGCTTGCAGGCCGTAAAAGTCAGTCAATCCCGCCGCATCCGCTTCCTCACACCAGTCCCACCAGACGGAATGAATCGCCTCGCGTAAAGCGCTGTCCGTCACCATCGACTGCGGTTTGATACCAGTGCCGATGGCGTTGGCCACGTAGGCCTCGATGCCGGCGGCGGCCCAGGCATTACGGCGCACCAGATCTCGGCTCTTGGCGCGCAGTTCGTCCTGGGCGTAAGCCAGTGTCGCCACTGCGCCCAGATTGCCCGGCATCCATGCCAGGGTGCGGCGACCGAAGCCCACGCCGTCGTAGGTAGGCGTGCCGCCGTACAGCCGGCGTTTGATGTTGGAGAAGAAACCCATCAGAGCCCCTTGTTTGTGGTAACGCGAATCTGGCGCGGCGGGAAAGGCAACAACCCCGTGGCAGTCGCCTGTTCGGCCAGACCGCGTTCGACCTCGCGAATGGCGATGCGCAGTTCTTCGACGGAGCGGTACTCGACGGTCTTATCGCCGAAGGTGACGCGCTTTTCGCCCTTGGCCAGAGCGGCCTCGAGGGCGGTGAGTTGTTCTGGGGTGTAGGCCATCAGCGATACACCACAAGATTCATTTCGGTGGTGTCTGCCAACGAGGTGCTCCCGGTTGCGCAGATGATCTCAACGTGTGTGGCGGTCTTGGCATCCGACGTGGATCGAGCGATCGCCGTTCGGGCAGTGCCGGAGTTGGCGGTGCTGCGGGCAAAGGCCACCCAGCAGTAATTGGCATCCACGAACGGGGTCGCAAAGGTGATCCGGTAGCGTCCTGCCGCGAGCCGTGTGACCCCCGAAACGTTGTGTGAGGCACTGATCACGATTGTGCCGCCCACATAGCCAAAGCTCACCCAGGCCTGGGCCAGACCTGGATTATCGGGGCGTACCAGACCCTTGATCTCGGTGCCGACCCGGGTGGCCAGTGTCTTGAGTTGGGAGATGAGACTCATGGTTCAGTTCCTCCTCACGCTGCCAGGGCGGCTTCGAAGATGGCGACGAAATCGGTGCTGGTGTCGCCGACGTCGGAAGACGCGACTGCGCCGATATTGGTAAGCGCTTGTGCCTGCTCCAATGCAGTCAGCGACTGCACGGCATCGAACCGCACCCGGTTGCTCACAGCAGCGAGGAGTGCATCAAGGCCACTCGCACCGTTGGTCAGCAGTTGCTGGATTTCCACCAGGGTGTCGTAGGCCGCATCGGCCCCACCGAGGATTTCAGTTTTGAGGGCATCCAGCCGCTCGACGATTTTCGAGGACGAGTAAGTGGTCGCAGTCGAAATCTGAGCATCGTCAATGGCGGCAGCCGTGACGATGGCGACCTTCAACTCATTGATCGCCGCGACCAGGGTCGACTTGTCGGTGGTCGATAGCGAAGATAAGTTGCCGATTTTCTGATAAACGGACTTGAACTCGTCGGATAGACGAATGACCAGGCTGTGGATCTGTGTTTGTAAACTCATGCTGCGTTCTCCTTGGGGGTGGGTGGATCAACTAAGCCAGCGGCTGCGGATCACGCGGCGCACTGGTTTTTGGGTTTCAGAAACAGCGAGACCACCGCGATGGGTGGCCTCTTGGGTGGATTTAATATCGATCGGTGGCGAATCTGGCGGGCGGTCAAGACCCAACTGCCGTTCCAATTCACGCCAGTGACGTTCCTCGAAACGGTCAAGCCCCGAGGCAGCGGCTGCCGCCCGGGCATAGACATAGCAGTCCAGGGCTTCATTACGCTCGCGCATTTTCTGCCACTCGCGGTGCGCGAAGCCGTTGCGGTCGCGGCGAGTGATGAGTTGCTCGGCACACAGTTGCTGGATGAACTCGGCATCGACATTGGGCAGATGCACGAAACCGGCGGGGAAGCGGACGACGCCATCCTCGTCGGTGTCGATGCTTTTGCGCAGGTTGTTGTAGAACTCCAGTTTGGCGATGCCGCCTGCGACCGAGAAGACCTTGATGCCTCGGCGCAGCTTCTTGCCGCCGGTCGTCGCGTCAACTGCTGTCGGCGTGCCGACCAATGCTGCCCCGCGAGCCACGCCCTTGACGGCCATTACCCGGGAATCCCGCACGGCCCGCACGAAGGCATAGGACTCCTGGGTGGCAAAGCCGGTGTCGAGGGCGAAACGCGCCAGTGGCAAAGATGCGCCTGATGCATGCGTCCAGGTTTCGCTGAGCAGTTCAGCCAACTGTTTCCATACTGTATCTCGGGCGGTGTCGCCCATCAGCACGCGGTGCTCGACGAGCCACGACTCCTTGCTGCGCCCGAAGGCCCAGATCGAGGCCTCGATGCGATCTTTCTGGACGTCGGCGCCGCCGACCAGCAGCAAGCCTCCAACCGGAATGTTGCCCAGCGGATAGTCCTCCCGTCGTTCAATCAAGCGCTGCCAATCGGGTGCTTCACCTTCCTCGACCCACGTTTCACCAAGCTCGGTGTTTTTGAAAGTTTTGATGGCCGCAGCCGAACCGGATTCCTTGTCCACTGCACTCTCCCAGGCAGCGGCAATCTCCCGCCAGCTGCGCCAGCCGACCGGACTGTAGAGCGACGACAAGTGGAATCCAGCCGTCTTGGCTCCATTCTCCGGCACAAGCGCACGCCACTCTCCATGCTCCAGCATCCAGGTTTTGTGCTGCTCCGCGATCGGTTCTTCGCAGGATTCGCAGATGTAGGCCGCCGACTCCGGCTGCCATTTCTCCCAGCGCAGTTGTTCGAAGCGCAACCACTGCCGGTGCGAGCAATGGGGGCACGGCAGGAAATAACGGCGCTGGTCACTGGCATCAAACTCCCGTTCGATGCTGCTCGCGCCGGCAATCGTCGGCGTCGACACGATGAATATTTTGCGACGGGCGAAGGTGCGGGTGCGGGCCTCGGCCAGCGAGATCGCATCGCCCTCTCCATCGACATCAGACGGGTAACCATCGACCTCATCGAGAAACAGGTAACGCACCGGCATCGAGCGCAGGCCAACAGCGCTGTTCGCGCCAGTCATCACCAGCACGCCGCCGCGAAACTCCTTCGCCAGAATGGTGTTGCCGGCATCGCGGCTCCGGGACGGCGCGATCAGTTCGGCCAGTACCGGCGACTCCTCGATCAGCGGATCTATGCGCTGCTTGGAGTTGCGCTTGGCCATCTCCACCGTGGGCGACACGGCCATCATTGGGCCAGGGGCGTGATGGATCACGTAGCCGATCCAGTTGTTGCCCATCTCGGTCGCGCCCAGCTGCGCGGCCTTCATGAACACAATGCGTTCCACCGCCGACATCGGCGACAGGCAATCCATGATCGCCTTGAGGTACGGCGTGCGGCTCGTGCGCCAGCGCCCCGGTTCAGCGGACGCCTTGCTGGATAGCATCCGGTGCCGATCGGACCATTCGGACACCGTGAGCAGTGGATCGGGGGTCAGACCCTCGCGCCAGGCACGATCGATATCGAGCCCGCCTTCGTAATTGGTTTCCAGCATCAATCCACCCGAGGGCGAACATCGCCCAGTTCCTGCAAGTGTTCCCGCACGGCGTTTTCCAGTGCGACGTGCAGTGTGTGGGCATCGACGCCGAGCTTCGATGCCATCTGTGCCGAGATACGTGCTGGCCAATTGAGCCAGGCATCCCGTTCGGAGCGAGCCAGTTTGAAAACGTGGGCGATGGCCTGGGGTCGGTCGACCAGTTCACCCTTGAGGCGGGCCAAGCGCACCTTGTTGGTTTGCGCCTTGACCACTTCATTGACCGTGCGGGCCTGCAGCAGCGACGTGCCCCCTGTGTTCAGGGCAGGTGCCGTCGATTCACCGGCGGGTTCCTTGACCGTGGCCGTCTCAGCGCGGCGCTTGGTGCCTTCCTTTGGCGTGTCGGAATTTCTTGCCCACTCCCGGTCGGCGCGGTCTGGATCGATGCTGCCATCAGCCTCCGGTGTGATCCGCCCGGCACGAATGGCCTTGTGCACAGCGGTGTCCGACACCCCTCGGTGCCGGGCATAGGCGCGAATCGACAGTCCCATGATCTCCATCAAGCATTGGCGCGAATCTCAATCAGATTGAGCTTGGCTTTGGGTTTGAACAGCGCATTCATGTGTTCGTCATCAACGACATCACAAGGACAACACCATGAGCCAGATTGACACCCTCCTGACCCTGATCGCACAGAAGCACCTCGGGATCGAAACTTTGGAAACCCGCAAGTCGGACCGCCTCGACTTCCATGACACAGCGGTCTGGTGCATCCGCGACGCCCTGGAGGCTGCCTTCAAGGCTGGCGTCGAACTCGGGGTTTCGATGCCCCAGGCCCGTGAGTCGGAGATCGCCAGCGACGATTGAAAGAAGATCGAAGCCGGGCGCAGAAATGCTTGGCTTCACTCGCGAACAGCGCGTTCATCACCACACCATCAATCACCACGCAGGAGTACCAAATGACTACTACCCAACTCACCGTTACCCAGCACGCCGTCCTTGCCCAAGCCATTCACCACAGCGATGGCAAACTCGACTCGTTCCCAGACAACATCAAAGGCGGTGCGCGCAAGAAAGTCCTCGACGGGCTGTTCAACCGCGCCCTCATCACGACCAACGGCACCGACTGGTTCGTCACCGCCGAGGGCTACGACGCCCTGGGCTGCGCACGCCCCGCGCCTGCGCCCTTGGATGCAGACCCTGAGATCGAGGCCGCCGTGACGGCTGCAGAGGCCACGTGGGCGCAAGAGCACGCCGACACCAAGCCCCGCACCCGCGAAAACAGCAAGCAGGCCACCGTGATCCAGATGCTGCAGCGTCCCGAGGGCGCAACGGTGCGCCAACTCTGCGAGACCACCGGCTGGCAAGCGCACACCGTGCGTGGCACCTTCGCCGGAGCCTTCAAGAAGAAACTGGGGCTCACCATCACCTCGGAAAAACTTGAAGGCGGCGAGCGCATCTACCGGATCGCGTGATCGCGGACGGGGCGGCCAGCGCCATCGGTCGCCCCCGCAAGAATGATTCGATATCCGCTTGGCTTCTCAATCGAACAGCGCGTTACTACGGGTGTCGCAACGATCAACCCGAAGGAGAAAACGATGAACACCACCAACCAGATCCCCACCACCCAGAACGAAGACTGGGGCTTTTGGGGCACGATGAACGAAAACGCCCAAGCCGCCTGGCCCTGCGCGATGACCGCGATCTCGGATGCCACCTGCCAGCCCCTCGAATCGGTCAGGGCATTCCTCGACAGTCGCCACGGGCGGCATTTTGCAGATGACGTCCTCAACCAGATGCTGGTCGGCAACAGCGTCGAGCAAGCGATCCACGCGGCGGTTGCCCGGTGGATGGACTGGACGATTGGCCGAGTGACCTCCCGCGACTATGGCATCCCGCGCGGCCTGCCCTACCTGACAGGCTTTGTGATCCACTGCGAGATCGCCGAAGAAGCACTGGCTGCCTGAGGAGCACGACATGGCCGCCATTACCACCACACGTAACGTCGAAGCCAACTACGAGCAATTCGTCGCCGAACTGACCGCACTCACCCGCAAGTACGGGGTGGCGATCAAATCAGTTGGCGGCGTCATCCTCGCCGACCACGCCAGCGAGTTCCACGATGTCACTTACGTCGCCGACATCAGCAGTGGCGACCTCTACCCGAATTTCCCCGAGTCCTGACAGATCGTCGAAGGCCGCCCCATCCGATTGCCGGGTGGCCCGACCACCAGCAAAATCCTGCCAGCGCCGCACGATCACATCGACGTACTTGGGGTCGAGTTCGATCAAGCGTGCCTGCCGTCCCGATTTCTCGGCGGCGATCAGCGTCGTGCCGGAGCCACCGAAGGGGTCGAGCACCACGTTGCCCGGGCGGCTCGAATTGCGGATGGCACGCTCCACCAGTTCCACCGGCTTCATCGTCGGGTGCAAATCGTTCTTGTGCGGCTTCTTGATCTGCCAGACGTCGCTCTGGTCGCGATCCCCACACCAGTGGCGCGTCGCGCCTTCGGGCCATCCGTATAGGATCGGCTCGTACTGGCGCTGGTAATCGGAGCGGCCCAGTGTGAAAGTGTTCTTGGCCCAGATCACGAAGGTCGACCACTTGCCGCCCGCCTCGCGGAAGGCTGACTGCAGCACATCCAGTTCACTGGAAGACATCGCCACGTAGATGCCGCCCCGGCAGTTGGCGATGGTCGGCGTCAACGCCGCCAGCAGGAAATCGTAGAAGCCATCCCCGAGGTTATCGTTCAGGATCGCGCGGTTGGTGCCGCGCATCTTGTCCTTGGCCGTGTTGGCGTAGTTCACGTTGTAGGGTGGGTCGGTGAATACCATGTCCACCTGCTCGCCCTGGAGTAGCTGCTCGAAGCACTCTGCTTTTGTTGAGTCGCCGCACAGCAGACGGTGACCACCCAATACCCAGACATCCCCCGGACGGGAGATCGGTGTCTCGGTAATCTCTGGCACGGCATCGTCGTCAGTCTCACCGTCACCGTTGCCATCCTCATCCGCCAGCAAGTCGGCCAGCGCATCCGCGTCGAAGCCGGTCAGCGACACATCGAAGTCATCGTCCTGCAGCGTCACCAATTCAATGCGCAGCATCGCTTCGTCCCAGCCCGCGTTCTCGGCTATCCGGTTGTCGGCGATCACCAGCGCACGACGCTGGGTGGGACTCAGGTGCTCCAGTACCACGACCGGCACCAGTTCCAGGCCGAGCTTGTGGGCGGCGGCCAGCCGTCCGTGACCAGCGACGATCACGCCATCGGCCCCGGCCAGAATGGGGTTGGTGAAGCCAAACTCGGCAATCGAGGCAGCGATCTGCGCAACCTGCTCCTCGGAATGCGTTCGCGCGTTGCGGGCGTAGGGCAGCAGTTTGGCGGTTGGCCACTGCTCGATTTTGTCAGCAAGCCACGAGGCGGTCATGGCGACACCGCCGATTCTGCCAATCGTTCGGCGGCGACGGCCTCGAAGGTCTGGCTGCTGGAGAGCAGCGTCACTGGCACGCTCGGGAAATTCTGCTGGAAGCGCTTGACCGCGACGTCCACGTATTCGGGGGCGATCTCGACCGCACGGCACCGACGCCCGGTACGCTCTGCAGCGAGCATCGTCGTTCCAGAGCCGCCAAAGGGTTCGAACACGATGTCGTCAGCGTCCGAGTAGGAATCCAGGATGAATTCCGGTAGCGCCACTGGGAATACAGCGGGGTGGTCGATGTCCTGACCGATCTTGCCCTTGTGGCGCATCACCCGGATCACCGAGTCGGGAATCTTGGTTTCTTGGGTGGGCTGACCCTTATGTGCCCAGCCTCCAACCTCACCATCTTTGCTACGCATAGCGGTGGATGAGCCATCCGGGCGCAGATGCGAATCCTGACCGGCGTGTTTGCATGGGACGATCTTGTTAGGTATGCGGCTGTGGCGGTTGAAATGGAAAACGAATTCAAAGCTGGGGGCCAAACGTCCCGCCCAGTCGCCGGGCATCCCAGGCCCCTGATCCCAGACGTACCATGCAAAGCGCCGCCAACCCTGCGTGCGCATCCACCCGAGCCAGCCATCCCAATACGGGATGACTTCGTTATCGCGATGGATCAGCCCGAGGTTGACCAGCACCTGCGCGTCCTCGGCCACTGGCAGGCGCGCGAACACACTGTGCATCAGGCCATCCCAATCGGTGATGCCACCGCTGACGTAGTCACGCTGGTTACCGTAGGGCGGCGAGGTGACGCAGAGCTTGGCTTGCTCGCCCTGCATCAGGCTGGTGATCACAGCCGCGTCGGCAGCGTCGCCGCAGATCAGCCGATGTTGCCCCAGGCCCCATACGTCGCCAGTACGTGATACTGGATTCGTCGGGGTGTCTGGCACATCGTCGGCGGCATCTGGCTCGTCGGCGTTATGCTCCTGGTCGCCATCTGCCAGCAAAGCTTCGATCTCGGCATCCTCGAAACCGGTAAGCGCGAGGTCGAACCCGGCTTCTGACAACTCGGCCAGTTCCAGCGCCAGCATCGCGTCATCCCAGCCAGCATCCAACGCGAGGCGGTTGTCGGAGATCACGTAGGCACGCTTTTGCGTCGGCGACAAATGCGCCAGTTCAATCACCGGCACTTCGGACAGGCCCAGCTTGTGTGCGGCAGCGAGCCGACCGTGGCCTGCGATGATGCCGTTGTCGCCATCCACCAGTACCGGATTTGTCCAACCGTACTCGACGATGCTGGCGGCGATCTTGGCCACCTGCTCGTCGTTGTGCGTTCGCGGATTCCGGGCATAGGGGATCAGCGCCTCGACCTTGCGGTACTCGACGTTGAGCATATTTAGTTCGGGTTTCCAAAAAAGGTGCGGCCCGGACGGGTAAAAGGAGGAAAACCCCGTCACGGGCCGCGAGCGTCGCTGCTGCGTTGAAATGAAAAAACCCGCCGACGTTCAGACCGTGGGCGAGTTCGTAGTGCGTGCTGGATGGTGGCGAGGGTGCAAACCGCAAACCCTGCAAACCTCGGTTTGCAGTCTGACGCTAGAGCAATGCCGCGCTGTCGCCTCCCGCATGGGATTCTGGGCAGGAAGGACCCCTCGAAATTCGAGAGGACTTCTCTACCCGCATCGCTGTCCAGATCATAGCCGTTATCTTACCCAAAAACGGGGGTAGATGTTGCACGCTCAAAATCCGCACATCCTCTCTCATTGTCCCTCCATTGCTCGCGCTCACGCTAATTCACGTCAAATTACTATGGCATGACTTGCGATGTGGTTCAGCCGATCTGCGACCACTTGCAATGCTTTCTGCCACCGCCGCCACGCTGTCGTGCGGTCGCAGCCGAAGCGACGGCAGACGTCCTTCCACTCGCGCTGCTTGGCACGCATCCAGATCAGATGTCGCTGCTCCTCCTCGAGCCACTGCACCCAGCGCATCGCCTCCAGCATCCGGTCGATGGCCTCGGGGGTGGGCGGCATTAGCCGGTACTCGTAGTCCCTGTCTGTGAATCCTTCCCACTCTTTGCGTGCGAAGGCAGGCCACACACTGAAGTAGCCCTGCACTCTGACCGGCGGCAGTCGCCGCCCTGTTTCGGCAGCCTCGGAGAAGCGTGCCGCCACATCCTCCATCGTCCACTCAGCCATGACGTTTCCCTCCATAGAGCCGTTCACCAATGCGGCGCACGATCTCGCGCTCGACGAAGTCCAGCCGGTCGTCCTGCTCGGACACCACAAGGATGTGCTGGTCACGCCAGCCGCTTTGTTTGATTATGTCCAGATCGGTGGTCTGAGGTTGCAGGCGTCCGAGGGGGCAGCGATAGTTGTTTGCCGGGATTTTCATCTCATACCTCCTGCGTTTCGATGGCCCAGTGCAACAGCGACAGGGCATCGGCTTCATTGTCGTCGGCAGGGGTAAAGCCACGTTTGACGACTGCCGCGATCATGTCGTCCTTGCTGGCATTGCCTTTACCGGTGGCGTGCTTCTTGATCGTGCCGACCGGCACGCCCTGGTAGGGAATGTTGTGGTACTCGCACCAGGCGGTGAGGTGGCCCATAAAACCGCCGTAGGCGTGTGCGGCATCCACGCCCGCGTGACGACGTACCTCTTCGAAGTACACCGCGTTGATGGAGTGGCTGGCCGACAGCAGTTCGTTGAGCCAGCGCTTGAATCTGAGGAAACGCATCCCGCCGCCCTCGAACCGCTGCGGCTTGAAATGCTCGGTGCCACTGGTGATGGTGCGGTCCAGATGGTGCAGTGCCCACCCGGTATTTGTGCCCAGATCGAGGGCCAGAATCGTCGTATTCATGTGTTCAATCCTTTCTTGCTCTCGGTCTGACGCAGCCGACACGGTTTGTCGAAACATTCCATGAGGCGTGCACGCGCACACGTGTGGCGAGTTACGTGAAACAGCGTCGGCTGCGTCAGACGGATGGTTTTTCATGTGCGTCAGTTGTCTGCGTAAGGGGTGTAAGCGGGCACGGGCGGGTTCTTGAGGCCGATCCCCTGAAATCCCCGCACACCCACCCTGTTGCGCCATTTTTCAATTCCGCGGGTGATGAGCAAATCGGAAAAACGCCGCTGCGACCCGCTGAATTCGCCCGCAGCTTCCGACCACTGCTTCCAGTCGGTGAACAGTTCAGCAGTCAGCGACTTGGCGTTGGGCTCGCGCACGCAACACTCATCCAGCCAGCGGCCCAGTGCATCCTCGGCTTCGAAGTACTCCTCAGTTGCCTCCACGACCCGCTGGGGAGGATCGAGCCGCCCCAGGCGTTGCCAGTCGAGACAGCCCTGCACCGCCCAAGCCAAGATGCCGTCACGCTCGGCCAGCAATTTCTGCTGGAGATGCTTGTCGCGGCGATCGGGCGGCACGGTGATCGTGAACGGGATCAGATGCAGGCGCCGCTTCATCGCCTCGTCAATGTTGCGAATGGCCGGCTTGTGGTTGCCCGCCACGAACAACTTGAACTGCGGGAAGAACTCGAAGAAGTCCTGGCGCATAAAACGCGCGGAAATCTTGTCGCCCCCGGTCAGGTTCTTGACCTTCGATTCGGCCCAGCGTCGCCCCTGCTCAGTTTCGATGGCTGCCACGAAGCGTGCGCCGCGCAGGCCCGCCATATCGGTCGGATGCCGGTCTGTGCGCGTTTCCATGAAGGTATCCATCGGTGCGTTGGTCGCGTAGTCCCCTAGGATGGTGGCCAACGTGTTCACGAACACCGACTTGCCGTTCGCGCCTGTGCCGTACAGAAAGAACAGCGCATGCTCTCGCGTCGAGCCGGTGAGTGCGTAACCGACCATTCGCTGCAAGTAGCTCTGCAACTCTTTGTCACCACCCGTGACCTCGTCGAGGAATTGACGCCAGATCGGGCAGTCACCCCCGGGCGTAGCCGTGGTGATTTTCGTCATCCGATCAGCGCGGTCATGTGGACGCTGCCTGCCGGTCTTGAGATCGACCACGCCGCCCGGGGCGTTGAGCAGCCAGGGGTCGGCATCCCACTCTTCGGTGGTGGCGGCATGCCTGCGATCCGCTCGTGCCAACCGTTCCACGCCGCCGACCGTGCTCGAACTCGCAAGCTTGGCGGCCACCTTGGGATTCTCGGCACGCACGGCGGCATGCCGGCAAACGCTGCGGATCAGGTCAGTGGCGGCCAGCGTGTCTTCGGTGCGCCAGCGATTGCCATCCCACACCAGCCAGCGGCCCCAGGTCGATACGTAGCGCCAGTCGCGGTGGTAGCGTCGGGTGAAGGCCAGCGCCAGCGCATCCTCCGTACCCCAGACCGACTCGTCGCTGCTGGCCACAGGATCAGCATCAACGGTGATGTCGTGCATTTGCAGGCTCGGGCCATGAGCGAGAAATGCCGCTACGTCAAAGCCCTCGGCGATGGCATCTGCAGCATCCCACCCCTCGGTTGCCTCCTCTGGCGGGTACAGGATGTAGCATGACTTCGCGCCCACCGACAGGATGGCCTGCGCTGCCTGCGTCGCATAGTCCCAGCCCGGCTTGTCGCGGTCAGGCCAGATCAGCACGTACTTGCCGGCCAACGGCGACCAGTTGGTTTTCTCCACCGGAGCATTCGCGCCGTGCATCGCCGTCGTGGCAGTGACGCCCGCATCAATGAGCGCCTGCGCGCATTTCTCGCCCTCGACTAGCACAGCCTGACTTGCCGAAGCCAGGCCCGGCTGGTTGTAAAGCGGGCGCGGATCGGGCGGAGTCATCTTTCGACGTTTGGCATCCCACGGCCGGAATTCCTTCTTGCGACCGGGTGGGTCGTAGCGGTAAACAACTGCGATCAGGCTACCGGCCGCGTCGAAGTAGTCCCATTTCGCCGTTGCTGGACCGAGGTCATCGACGGGTGGCTCCTTCTTTGCCTTGCGGGAGGGCGTCGACGGTACTTGCCCAAGCAGATCTGCCGCGTGCTGAAGCACACGCAGAAAATCGGTCTGCACATTGGCGCCCAAGTGGGCCGCGATGAGATCGAAGATGTCACCGCCATCACCGGTCGCACGATCGGTCCACAGTCCGGCCTTCTCACCATCGAGAACGACCTCGAGGCTATCGCCTGGGCTGCCAAGCACATCGCCGATGAGGAATTTCCCTTTGCGCTTCTTGCCTGCCGGGAACAGTGTGGCCAGGACCGATTCCAGTCGAGCGACGAGATCGGTCCGTAACGACTCACGTGTCACCCCACCGTCCTGTGGCAACTCAACAGGAGCATCGTTGAAATCAAGCATTCGACGCGCTCCCCTGTACCAACATCCAAGCTTCCAACTCCTGCAATTTAAAGCGCACGAGCTTGCCGACCCGGTAATGCGGTATGCCAAGTCGCTGACGCTCCTTGGGATGGGTGAGCAAGTACCTCGGCAGATTCAGGCAATGGGCAGCCTCGCTTGCATCAACTAAGCACTCACCAAGCACATCGGTGATGGATGAAGGGTTCATGGTGTATTCCTCCAGCACCGGTCCTGCCATGCGCACATCCGGCACTCAAAGTGAGTGGATTCGAGAAAGCTGCGTGGCAGCAACTCGCCGGCATCCGTGGCCGAAATCACCTTCAGCGCTCGGTCGGACATGCGCTGGGCCAGTGCCGCATCAAACGGCACCAGTTCGGTGTAGATCTCCATGGTGTCGGCATTGATGGCCGTGAAGATTGCCGGCTGTTCATGCAACTCCAGATAGGCCTGATAGATCGCCACCTGCGCGGCGTAGATCGGCTTGGCCACGGCCAGCCGGTTCTTTTCCAGGTCACGCCACGACTTCGAGCCGAGGCACTTGCATTCCCAGAGAGCTGGGTAAGCAAAGCCCTCGGGGCCATCGACGATGACGCCGTCAATGTGACCCCGCAGGCGTCCGCCGACCGCAGAGAAACCGAACTGATCACCACTAGGTTTGCGGGTGCGCAGATCGAACCCTGCTGCCCGCAACCACTCGACCATGCAGTCCTCCGTGACATGGCCGCGCGCGAAGATGCGTAACAAGCGCCCACCGGTTTCTCGACCGTGATCGACCGGCGCCTTGGCAAACTCGTACTGCAGGGCACGTTCGCATGACGCCCCAAGGCGCGAAGCACCTAGGTACTCTCGCTGCACTTCAGCGGAACGCACGCGCTGCATTCCGGTATCGACCAATGCGGTGATCTGTCCAGAGATGCTGGAAGAAGAGTTGAAGTCCATCATGACTTACCCCCCTTCCCGTCTTCCCACGGCAGGTCATCCTCCAGATCGGCGAACGGACTCGCCAGCGGATCGGGGGTAGGCGCCATGCCCCGCACCGGTGGGAATTTGGTCGCCTCGTGGTGCACGACCATCGCGTCGGTGTAGCATGTCACGATGGCATCGATCACGCGCAGCGCCTCGGCTTCGGAGTAGTCACCGAGCGGCTTGGTGAACCCGATCGCGCCTGCGGCCTCGCCGAACGCTTTGAGGCAACTTCGCATGGCGGCCAGCTCGACATCAGACGGATCGATCATAACGACCTCCCTGAAGTCCTTGCCGCCATCCTTGACGCGCAGCCAGTTGCCATACAGTGCGTGAAACGCGTCCTGACAGCGACGGGAGCAGAACACCCAGTCGATGGGGTAGCGCCGAGGGTTGCCTATGCGATGCCGGCTGTCGGAATAACCGAATCCCCTGGCCTGTCGCTTGCAGACCCAACACTTTCCGCTCATACATGACCGCCTCCCGGCTGCAATCCACGCCGAGCACGGACGACATGCTCAGCGCAGAAGGCATCCAACTCGACATAGTCGTTCCGAATAGCGGTCGTACCGATACGCGCACCCTTCGGATGGCGGCAGCGAGCGATACGCAAGCCGCCAATGTTGCTGGCACTTGTTGGATCGAGATGATGGCAATTGCCACAACGTTTTCCGTTCATGCGCATGCTCCTACTGTGCCCAGGCTGGCTTGCCAGTGGCAGCCGGACGCTGAGGAGTTGCATGGGACGGAGTCGCCTGCGCTGGCGCAGCGGAACTGCCGCCGCTCGGCGCCTTGGGCGCCATTCCCATCAGCGCCGCATAGTCCTTGTGATCGGGTTCGACGGCCAGCTTGACCACGTTGCGGTTCTCGCCCTTGGCGTCCTTCTCGACATCCACGCGGGCCAGGAACTCGATGCCATCCAGGTCGGCGAAGCCGTTGATGCGCCGGACAGTGGCGGCTTGGGGTGAGTTGTCCTGAGGCGAGACATTGCGAGCGGAATTGAGGATGCCGCGAATCATGCTGCGGCCCATCTGACCCCAGGCTGGCCCTTTCCGGGATTGCAGGCCAATGTTCGACCACATCTTGCGTTTGGCAAACGGGCCTTCCAGCACGACGAACTCGCAGGCGAGGTAGACGCTGCCGGTGTCGAAGCTCTCGGTGGCATAGCCCCCGGTCCAACCCTGAGCAGGATCGTCGTGACCACCCGGCTTGATCGTCATACGTACCTTGACGAGCGCGCCCTTGGGGATGAGATCGAAACCCTGTTGCTGCTCTGCGTCGTTGAAGTCCTGCCATGTGTTCTGGTTCATGTGTTTCTCCTTGAATTGGATCAATGCGATGGATTGGCCTGCGGCCTCAGTTGCTCTGAGTGCCGAGGCATTTCTGGATGAGCTTGCCGAGATCCGGCTCCTCGATCGCGTCGAGGCGGCCACTACGGTCCTTGCTCGGGTAGCCGAAGGTGTTGTCGGCTCGGGTGACAAACCCCCGGTAGGTCGTGCCGTCGTCGGTCTTGAGAATGGCCAGGGTCACGACCTCATCGAGGACACCCGGCAACTCCAATGCGGTCTTGCTGCCTTCCAGTTGCAGCTGGTAGTAGCGCCGGTTGAAGTCATCGGTCTTCTCCTCGAGGATGGCGACGTAGATGACGTGTTTGTCCCGGACGTGTTGCAGGTGCGTGAGCGCCGTGATCATTTCCTGCCCCAGCAGGCCGTAAGCGCCCCGACTATCCGGCTTACCGTTCTTTTCGCTGAAGGCCTGCGGCTGGGTCTTGCACCAGGCGAAGCACAGGCGCGAGAGCACGGTCAGGCTGTCGACGAAGTAGGTGTCGTATTTGGACAGTTGTGCCGGGTCGCCATACCGGGTGCAGACATGCTCGAAGTGGGCCTGCGAGAACGCCTGTTCGGCGGTGGCGGTCGGCAACGGGCCGGCGAGGAACACCACGAGATCGCGGAACTCTTGCCAAGTGCGCGGCCGCACGGTGTCGCACGGCCAGTCGCGCACCGAGAGATCACCAGCCTCGAGATCAACAAACAGTGTGGAATCGGCCGGCAGGGTCTTGAGTTGGGTGGTCTTCCCTACGCCGGGGAAACCGACCAAGCCGACCTTGGCGCTATGCCGCTCGCGCATCCGTTCGTCGGCTGAAATGATGGGTAGAGACATTACGCGGCCTCCTTGAGCAGATCCGCGACTTCAGGCCGCCAGAGGATCTGGTAGCCGGAGTGCCCGTTGCGGGAGTACGGCAAGGCTTCGCCCCATGCCTGGCCGGCATCGGTCAGTTCCCACTCATCGCGGTCGTTACGACTCTGAAAACCCAGAGCCGACAGCCTGAGGTTGACCGCCCTGGCAGAAAGACCGATTTGCTCACCGAGCTTTGTCGGGTTCACTGCCGCCAGAGGATCGTTGCAGGCAGGCAATGCCCGGCGCATGGTCTCCACCGACAGACCGGTGTTCTCCTGGATGCAGGTGAGCGTTGCCGCCATGGCGATGCCTTGCTTGACACCGGGCACCTTGGCCACCGCCTCGCCAATCATCAGGATGGCGGTGACGCGATCCTGGGTGGGCGCCGGCAATGCAGCCACGGAGCTGGGCAAGGCATAGGAACCAGTCTTGCGGATCGAGGGCAGCACCTCGTGGGTCACCCAGCGCTTGAAGCGCTTGGCTTCGGGCTTGCGGCTGCCGAGCACCAGGTTGAAGAGGCCGGACTCGTTGACCACGGTCATTTCCTGCTGCCCGCCAGGGGTGTGAATTGAACTCACATCCTTCTCGTCGTCGTCCAGGCGCTCAAGCGCCTTGCGATCGAGGTTCAGAGTGGACAGCAGGTCTGCAGCGACGAACCTCGGCTCGCCGTCCTGGCCAATGACAACACGCACATCATGCGACTCGAAGTCGAAAGCGACGATCTGGTTCATTTCGTCACCTCCACCGCGACTACGCCCACCGTGTCCGAGCCGAGGCAGCCATTCTCACGGGCCAGTGTGTAGAGGCTGTCGAGCGCACTGCGACGGCGGTGGATGCTCGCGCTCTCGGCATTGAGGGTCTGGATGGCGAAGGCTACTTCATCGAGAGTGGCGTCGAGCAGGGGCTTCTCCACCAAATTGCCGTAGCGATCCTGATAGCGAATCGCGGCGGTCAGGTGTTCGCCGGTATAGGCGCCGAGCTTGGCTTGCAGGGATTGATGCAGGGTTGGGGTTTTCATTCGTGATCCTCCTGGACTAAGGCAATTCGGTAGTTGGTTTTGCCGGGTTTGACGGTGCGGGCCTTGGCGAACGTCTCCTTGAGGGTCGTCGGCCAGGCGTTGAAGCGGGTCTCTGAAATCGAGTAGTCGGTGTCGATGTAGTCGCCGACCTTGTCGCCGGCAGCGGCGATGCGCTGTGCGATCTCGGCCAGTTGTGGCTGATCCCAGACGACCTTTTTGGGAACGTCGACCGTGATGCGCAGCGGCCCGTCAGAGAGATGGCAAACGCCGAAGTCCTTGCCGGAGTCCTGCCTGACTGCCATGGCCTGCTCGGAATAGCGCTGGTCGAGCGCAGCATGGAAGCGATCGAGCACGCCCTTGACCAGGGACTGCAGGGTCAGCAGATTGGTGTGTGCCTCCTGCAGTTGTGCCGGCGGTAGCGCGGCGATCTGCGCAATGCTCATTTCGGCCAACGGCATGGCCTGCGCGATGTCGACAGGTGAAGTGTGGGAAGTCATCATGCTTGCCCTCCTGACTTCGCCACGCGCTCGGAGGTCGAGTCGTGCAGCGCGCTATATTCGAAGTCGATGACGGCTTCGAGGGGATAGCTGACTCTTTTCGACAACTTGAGGTAGCGAGGTCCGCGACCTTCACTGCGCCAGCGCTGCAAAGTTTTGGGGCTGAGACCCCAACGCTGTGCGAGCTCGTTTTCGTTCAGGACCCGGCGGTCGCCAGGTGCCAGGCTGTTGATCGCCGGGTGGGACGACCGAGGGATGTTGCTTGCCGGTGTCGGCATATAAACCTCCAATGACGTTGTTGAGGAACAGGTGTCATTGGAAAATTTCGGTGGCGAACATAAGAGGGACGGAATGGCGAACCACGAGGAAACTTCTGGTTCGCCATTGCCGGGATCGCAGAAGCAGAAACGGCGAGCACAGGGCTCGCCGTCGTGGCAGATTTGTTGGCGTCAGTGGTTCAGTTCGCGAACCCCAGCGCTTTGCGTTGCTCGCCCCAATCACGTGGCAGTTGGTCACGGCGGCCGCGCAAGGTGTGAAGATTCAGATCGCGGGGCTGGCGGCCGTCAAGGACGGACTCGATGATGTCCGGTGCCAGCGTGGTCAAGCGCAAAACTTCCGCCACCCAACCAGGCTCGAGCTTCAACGATCGGGCCAAGTCATTCGCGGTGGGATAGCGCCCCTCATCGAGCAATCGCTGCCAGTAGAAAGCTTTGCCCAACATCCTGATCATCGGCAGATCGTGGCCACCGGCACCCAGCACCGAGTCGTCGCCGGTCGGCGGAATCATGACCTTGCGATTCTGTTTGCGACGGATGGTCAGCGGCACCACCGTTACCCGCTGTTGGCCGGTAGTGTAGTTGCGGGCATCGCCGACGATGTCGATACGAACCATCCGCAGCCGGGGATTGTCGGCCTTCATGGCCAGTTTGGCTTTTTGTCTCATGCGAACGCCTCCTCCGTGGATTCCTTCATCTCCTCGACCAAGGGGTGGGAGGCAATGTCAGTCCCCAGGCCGAGCCAACCATCTTCGCGCCATAGGATGTCCAGTCCTTGCCCATGCAGTTGGATGCGCTCGATCAGCAGTTGGGTGATGCGTTGCTGCTCGATCGGAAAAAGCTGTTCCCACACAGCGCCGATGCGTTGCATGGCAATCACCACATGCGCTTCATCGATGCCGGCGCCTACAGGATGCTTCTGGCAGGAACGCCATGTGGCCACCAACATCTCTGGTGAGCGCAGAGCCAGGTGAATCTGCTCCAGAACGGCAGCCTCGATTTCGGCTGCGGGCAGCGCACCCATATCCGTAGCCCCTGGTTGCAGCGTGGCTCCGGCATTTCGCCGCTTGTGCAGGTAGGGCACGTAATAGCGGTAGAGGCGCCCGTTTTTCTTCTTGGTGAAATGGTGAATCATGCGCTGCCCATCGGGTGCAAACAACAGACCCGCCAGCAATGCTGGGTGTTCGGTGCGATGCTCGCGCGGGCCCTGCTTCCGCCGTTCGATGAAAGCGTGGGCTGCATTCCAGATTTCTGGAGAAACGATCGCTTGGTGCTGCCCCGGATAACTCTCGCCCTTGTGCACCATCTCGCCAAGGTAGATGCGGTTGCGCAGCATGGCGAACAAGTATTGCTGATCGATCGGTCGGCCATGGCGATGCAGACCACCCTGCGTAACCCAGGATTTCGTGGTCTGGCCCTCGATGGCAAGTTCGCGCACAAGCTGTGCCGCCGAACCATGCTCGGCATATCGGCAGAAGATGCCGCGCACCAGCTCGGCTTCGGCGGTATTGACGATCAGCTTTCGCTCGACGACGTCGTAGCCGAGTGGTGGCATACCGCCCATCCACATGCCTCTGGCCTTGCTCGCGGCGATCTTGTCGCGGATACGCTCGCCAGTGACCTCGCGCTCGAACTGCGCGAAGGACAGCAGGATGTTGAGTGTGAGCCGCCCCATGGAGGTGGTGGTATTGAACTGCTGGGTGACAGAGACGAACGACACCCCGTTGCGGTCGAACACGTCGACCAGTTTGGCAAAGTCTGACAAGGCTCGAGTTAAGCGATCGATTTTGTACACCACGACAATATCGACCTCGCCGGCCTCGATATCGGCCATGAGGCGTTTGAGGCCGGGACGATCCAAGTTGCCGCCGGAGTAACCGCCGTCGTCGTAGCCATCACCAACAGCAACCCAGCCTTCGTGACGCTGGCTGGCGACAAATGCCAAGCCGGCATCCCGCTGCGCTTCCAGGCTGTTGTACTCCTGGTCCAGTCCCTCGTCGGTGGACTTTCGCGTATAGATGGCGCAGCGTTTTTTGGGGACGATAGGCTGCGAAGGCGCCGCCATGGTGCGGTTCGCTCTCATGGTGCCTCCTGCTTACTGCGCGCCTTGAGTCCGAAAAACAGCGGACCTGACCATGGGCATCCGGTGATCACCTTGGCCAGCGCCGTCAGGCTCGTGAAACGCTGCCCCCGGTATTCGAAGTCGCGCACGCCGCGCACCAGAACATGGTGTTCGACATCATCATAGATGCGCGTCAGGATGGTGCCCGGCAGGAGGCGATCGGCTTCGCGTTGAAGATTCTTGGGCAGCACTCCGGTCTCGCCGATGCTCTCCAGTTTGCGCCGTACCGGTACCTTGAGACCGCCGAAAGCCCGCTCCTGAAGTTTGTAAGCCAGTCGGCTCTCCAGCCAGGTACGGTGATGGTGATTCGGTCGCTGATCAAAGTGCTCGTCCCACATTGCCCAGATGCTGTCCATGGGCAACAGGGGAAGTTGAGCAATGCGAGCCGAGACTGTTGCTGTATCGGGCAGGGTTGCGTGTGTCGTCATGGGCGAACTCCTTCTTGCTGATTGGGGTTCGCATTCACGCGCTGTGGGTGGGAGAAGCCAAGGCAAACCGGCTCTCTAAGGGCAGATTTATCTGGATTGTCTGATGCTAAATTTCTGGTGCGCAGTCGCAACAATGCGGCAGAGAGCAAGTCGGCGATTTCTTCGTGCGCGTGTCGGGGGCTTGGGGCACCCCGGTCGATGGAGATGAGTTCGATGTCGTGCATGATGGCAAGCGTTCCATGAGGTAACGCTGCTCATACTATGTACGAAGGCGACTCTGGGTAACGCGTTCTAGCGGGAGTGCGCGGAGGGAATCGCGAAAAAAATAGAAGGCTCTGGGCTAGGCTGTCTTGTCTCGATACCAAGCAGCACGCTGACCATCAACTTCACGGTACCGAAGGTCAAAAAGACGAGACTCGTGCACCACCTGCCGCCAACTGCTGCATCCATACTTTGCGGGAAGTTGTTCGGGGTGGCGCTCGACAATCCACCTTCCGGCCATGGCGACAGGGGACCATCCCTCGACAGCTAGGTCACCGGCAGCTTCCCGAAGCGCTCGCACAATGCCGGAAGCAGGCCAATCCACGGAGCCATCCGGGGCGATGCCATTAACCACAAGATCATGAAACACGTCCGACCGGACGAACTCCGCCGCCAACTGCCGCGCCTGATCCATGTGCTCCGCCCAGCCACGAAGTTGCTCGAAGTGCTGGTCGATACAGCTGTAGGCAACTATTAACGCGTCGTGCGCTCCACGGCAACCGTCCAGACTCCAAAGGTCGTGCTGATCGATGAAGTGGTGCACCAGGTTATTTCGCAGCAATACCAGTTCCTTCAGATCGTTCTCTGTCCGCACATAATCTTCGGCGGAGATGCTCAGATGCATTCGCATCCCGAACGAAATGACGTCCTCGGGCGCATTGACCGAGACATCGGCACGAGTATCACCTTCATCGGTGACGACATACGATCCGATAAGTTGGCCAACCAGTGTGCCAAGCGTTTTGCTGGCTGTGTCGGCGATGCGCGCAGCACGGATCGACTCCAGAGCATGGGCAGGCCCTGCGATTTCATGGTGCGCCACGATGGCCTTGATCAGACGCTCATATTGTTGCAGCCGAAGCAGGCAGCGGCCCAACAATCGCTGAACCTCATGCTGCAGCGCCTGCAGTGTGCCGTCTGTGGGTAGCGTCGTCATGTCATCGATCGGCCACGTTTTACCGAACCGGCAACTGGCCGTTCGAGACGAACTGATCAAAGCTGTCGAAACTTTCCTCGTCTCGCCACGATCGGTCCCATGACCGTGGCTCGGCGTTTTCGAGCAGGAGCAGCGTGAGGATTCGATCACGTGCGCCGTAACTGTGCTTGAACTCCCACAGCTTCATGTGTGCTGCCTCTTCCGGGCACCAGATCGCGGCTGACATTTCCGTGCCATCCCATTCTTGCTCGACACAGGTATCAGCTGCCAGCGTGCCCGGCAATGGCTCCTGTGGATCACCATTGCGCCGGATGCGCGCCCGCGTCCTGACGGCACTGCTGCTGCGCCATTCGTACTTCACGAAGCCATTGTCCCAATAGACGAGGATCGCACGCTGCGTGGTGAACTTGATAAAGCGGATGCACAACGCCTCGAACGAGACCTGGAAACGCTTGGCGATCGCACTGAGGACATGTAGATCAATGCGCTGATTCGATATCCACTCACGCAGCAGATCGCCAGGCATCAGCAGGTTGCCGGCGAACTCGTCAGCTTCGCGCTCAATCTGGCGAAGGCCATCGATGCCGGTGTGAACGCTCTGGCTGTCGCAGTTGAAACTCTGCTTCTGACTGCGATGCAAGATAAAGTGGCCTAATTCATGGGCAATAGTGAAGCGTTGCCGCTCACGTCGAGCCTTCCCGTTGTAGGCAATACCCCAAACTGCGTGGTCATCAGGATCGCGGGCCAGCACTCCTTCGAACGCGTCGCCAATGATTTCGACCGGCGGCTTGATCTCCCGAACACCCGCCCCATAAGGTGTGGACGGCAACATCTGGCGGACAATTTCCAAATCGATGGCGTCGGGCATGCCCTCGCTGTACCACGCCCGCAACCACTTGATGACGTGGCTGGAGGCAATGGAACCCGTCAGTGCCTGCGCTTCGCTCAATCCTCAGTCTCCGCTCTTGCGCGAAAACATCATCTTGAGAACGTCTTGGTAGTGCCTCTTCTCTTCTTCTGTCATCCCGGCGTACTCGCGGAAGAAGGCCACATCCTCAAGGCTGGCTTCGGGAACCTTCTGGATAGGCTCCCCCATGATGTCCTCCATCGTCACGCCCAGCACCTTGGCCAGTGCCTGAACCCGTTCGGCGGACGGGCGTTGGCCGTCCTTCATTTCCAGTTCCCAGATGTACGCCTTGGTACATCCGGCCGCGTCGGCGACCTGCTGCAGAGTCAATTTCTTTGCCTCGCGCAAACGCCGCAGGCGCACTCCTAACGCCGAAGCCATGGCGGTGCTCCTCTAGTGGAAAGACCATCAGTGAATAAAAGCAAGGCCGATAGTATAGCCACGTGATACATGAAAGGTCTAGATGTACTTATTTGATTGACAAGCGGAAATCTGCGGTTCAGAATCGCGTCTGTATCTCGCTGCTTTACTTATGTGAGGTACGTGTTCAGTAACCATGTCGCTGGCGAGTGCATTCCGAACATCGGTCGCAGACCTCCGACGCCGATCCAGAAAGGATAAACAAGATGAAGAAGACCTTTGTCGACGTGATGCTCGAGCTGCCGGTGGACACCACGCTACGCGACTTCCTGACCTCCCACGGCCTGCCAGTGCCTGACGGTTTTGCATGGGACGATACGCCCGAGACGAGTCAGATCTTGGTCGAGGCGGTCAAAATCTGGCCCGACACCGACGCCCGCGACCGGATGACTGCTAACCTCCTAGCCAGCGTCCAGTTGGGCGATGCGGCGGGTAAGCAGGCGATGTTCGAAGCCGTTGTAGCAGACGGTGCCGCGCTGGTGGGACTTACGCTGTGCCAAAGCGACATTCACCGCTCGTTCTGGCTTTACGTCCACCATCCGGCACTGTTCGACCGTGCCTACGATTTCAGCTTCTGGGAAAACCACGGGCCTCAGACCCAGCAATACGACTTGGGCCTGAAACGTCAGCCGAACACAGCGGACAGCGCGCTGGTTGCTCTTCGCCAGGCAATCTCGGCCTTCTACAAGCGCGAACTGCAATGTGGCGACGGCAGCGAGGCGCACTTGATCGAGCGCAGTCCTGGCGTGTTCCTACTGTCCGTCCACATTAAGGACATGGCCATGCTGAGGTTGGAGTTCGAGGGCTCGACCCTGAAGCGCCGCGTCGGCAATCCCAACATTCACATGGTGCTTGAGTACGCCAAGGCCACCGGCGTGGTGCGGACTCTGGTGCGGGGCGGTGCGAAATACCAGCAGATGCTGGTCGAGTCCTTCGCCGAGCATGTGCTGGGCGTCAAAGCAAACGCACACCGGATCAAGTCGCCGACCTTGGATTTATCGATGCTGCGCACCGGCTTCGACGTGCAGGAAGCGTTCGAAGATGGGTTCTCGATGGTGCAACTCAAGGCACTCACACTCCTCAGCCCGGACAGCGCATTGAAGATCGACTGCACTGCGATGCAGTCCAGCCAGCAACGCTCCGTACATGAACTGTTGAAGGAGAAGCTGCCCGGCCCGCTGGAAGGCCAGTGGGCAGTGACGGCGGCACAGGTCAATCTGTACTACCCGCCCGAACCAGGAAGGACACGTCCCAAGGTGGTCACCATCGAAGTGACCAGCAAGGGGCGCCTGAACCTGCATAAGTTCGACGCCAAGATGCAGGCGCAACTGGAGGGCTATCTGGTCGCGGTGGGCATTTTGCAGAAGGGCCAGACCTTGAGCGTTCAGGAGCCTCCTCTGGAAACGGATGTGATGAATTCGTCGCCGGTGCTGGAGGACTGATCGATGACGGGGCACGATGCGTGGACCCTGGTCTGCCGGTTGTTCACCGGCGGCATGCCGGTGCTGCGCGCGACACTTTCGCCGCGTGAGATGGCCGCATTGTCCACTCTCGGCAAGGCGATCAAACCGACGACGCTGGATCCGCAATTCGTACTCTGCCCCCACTGCCAGCAGCATCGGGCGCAGGTTTGGGGCGACGGCCATGGCAAGCGAGTGTGCCGTTGCCCGGATTGCGGGCCGGTCACCGTCGAGGCCGACGACGTCGCGGCACTGACCCTGGACGAAGATTGGCTGCGGCAGAAAATGCGTCTCGCGCTCGGGATCGAGAGTCGCGACGGCATCGATGATCTGGGCGACGGGGTATGGCGGCTTGGCGATGCTCGCCGTTCGCCCGTGCTGTTGGCCCGCGACCTAACGCGGGTATGGCAAGAACCTGCACTGCTGGATCGGGTGCGGGTAGCCGGTGGCGACATCCGCGTGATTTCACCAAGACCACGCACCACGCGTGGATCGCCATTCGGGATTGGCGTGGAGTGGCTGGCGCTGGAGGAACGTTTCACGTTCTACGGTGGCGGGATCTCGTTTATCGGCAGTGCATCACCATCCACGAAACCAGTAGTTGATGATCCAGCCACGCCGGCTAACGGGCCGTTCTCGGCAGACTTCAAATGGGCGACGCTGCCGGATGGAAATGGCACTCCGATCCGATTCACCGACGGTCAGGCCAAGGTGTTCGCAGCGCTGTGGTCGTTCAAAGGGGGAGCCACGACGGCGGAACGGATCATGCAACGAGCTGGTCTGGATAGCGCCAAGCCGAGCGACCTGTTCAAGATCAAGTCGAAGGACAAGGGCAAGCCAGAACCCGAGGCGCAGCACGCAGCCTACGGTGCGCTCGTGGTCACGCAGCAACGTGCAGGGCTGTACTCGATGCCGTGCGCAGCAGGTGCGTTGGCGTGATCCCTACGGCCCCATGAAACCAGACATCAAGAAAGGAGATTTATGACTTAAGCCCAATACGCGATGCGCCCTGGCTCGCGCTGATTTCCAGAGCCTGTACTTTTTTCATCTCTTGGAGTATTTGAAATGACCGGAAAGAACCAATGGGTTGTACCCATCAAAGGCGGTGATCAGTGGGGTGTGCGCGGAGAAGGTAACGAACGCATCACATCGATCCATGATACGCAGCGAGAGGCGATTGACCGCGCAAGGGGCATCGCCGTCAACCAACAGAGTGAGTTGCTCATCCAGGGACGAGACGGGCAGATCCGTGAGCGCAACAGCTACGGCGACGATCCGTTTCCGCCCAAGGGATGACTCTGGGGTTGGCCTCGCCAACTTGCGGTTTGAGGCACGACAATTCTGCTCGTGTAAACACGCAAGCAAACTACTCCCGATGGCACGCGCATAAGTGTTTGACGAACAACGCAGACTGCGCGTGCCACGGCGAAAGAGTTGGTGGAGATTTTGAGAGAACAGAGGGCAGAAGAGAGTCAAACCGGCTGCCCTTCGGCCCAGGCCGTGCCCACCCCCGGCACACGCAGAATGGGCGCGAACCCCGCGTGTCGTGTGGGAAGCAGAAATGGAAACGCCCAACCGAGAGAGGTTGGGCGTTAAATTTTGGTGGCCAAGGGCGGAATCGAACCACCGACACAAGGATTTTCAATCCAAATAAGTATTCCTTTATATCAAAGGAATAACAGCCCAATATTCTACAAATTCCAAATTATTACACCGCCGAAAGCCGCACCAGACGCGGGGTAATTTAGAATTGTAGAAGCCATGCGCTGGCATGCGCACCCTCTCCCCTCCGCTTAAATGACTTCACAAGTCGGCTGGTGTAACATTGTGCCGATTGGTTTCTATCGGGGGGAATGAAAAAATGAATGCCGTCCTAAAAATCCGGCCAGATTTAATGGCCGAGCTTGACCAGTTGGCCGTGGAAACTCACCGCAGCGAATCGGACATCATCAATGAAGCGCTGGAATCCTATCTGGCGCACTCCCAAAAGCAGACTGTCACCGAAGTAATCGCCAGGATCAAAGCAACCCGCCACAAATCCACCCTTGAGGGCATTGATTTGCGGGAAGCCATTGAAGAAGGGCGCGATTAGTGCCGTTCGTAGTAGATAACTCGGTGGTGGTTGGCTGGTATTTCGAGAGCCAGGCCACGCCCTACACCGACCAGGCGCTTGACCTGCTGGCGAACGAAACCGCCCACGTTCCGGCGCTGTGGGTGCTGGAGTTCTCCAACGTACTGCGCAAGGCACTGAAAGCGGGAAAAGCCGACACCGCCCGAATTCAGGAAATCATTGAACTGGTCAAGGCACTGCCTATATCAGTTGACTACACCTCAGAAAGTGTTGAAAGCAACCTAGCCTTGGCGCTGAAATACGGGTTGACCAGCTACGATGCCGCATACCTTGGCTTGGCAATGCGGCTACAACTACCCATTGCCACCAATGATGGCGCACTCAAGGAAGCGGCAGGCCGAGCAAGCGTCGGAATCGTCAACCTGTAACCAAGCTAAAACCCTGTAACGACGCGGATTCATACAGAATGGAATCAACCAGAAAACACCCTGTAATACAGTGAAACTCTATGACTGAAAAAAAGAAGCAACCCGCACAAAACACGAAGAAACCCACGGGCACGGACTCGGCGAAGGAATTGATTCGTGCGCATGTGCAGGGGGTGCAATTTTATCTAGGCGGGGAAACGATCCACGATAGATTAAAGCGCCTGCGGCAGACAAGCGGGCTGACCCTAGAAGCATTGAGCTTTGTTACCAAAGGCGTTGACCCTGAATACAAGGGAATATCCCGCGTCTCTCTATCCAGGTACGAATCTGGTGCCGAACCCGGGTTAAGGGAACTAAAGATTTTGTCATGGGCTTTCAGAAGGCCAATAGCGTTCATTGTCTATGGCAACGAAGACCCTGTTTCTGTTGACCATCGGGAGCCTCTAGACCTGGTGATTGAAGACATTGTCGCGGAAACCGTTCTGACCATTCTGGAGAGAAAAGGGTTGATAAAACCGGAACGGTCCGTTGAAGCACAAAACTATGAAGACCTTATTGATGCAGCGAAAAAACTGACGAAATAATCTCCAGCATCTTAGCATTCGTAATCGCCGCAACAACTATTGCGGCTTTTTTTTGCCTACAAATTTCTCGAAACGAATACATATTTCTCGCAACTGTTGCATTCCGAAAAACAGATATGTAAACTTGGCGCACAAATATCTCGTTAATGAAACCGGAGTCAACATGGCTATCAAGAAGCAACCCGTCCTCACCAAAGAGGATTTCGAAGCGGCACTAATCGAATTGCGCCTGAGCGTGTCGGAAGTATCGCGGGAAACAGGCCTTCCTAGGCACATCGTCAGCCACTTTCGTGGCTATGGTGACGGCCTGAAACCTGAACAAGCGGCCAAGCTGCGCGACTACTTCGAATCCAAGGGCGTCGAATTCACAGACGAAAACGAACCTCAGCCAAAAAATCTTGCTGCCCCCACAAGCAATCGTCCGCCTATCCAGCAAGAAAATCTCCTATCCCGGAGCAGCGTGATTGCCTTCCGTCACTTCTTCATTGACGAACGACTGACGGACACACAAATCGAGGAAGCGGCCAGCCGTTTTGAAGGCAATTACGACCAGGTTGCGGAACTGCTGGGACATGACCTCAATACAGATTTCGCCTCTGACGATTACGACGAAGACACGGAAAACAAGTTGCGCGAGCTGTGGGGGCTGCTGGCTGGAATAGGCGTACTGACCCTGCATATTCAAGGGCGTTTCGTCGTAAATGTTATGCCATCAGAAGGCAAGCCAAAGACCCTTGGAGACTTGCTTACCGGCGTCTACCGGGACATTGTTACCGGACTGAATGACCAAGAAAAGCAGGAAGAATTTATCAAAGTCGAAGAGCAAGAGGAGGTTCCAGCATGAGCTTCAAAATGCCAGTTTCAGTACTACCAAAGGTAGGCGGAGAAATACCAGGCATGATTCTCTTCGTCCTGGGCATCCTTGCCGTAGTTGCATTGACTAAGGCAAAAGCCCCAAAGGAGAAAACCTGATGGCCGCCGAAAACTCAGGAGGCATGGGCTCATGGGTGGCTTTGTTATCTGCGGTTTCGCCACTGCTCAAGTCCGGCGGAGGGGGAATCGCACCCCAGCCAGCGGGACCAATCCAGGCCGAATCTTCTATATCAATCGACAGCTCAGGCTATGTGGTCAACCAAGGCAGCGGGAAAGCCTCCAACTCCAGCGCCACCGGCTTCCAACTCACACAATGGGAAATTGCCGGGCTTGTGCTGCTGGGGCTGCTAGCTCTGCTGAAACTGAGCAAAAAGAAATGATCGACACACACAGCAAACGCCACACGCCTGGTAACCCTGAAAAAGCAACCGACTGATTCAACATTACCGTAGGAGAAAGCCGCCATGTTTGCCAGACAAACCAACAGCGCCACACCCCGCAGCCATCGTATCGCCAAGCAAACCTGTGTCCTTTGGATACCCAGCGCCTGCGGCTACCTCGCCGACTTCCGGCCAGACAACTTCCGCATAGTGGATCACCCAAGCCTTGCATGCAGCTACCGCCACGCCTTCACAGGAAAGGTGACGCCTATTATTACGTCACCAGCACGGAGCCACGCCGATGGATAAAGATGGGAAAAGACCTGGCAGAGGCTAAGCTAGCATGGGCAAAGCTGGAAGGTGAACAGCCCGACAACAATGACAAGGCCTTTTCAGCAGTGGCAAAACGCTACAAGAAGGAAATTTTTCCGACCAAAGCACCACAGACACAAAAAGACAACACCAAAGAACTGGAAAACCTGTTGAGTGCTTTTGGCCACATGCCAATCGACGCCATAAAACCACAGCATATCCAAGAGTACATGGAAATCAGGGGGCAAGCGGCAAAGGTACGGGCGAACCGGGAAAAGGCACTATTCAGCCACATTTTCAACTTCGCCAGGTCAAGGGGGTACACCGAAGCCATAAACCCTTGCCAGGGCATTAAGGGGTTCAAGGAAGCCGGGCGGGACCGTTATATCGAGGACGATGAATTTCGCGCTGTTTGGGAAAAGGCGCACTACACCGTTCAGGATGCAATGGACTTGGCCTATCTCACTGGGCAGCGCCCTGCTGACGTGCTCAAGCTGAATCGGGCCGACATCAAAGATGGTGCTCTATGGATTACCCAAAACAAAACAGGCAAGAAACTACGGATTCAAATAATGGGTGAACTTGCCACCGTGATAAACCGCATCCTGGCCAGAACTCGCCAGATTACCAGCCTGGCATTGATACAGGACGACAAGGGGCACCGCCTCACCTATTGCGCATTGCGCTCACGTTTTGACAAGGCAAGAGAACTAGCTGGGGTAAATTTCCAATTCCGGGACATCCGGGCAAAATCCGCCACCGACACCGATGATCTAGCGCACGCTCAAAAGCTCCTGGGGCACAAGAATCGAGACATGACTGAGCACTACACCAGGAACAAAATCGGCGAGAAGGTAAAGCCGTTGAAATGAGAATTGTAGAAAAGCAGAGGTGCTTTTGTAGAAAACGGGTTTCAGCATATCGCTAAAACCCGCATAGAATCTGGTGGCCAAGGGCGGAATCGAACCACCGACACAAGGATTTTCAATCCTCTGCTCTACCGACTGAGCTACTTGGCCATCACTTTGGCAATCCTTAAATGTTTAGGATGACCGCGCGAAGTCCGTAATTTAATCCCAAAACACCACAGCAAGTCAAGTTTTATCGCCTCGCGTGTTTATCGCCTCGCGACTTTAGCCTGAAAAGTTTGATCCACATTCCCCCAGCGTTCAGATTCCTTATGAACAATCCGGTTTAATGTACAATTGTTTGCATACGTGGGTTAATGTCGTTTTGAGACATACGCAATTTGCACACTTAGTGGATAAAACCGACTCAATGGGTCAATTGCCTGGAATTGCTTTCGGGTTATAATACCCGACAATATTACTCAACCGCTATCGCCAAGTTTTTAAGGTAATGAATACCGCCTCATTCCCCCCATCCAATCTTGAACCCGCAATTGGAACTTACAAGATTCCAGCTTTGCGCGTCCTGTCCGAGATTGCCACCAGCCTTTCTACGGAAAATAACCTGGAAGGCTTGCTTGAGCGCTTTCTTGGCACCATGGTCAAACTTGCCGGTGCAGATGCAGGTGCTGTCCGTGTATTGACGGCCGATGGATCGCACTTGCGCTTGGTAGGATCGATCGGCTTACCAGCGGAACTGGTGGAACACGAACAGTTCGTTGAGCTGGAATGCGGCCTATGCGGGGAGGCTACGCGCAAACGCTCTCATCGACATAGCGCCAATGTCCACTTTTGCTCCGAGCGCACCTCTCACAGCTACTTTGGCTCGCGCTGCCAGCATATTATTGCTGTTCCATTACGATACCAAGGCAAGGTACTGGGTGTATATAACCTGTTCATGGCCAGCGACACTCCGGTCCCGGAAGATGTAGCACTCCTGTTCGATTCAATCAGCGAACATCTGGGCATGGCGCTGGAAAACGCGCGCCTGACCCGTGAGAACATGCGCATTACGCTGATGAATGAACGTCAAATGCTTGCGAATGAATTGCATGACTCACTTGCCCAGACTTTAGCTTATATGAAAATGCGTCTTGCCCTACTGCAAGACTCCATGTCGAAGTCTGACACAGAAGGCTCGACAAAATACCTCGACGATTTAAGCGAGGCGGTGGATACAGCTTATTCCGGTTTGCGCGAATTACTGACTCACTTTCGTAATCGCATGGACCCGCGCGGACTGCTACACGCTCTTCAGGAGATGGTGAACAGTTTTTTTAAGAAAACCGGCATTTTCATCAATTTTTCAAACCTGACGCCAGACCTCAACCTCTCACCAGATCAGGAAGTACAGGTTTTTCATATCGTCCAGGAAGCCTTGGCAAACATTCAGAAGCACTCTCATGCACAGGATGTCAGCCTTACTTTGGGGCTGGACGGTAACAATCAGTACTGGGTCTGTATCGAGGATGATGGTGTTGGCATTCCCAACAATCCCGTGCCAGACAAGGACATGCATTTTGGCATGAGTATCATGCGCGAACGTGCGCAACGCCTTAGTGGAAATGTCACGGTTGAGAAGCTTCAGGATCGCGGCACACGAGTGCTGCTGACTTTTCCTGCCGTCAGGAAGGAGAATGCGAAATGACGGTCCGCGTACTACTGGTGGATGACCACACTTTGTTTCGAAAAGGACTGGCCGAGCTTCTGGAGCGTAACGAACAAATTAGTGTGGCGGGTGTGGCCGGCAGCGCAATCGAGGCACGCAAGCTGCTCGATGAACTCAAACCCGATGTCATGGTAACGGATCTTCATATGCAGCCGGATGATGGGCTGAGTTTGCTGCGCCAACTGCAGCAGGAAGGCAATACTATTCCGACACTTGTGCTGACAGTCAGCAATGCCGAGGATGATCTTGCCAACGCCTTGCGTGCTGGCGCTCGCGGCTACCTGCTCAAGGACATGGAACCTGATGATGTCGCCGATGCCATCGTGCGAGCAGCGAGGGGAGAAACGGTCGTAGCGCCATCCATGACCATGAAGCTGGTTGGCCTGCTTCAGAACAACCAGCCGACCGCCCAGCCCTCATCACTTCTGGACCTTCTTACCCAGCGCGAACGCGAAATCCTCTCGCATCTTGCATTAGGCGAGAGCAACAAGGTGATTGCCCGTCAGTTGGACATCAGCCACGACACGGTAAAGCTACACGTGCGCCACATTCTTTCCAAGCTTAACTTGACATCGAGAGTCGAAGCCGCAATCTTTGCCGTAGAACACAAGCTTTCCAACGCACCGCTTAATTCACCCAATTAGACGACTGCTTTTACCCATTTCTTTCACGGATATTTTTAGTCATGGAATTTCTACCCGTTTTTTTTGACATCAAAGGCAAACCTTGCGTTGTCATTGGCGGAGGAGACGTAGCTGCTCGCAAAGTTGCAATGCTGTTGAACTCGGGTGGCAAAGTCACTGTTGTGGCTCCGGAGTTGTGCTCCACACTAAGGCAGCAGGCTGAAAGCGGAGAAATTTGCCACGTACAGTCACGTTTTTCTCCGGCACATTTGAACGAAGCGATTATCGTGATCGCTGCTACAGACGACAGAGCGGTTAACAAGCAGGTTTCCGACGTCGCGAACTCTTATCGGCTGCCTGTCAATGTCGTAGACGACCCAGATTACTGCTCATTTATCATGCCATCGGTCGTCGACCGCTCGCCGGTTATTGTGGCTGTTTCTACTGGCGGATCATCCCCCGTTCTTGCGCGCTTACTGCGCGCCCGCCTGGAAACACTTATTCCGGGCGCCTACGGACGTCTGGCAACGCTTGCCGATAAATTCCGCGGGCAAGTTAAGCAACATTTCACTGAATCCAGTCAAAGAAGAATCTTTTGGGAAAATATTCTTCAGGGGCCGATTGCTGAAATGGTATTTGCAGGTCGCGAAGATCAAGCCAGCAGCGCACTGAGCAAAGCTATCGAATCTAGCACCGGGGATGCGCAGCCACGTGGGGAAGTCTACCTTGTCGGCGGAGGACCCGGCAACCCGGATTTGCTGACATTCCGCGCGCTTCGTTTGATGCAACAGGCGGATGTCGTTGTTTATGACAACCTGGTCACCCCGCCAGTCCTGGACATGACTCGCCGTGACGCCGATCGCATCTTTGTTGGCAAGCAGCGTGCCAACCACGCCATGCGTCAGGAAGAAATTAATGAACTGCTGGTAAAACTTGCAAAAGAAGGCAAGCGAGTACTTCGCCTTAAAGGTGGCGATCCATTCATATTCGGTCGTGGCGGAGAAGAGATCGAAACCCTTTCAGCACATCAGATACCTTTCCAGGTCGTTCCTGGCATCACTGCAGCTTCAGGTGTCGCTTCGTACGCAGGAATCCCTCTTACTCATCGAGATTACGCCCAAGCATGCGTATTCGTCACCGGCCATCTCAAAGATGGCTCTATGGATCTGGACTGGGATATGCTCGCCAGACCAAATCAAACCGTAGTCATCTATATGGGTCTGCTTGGCCTCCCAGTACTGTGCCAGCAATTGGTTGCACATGGGCTAACATCAGATACCCCAGCAGCCATTGTTCAGCAGGGCACCACACCAAGCCAAAAGGTTGTGACTGGAACTCTTGGCTCTCTCCCTCAACTTGCCAAAGATGCACAGCTCAAACCTCCAACGCTGATCATCGTTGGCAAAGTGGTTAGTTTGCAAGGAAAATTGGCCTGGTTCACACCTGACCAGGAAGCGGAAGGGAACTTTGCACTAACGCGCAGTAAGTAGTAATTAACAATTACGACTAGAAACGTAAAGAGCCCTCGCCTTAGGCGGAGGGCTCTTTACATTAAACCTGTTCGAATTTCCCTACTGAATATTTAAACTTTCCTTAAGAACTCGCGGTGTTATAAATATCATAAGTTCCTGCTTGTCTTCTGATTTCGTTGTCCGTTTGAACAAATTGCCGATAACGGGCAGATCACCAAACAATGGCACTTTCTGAACATCATTTTGAGTCGCTTGAGTAAATATTCCTCCCAAAACAGCTGTTTCACCGTTATTGACCAGCACTTGCGTCTTGACGCGACTAATGTTGACGGCTCTGTTGTTTCCGTCCCTTGTGAAGTCTCCAGGAGTGTCTTTCGTAACCTCCACATCAAGCAAAATGGAATCGTTGTTTAACACCTGTGGATTCACCAGCAAGCAAAGCAATACATCCTTGAATGTTGTAGTTGCTGGTGTGGTTGCCGTTCCAGGAGTCACAACTGGAATCTGAACACCCTGCACAATCGCTGCTGGTCGCTGATTAGAGGTCATGACTCGCGGGTTGGAAATCACACTGCCACGCCCATCCGCTTCCAAGGCAGACAGTTCCAAACTAATCAGGTTGCCCGTTCCCAAATTCAACAACGTGAATGCAAGAGCACCCGCAGGATTTGAAACGCCAAGGTTCACATTCGAATTGCCATTTCCACTCAACATTGGCGATTTGGTATAGGTTTCCTTATAAATTGCAGCTGTGGTTGCGGTTGGTGCCGTATATGTTCCCTGTATGGGTCCAGCAAACCAGGTAGGAGGATAGGCTGCTGCTCCCAGGGTTGAATTTTCAAGATTTTGTGACACGCCAACATTATAGTTTCCTACTTTGTTGCCACTCTGCCCCCCCAAGCGAACGCCCAGTTGCTTCCCGAATGTATCACTCGCCAACACCACTCTGGCCTCAATCATCACTTGCTTGGCAGGCACGTCAATGACAGTCATCAAGCGACGAATCTCTTCATGCTTGCTTGGAATGTCGTTCACAATCAGCATATTCGTCTTCAAATCAAAGGAAACGCTACCTCGTTTTGAAAGTATTTTCTGATCAGCAGCACTGGATCCTCCACCAGCCCCCCCCCCTGCACTTGGGGCTATTGCTCTGAGCCCCATGGCTGCAGGAGCACATGTTGCGTCATCAGTTCGATCTAAACGCGTATTGGTTTCCCCATTAAGCATTTGCTTGGCTCTATCTGCCCTCAAGTAGTTCAGCGCATAGTATTCAGTCTGAAGAGGCTCAAGTTCAGATATTTGCTGCTTTGCCTCGAGTTCGGCCTTTTCCTTGACAGCCAGCTCGTCGCGTGGCGCTATCCAGACCACATTGCCATTTTTCCGCTTATCAAGGCCTTTTGCGTTAAGAATTATGTCCAAAGCCTGGTCCCACGGAACATCCTTCAATCGCAATGTCAGTGAACCAGAGACAGAATCGCTCGTGATGATATTCAGATTGGTAAAATCCGCTATTACCTGCAGCACGGTGCGAACTTCTACATTCTGGAAATTGAGTGAAAGCTTCTCCCCTCCATACCCTTGCTTGCTGCCAGGAACCATCCTGTTGGGGTCCTCAACCACTTTTTTCACATCTACAATGAACTGCCTGTCAGCCTGATAGGCAGAATATTCCCACAGTCCTTGCGGCTCGATCACCATGCGAACGTTTTTGCCTTGCCTAGACGTGGACAACAACCGAACCGGCGTTCCAAAATCAGCGACATCAAGCTTACGCTCCTGGCTAGCAGGAAGTGTTGAATCAATAAAATCCACTATCAGGTTCGTGCCCTGCTTGCGAATATCAATTCCCGTAGTCGAATCGGAAAGGCTAACAAGCACGCGGCCTTCGCCATTATTTCCACGACGAAAATCCACATCATTGACAGTATGTTTTTGTGCGCCTATTCCGGCCCCTGCCTCAGCAAAGCGTGCCGTTTCATTGATTGTTGATGCCATGCCTACCGTTCCCTGAATGGCAACAATCAGGTTATTGCCCTCCATGCGAGTTTCGTAGCTCACTGGTTTTGCCAGATTCATCACCAGTCTTGTTCGATTACCCGATTGAACAATATTCAAGTTGCGAAGCGCTCCCTCGCCGACCTCCATCGAATTCTTGCCCAGTGCATTGGCCGTCCCAGGGAAATCAAGAGCGATGCGCGGAGGATTGTTCGTCGTAAAACCCGCAGGAGGTGCCGACAAAGGGTCCTTCAAGGTAACCTTGACTTCAATTTTCCCCCCCTGCAGCGCCGAGTAAGATATTTTTTCAATACTGTTTTGTCCGCCGGAAGTATTCCCCCCCCCTTCCGCTGCAACCACTGTCATGGCAGTAAATGAAATAAGTACAGCGCAGGCCATACGTAACATGGATTTAATTATCAATTTCACTGTCATCATGGCGTCCTCTAATTCTTCTGTTGACCTGCAGCCGATTCCTCGACCAGGGTGACACTGCTTTGTTTCTCGCTCCACTCACCAGCACTATCCTCAATGACTTCAGTCAGTTGGACTTCCGTCTCGTTAACGCTGGTTACTCGGCCGAAATTAACGCCCAAATAATTACCAACTTTTATTCGATGAAGGCTGTTATCGGGTGCTTTTATCAGAGCATATATCACTTTGTTTTGCTGAAGAGACCCCACCATTTTAAGCTTCTCTAACTCATATGACTCGAGCGGTTCCCTGCGGCGATTCAGATCCGGTTGAAAAGCACTCCCACTTCCAACATTATTCGAAGCCTTCAATTTCCGAGGTTTAAAAGGCTCAGGAAGATCAAAGGCCTCATATGGAAAAGGTTCGTAAGGCTTGACTTCAGGCAAGGGATCCACCTTGCCGCGCATCCCATGGCCAGCTTCGCGAACAAATTGTTCCAGATCGTCATGCTGGCCACCATCACAGCCAACCATTCCAGCAGACAGGACGAGCATAAGGAGCCACCTCATTTTTTTGCCCCCCCTGCCGGTTTTTTCTGCGCATTAACTTCTTCTTCATCCAAGTAACGATAGGTCTTGGCTACGCCATCCATTGTCAATCTGCCGTCTTTTGCCGCCGTAATTTTTATTTCATTAAGCGTCACGATCCTTGGCATCTGTGAAATATCACTAGCAAAATTGCCTAGATCATGGTATTCGCCAGTAACTTTGATTGTCACGGGTAGTTGCGCATAGAATTCTGACATGACCTCACTTGCGGCGGGTTTGAATAGCTCAAACTCCAGTCCTCGTCCTAAACCGGCCTGATTGATATCCACCAGCAAGGCATCCATTTCTGATTTATTTGGCAACTGCTTCAGTAACGCCCCAAATGACTGGTCGATTTCTTTAAGTTGCTGTCGATATGTATCCAGGTTAATTGCCTTTTTCTTTTTACTTAAAAAAGTTTCGCGCAAACCTGACTCTTCCTGTCGGACGGTCTCCAATTGCTCCAACTCTCCGCTCCAATCGAACCAGTAAGCTGCGAATACCACCGCAATTAAAAGCGCCGCCAGGGCCGCCATTTTTGGAAGAACAGGCCAACCCCCGATATCCTTAATATTCAACGATTTCAATTCATCAAGGTTCATGCCTTCTTATCCTTGTTGCTTGAAGGTTGCACGTTTTTTTCTTCTGCACCTTCTACTGTCTTGGGCGACGAAAGCTTGATATTCATGGCAAATTCGCTGACCCGTAAATTATTCAACAGGACCGCTTTTGTTTCGATCAATCTGGGATCTTCCAGCCATTCGGAAGAATCCAGATTTCGCATCAGCGATGCGACCCGCGCATTGGACTGGGCATAACCAACAATCTTTACTTCATTTCCATTTTGATCGATGGATTTTAGATAAACGCCATCGGGTAGTTGTCGAACCAATTGATCAAGCAGATGAACAACCTGCGAGCGATTGGATTGCAAGGCCTCAACCACTTTTTTACGCTCCAGAAGTGCCGTTGTTTTCTCCTTGAGCACCTTGATTTCCTCGATCTCCTTATCCAACTTGGCGATTTCAGCCTTCAGGTATGCGTTACGCCCCTCCTGGTTGGATATTTTGGTCGCAATTAAGGTGTGGCCTGCCAACGCGACAACGACGCCGAGCCCAAGGGTCAACGCAGCCAAAAGGACGAACTGCCGCTGGCGCGCGGCACGTTTGTGTTCGCGATGCGGCAGAAGATTGATGCGGACTGTCATGAATCGAACCTCCGCAAAGCCAATCCGCATGCAATCATCAAAGCTGGTGCGTCGGCAGTCAGTTGTTTGGGTTTAATCCGGGAAGACAATGCCATGTTTGCGAAAGGATTGGCAATCATCGTGCTGACCTGGGTACGGCTAGCCACGACCTCGTCCAATCCTTGAATCATTGCACAACCACCCGCAAGAAGAATATGGTCCACCCTGTTGAACTGGGTAGAGGAAAAGAAAAACTGCAACGCGCGCGCCACTTCCAGAGCCAGCGTATCCATGAAAGGCTGAAGCGTTTCTGACTCGTAAGTATCAGGCAAGCCACCTTGGCGTTTGGCAATATCCGCCTCTTCCGCCGACAGGCTGTAACGGCGCTGTATTTCCTGGGTCAGGTGGTTACCACCGAAGCTCTGCTCTCGCAAATATACCGACTGATTATCGTGCAGTACATTAATGTGAGTCATGGCCGCGCCAATATCAACAATCGCTACGGTCTGCCCTCGGCCAGCGCCCGGCAGCTGTCGTGCGATCAAGTCGTATGCAAGTTGAGTGGCAAAGGATTCGACATCCATCACGAGGGGCTTAAGCCCGGCGGCTTCAGCGGCGGCCACCCGATCATCTACTTTCTCCTTGCGCGAAGCCGCGATCAGGAGTTCAACCTCTTCCGGGTTATTCGCATTGGGGCCAATAATCTGAAAGTCCAGATTCACTTCGTCCAGAGCAAATGGAATGTACTGATTAGCCTCTGCTTCAACCTGAAACTCGAGGTCCTGGTCACGCAGCCCAGCTTGAACTACTATCTTTTTTGTAATGACCGCAGCAGAGGGAAGAGCAAGCGCAACATTCTTGATGCGCGTCCCCATCTTCTTCCAAGCACGTCTGAGGGTTTCGCCCACCACTTCCAAGTTGACGATATTGCCATCCACAACCGCGTCCTTGGGCAATAATTCAATCGCATATCGTTCAACGCGGTAGAGATCTTTGCCTGCCTCAACAAGCTCGACCATCTTTACCGAAGAGGAACTGATGTCTACACCAATAAGTGGCGGCGACTTGGCTTCCAAAAAATCGAATCGCAAGTAAATTTCCCCTTCCGCACAGCCCAGTTATAAGCGATACGTATAATTTACATTAAATGCTATCAGCAACTTTAAGCAGTGTAAACAAATTTTGTGCAAGTTTTCTCTTTCTAGAGATTACCATCTATAATCAATAGACTTAAATTATTCTCTTGTTATAGAAAATCTCAATTATGGCCTTTCGTTGGTGGCACTACACCCTTTCTGTAGTGCTTGCAGGCGCTCTCTTGGCTGCGGCATTGATCGCGCTGGTTGTCAGCTTGATTTACCCGCAGCTGCCCTCCCTGGATATCCTGACCGACTACCAGCCCAAAATCCCGCTCCGAATTTACACGGCCGATGGCGCCTTGATTGGCGAGTTCGGTGAAGAGCGACGTGCGCTGATCAAAATTCAGGATGTGCCCATCTCTATGCGGCAGGCGATTCTTGCAGCCGAGGATGACCGGTTTTATCAGCACGGCGGCGTCGACTACATTGGCGTGGCTCGTGCAACTATCGCAAACCTCACCGCTGGCGGCGCACGCGAAGGCGCAAGCACGATTACCATGCAGGTTGCCCGCAATTTCTTTCTCTCAAACGAAAAGACACTAACGCGCAAGCTAAGTGAAGTAATGCTTGCAATGAAAATCGAAAACAACTTATCCAAAGATCAGATTCTGGAGCTCTATGTTAACCAGATCTACCTCGGGCAACGTGCCTATGGTTTTGCTGCTGCATCCCAGCTTTATTTTGGCAAACCCCTTTCGCAACTCAGCATTGCCGAATTCGCCATGCTCGCGGGACTCCCCAAAGCACCTTCTCGCTACAACCCGGTGGTTAACCCTAAGCGCGCCAAGATCCGTCAACAGTATGTACTGAAACGCATGCATCACCTTCGCTTCATCAATGACAGTGAATTTCTGGCAGCGCAACAACGACCGCTGCATATCCGCCACGACTTGCAGATTTCCGAAGTCAGAGCCGACCATCTTGCTGAATTAGTTCGCCAGAATTTACATGAACGTTACCACGACCAAATTTACAGCAGCGGAATCAAAGTCTACACCACCCTGCGACGTGCCGATCAGGAAGCTGCCAATCTAGCATTGCGCCAAGGCATCCTGGATTATGACCGACGTCACGGTTACCGTGGCCCCGAGGGCTTTGCGACTTTGCAGCCAGACATCGCAACCCTGGATGCAGCAATTGAAAGCGCGCTTGAAGATCTGGATGAGATTGCCGGCCTGTCGCCCGCAATTATTACCGATGCAAACCCCAAGAAAGTTCTGGCCTATAACAAAGATGCGGAAAAAATCGAAATCAGCGGGGAAGGCCTGCGCTTCGTTCAAAAGTTCCTGGTGCCCAATGCCGACAGCAAGCAACGTCTTCGCCGCGGATCGATCATTAGGATCATGCGGGATAACAATGGAAAGTGGCAGATTACACAACTACCCCAAGCAGAAGCGGCACTTGTTTCAGTTGATCCTCAAGACGGCGCCATTCGTGCGATGGCTGGTGGTTTTGATTTCAACCGCAACAAATTCAATCACGTCACACAGGCATGGCGCCAGCCAGGCTCAAGCTTCAAGCCCTTCGTCTATTCTGCAGCACTTGAAAAGGGCTTTACTCCGGCCACGATAATCAACGATGCCCCTCTTTCCCTTCCGGGCGGAGCCGCCGGTGAAGCATGGGAGCCCAAGAACTTCGATGGCACTTATTCTGGGCCAATACGGCTACGCACCGCTCTAACAAAATCCAAGAACCTAGTTTCTATCCGTATCCTGCAATCCATCACCCCGGAATATGCTCAGGATTACATTACACGTTTTGGCTTTGAGGCTGCCCAGCACCCCCCCTACCTCACCATGGCGCTGGGAGCGGGCTCTGTCACACCGCTGCAGATGGTTGCAGGTTATTCCGTCTTTGCAAACGGCGGCTACCGCATCCAGCCCTACTTCATTGACCGAATTGTTGACGCTCGTGGGACAGTACTCGCGCAGAGCAAACCGCTACGGGCAGGAGAATCTGCGGAGCGTGTGATTGACGCCAGGAATGCCTTTGTGATGACCAGCCTGATGCAGGATGTTGTCCGCCAGGGCACAGCCACCAAGGCGATGCAACTTGGCCGCCACGATCTTGCAGGAAAAACCGGCACAACAAACGACCAGATCGATGCCTGGTTCTGTGGCTTCAACTCCAAACTGGTTGCGGTTGCATGGATCGGATTTGACCGCCCACGTTCGCTTGGCAGCAACGAAACCGGTGGTCATGCGGCCTTGCCAATCTGGGTCAGTTACATGGGAAAAGCATTAAAGGGCACGCCAGACAGCGACTATCCTGCACCTGAAGGCGTCAGTGTATTCAAAATTAACCCGCAAAATGGGCAGATTGCTGGAGACAATGGCATTCCTGAATTTTTCTATCAGGAGTTCCCACCCCCTGCCCAGAGCATGTGGGACACATGGGGAGATCTATCTGGCAACATCATGGGCGGGAAAAGCACAGACGAAATAAAGGATCAATTGTTTTAGGTCTTGTTCCCGCGACTTTTAACAGTCATTCCATCATGCATAAAGACCAATCTCCACAACGTCGCCAAATGCGAGAATTGATTGCCCAAACAGCTGCCCGTTTGATCGCGGAGGATGGCATTCAGGATTACTCACTTGCAAAGCGCAAAGCCGCCCGCCAACTTGGCGCGGCTGATACCCATAGCCTTCCTTCCAACAGCGAAGTGCAACAGGCCTTGCGCCTGCACCAAGAGCTGTATCAGAAAAACGAGCAACCGCTTCTTTTGAAACAGCTACGCACTGAGGCTCTAGCCGCCATGTATCTGTTTGAACGCTTCAATCCCTATTTGACCGGTTCAGTCCTGACGGGCACCGCCACACGACACTCAGATATCAACCTTCAGCTTTTCACAGACAGTGCCAAGGAAGTTGAGCTATTTCTACTCAACAGCAACACACCCTACGATTCAAGCGAAAAACGCGTCAAATTGAACGATGGTGCACTGTCTGTACCCACTTTTACGCTACAGGGAGAAAGCAGTGAAATCAGACTCGCTGTTTTTGCAAGCGAGGATGTACGCAAATCAGCATACGACCCAATAGAAGGCAAACCTTTGGAGCGGGCAAAAATCAAGCAACTGGAAACACTTCTGGCAGCAGATCCAGCTCCTTCAAATTAAACACGCCACTTCGCTGGATAGAGCTAAGAATATCAGGCAAAATGATAGCGTTACAGCACATTTCAAACAAACGGGTTAAAGATAAAATCTGAGCCCAACATTTAGCAGACTGATAATTGGATGGCAAACCAGCCCCCTCTGAAAACCGAAGCTGCTCCTGAAACCAGCAACTACATGATTCATTCCAGGATGGAGATTATCTATATCCTGCGTGCAATCCAGCACAAGAATGAGCTCGTTACGGCTTATTTTAATCAAGGCACGGATTTCATCCTGACCTCCATTATCGACGTTGATTCAGATAATGGCACGGTGATATTCGACTATGGCGCCAATGAACTTCTCAACAAGCGAATTCTGGAAAGCGAGAAGATCATACTGGTTACTACTCAGGATAAAGTAAAGGTGCAATTCGTGATCGGGCGTATGCAGGAGATCGAGTACCTTGGGCGCCCCGCATTCAGGTCCGTTCTTCCTGATGGCCTCCTGAAGCTGCAACGACGCGAGTATTACCGCCTCGCCACACCGCTAATCAACCCTATTAAGTGCTCCATCCCCCAAGCTGACAGCGTGAAAATCGAGGTGCCGATTGCCGACATCAGCCTAGGAGGCATCGCTATCACACAATATCAGGAGCACATGCAACTCGAAATAGGGGCCCGCTTCAAAGCCTGCCGCATCCTTCTACCGGATATTGGAACCGTCATAACCGATATCGAAATTCGTAACGAACAGGAAATCACGATGAAAAATGGCGCCAAAAATCACCGTGCAGGCTGCATGTTTATTGATCTTCACTCAAGCCAGCAGGCCATGATTCAGCGTTACATCATCAAATTGGACCGTGAACGCCGCTCTATACTGCCGGAATAAATTCATCATTAAAGGGCTAGTCAGCCCTCTTTCAACCAGCGCGCGGCATCCAGCGCAAAATAAGTCAGTATTCCATCTGCCCCGGCACGTTTGAACGCCAGTAGTGATTCCAGCACACAGGCTTTCTCATTCAGCCAGCCATTCTGCGCTGCAGCCTTGAGCATGGCATATTCGCCACTGACCTGATAGACGAAGGTAGGCGCCTTGAATTCATCCTTCACACGCCGCACGATATCCAGATATGGCATGCCCGGCTTGACCATTACCATGTCAGCGCCTTCCGCAAGATCCAGCCCTACTTCCCACAAAGCCTCATCGCTGTTGGCCGGATCCATCTGATAGGTATATTTGTTGCCACTGCCCAGATTGGCAGATGAACCCACTGCATCGCGAAACGGCCCGTAAAAGCTGGAGGCGTATTTGGCCGAGTAAGCCAAAATGCGGGTGTGAATGCGCTGATCTGCGTCCAGCCCCGCGCGAACGGCAGCAATGCGCCCGTCCATCATGTCGGAAGGCGCCACCACATCCGCGCCCGCAGCGGCATGAGCCTGCGCCTGCCGCACCAAGACCGCCACGGTTTCATCATTCAAGACATAACCGTCCGCATCAATCAGGCCATCCTGGCCGTGAATGGTATAGGGGTCCAAAGCAACATCGGTAATCACGCCCAATTCCGGGAAACGCTGTTTCAGCGCCCTCACCACGCGAGGAACGAGGCCATCCGGATTATAGGCTTCCGCGGCATCGAGGCTTTTCAGAGCGGCATCAATGACGGGGAAAATCGCAACTGCCGGCACGCCCAGTTCGATGCACTGCTCTGCCTGACGCAACAGGTGATCCAGTGTTTTGCGCTCCACTCCTGGCATGGAGGCCACGGCTTCGATGCGGTCAATTCCATCCAGCACAAAAACAGGGTAGATCAAATCAGCGCTTGTGAGCTGGTTTTCGCGCATCAGGCGGCGTGAGAAATCATCGCGCCGCATACGGCGCATGCGCTTGGAGGAAAATTGGCCGAGGGTCTGCATGATCAAAGTAATCCCAAATAAAAGGTGGATTTTGTGAAAACCATTTCTATTTTAATGCTTTCATGTGCAAATCAATTAACGTATTTGCTGCCATTGCCTGAGTGCCGCCAGGCGCGCTTCATGCACTCGACCCCGAATTTGGCCGGGATCCGCGCATTGTTTCGCTACCGCTCCGGCATCCACCGCAACAACCACGGCAAGCCCGAGACGTAGCAGATCAGCCTGCGCAAAGGGCTGCCGGTCGAAGCCGGCCCGGCCGTAGAAATCGGCTTCACAGGCTTGCAAAAAATACTCGAAACGTTCCGGCTGGCGTAGCGCGTCGGTCTCCAGATAAAGTTTCAGCAGCGTTTCAGAACGCAACTCCAAAGCGCGATGTGCCACGCCGTGAAATCGCGCCGTCACCAAGGCCAGGTCACGGCAAGCGTTGGGCACCCTCAGTCGCTCGCAAAACGGCTTGATCAGTTCAAAACTGCGCTGTTCATGTGCGATGTGGCGAGGCCATTCAGCCTGAGGCGTAGTGCCTTTGCCAAAATCGTGCGTCAGTGCCGCAAAACGAACCTCAAGCGGATAGCCACAGGTAGCCGCATAGTCAATCACCATCATGACGTGAATACCGGCATCGACTTCTGGATGATACTGCACGGGCTGAGGCACGCCAAAAAGGCGGTCAAGCTCGGGCAAAATCCGGCCCAAGGCTCCACATTCCCGCAGCGCAAGGAACATGCGCGATGGCTGACGCTCCATCAAACCCTTGGCAAGCTCCTGCCACACCCGCTCAGGAACCAGTGCATCGACTTCGCCATTCCGAACCATCTCGCGCATCAATTCTAGCGTTTCGGGCGCGATAGTGAATTGCTCGAAACGAGCCGCAAAGCGTGCCACACGCAAAATCCGTACCGGATCTTCGACAAAGGCCTGACTCACGTGGCGCAGAATACCCGCCCTGATGTCGCTAACGCCATGGTAGGGATCGATGATTTTACCGGCATCATCCTTGGCAATAGCATTTATAGTCAAATCACGCCGCGCAAGGTCCTGTTCCAGCGTCACTTCCGGCTCAGCATATACCTGGAAACCCTTGTACCCTGGGGTCGTCTTGCGCTCGGTGCGCGCAAGCGCATATTCCTCATGGGTGCGGGGATGAAGAAAAACCGGAAAATCCTTGCCTACCGGCCTGAACCCCAGCTTCACCATTGCCTCGGGCGTGGCGCCCACCACCACGTAATCACGATCCTGAACAGGCAGGCCGAGCAGTTCATCGCGCACCGCCCCGCCGACCTGATAGACCTGCATTATGTTTCAGCGACCCGCCGCGGAGCGGAATCCCTGGTAGGGACTGGACTGGGAGAGATAATCCGGCGCTACCGCTTCCAAGGCGCGGAGTTTTACATCAAAAACGGCCGGGAATTCACAGGCGCATACCGAATCCACTTGCATCGTAAAATAGTTATCGCGTGTCATCAGTTTGGGACCTGGCATCCACTCCATCATTAGCGCCATCAGATAAGACAGCTGTGGCGATAGATTGATGATTTTGCGGTTGTGGCCAGTCAGTTTGGCGACCAGTTCGACCAACTCGCGCAAGGTATAAACCTTGGGGCCGCACAAATCATAACGCTGCCCAAATGTAGCCTGGTTATTGAGGCTTGCAACAAACGCCTGCGCCACGTCTTCCACAAAAACCGGCTGAAATTTTGCGTTCGGACCAGCCAGCGGCAGCACTGGAGCAATTTTCAGCAAACCGGCGAACATGTTGATGAAGCTGTCCTCGCGCCCGAAAATCACGGAAGGCCGGAACACGGTCACAGCCAGTCCATAGCCATGCACGAATTTCGGTCCGTTGAGGTACCAGTTTTCATTTTCGCTGTGCTGCATGCCAGCTTCGCGCACAATCGTCTCACCCAGCCCCTTGGAACGGAGATAGCCACTTGACGCATTGGGGTCGGCATTGAGCGCACTCATGTGCAGCAGGCGCTTGACCCCCGAGGCGGCACAGGCATGAACAATTTTGCGCGGCAATTCCACATGGACTTCGTGAAAGTCCCCGCGCCGCGCCATGGGCTTATCCACCCGGCTCGGCTTTTCCTCCCTCAATATGCCCACCAGATTGATCACGGCATCCATGCCAGAAAAATGGCGATTCAGCTCGGATGGATCAAAAATATTGGCTTCCACCACTTCAACCTTGGGCAGAACAGAAACATTCTTGGCATGGTCGCGCTTGCTGGTCAGGACTCGAACCGCATATCCCGCCATTTCCAGCTTGTTCACAAGATGAATGCCGACAAAACCTGCACCACCCAAGACACATACTTTCTTGATATTCATAACGTATTTGTCGCTTTCTGTAGAAAATGTCTGATCTGCTTAGTTCACCATAAGGTCACTAAAACCTCGCACCATTCGAAACAAAATATGCCCATAACCGTTTTTTATAAAGAAGATAATTCTAGCCTGATACCGCCCGCCCGTCACGGGTCACAGGAAGGGCTCCGCTCATCGGGGTTCTGACAATCGTTTTTTGCATCCTTGCCTGCAATTGTCCCTAAGCGCTGTCTCAAAGGCACGATTTGGCGTCCAAAGCGATTTGCATAATAACTGGCATTGCTCATTACCTTCTGCACATAGCCACGGGTTTCCGTGAAAGGAATGGATTCCGTGTAAATCGCCCCCTCCAGCGCTTTCTCATCCTTCCAGCGTCGGGCTCGCGACGGTCCGGCATTGTAGGAGGCAGTGGCGAGCACCGGCTGGCCATCATTGGTGTCGAGCACATATCTCAGATAGTACGTGCCAAAGGAAATATTGGTATCGATCTGGTTGACCAGACTCTGACGGAAGTGCTTCATACCCATCCGGCTGGCAATCCACTTGGCTGTAGCCGGCATCAACTGCATCAGGCCGGAGGCACCCACACTTGAGCGCGCGTGCTGCACAAAACGGCTTTCCTGACGAATCAGGCCATATATCCACGCCTCATCCAGTTCATGCTCTCGGGCATAAGCCTGCATCAAATCACGATGAGGTGCAGGGTAACGCAAGCTGAAATCATGCCGGGCGCGGGTTTTGTCGGCGGTATTGATGGCGCGATCAAGCCAGTTGTTGCGCTTTGCCAGTTCAGCTGCCGCCAGCAGTTGCTCATCGCCGAAATTGCGGGTCGACCACAGCCATTCCCGGTTTGCCTCGGTTCTCTGGTCGAGCCGATAAAGCGCCAGCGCACGTTGAATACCGCGGATTTCCCTGATTTCCCTGATTTCATCTTCACTGGGCTCATAAGTGGAGGCAGGGTTACTGACGACCGCACCCAGTTCTTCGAGCGACAATTGACCATAAAAATTATGCTCCAGCGACAGGGGCGCCAGAATGGCATTGGCAGCCGTTTTGTTTCCGATGCTCTTGAGCCCACGCGCCTTCCAATAACGCCACGCCCCCTGACTCTGCATCTCCTCCGGCATCGCTGCGATCCCGGACAACACCTGCTGCCAGTCTTGAATCCGCAATGCAGCACGAACGCGCCAAGTCAACTGGAGTTCATTCATGGGCGTATCACCGGCCTCGCGGAACCATTGCAGAGCAATGGGATCATGCTTGCGCGCAGCGTGGAAAGCCATCTGACCCCACACATAACGCTGTTCCTCAGGGCTGAACTGTGTGCGTATCCGATCCCAGTATGTTAGCGCGCTCATTGGCTGACTGCGGGCCAGGCGATAGATGGCGAACATGGCCAGTTCGCGTTCAGGCCGACCTTGTAGAGCAGCACTCCCGACATCAAGGAAACGTTGCGGATTCTCAGCCACCTTTTCCACTTCTCTTAAACCGGATTTTTGCGCCTCAGGCAAATCCAGGGCCGCCTGACGCGCCACGCTGACATTTCCCAACTCAAGGGCAAGGCGAATGCGCGACCAGACGTCCTCGGTTTTCAACTCGCCTGCGGCGGTCATGGCTTCGAATACCGGCCTGCACGCTGCGGCAGACTCTGTCCCGCTCAACCACTTGCGCCGCCCCTCCTGAAACACGCCCGGGTCGTTGCGCTGCATCCGAGCCTGCAAGGCGAAGCAGGAAAGCTCGGCATCATCATTACCGTCCAGCAAGGGATACTCTTCCAGAAAGAGCGCCCATTTCTGCTGCTGCCCCAACATCTTGAGCCAGTCGGCACGCAGGCGATCCGCAAGGTAGGAACCCGCATTCGCCGCAATATATCCACGGACTTCTGAAGGGCTGGCTTCTTTAAGCCGCATCAGAAGTTTGTAATACTCCAGATAGGGCGCCAACACGTGATGCTCGAGGCGTTTTGCCGCCAAATTCAGGCGCGCTGCATCCCCCTTGCGGAATGCGTCACGCGCAGAAAGGAATTCATCATCCGCGCTGCCTGCGGCAGCATTCGCAAGAGAAAACAGCAACATGAAGAAAAACAGAAAAATGGATTTGAACATCGCGGAATACCTACATCCTGGCACTGCTGCGCCACGGGCGCATGAGGGTAAACTACTGCACTTGGAGGATAGCACGGAGCCATGGCTGCCAAATACAACGGGGCGGAATAGAAGTTACAACACGCTGGGTCTAGTGGTCTGCTTCGCAAATGCCGGAACATGAAAACGCGTCTTCCGGCCCCTGGCGGCGTTGCTCATCCTCGCAATAGGCGTGGCTATTGCTGCGGTTCGCGCCTTGCCACAGACCAGAATCCATCGTTTTCATCATGTTCCTTGATTTACGAAGCAGACCACTAGCGCCTTGCATCCGCCCAGTTATTCGGGGTTTCATACAAGCGCACCTGCTCCAACCGAAGCTGGTTGGCATAACGATCGATATAGGCGGCATCAAGCAACTGAAATGCCACAGCAGCAAGATTTTCTGCTGTGGGCACCACGTCCAGCACCACCGTCTTGTGCCCGGGCAATGTTGCCAGAAAAGCCACTACTTCAGCATCGCCCCGGTAGGCCAGAAAAGCATGATCCCACTGATTGACCACCACTTCCTGAGCGATGGATTTGACCTCGGTAAAATCCATCACCATGCCCTGCTCGGATGCGCCCTCGGTAGCAATAATCTGCCCAGACAGGGTGATCTCTATTGCATAACGATGGCCATGAAGGTGGCGGCACTGACTGTTGTGGTTTGGGATACGGTGGCCGGCATCGAACTCCAGCCTGCGGGTAATCAGCATGAAATAGTGCGCTCAAAAAGTGAGCGCTGATTATAGCATTCTTGCCCGATGCGTCGTTCAGTGGTTCAATCGGCCCCATGACCCAGCGTTCAATACCGCTCAGCACGCACGACCACAGCCGCGACAGCGCCGGGCTGACCTACGTTTACCCGGTCATTTCGCGCCGGGCCGGAGGCATATCCATAGGCATCAACCTGAATACCAACAACGCCTGCAACTGGCGCTGTATTTATTGCCAAGTGCCGGACTTGAGGCGCGGCAGTGCCCCACCGGTTGACTTGGCATTGCTGGAAAAGGAATTACGTCATTTTTTGCATGAACTGCTGCACGGCAGCTTCATGACTGAGCACGTCGCGCCGGAAACAAGACGCCTGAACGACATTGCGCTTTCCGGCAATGGCGAGCCCACCAGCGCCGCTGAGTTCGAGCAGGTTATCGAACTGGTCGGACGAATTCTGGATGACTTCAGGCTAACTGGTCACATCAAATTGGTTTTGATCACGAATGGCAGCCTGATGCACCGACCGAACGTGCGCAGGGGACTCAAGAAAATGGCCCGCCTGAATGGGGAAGTGTGGTTCAAACTGGACAGCGCCACAGCAGAAGGCCGGCTACGAATCAACCATAGCCGCCAAAAACTGGAAACCGTCATAAGCAACCTGCGCACAGCGGCCAGCCTATGCCCCACCTGGATTCAGACCGCAGTTTTCGCGCTCGATGGGCAAGTACCAGATACCAGCGAACGAGAAGCCTACCTGGCCTTTCTGTCACACTGCCTGGATCGCGGCATCCCCTTGCGGGGTGTACTACTGTATGGCTTGGCGCGCCCATCCATGCAGCCGGAAGCCCCGCGCCTGACACACCTGCCCCAAGCCTGGATTGACGCTTTTACAGCAGACATCCGGGCACTGGGGCTAGAGACAAAAAGCAGCGCTTAGTGCACATCCCCACTCTTGTGGGTAGAGCGCACAGCCTTCTTCATGCTCTTGTAAAGATCAGCATGAGATTGCTTCATGTACTCTACGATCTCGAAGTCTTCGCGTCGCACTTTGGTGAGATCAACATGCTCCATATGCACCAGGCGCAATAATTCGCGCACCGGTTTGGGCATATCCCGCCCACTCTCATAGCGCGACCCGCCGCTTTGAGTCACACCAATTTTAGTCCAGAATTCCTGCTGATTCATACCCAGTTTGCGCCGGATTTCGCGGGGATTTGCAATCTTGTCAAAAAGTTTCATGGCTCCACACCTATATTAATCAACTGATTTAGAATGAATTATTTAAGCAACATCGAAAATGACATAAAGATATTACCACAGAATAATGGTTTCCCCTATAGACATTTCAATATTTTTCGTGGAAGCAGTTGCCTGTTTACCCCCTTTCCCCGCCCGGGGAAAACACTAAGCCTCTCGTGTTATGTAAGCAATTAAGCTAGAATTCCTAATTTTTGCAGAGCTAGCGATGGCATTAATTGTACAAAAATATGGCGGCACTTCTGTCGGCGATCCCGAACGGATCAAAAATGTCGCTCGCCGCATCGCCCGATTCCACGGCCAGGGACATCAAATCGTAGTTGCAGTATCCGCCATGAGCGGTGAAACCAACCGCCTCATCGCCCTTGCCAAGTCAGTTCAGGCCCATCCTGACCCGCGCGAACTGGACGTCATGGTTTCGACTGGAGAGCAAGTCACCATCGCCCTTCTCGCCATGGCCCTCAAGGAACTCGGCCTCAAGGCCAAAAGCTATACCGGCGCGCAAGTCCGCATCGTGACCGATAACGCCCACACCAAAGCGCGCATCCTTTCCATCGACGAGAGCAGCATCCGCGCCGACCTCAACGACGGACAAGTCGTCGTCGTCGCCGGGTTCCAGGGTGTGGATGAAAACGGCAACATCACCACGCTGGGCCGCGGCGGATCGGACACTACCGGTGTTGCACTGGCTGCTGCGCTCAAGGCAGACGAATGCCAGATATATACCGATGTGGACGGCGTTTACACCACCGACCCGCGCATCGTGCCTGAGGCGCGCCGCCTGGAAACCATTACCTTTGAAGAGATGCTTGAACTGGCCAGTCTGGGCTCCAAGGTATTGCAGATCCGCTCGGTTGAATTCGCGGGAAAATACAAAGTAAAACTGCGTGTCCTGTCCAGCTTCGACGAGGGCGGCGACGGCACGCTGATCACATTTGAGGATGACGACAACATGGAAAAAGCAATTATTTCGGGCATCGCCTTCAACCGTGACGAAGCCAAGATTACCGTGCTGGGCGCGCCAGACAAACCGGGTATCGCCTATCAGATCCTGGGCCCGGTAGCTGAAGCCAATATTGATGTGGACATGATCATCCAGAACGTCGGCGCAGATGGCAGCACCGACTTTACCTTTACCGTACACCGCAACGAGTATGCCAAGGCTATCGGCATTCTGAAGAATGTTCAGGCTCACATCGGCGCACGCGAAGTTAGCGGCGACGACAAAATTGCCAAGGTTTCAGTGGTAGGTGTCGGCATGCGTTCGCACGTTGGCATTGCCAGCACCATGTTCCGCACCCTGGCCGAGGAAGGTATTAATATCCAGATGATCTCCACTTCAGAAATCAAGATTTCGGTAGTCATTGACGAGAAATACCTGGAGCTGGCGGTGCGCGTTCTGCACAAGGCATTCAACCTCGAACAGAGCGGCTCTCCACTTCTGGCGTAGGGCTGGCCCCATACTCGAAGAGGGGCTTCGCGCCCCTTCTTTTTTGCGCGCCACCTCTGTATTATGAAATTCGTTAACCAGACATCACTCTGCCCATGAAAACCATTTTTCTCGATTTTGAACAGCCAATCGCTGAGCTAGAATCAAAGATCGAAGAACTGCAAAATGTTCACGACGATTCCGATCTGGATATTTCGGAAGACATTGCCCGTCTGAACAAAAAAAGCCAGACACTCACCAAGGAAATCTACAGCAAACTTGGCGCGTGGCAAATTTCCCAGGTGGCACGCCACGCCCAGCGCCCCTACACGCTGGATTACCTGCAGAATATCTTTACCGACTTTGAAGAGTTACATGGCGACCGCGCCTACGCCGACGACCCGGCGATCGTCGGCGGATTAGCACGTTTCGACGGCCAATCGGTCATGGTGATTGGCCACCAGAAAGGTCGTGACACCAAGGAAAAGATTTACCGCAACTTTGGCATGCCCCGCCCAGAAGGTTACCGCAAGGCGCTACGCCTGATGCGCATGGCGGAGAAATTCGGCATCCCGGTGATGACCTTCATCGACACCCCTGGCGCCTACCCAGGCATTGGCGCCGAAGAACGCGGACAATCCGAGGCCATCGCACGCAACCTCTACGTCATGTCTGAACTGCGCACGCCAATCATCTGCACCATCATTGGCGAGGGCGGTTCCGGCGGCGCCTTGGCGATCGGCGTGGGCGACGTCACCCTGATGTTGCAATATTCAAGCTACTCCGTCATTTCCCCAGAAGGATGCGCATCGATCCTGTGGAAGAGCGCAGACAAGGCACCCCAGGCAGCCGAAACGCTGGGCATCACCGCCAACCGTCTCAAATCCCTGGGCTTGATCGACAAGATTGTCAGTGAACCCATCGGCGGCGCGCACCGCGACCCGGATGCCATGATGCAAACCCTCAGAAAAGCGCTGCAGGACAGCATGAACCTGATCCAGGAAAATCCGTCCCTGGATGAATTGCTGAAAGCCCGCTACCAGCGACTCATGAGCTATGGCAAGTTCAAAGAAACTGCCTGAAAACCTCGTCACTCAAGTTGCACTCGTATTAAGCCAGCGAGTCCGCCCAGGACAACACCTCGCACTAGGCCTTTCCGGCGGCCTCGACTCTGTCGTTCTGCTTGACCTGCTGGCACAGCTTCGGCCAACCCTGCAATTTCGACTTTCCGCCATCCACATCAACCACCAGCTCAGCCCCCATGCCGGAGACTGGGCCGACTTTTGTTCCACGCTTTGCCAGTCTTTCGCAGTTCCACTGGATATCACCGTTGTACAGGTTCCCTTCCAGCCGGGCGACAGCCTGGAAGCGGTCGCCCGTACCGTGCGCCACGAGGCATTGGCACGCCACTCTGCGGATCATATCGTACTGGCCCACCATCTCGACGATCAGGCGGAAACCCTGCTGTTGCAACTCCTGCGCGGCTGCGGCGTGGATGGCGCCAGCGCCATGGCCGAACAGGGCGGCCGTCTACTGCGTCCACTCCTGAAAGCATCTCGCGCCCAGCTCGAGCAGCATGCCCGCCAGCGCGGCTTGAACTGGGTGGAGGACGAAAGTAATCTGGATACCCGCTTTGACCGCAACTTTATGCGCCACAGCTTATTGCCCGTGCTGGCGGAACGTTTCCCCGCCTATCGCGAAACCCTCCTGCGCGCCAGCCGTAACTTCTCCGAAAGCGCACAGTTGCAGGAAGAGCTGGCCCGCCACGATGCAGCCGGTGCCATACAGGATAGAAAGCTGTCTGTTCAGGCACTAGCGCGCCTTTCGTTACCGCGCGCCAAGAATCTGCTGCGCCATTTCCTGAAACTGCATGGCATCGCCGCGCCCAGTTCGACACGCCTGGAAGACATGCTGCATCAATTGCTCAGCGCAAGGCAGGATGCACAAATCAGAATCCCGCTCGGACCAGTCGAACTCCGTCGCTTTCTCGGTCAAGCCTGGGTAATTCATCCGACCTTAAACTTGCCGGACCGCAGCCTTAGGCGGGCCTGGCAGGGCGAGAAAGAGCTCACACTAAATGAACTGGGAGGCACTTTGATTCTCTGGCCGGTTCATGGCCAGGGCATCAGTCGCGCACGACTGGAACAAGCACCGGTCACTCTGCGCCTGCGGCATGGCGGTGAGCGCCTGCAGCCTGATTGCCTGCGGCCTCGGCGAAGCCTGAAGAACCTTTTTCAGGAAACCGGAATCCCGCCCTGGATGCGCCAGACACTACCCTTGCTTTTCAGCGGGGAGCACATGGCTGCCGGACTGGGAATAGGGATAGACTGCGCATATCAGGCACACCCTGACGAGCCGGGCATCATGCTTGAATGGAAATCGAACGGCAGCCTTGATTAGAGCAGGGCATCCCGATAACATCGGGCGAATACGTTGATACCACATAGACAGGCTCAGGAGAATAAAATGAAACTAAGTACAACATTGATGGCGGCACTGGTTCTGGGCGCAAGCAGCATGGCCCTGGCCGCTGACGAAATCGTGATCAAGTTCAGTCATGTGGTTGCCCCCGACACCCCCAAGGGAAGAGCAGCGGATAAATTCAAGCAACTGGCAGAAGAGCGCACCAAAGGCCGAGTCAAGGTCGAAGTCTACCCCAATAGCCAACTCTACAAGGACCGAGAGGAAATGGAAGCATTACAGCTCGGTGCGGTGCAGATGTTGGCCCCCTCCCTGTCCAAATTTCGCCCCATGGGTGCTCCCGAATTCGAACTCTTTGACCTGCCCTATATTTTTCCCAACTACGAGACCGTACACCGTGTGATGGACGGGGAAGTCGGCAAGCGCATGTTTGCCAAACTTGAAACCAAAGGCCTCCAGGGCCTGGCATTCTGGGACAACGGTTTCAAGCAGATGAGCGCCAATAAGCCGCTGCGCACCATTGCCGATTTCAAGGGGCTGAAAATGCGCATTCAATCCTCCAAGGTGCTTGATGCACAGATGAAAGCCCTGGGCGCGAACCCTCAGGTCATGGCATTCTCCGAGGTTTATACTGCCTTGCAACAGGGCGTGGTGGACGGCACTGAGAACCCCCCCGACAACCTTTACACCCAAAAAATGCACGAAGTCCAGAAACATCTGACCGTATCCGATCATGGCTTCCTGGGTTATGCCGTGATCGTCAACAAGAAATTCTGGGAAGGCATTCCTTCTGATATCCGCGCCACACTTGAACAGGCCATGCAAGAAGCCAGCACTTTTGAACGCAATATCGCCAAAGCAGAAAACGACGATGCACTGAACAAGGTGCGTGCAGCAAAAACCACTGAAATCTACATCCTTCCCAACGAGGAACGAGCCAAATGGCATGCTGCATTTATGCCGGTACACAAGGAGTTTGAAGGTTCCATCGGCAGGGATCTGATCCAGATGGCTTATGCAATTGCCGCCCAGGTGCAGAAAGAGAAAGCAGCCGTCGGAAAATAGGCGAGACTTCCGAGCCGAGGCCGGAGATCCCTGGGCCATGTTCAACCGCCTCCTCAACCACCTTGAAGAATGGCTAATCAGCTTTCTTATGGCTGCCGCCACCTTGGTAGCCTTTGCTGCCGTAGCGCTGAGATACACCACCGGTAGCGGCATTAGCTGGGCCCAGGAACTGACCATCTACCTCTTTATCTGGATGGCGAAATTTGGCGCAGCCTATGGCGTGCGCACCGGAATCCATATCGGTGTGGATTTTGTGGTGAATGCGGCCAGCCCGCCGATCAAACGCCTTCTGGTCATTACTGCCATGTCACTGGGTGTAATTTTCACGGGTGTGATCGCTTTTTTCGGCGCACGCTGGGTGGTTTTCATCTACGGCACGGGGCAGATATCGCCCGATCTGGAATGGCCAATGTGGATCATTTACCTGGCCATCCCCCTTGGTTCCGGCCTGATGTGCTACCGCTTTATCCAGGCAATGGCACTTTTCCTGAAAACCGGCCGCCTGCATAGCCACGGTGCAGCAGATGCCGTCCAAGAGGATCAGGAAGCGCTGCCATGACCTTCCTTCTGATCATCTCCATCCTGCTGTTATTGCTCCTCACCAGCACACCGATTTCCATCGCCCTGGGCATGACCGTGCTGGTATTCCTGCTGGGCTTTTCCTCCTTTTCGTTCGACACCGTCAACATTATTTCACAGCGCCTGTTCACCGGCCTGGAAAGCTTCGCCATCATGGCGGTGCCGTTTTTCGTCCTGTCCGGCCAGTTCCTGATCGACGGCAAAATCGCCTCACGCATCATCCGCTTCGCCAACAATCTGGTGGGATGGATGCCAGGCGGAATGGCAATGGCCTCAGTGCTGGCATGCGCCTTCTTTGCCACCATTTCAGGCTCCAGCCCGGCGACGGTAATGGCGATCGGCTCGGTCATGCTGCCAGCCATGGTAAAAGCCGGCTATCCGAAACGTTTCGGCGTAGGCGTCATCGCCACCTCAGGCTCATTGGGCATCCTGATTCCACCCTCCATCGTGATGATCATCTATGCCGTCGCGACTTCCGAGAGCGCAGGAAAGATGTTTATCGCAGGTATCGTCCCAGGCATCCTGCTCGCAAGCATCATGATGGGGCTGGTTTTCATCCAAGCCAAACGGCATGGCTTTCCGACCCAGCCAAAACCCACGGCAAAGGAATTCTGGGACTCGCTCAAGGATGCCTGGGGTGGCTTGTTCCTTGTGGTCATTATCATTGGCGGGATCTACGGTGGCATTTTCACCCCCACCGAAGCAGCGGCGGTAGCCGCGGTTTATGCCTTCCTGGCCGCGATGTTCTTTTATGGTGACCTGAAGTGGAAGGATGTCCCCAAGGTGTTGCTGAAAGCCGCCAATACCAGCGCAATGCTGCTTTATATCATCACCAACGCCATCTTGTTTTCCTTCCTGCTCACCTCCGAACAGATCCCGCAGGCCATGTCCGCCTGGGTGCTGGCACAGAATCTGGAGCCGTGGATGTTTCTGCTGGTGGTAAATCTCGCCCTGCTCGCGGCGGGGCAGTTCATGGAACCCAGTTCCATCGTGCTGATTCTGGCGCCATTGTTCCTGCCCATCGCCAAAGTGTTAGGCATCGACCCGATTCACCTCGGTATCATCATGGTGGTAAATATGGAAATCGGCATGATTCACCCTCCCGTCGGGTTGAACCTGTTCGTTGCCAGCCATCTGGCCAAGATGGGTCTGACCGAGGTGTCGCTCGCCACCCTGCCCTGGGTAGGCGTCATGCTGCTCTATCTGGGCCTGATTACCTATGTACCAGAAATCTCACTATGGCTGCCCAATCTGCTTTACCGTTGATTGCTTTGCGCCTGGCTGCGCCTGGGCACAACCGATTTTCATAATTCTGTAACATTTTCGCCATAAACTGCCTGCACTTTCAAGTTCTGTAACGCCAAACCAATAGGAGCAATACATGAAACTGCAATTCGGCCGTACCCTGATCGCTGCTGCGGTGCTCTCCATGAGCGCCTCCGCCTCCGCCGCCGACATGACCGGCGCCGGCGCAACTTTCCCCTATCCGATTTACGCAAAATGGGCAGAAGCCTACAAAGCTAAAACCGGCGTCAGCATGAACTATCAGTCCATCGGCTCTGGCGGCGGCATTAAACAGATCAAGGCCAAGACCGTTGATTTCGGCGCCTCCGACAAGCCCCTGAAGCTTGAAGAACTGGAAAAAGACGGCTTGACCCAGTTCCCAACCGTGATGGGTGGTGTAGTGCCCATCATCAACCTGGATGGCGTCAAGGAAGGTCAGATCAAGCTGACCGGTGCAGTACTGGCCGATATTTTCATGGGCAAGGTCAAGAAGTGGAATGATCCCGCGATTGCCAACTTGAACAAGGGTGTTGCTCTGCCTGCCAGCGACATCACCGTTGTGCATCGTTCTGACGGTTCTGGCACCACCTTCCTGTTCACCAACTATCTGACCAAAGTCAGTTCCGAGTGGAAAGACAAGGTCGGTAGCGATGCCTCCGTAGCTTGGCCTGTAGGCACCGGCGGCAAGGGCAATGAAGGTGTTGCCAATTTCGTGAAGCAGATCAAGGGATCGATCGGCTACGTTGAATTCGCCTATGCCAAGCAAAACAAGATGAATTACACCCAGTTGCAGAACAAGGAAGGCGTATTCGTAGCCCCGACCGAAGACAACTTCAAGGCGGCCGCCGCCAACGCAGAATGGGATAAAGCCCCCGGCTTTTACGAAATCCTGACCGACGAGCCCGGCAAAGCCAGCTGGCCCATCACCGGTGCCACCTTCATCCTGATGCACAAGTCACAGGCCAATCCAGCACAAGCGGCTCAGGTACTGAAATTCTTTGATTGGGCCTATGCCAACGGTGACGCCATGGCACTGGAACTGGATTACATCCCAATGCCTGACTCGGTGGTTAAACTGATCCAGAATTCCTGGAAAACCAACATCAAATCCGCTGACGGCAAAGCCATTTACTAAGACTGGGAAAATGAGACTCAGGCCGGGCAAAGCAGCACACCCGGCCTGTTTTACGCTCATGACCCTGAACCATTTCCAGCGCTCAGCCTTCTTTAGTGCTGGAAATGCTTCAGAGCCATGTTTATTAGTTCAACAAATTACCAGACAACGGCTGGCAGCACAGCTCAAACTGGTTATAATTATCAGCTTGCTGTCCAACCAGCTCATTCTTCAGTTCAGCGAAGCCAAATAATGTCAAAATCACTCTCCTCGGCCACCACCAACAGGCATTATCTGTTTGACCGGATTTTTCGCTACACGACATTGCTGTTCGCTTTTCTCGTCTTCGCGCTGCTCGCCGGCATCATCGCCTCCCTCATCATCGGCAGCATACCTGCGATCAAGGAATTCGGCATCGGCTTCGTGTACAGCGCGGAATGGAACCCAGTCACGGAAAAATTCGGCGCACTGGTTCCCATCGTCGGCACGCTGGTCACTTCCATTATCGCCCTGGCAATCGGCATTCCGGTAAGCTTCGGCATAGCGCTGTTTCTCACCGAAATGTCCCCGCCCTGGCTGCGCCGTCCGCTTGGCACTGCAATCGAACTGCTGGCAGGCATTCCCAGCATCATTTACGGCATGTGGGGCCTGTTCGTTTTTGCCCCGGTTTTCGCAGAATATGTGCAACCCTGGCTCAAGGCGACATTCGGAGATTCACAGCTTATTGGCTTCCTGTTTGAAGGCGCACCCATGGGCATCGGCATCCTGACAGCCGGCATCATTCTGGCAATCATGGTCATCCCTTTTATTGCAGCCGTGATGCGCGATGTGTTCGAGATCGTCCCACCCTTACTCAAGGAATCCGCCTACGGACTTGGCGCCACGACCTGGGAGGTAGCGTGGAACGTAGTGCTTCCCTACACCAAAATCGGCGTGGTTGGCGGCATCATGCTCGGCCTTGGGCGCGCCTTGGGAGAAACCATGGCGGTCACTTTCGTCATCGGCAACGCGCACAAATTACATACCTCGTTATTCATGCCGGGCAACAGTATTGCTTCCGCGCTGGCCAACGAGTTTACCGAAGCGGATGGAGAGTTATACACATCATCACTAATCGAACTCGGCCTGATCCTGTTCTTCATTACCTTCGTTGTGCTGGCCAGTTCAAAGATACTGCTCTCCCAGCTCAAGAAACGCGAAGGCAAGGTCACCTAGAGACAATCCCATGCTTTCCATCTATACCCGTCGACGCATTATCAACTTCTTCAACCTGACCGCCTCCATGCTGGCCATGGCGTTTGGCCTGTTCTGGCTGGCCTGGATTCTTTTCACCCTGGTGCAGAAGGGACTGGGCGGCATCAGCATCGCCCTGTTCACGCAGATGACTCCGCCTCCAGGCAGCGCTGGCGGTTTGCTTAACGCCATCGCAGGGAGCGCAGTGATGGCCACGCTTGCCACACTGATCGGCACCCCGATCGGCATCATGGCCGGCACTTATCTGGCTGAATTCGGCCAGCGCGGCTGGCTTGCCCCCACTACCCGCTTCATCAACGACATTCTTCTGTCCGCGCCTTCCATTGTCATCGGCCTCTTCATCTACACCGTATATGTGGCCAAGGTCGGCCATTTCTCAGGCTGGGCGGGGATTTTGGCGCTATCCCTGATCGTTATCCCGGTAGTGGTGCGCACCACCGAGGACATGTTGCGCCTGGTACCGGACAGTCTGCGCGAAGCGGCTGCCGCGTTAGGCGCGCCACAATGGAAAGTAGTAACGCTGGTCACCTGGCGCGCATCCAAGGCCGGGATGGTCACCGGTGTGCTATTGGCCGTGGCGCGCATCAGCGGAGAAACCGCCCCGCTGCTTTTCACGGCGCTCAACAACCAGTTCTGGAGCGCCGACATGAATAAGCCGATGGCCAATCTGCCGGTTGTCATTTTCCAGTTTGCCATGAGTCCCTATGAAGATTGGCAAAAACTTGCCTGGGCAGGTGCGCTCCTGATTACGATCGGGGTGCTTGGCCTGAATATCGCAGCTCGAATCATGTTCCGCAAGAATTCGTCACTTAACTAGAATCCGAGATGAGTATGCCCCATTCTCAAGCCAAACCGCCCAAGGTCACAGTACGCGACCTGAATTTCTACTATGGCAAATTCCACGCCCTGAAAAACATTAACCTGGAAATCCCGGAAAAACAGGTGACCGCCTTCATCGGCCCTTCCGGCTGCGGCAAGTCAACGCTACTACGCACCTTCAACCGCATGTACCAACTCTACCCCGGCCAGGAGGCCAAAGGTGAGATCCTGATGGATGGGGCGAACATCCTAGACAAAAAACAGGATCTCAACATTCTGCGTGCAAAAATGGGCATGGTTTTTCAAAAACCGACTCCGTTCCCGATGTCGATCTTCGACAACGTCGCCTTCGGGGTCAAACTGTATGACAGCCTGAGTCGCCGCGAACTGGCTGAACGCGTTGAGTGGGCGCTGCGCAAAGCTGCGCTGTGGGACGAGGTAAAGGACAAATTGGGGCAAGGCGGTACCAGCCTGTCTGGCGGCCAGCAGCAGCGCCTGTGCATTGCCCGCAGCATCGCGGTCAAACCGGAAGTGGTACTGCTCGACGAACCGGCCTCGGCGCTCGATCCGATTTCCACCGCACGCATCGAAGAACTGATCTTCGAGCTCAAGGAAGACTACACCATCGCCATCGTGACGCATAATATGCAACAAGCTGCGCGCGTATCCGACTATACCGCCTATATGTACCTGGGCGAACTGATCGAGTTTGGCGACACCGACACCATTTTCACCACCCCAAAGCAGAAAGCCACTGAAGATTACATCACTGGAAAATTTGGCTGACCCCTACTTCCTTGCTGCCCAGAGCCCGCTCCTTTAGCGGGCTTTTTCATTTTAACCTAGAAACCTCAGTTGGACGTGGTGGAGGGTGCGGTTTTTGGGGTGCAGGGCAAGGCGCAATGACGCGGAATGGTCGTTCCATTCCAAGGAGTTGCAACGCAGCCATGCGCTCCAAAAACCGTGCAATCCACCACGTAGCAGCCTCACCAAATGGGTGAACCCATGATTAACGAAGAAATCATTAAATTCATTGCATTACGCACTCAATGGAGCGGTCAACTGGGGTTTCTAGGTTTAATGCCATAAAAGATTCACATTGGGCTGTCACAATCTGCTAACTTCCCAGAAACCCGATGTGAATTCACCATGAAAAAACCCGGCATCAAATCCAGCCTGTTTACAGGCACGCTGCTGACCGCCATCATGCTGTGCGTGCTGGCGGCTGAAAATTTTCTGGTATTACGTAACAGCGACTCCGCCATGCAGGCCGTGTACGAGCAATCCGTCGTCCCTTCCACATTGCTGCTGGATATCGACAGAAAACTCAAGGAAACCCGCTTCAACATGGCCGCAGTCATGTTCGACAAGGTGACGTTCGAACAGGCAGGCACGCAACTGACCGAACTCAGGAGCAGCCTGCCCACACTATGGGATGCATTCAAGCAGGCCAAACACCTCCACGCGAGCGAATCTGAGCAACGCGAGATTGATGCCGGGGCGAAACGTACAGCCCAAAGCATAGGAGAGATTGCGAGCGCGACGCATGAGCAACAGGCTGCAAGCCAGGAAATCGACCGCAACGTGGAAAAGATTTCGATCATGGCGGAAGATAATTCGCGCTCAATCAGTGGCCTTTCCAGTGCTGTTCACAAGCTCAAGAAACTGGCACTCAACTTTGAATCCGGCGGAGCGCAATTCCAGACCTAGATTTAAGCGCTGCACTAAAGTCCGAGGTCTGGCCTCAGGCGGCTCCCTCGCGTACCTTGTCCGCTAAAACTTCAGCCCAGTAACGTACTCTTTCCTCATCCTTGCCTTCCACCATCACGCGCAACAGGGGCTCGGTACCAGAAGGGCGGAGCAGAACCCTGCCTTCTCCATCCAGCGCCTGTTCAGCCAAGGCCAGCGCATCCTGGACTGCCTTGCTGGACTTGAAATCGAATCCCTTTTCGATCTGCACATTGATCAGAATCTGAGGATAAAGCACTAGCTCTTGAGTAAATTCGGACAAGCTTTTGCAACTTAGTTTGAGCGCCTCCAACACCTGCAGGGCAGAGATGATACCGTCGCCAGTGGTGTGCCGGTCGAGGCACAGAATATGTCCGGAGTTCTCCCCCCCCAGGTACCAGCCTCGTTCCTGTATCAGTTCCAGCACATAACGATCTCCCACTTTCGCGCGACAAAAAGGGATGGCCAGCTTCGCCAGGGCATGTTCCATGGCCAGATTGGTCATCAACGTGCCAACCACACCCCCTTTTAGGAAGCCCTGCTCTTGACGAAACTTGGCAATGGCATAGATCAATTGATCGCCATCGAATAATTTACCGGAACGATCTGCCATCATGACCCGATCGCCATCGCCATCCAATGCAATGCCGATATCAGCGTCATACTCCAGAACTGCTGCGCGCAATGCCTCCGGCTTGGTCGATCCGCAATCCTTGTTGATATTCAGGCCATCCGGCTGGTTTCCCACCGCGATTACCTCTGCCCCAAGCTCATGAAAAACGGGAGGCGCAACATGATAGGTTGCGCCATGGGCGCAATCCACCACGATTTTCATCCCGCGCAAATCAAGTTCATTGGGAAAAGAACTCTTGCAGAATTCGATATAGCGCCCGGCGGCATCATTCACCCGCTTCACCTTGCCTAATTTCGCCGAAGGCATGGTGCGCATGGGCTGTTCAAGCTCAGCCTCGATAGCCAGCTCGATTTCATCCGACAGCTTGTTGCCGCTGGCAGAGAAGAATTTGATCCCGTTATCCTCAAATGGATTATGTGATGCGGAAATCACGACCCCGGCCTGAGCGCGCAAGGCGCGGGTGAGATAAGCCACGCCAGGCGTCGGCATGGGCCCGAGCAGCAGCACATCCACGCCGGCAGCAGACAGGCCGGCTTCCAGCGCCGACTCCAGCATGTAACCGGAGATACGCGTATCCTTGCCGATCAAAACGCTGGCACGCCCCCCCTGCTCCTCCTGCGCCAGCACGCGACCTGCCGCATAGCCCAGACGCATGACGAAATCCGGCGTAATGGGCGCCTCACCCACCTTGCCGCGCACGCCGTCTGTTCCGAAATATTTTCTGCTCATATCACTCCCCTAATGCGCCGACGATCTGCAGCGCCTGCCTAGTCTCTTTCACATCATGCACACGAAGAATTTTGGCGCCCTTCATGGCCGCAATTACAGCTGATGCAACACTGGGCACCATTCTTTCCATTACCGGCAAACCAGTCAATATGCCCAGCATCGATTTGCGCGACAGGCCGGCCAGCAGCGGCACGCCCAGGCTGGCAAAAGAATCCAGCCGTTTCAGCATGCCAAGGTTATGTTCCAATGTTTTACCGAAGCCAAAACCAGGATCAATCATTAAGCGGTTACGCTGTATACCGGCCTGTTCAGCGACAGAGATGCGCTCCGCCAGGAAGCTTATCACCTCATTCACCACATCCTGGTAAACGGGACTGTGCTGCATGGTGCGCGGCTCACCCTGCATGTGCATCAGACAGACTGCCACAGCAGAGTCCGCTACTACCTGCAGCGCGCCCTTGGCACGCAGGGCATTGACGTCGTTGATCATGTCGGCGCCAGCCTCAATTGCTGCACGCATGACTTCAGGCTTCAGCGTATCAACCGAAAGCGGAACGCCACAATCACTTAAAGCGTCAAGCACCGGCAGCAAGCGCCTCAACTCTTCCTCGACTTCAACCGCCTGCGCACCTGGACGCGTCGACTCAGCGCCGATATCCAGCAGTTCAGCACCTTGTTCTATGAGTTGCATGGCGTGGTCGACGGCACGCTCAGAAGAAAAGAAATGGCCACCGTCTGAAAATGAATCGGGCGTAACGTTGACGATGCCCATTATGAGAGGGCGATCAAGGGAAAGGGTGAAACGGCCGCAGTGAAGCATACTGGTCAAGGGTAATGAGTGATGGGAGGGGGACTACCCATCACCCATCACTCATTACCTGCTTTTCAGGCTTCCTGTACCGGTGCTGAGGTGCTGGTTGCCGGCGCACTAGGCGTATGGTCCTGGGGTGGAGGAGTCGCACTGCCCTGACTCGGTTTGGGCGGACGCGGCGATCTGCCTTCCATGATGTCGTTGATCTGATCTGCATCAATAGTTTCCCATTCCAGCAGGGCTTTCGTCATTGCTTCGATTTTGTCGCGGTTGTCTTCGATCAGCTTGCGTGCAAGAGCATACTGCTGGTCTATGATGCGGCGGATTTCCTTGTCCACCTGCTGCATGGTGGCTTCGGATACATTCTTGTGGGTCGTCACTGAACGACCAAGGAACACCTCGCCCTCATTCTCGCCATAGACCATCGGCCCCAGTGCATCGCTCATGCCCCACTGGGTCACCATGCGCCGTGCCATTTCGGTGGCACGCTCGAAATCGTTGCTGGCGCCGGTGGTCATCTGCCCCATGAACACTTCTTCGGCAATGCGTCCGCCGAATAAAACAGCGATATTCTGCAGGATACCTTCACTGTTCAAGCTGTAGCGATCTTCAACCGGAAGCTGCATGGTTACACCCAAAGCGCGGCCACGCGGAATAATGGTGACTTTATGCACCGGATCGGTCTTGGGTAGCAGACGTGCCACCACTGCATGTCCGGACTCGTGATAAGCGGTATTCCTGCGCTCTTCTTCCGGCATCACGATAGAGCGGCGTTCGGCGCCCATGATGATCTTGTCCTTGGCCTTTTCGAAGTCATCCATGTCTACCAGACGTTTGTTGAAGCGTGCGGCGAACAGAGCCGCCTCGTTCACCAGGTTGGCCAGATCCGCACCGGACATCCCAGGTGTTCCACGTGCCAGGATATCGGCCTTAACATCGGGTGCAATCGGCACCTTGCGCATGTGGACCATGAGAATTTGCTCGCGACCGCGTATGTCGGGCAACGGCACCACCACCTGACGGTCAAACCGGCCTGGTCGCAGCAATGCGGGATCCAGTACATCAGGACGATTGGTTGCGGCAACCACAATCACGCCCGAGGTGCCTTCGAAACCATCCATTTCCACCAGCAACTGGTTCAGGGTCTGCTCGCGCTCATCATTACCGCCACCCAGGCCAGCGCCGCGCTGACGGCCAACGGCATCAATCTCGTCGATGAAGATGATGCAGGGAGAATTTTTCTTGGCCTGTTCGAACATGTCGCGCACACGTGCTGCGCCAACGCCCACGAACATTTCGACAAAATCGGAACCGGAGATGCTGAAGAATGGCACTTTAGCCTCACCGGCGATCGCCTTCGCCAACAGGGTTTTACCCGTGCCGGGATTGCCCACCATCAGGACGCCGCGCGGAATCCTGCCACCCAATTTCTGGAATTTGCTCGGGTCACGCAGGAACTCGACCAGTTCTGAAACCTCTTCCTTGGCTTCATCGCAACCCGCAACATCGGCAAAAGTCACCGTATTGGTGGCCTCATCCAGCAATCTCGCCTTGCTCTTGCCGAAGGAAAAAGCGCCGCCCTTGCCGCCTCCCTGCATCTGGCGCATGAAAAACACCCATACTCCAATCAGGAGCAGCATGGGAAACCAGGAAATAAAGAGATTCATCAGAAAGGAGGGCTCTTCCTCCGGTTTGGCTTCGACGATCACGCCACTCTTGAGCATGTCTGAAACCATCCACGGGTCGGAAGGTGCGTAGGCCGTAAAGCGTTTGCCGTCGGTGCTCACACCCTTCAGGACATGGCCTTCAATTGTCACCTTTGTCACTTTCCCGTTTTTCACTTCATCTATGAATTGGGAATACTCCATCTGGCTCTGCGCCGTCTGCCGTGTTCCAAACTGGTTGAACACGGTCATAAGAACCAGAGCGATCACCAGCCAGATAGCTACATTTTTCATCAGATTATTCAAGCTCATTCCTTGCTAAAACACATATTTAGTTCGATTTTAAACGCTTTACTTGTGTGCTGGTAAGATTTCTTTTTCTTGCCCATGCAGGCCCTTACCCAGCATGTAGACCTCTGTGCTGCGACCCCTGGATGCTTTAGGCTTGCGCACTTGAACCTGGGAAAAACGTGCACGCATTTCGCGCACAAAATCATCAAAACCGTCACCCTGAAAAACTTTGACCAGAAAATTGCCCCCCGGTTTCAAATGCTGGCATGAAAACTCCATAGCCAACTCGGCGAGGTGCATACTGCGAGCCTGATCAGAAAGACCTATGCCGCTGATATTGGGGGCCATATCGGAAATCACAAGGTCCACCGGACGCCCCTGCAAGGCTGCTTCAAGCTGCGACAGCACCGCATCCTCTCGAAAATCGCCCTGAATGAATTTCGCTCCATGCACCGGTTCCATGGGCAGAATATCGAGAGCGATCAGCAAGCCGGCCGATGAGATTTTCTTCGCCACCACCTGGGTCCAGCTGCCCGGCGCCGCCCCCAAATCAACTACGGTCATGCCTGGCTTGAGCAAATGGTCGCGCTCATCGATCTCCATTAACTTGTAAACGGCGCGAGAGCGGTACCCTTCCTTGTTTGCCATCTGCACGTAGGGATCTGTGAGATGTTCGCGCATCCAGGCTTTACTGGTTCGGCTTCGTTTCATAAGGTAGACTGTCGCATTTTTTGGACCATTTAAGAATGTTGAATCTTACTCCCGGTCAGCGCCGCTTCCTGCGCGCTCAGGCCCACTCGCTCAACCCCGTGGTTCTGATCGGCGATGCGGGCCTCACCGAAGCCGTGATGAAGGAAATCGAACGCAGCCTGAACAGTCATGAACTGATCAAAATCAAGGTCGCCAGCGGAGATCACGCACAGCGCGAAAGCATGTTGGCGGAAATCTGCAACACGCTGGATGCCGCACCGGCACAACATATCGGCAAAACGCTGATCATTTACAAAGCGGCAAAGAAACCGAAACTGGTACTGCCCAAAGACTAGTTCCGGCGCGGCGCCAGCACCAATACCAGTCCAAGCAGGCTCTGTATCAGGTAAACAATGCTGGAGATGCCATGCCAGCGCGCGAAGCGGTCGCGAAACATGCTCTCCATGACGCCCTTCGGTAGCGCCTGGCTTTTGAGGCTCTCCATAATCGGCTGGATGCCAAAATGGCCAGCGATCGTCAGCAGCAGCATCACCAACGCGGCCCAGAAAAACCCCTGTTTCAGCGCACCACTGCCAAAGCTTGCCAGACGGTGGATCAGCAAATAAAACCCGCACACCATGCCGACATAGGCGACCAGTGTAAACATCTTGCCCGCCAGCATTCCCGCCATGCTCTTGTCGGCCAAGGCCGAAAACAGCACTGGCGCCGCCAGGTAGCCAATCGCCCACATGCCGCCCACCCACAATGTGATGGCAACAAAAGCCAGTTTGTCGGCTGCGCGATTCATCAGATGTACTTCACATCCAGAATTTCATACTCACGCACGCCCCCGGGCGCCATCACTTCTGCCACGTCCCCCGCGTACTTGCCTATCAGGGCACGTGCAATCGGAGAGCTGATGGAAATCTTGCCCAGCTTGATATCGGCTTCGTCATCGCCCACGATCTGGTATGTAACGACATCTCCGCTTTCCATATCTTCCAGTTCCACAGTCGCGCCAAACACACAGCGGCCCTCCGCATCAAGCAGTGTGGGATCGATGATCTGGGAATTGGATAGCTTGCCCTCAACTTCGGCGATGCGTCCTTCAACGAAGCTCTGACGCTCCTTGGCCGCATCGTATTCGGCATTTTCAGACAGATCGCCGTGGGAACGGGCTTCAGCGATGGCGGCGATGACACTTGGCCGCTCGACGTTTTTCAGATTCTGCAATTCGGCGCGTAATAACTCAGCTCCAACCACAGTCAATGGCACTTTGCTCATTTCTCATATTTCCTTGAAATCAAATAACAATGCGGATTGGGTCACCCCAATCCGCACAATTCAGACTTCCAGCTGTTTTAAACCAGACGCTGGTGCAACTCCTGAAGGCTATACACCTGCAATTCCTTCATGTGCTGCATACCGATGCACGCCGCGCGCGCCCCGGACAAAGTCGTGTAATAGGTAATCCGGTTCTGCAAGGTCGCATGGCGGATGGCATAGGAATCCTGCACCGCGCGCCTGTCCTCTACCGTGTTGATGATCAGGCTGATTTCACCATTCTTGATCAGATCGACAATATGCGGGCGACCTTCATGCACCTTATTCACGGCGGTAACCGGAATACCCGCCTCTTGAATCGCAGTTGCAGTACCGCGCGTGGCATACAGACCGAAACCGAGGCCAGACAAATTACGGGCGATGTCCAGCACCTTCTCCTTGTCCGAATTTCTGACGCTGATCAGCGCCTTTCCGCCCGAAGGCAGTTTCACGCTCGCGGCCATCTGCGACTTGAGGAAAGCTTCCGCAAAGGTATTTCCAACCCCCATGACCTCGCCGGTGGATTTCATTTCCGGGCCGAGGATGGGGTCCACGCCGGGGAACTTGATAAAGGGAAATACCGCTTCCTTCACCGAGTAGAAAGGTGGAATCACTTCACGCGTCACGCCCTGCTGTTTCAGGCTCTGGCCCACCATGCAGCGCGCAGCGACTTTGGCCAGCGCTACGCCGGTTGCCTTGGAAACGAAAGGCACGGTACGCGATGCGCGTGGGTTGACCTCCAGCACATACACCGTCGGCCCCTGAATGGCAAACTGGACATTCATCAGCCCGACCACGTTCAAACCTCTTGCCATGGCGACCGTCTGGCGCCGCAATTCATCCTGAATTTCTTGCGACAGGCCGTAAGGCGGCAGAGAGCATGCCGAGTCGCCGGAATGCACACCAGCCTCCTCGATGTGCTCCATGATGCCACCAATAAGCACGTCGGTGCCGTCACAGATGGCATCCACGTCCACTTCGGTTGCGTCATTCAGGAAACGATCCAGCAGCACAGGAGAATCATTGGAAACTTTGACCGCCTCGCGCATGTAGCGCTCGAGGTCGGATTGCTGATGCACGATTTCCATGGCCCGGCCGCCCAGCACGTAGGAGGGGCGCACCACCAGGGGATAGCCGATTTCTTCCGCCGCCTGGATGGCAGCCTCTGGCGCCCGCGCCGTACGATTTGGCGGCTGCTTGAGCTTGAGGTCTTGCAGCAGCTTCTGGAATCGCTCGCGATCTTCGGCGGCATCGATCATGTCCGGCGTGGTACCGATAATGGGCACGCCATTGGCTTCCAGGTCGCGCGCCAGCTTGAGTGGCGTCTGGCCGCCATACTGCACGATCACGCCGTACGGCTTCTCGACATGAACGATTTCCAGCACGTCTTCCAGCGTCAGAGGCTCGAAATACAGGCGGTCGGAAGTATCGTAATCGGTGGATACGGTTTCCGGGTTGCAGTTGACCATGATGGTCTCGTAGCCGTCTTCGCGCATCGCAAAAGCCGCATGTACGCAGCAATAGTCGAACTCGATGCCCTGGCCGATACGATTGGGACCGCCGCCCAGCACCATGATTTTTTTCTTGTCCGTGGGTGCGGACTCGCACTCTTCCTCGTAGCTTGAATACATGTAGGCGGTATGCGTAGCAAATTCTGCCGCGCAGGTATCCACGCGCTTGTAGACCGGACGCACACCCATGGCATGGCGCGCACCGCGCACTTCATGCTGGGTCACGTCCAGCAGCTTGGCCAGACGGCGATCTGCAAAACCGCTACGCTTGAGGCGCCACATCTCGTTGCGGGATAGGTCGGCCAGCCTGCGTCCGGAAAGCGCCTGCTCCTGCTCGACCAAATCTTTCATTTGCGCAAGAAACCAGGGGTCGACGTGGGTCAACTGGTAAATCTTTTCCTGCGTCATACCGCAGCGCATGGCATCCGCGATATACCAGATGCGTTCTGGGCCGGGTTCACCCAGTTCGGTTTCCAGAATATCAATATCAGTGGTCTTCTCATCCAGGCCATCATTGCCGGTTTCGAGGCCGCGCAAAGCCTTCTGCAACGACTCCTGGAACGTACGCCCCATCGCCATCACTTCGCCCACCGATTTCATCTGCGTGGTCAGGCGACTATTGGCCTGGGGGAATTTTTCAAAAGCGAAACGCGGGATCTTGGTCACCACATAATCGATGCTGGGCTCGAACGAGGCGGGAGTGGTACCGCCAGTAATTTCATTTTGCAGTTCATCCAGGGTATAGCCGATTGCCAGCTTGGCCGCCACCTTGGCAATAGGGAAGCCCGTTGCCTTGGATGCCAGCGCCGAAGAACGCGACACGCGGGGATTCATCTCGATCACCACCATCTGCCCGTTTTTCGGGTTAATACCGAACTGCACGTTGGAGCCGCCGGTTTCCACGCCGATTTCACGCAGCACCGCCAAGCTTGCGTTGCGCATGATCTGGTATTCGCGGTCGGTGAGCGTTTGCGCCGGAGCCACGGTGATAGAGTCGCCGGTATGCACGCCCATGGCGTCGAAGTTCTCGATCGAGCAGATGATGATGCAGTTGTCCTTCTTGTCCCGCACCACCTCCATTTCGTATTCTTTCCAGCCGATCACCGATTCCTCGATCAGCAGTTCGCGTGTAGGAGACGCCTCCAGGCCACGCTCACAGATGGCAACAAATTCTTCCTTGTTGTAGGCAATACCGCCGCCGGAACCGCCCATGGTGAAGGACGGGCGGATAATGGTGGGATAGCCCACCATGGCCTGCACCTGGAAGGCTTCTTCCAGGCTGTGGGCAATCGCGGCGCGCGGGCAGGCGAGGCCGATCTTCTCCATCGCCTTCTTGAACTTTTCCCTGTCCTCGGCCTTGTCGATCGCCTCGCGCGTTGCGCCGATCATCTCCACCGAGTATTTTTCCAGCACCCCGTGCCTGGCCAGATCGAGCGCGCAATTCAATGCCGTCTGCCCGCCCATGGTGGGCAACAGGACATCCGGGCGCTCTTTCTCGATAATTTTTTCCACCACCTGCCAGGTAATTGGCTCGATGTAGGTGGCATCCGCCATGCCCGGGTCGGTCATGATGGTGGCGGGATTGGAGTTCACCAGAATGACGCGGTAGCCCTCCTCACGCAGGGCTTTACAAGCCTGGGCCCCGGAGTAATCGAATTCACAGGCCTGGCCAATGACGATTGGGCCGGCGCCGATGATGAGGATGGATTTTATGTCGGTACGTTTTGGCATTTCTTTAGGTGAGGAGTGAGGGATGAGGAGTGAGGGGGAAAGCCGCCTCTATTCCTCACTCCTCACTCCTGGCTCCTCACTTTTGCTGTTGCATCATGGAGATGAAGCGGTCAAACAGGTAAGCCACATCGTGCGGTCCCGGGCTCGCTTCAGGGTGTCCCTGAAAACTGAACGCCGGCACATCAGTGCGGGCAATACCCTGATTGCTGCCATCAAACAGGGATTTGTGCGTTACACGCAGAGTGGCGGGCAGCGAGGCCGTATCGACTGCAAAACCGTGGTTCTGGCTGGTGATCATCACCCGCCCGCTGTCCAGATCCTGCACCGGGTGGTTGGCGCCATGGTGGCCGAATTTCATTTTCACGGTCCTGGCGCCCGAGGCCAGCGCCAGCAACTGATGGCCAAGACAGATGCCAAAAGTGGGGATTTTCCGCTCCAGCACTTTCTGGATCGCGCTGATGGCGTAATCGCAAGGCTCGGGATCCCCCGGGCCGTTGGACAGGAACACGCCATCCGGATTGAGCTTGAACACCTCTTCCACCGGCGTTTGCGCCGGCAGCACGGTGACCTTGCAACCGCGCTCGGCGAGCATGCGCAGGATATTGCGCTTGACGCCATAATCGTAGGCCACGACATGGTACTTTGGCGCCGCCTGCTGGCTAAATCCGCCTCCCAGCTTCCACTCGCCCTCCAGCCAGACTTCGCTGCTGGTGCGACTCACCACCTTGGCCAGGTCCATGCCGGCCAGGCCCGCAAAGCCGCGCGCCAGTTCCAGCGCACGGGCCTCGTCCACCTCGCCCGCCATACCCGAATAGGGCATGCCCGGCGAGGATGCGCCGAGCGTTCCGCTCGCCGGTCCCGCCGCCATCAGGCATCCGCTCTGGGCGCCCTTGTCGCGCAGGATGCGCGTCAGCTTGCGGGTATCGATATCGGCAATCGCAACTACATTATTGCGTTGGAGATATTGCGGCAGCGTTTCCGTTTCGCGCCAGTTGCTGGACAACAAGGGCAGATCACGTATCACCAAGCCGGCAGCATGAATCCCACCGGACTCTGCATCATCAGGATTGGCGCCGGTATTGCCGATATGAGGGTAAGTCAGGGTAACGATCTGACGGCAGTAGGAGGGGTCGCTAAGGATTTCCTGGTACCCGGTAAGCGCGGTATTGAATACCACTTCGCCTACGGTATGGCCTGCCGCGCCAATGGAAATACCGCGAAACACTGTCCCATCTGCGAGCACGAGTATGGCTGGCTGGTGTTGCGGCACAAGAACTCTCCGAATCTATATCGAGGGGGCTCGAACCGCCCCCGGATATGCAAAGCGGGACGGGCTTATCGCCCATCCCGCTTGCACTAACTGCGTGAAATTATACCGTAATCCCGGGTTCGATTCAACGCAGGCCGAGCACATCCTGCATGTCATACAGCCCTGCACCCCGCCCAGCTAGGAAGCGCGCGGCACGCAGGGCACCGAGCGCAAAAGTGGCACGGCTGCTGGCCTTGTGGGTAATCTCCACGCGCTCGCCTATGCCGGCGAACAGCACCGTGTGGTCGCCCACGATATCGCCGCCACGCACCGTGGCGAATCCGATGGTGGAGGGCGAACGTTCGCCGGTAACCCCTTCACGGCCGTACACTGCGCACTCGGACAGATCACGCCCCAGCGCCTCCGCCACCACTTCGCCGAGACGCAGGGCCGTGCCCGAAGGCGCATCCACCTTGTGGCGATGATGCGCCTCAAGCACTTCAATGTCGTAACCCTCGTTCAGCACCCGGGCTGCCGTATCCAGCAGCTTGAACAGCAGATTGACGCCCACACTCATGTTTGGGGCAAAAACAATGCCGCACTCGTGGCTGACATCGAAAATCTTTTCCTTTTGTTCAGGCGTAAAGCCGGTCGTGCCGATCACCACCTTCACGCCCAGCATGCGACACAGCTCCATGTGCTGCAGCGTCGCCTCGGGACGGGTGAAGTCAACCAGCACATCGCAGCCTCGCAGCGCGGCGGCCGCATCCTCGCAAATCAGCACGCCATTGGGCGAACCAATCAATTCGCCTGAATCCTTGCCCAGGTATGGGCTACCCGCCCGCTCCAGCGCGGCATGGACACGCATGTCCGGCATTTGCGCCACCGCTTCCAAAAGGGCGCGCCCCATCCTTCCCGAACTACCTGCAATCGCAATATTCAGCATACTCATTCCGGTTTAGATACTGACTGGGTTTCAACAGAAGCGGCTTCAGCCGCCGGCTTGGCACTTCCGGCCGGCACCACGTCGCCCTCTATGCGCAGCAGCAAATCGTTCTCGAACACTGCCGTGACACGCCGCTGCTCCACCAATTTTCCGGCTTTCTGAAGGCGGTAGACGTAATCCCAGCGGTTAGGATGAAAAACATCCGTCACCAGCGGCGTGCCCAGTGCAAAACGCACCTGGGACCGGGTCATCCCGGGCTTGAGACGGGAAAGCATCTCCTGTGTCACCACGTTGCCCTGCTGGATGTCGATCTTGTAAACCGACGGAGCCATGGGAATATAGGAACAGGCAGGCAGGAGCAATGCCAGGACAATTATGGGTAGGCGCATGAGAGAGCTTTTGTTGTTCATGAAAGACTTATATTATGATAGCCCAATTTGACGTTTCGAGCATACCGCATGAGCCAGCCCACTGACCTGAAAAACGTTGGCCTCAAGGCCACGCTGCCACGGCTAAAAATCCTCAACCTGTTTGAGACCAACGAAGTCCGCCACCTTGCCGCAGAAGACGTGTACCGCATCCTGCTTGCAGATGGCGTGGACGTCGGCCTGGCAACCGTTTACCGCGTCCTGACGCAGTTTGAGACGGCAGGATTGTTGGTGCGCCACCATTTCGAAGGCGGCAAGGCGGTATTCGAACTGAATCAGGGCCATCACCACGACCATCTGGTATGTTTGCAATGCGGCCTGGTGGAAGAGTTTTACGATCCGGAAATCGAACGCCGTCAAGAACAGATTGCCAAGGAGCGGGGGTTTCGCATCCAGGAGCACTCGCTTTACCTCTACGCAGACTGCCTCAAAGACAAATGCCCGCACAAGGCTTAACCTGAAATTTACTGCATGCCCAGCATCTCCGCCGCATGCTGCCGGGTAGTATCGGTGATGGTCACACCACCAAGCATGCGGGCCACTTCCTCGATACGCTGGAACCGGTCAAGAGCAGCGATCCGGCTTACCACCTGGTCATCGCGAGTAATTTTGCTCACCTGCCAATGCTGATGCCCCAGAGCCGCCACCTGGGGCAGATGGGTAATACATAACACCTGGCGCTCCCTTCCCAGTCCTTGCAGCATCATCCCCACCACTTCCGCCACACCGCCACCGATCCCCACATCGACTTCATCGAAAATCAGGGTGGGCACTGCCGCCACTTTGCTGGTCACCACCTGAATCGCCAGACTGATGCGTGACAACTCGCCGCCGGAAGCCACCTTGGCAAGAGGTTTTTCCGCGAGGCTGGAATGCGAGCTCACCAAAAATTCGACCTGCTCGAGGCCGTGCACATTTCCCTCTGGCAAGGCATGGAGCGCCACTTCGAAACGGCCGCCCGTCATCGCCAGTTGCTGCATCCCCTCGCTCACTTTTGAGCCCAGTTCCTGCGCGGCAAGCCGCCGAGCCGCGCTCAACACCTTGGCCCTGGACAAATAAGCCGCCTCCGCTTCCGCTTCCTGGCGCTGCAATGCCTCTGCCGAGCCCAGCTGCTGCAACTCTTCCAGCCGGGCCGCGCGCTCCTGCAATAGCTGCGGCAAAGCTTCTGCGGCTATCCGGTACTTGCGCGCCATGTCATGCACTTGCTCCAGCCGCTGCTCGATCTGGCGCAAACGATCAGGATCCATATCCAGTCGTTGCGCATAATGACGCAGGCCGTATGCCGCTTCCTGCATCTGTGCGGCAGCCGAATCCAGAATAGCCAAAGGCTCGCCCAGGGCTGAATCGAACTCCACCACCTTGTTGATCCGCCCGATCAGCCCATTGAGCTGGGGCAACAATGCCTGATCGCCTTCTGCGAGCAGTTCAACAGCATATTGCGCATTTTCCAGCAGACTCGCGGAATGCGCGAGGCGGGCATGTTCCGCCTGCAATTCCGGCCACTCCTCCTCGCCCAGGTCAAGCGCTCGCAACTCGCGCACCTGCCATTCGAGCTGCTCCAGTTCGACAGCCGCAGCGGCAGAATCCTTCTCCCAGGCCAGGAAGCGCTCACGCACGGCCTGCCAATCGCGGAAATAGCGGGCCACCTCACGCGCCGAATCGCCCGACCCGGCATACCCATCAAGAAGTTCGCGCTGAGCCGAGGATTTGAGCAGAGACTGGTGTGCATGCTGACCATGTATATCGACCAGACACTCTCCCGCCTCTCGCAACTGCTGCAGAGTCACGGCACGGCCATTGATAAAAGAGCGTGAACGCCCACTCGCGTCAATAACACGGCGCATCAGACACACGCCCGGCTCATCCGCCAAACCATTTTCGTCCAGCCAGTTCTTGAGAACAGGGATTTTTGCGGCGTCGAATTCAGCTGACAATTCCGCCCGCTCGCAAGCCGCGCGCACCACGCCGGCATCCGCCCGCTCACCCAGCACCAGGGCCAGGGCATCAATCAGGATCGATTTGCCTGCACCGGTTTCCCCGGTCAGCACGGTAAAACCGGGCTTGAACTCCAACTCCAGCCGGTCGACAATGACAAAATCGCGAATCGCAAGGGACAGCAGCATTTAAAGTTTCTCGCCCCAACGCAGCTTCTGGCGCAAGGTATCGTAATAACTATGCCCCAGGGGATGAAGCAGACGGATATTTTTTTCGGAGCGGCGCACCACCACCCAATCATTCTGCTGCAACTCCATGTGACTCTGACCATCGAAGTGGGCACTTACGTCAACCGCATGCAGGACCAGAATTTCCATCACGCTGTGGCTATTGACGGCAATCGGACGGTTGCTCAAGGTGTGCGGGCAAATCGGCACCAGCACCATCGCCTCCAAAGTGGGATGCAAAATGGGGCCACCGGCGGAAAGCGCATACGCTGTCGATCCGGTTGGTGTAGCCACTACCAGCCCATCGGAACGCTGGCTATACACAAACTGGCCATCGATGAAGACTTCCAGCTCGATCAGACGCCCGGACACCCCTTTGCTCACCACCACATCATTGAACGCATAGGCCTGTGAAATGATCTGTCCCTGGCGGCGCACAGCGGTATGGAGCAGAAAACGCTCCTCGGCGGCGAATTCGCCATTGAGGATTTCATCCATGGTTTCCAGCATGCCTTCGATGGATACGTCGGTCAGGAAACCCAAACGCCCCTGGTTCACACCCACCAGCGGCACGTCGAATTCGACCAGTTCACGCGCGATATTCAACATCGTGCCATCCCCCCCCATGACCACGGCCAGATCAGCGCGTGCGCCGATCTCCGCCATGCTTACGGCAGCATAGGGAACGGATCCGATGCGCTCCGCGGTCTGCTGCGACAGCAACACCTCAAGCTTGCGCTGCTCAAGAAAAGACGCCAGACGCAACAGTGGCTCGCCAAGTTCGGCACTATTGTATTTGCCGATCAGGGCAATGGTCTGAAAGGGGCTCGTCATGGCCGGAATTATAACCGGAAGTTGTTGTAAAATAACTCGATGATCAATGAACGCGCCCAACTCCTGCTCAAGACCCTGATCGAGCGTTACATCGCCGAAGGCCAGCCGGTCGGCTCGCGCACGCTTTCCAAGCATTCCGGCCTCGATCTGTCCGCCGCCACCATCCGCAACGCCATGGCGGACCTGGAGGAAATGGGTTTCATCATCAGCCCGCACACATCCTCCGGAAGGATTCCAACGCCGCGCGGATACCGTTTCTTTGTCGACACTTTGCTCAAGATACAACCTCTTGACGCCGCGCAGGTGCACCAACTGGAAAACCAGTTGCACCCATCCGACAAGCAACAGCTTATCGCTTCCGCCTCACGGCTGCTGTCGGATCTGACCCGGTTCGCGGGCATCGTGATGACGCCCAAGCGCCACTCGCCAACCTTCCGCCATCTGGAATTTTTGCCGCTATCGGAAAAACGCATTCTGCTGATCATCGTCACCACCGACGACAATGTTCAGAACCGCATCCTCTTGACCGACAAATCCTATACAGCAGCGGAGCTGACCCAGGCCGCCAACTTTTTTAACCAGAATTATGCCGGCTGCACCCTGGAAGATGCACGCACCCGCATGCAGGATGAGCTGAAACGCCTGCACCTCAACCTGACCACACTCATGTCCGCAGCGCTTGACGCCAGCAGCCAGGCGCTCGAACCCAGCGATGGCTATGTCCTGTCTGGCGAAAAAAACCTGCTGCATGTGGACGACCTGTCTTCCAACATGAATTCATTGCGCAAACTGTTTGATGCCTTTGAACAGAAAACCACGCTGATCCAACTGCTGGATGTCAGCCAGGGCGCGCAGGGCGTGCAGATCTTCATCGGCGGAGAGTCGGGCCACGTCCCGCTCGATGAATGCAGCGTCGTCACCGCTCCCTATGAAGTGGACGGCCAGGTGGTCGGCACCCTGGGCGTTATCGGGCCGACCCGCATGGCCTACGAGCGCGTCATTCCGATCGTGGATGTCACTGCCAAGCTTCTGGGCAGCGCGCTTTCCTATCACTGAGAAACCATGTCCTATTTCCCCGAACCGCCCCACGTGCATGGCACCACGAGCAAAATCGGCATCCTGCTGATCAATCTCGGCACCCCCGACGCGCCCACCCGGCAGGCATTGCGCCCCTACCTCAAACAATTCCTCAGCGACCCGCGCGTGGTCGAGATCCCGCGTTTGCCGTGGTGGCTGATTCTCAATGGCATCATCCTCAACACCCGCCCCGGCAAATCGGCGCAGAAATATGCCCAGATCTGGACCCCGGAAGGCTCCCCCCTGTTCGCCCACACCCGCAAACAGGCGAAAATGTTGCAGGGCCACCTGGGCGAACGCACCCGGGCACCGTTGGTGGTGGAATACGCCATGCGTTACGGCAACCCCTCGATTCAATCCGTGATCACCAAGCTCAAGCAGCAGGGCTGCGAGCGCATCCTCGCCTTGCCGCTGTATCCGCAATATGCGGCGAGCAGCACCGCATCCGCGCTGGATGCAGTGTTCCAGACCCTGGTGCAGAGCCGCAACATGCCGGAACTACGCACCGTGCGGCACTACCATGACCACCCCGGCTATATCAATGCGCTGGCCAACAGCGTGCGCGAGCACTGGCAGCAGCATGGCCGCCCGGACCAGTTGATCATGAGCTTTCACGGCGTGCCCAGATACACCCTGGACAAGGGCGATCCCTACCACTGCGAATGCCACAAAACCGGGCGCCTCCTGGCGGAAGCGCTGGGCCTCTTGCCCGACAGCTTCCAGGTCACCTTCCAGTCGCGCTTCGGCCGCGCCGAATGGATTCAGCCCTACACCGCGCCCACGCTGCAAATGCTGGGCAAAAAAGGGGTCAAGCGAGTAGATGTGATCTGCCCCGGATTTGCCGCCGACTGCCTGGAAACCCTGGAGGAAATCGCCATGGAATGCAAGGCCGAATTCCTCAATGCCGGTGGGCAGGAGTTCCATTACATTCCCTGCCTCAACGAGCGCGATGACTGGATACGCGCCCTGTGCGACATCACGCTCAATCATCTGCAAGGCTGGCTGGAAACGCCCAACCCCGCCACCGCACTGGAAAGCAGGACACGTGCGGTTGCCATGGGCGCCAAGGATTAAGCCCTCAAGTTCTGCTCTACCTTGCTGCCAGATTCAAGCCTCCCCATCCAGCACCCCAAAGCGGCAAAACCGCCGATGGCAGGAAAATTGCGTTAAGAGCGCGTTGGCTGCTGATGGCATGGGCGGCCACCAGTGGATAGACGAGCACGATACTCAGTTTCAAGGGTCAAATAATTTTTAAAACCTTAGTTCGATAACCAACTGGGCGCCTTTGGCAGGCACCATGCGACTTTCCGTCGCACCCCATCGCGCATGAGGGCTGCTATAGTAGCCGCTTTAAAATTTCAGCGTTTCCCCGACCCCACCATAAGAGGAACCCGAACATGTTCGGATCAAGCATTCGCAACATCCATAATCTGAAAATCTGGATCCGCCTGGTGGGCGTTATCTGGCTGATGCTGATGCTGGCCTGGAGCGGCATGATTTTATGGGCCTCGCACTCGCAGCGAGCAACCGCCATTGAGGAAGCCAAAAGCTTCTCTCTCGCCATTCACCAGATGACCATGTCCAGCCTTACCGGGATGATGATCACGGGCACCATTGCGCAACGCGCGGTGTTCCTTGACCAGATCAAGCAGGCCGACAACATTACCTCTCTTAAAGTACTGCGCAGCGAGGGCGTCTCCAAACAGTTCGGCCCGGGCAATGCCGAAGAGGGCGGCATGGATGCGCTTGAAAAACAGGTCATGCAAAACGCAAAGCCCTACTTCCAGGTACTTGCAGCAAATCGCCAGGATGAGGAAATCCTGCGCGCCGTCATTCCTGTCACTGCGGAAAAAAACTACCTTGGCAAGGATTGCCTGCTGTGCCATACCGTCCCCGAAGGCACCGTGCTCGGCGCGGTCAGCATGAAAATCTCCCTCGACAAGGTAAACAAATCAGTAGCAGACTTCAGGGCCAAGATTTTCCTTGCCGCCGTGCTGATCAGCATCCCGCTGCTGGCCTTCATCTACCTTTTCATTCGCCGCTTCGTCACCAAGCCGCTGGAAGAAATGGCCCACGGTCTGCATGACATCGCCGCAGGCGAAGGTGATTTGACACGGCGCCTGAAGGTGCGCAGTGCGGACGAAATCGGCGAGGCAGCCGACCTATTCAATCAGGTCATGGAAAAGTTTGGCCAACTGGTGCACCAAGTCAACAACTCTGCGCTCCAGGTTTCGGCAGCTGCGAGGCAGCTCGCCCTGGGTGCGCAGCAGGTGGTGGACAGCTCGGAACGGCAACGCGACAAGTCCGCCGCCACGGCTGCGGCAGTGGAGGAGATGGCTGCCAGCATTTCCACTGTGGCGCAAAACACGGACGAGGTGCAACAGCTTTCGGAGCAAAGCCTGGAGCGCTCGCACCAGGGCAATGAAAGCATTTCCATGCTGGTGGGCGAGGTCGACCAGGTGGAATCCGCCGTCAAGGATATCGCTGCCGCAGTCAATGAATTTACCCGCAGCACGGCGTCCATCCACGCCATGACCAGGCAGGTAAAGGACATTGCCGAACAGACCAACTTGCTCGCACTCAACGCCGCGATTGAAGCCGCCCGCGCCGGAGAACAGGGGCGCGGCTTTGCCGTGGTCGCCGACGAAGTCAGAAAACTCGCCGAAAAATCCTCCCAGTCGGCCAGCCAGATCGACACCGTCACCCAGTCCCTTGCCCAGCAGTCGGTAACGGTGGACCAGGCCATCGAAAGAGGCCTGTCTCACCTGCTGTCCAGCCAGGATTCGATGGAAACCGTTGCCATCGTCTTATCCGAAGCCAATAGCTCGGTCAATGCAGTCGGCAGCAAGGTCGCCGATGTGGCCGTCATTACGGAACGCCAGCGTAGCACCAGCTGCGAGGTGGCAGCAAACGTCGAGGCGATCGCCGCAATGGCCGCGGAAAACAGCCTTGCCGTGGGCCAGACCGCCAAAGCCGCGCAACATCTGGAACAGCTGGCAGAATCCCTGCAAAACACGGTTAGCCGCTTCAAGGTTTAACACGAAGATATGCAAGGTATACAGCTACACGACCATCGGGCCCGGCTTGAAGGCATGACCGCCAACATCCCCGGCCTGGTTTTCCAGTTGCAACAGCGCGCCGATAAAAGCCTGCACGTCCTTTACAGCAGCAGAAGCTTGAGCACCTTATGCGGCGAGTGTACAAACGCCGACGACACGGCCTGGACAGGCTGCATCAACAACTTCCACCCGGAGGACCGGGCAGGCTTCTTTGCCACTATGGAAGCTTCCGCTCAAAGGCTGACCCACTGGAACTGGGAAGGCCGCATCACTGCGCCTGCCTGCAATACAAAATGGATCAACCTGCGCGCCATGCCGAGTGTCATGGCGGATGGCTCCACCATTTGGGATGGCATCATTCTCAACATCACGCGGTCCAAACAACGTGAAAATGAAAGCCTGCATGCGCGGGAATTACTGGAAAAACTATCCGGCCATATCCAGCACGCGCGAGAGGACGAGCGCACCAAAATCGCGCGGGAAATCCACGACGAACTGGGCGGCATCCTGACCACGCTCAAAATGGATCTGGGCTGGCTTGGAAAACGCATCGCGCACGATCCGGCGCTGCTGGAACGCACTCAGGCCATGACACAGCTCATCATGGAGGCATTGCACACCGCCCGGCGCATTGCCGCGGACCTGCGCCCCGCCGCCCTGGACAATCTGGGCCTCACGGCGGCGATGGAAGAGCATGCCGCAAAGCTGCTGGGGCGGAGGGGAATCACTTACCGCCTCACCCCGCCCGAGCAGGAATTTGACCTGGATGACCTGCACGCCACTGCCATTTTCCGCATCTTCCAGGAATCGCTCACCAACATCGTGCGCCATGCCGCTGCAACCGCCGTGGAGATTCTGCTCACGCGCTCCCCGCATGGCCTGGGCGTCACCATCCGCGACGATGGCAGCGGAATAACGCCACACCGCGCGCCTTCCTCCCCATCTTATGGCATTCTTGGCATGCAGGAGCGCGCCAAACGGCTGGGTGGCGATTTGAGCATCAGCAGCATGCCTGGCCGTGGCACCACAGTCTGCCTGCATATCCCCGTAGCCTCTGCCGGAAATGCCCTGCCATGATCAGCCTCCTCATCGCTGATGACCACAATATTTTTCGTGACGGCCTGAAGCGGATTTTTGCCGACACGCCGGATATCCAGGCAAAAGCCGAGACCGGCAGCGGACATGAAGCCCTGGAGCTTATGCGCGGCGAAGACTGGGATACCGTGCTGCTGGACATCAACCTGCCGGGCAAATCCGGGCTTGAAGTGCTGAAACAGATCAAGATGGAAAAACCCGATCTGCCGGTACTCATTCTCAGCATGTACCCTGAGGAGCAATATGCACTGCGGACCATCAAGCTCGGTGCTGCCGGCTATCTCTCCAAGGATGCCGATGCCGATGAACTCATCATGGCCATCCGCAAAACCGCAGCAGGCGGCAAGTACGCCAGCCGCACCCTGGCCGACCACCTGCTGCACTCGCTGTATGGCAACGCACAGCAACGGCACGCTCTGCTGTCTGACCGGGAGTATCTGGTTTTCCGTCATATCGTGGCGGGAAAGTCTCTCACCGACATCGCCCAGGCCCTTTCCCTCAGCATCAAAACCATCAGCACCTATCGCGCGCGCCTGCTGGAAAAAATGGGCTTGGCCAACAATGCCGAATTGATTCGCTATGCACTTGAACATCAGCTTTTCGATTAACCGGGGCGCCGCAACGTCAAGGCAAGAATAATCCTACAGGTTGACCGCATATTCCTACGTTTCTTTCAGACTACTCCGGCAGCCCATCTCCCGGAAACCCCTTATGATCCAGCCAGGGATACGATTGTCCCGTTACCAGCGACCCTGATGCCATTCCAGAATTCCGCCAGCGAAGAGACGCTTTACCCATCGGAGAATGTACCGGACCTGGGGCTACCCGGCGCACCTGCATTTCACGACACACTGACCGGGCTATCCAATTGCGCCCTGTTCATAAAGCAACTGGAACTCTGCCTGTCGCGCGCCGAGCACAAAGCACACAGCCTCGCCATCCTGGTCGTGGGGCTGGACCGTTTCAAGCAGGTCAACGACACTTATGGATATGCGGCCGGCGACATGGTGTTGCTCTCGGCAACCCGGCGCCTGAGCGAACTTGGCATGGGAAATTGCCCACTGGCTCGCCTGGGCGGCGACACCTTTGCGCTGGCGCTCGAAAACCCAGAGAATAGTCAAGTTGCCGTGAATGCGGCCGAGTCCATCAGGGCACGCCTGTCTTTACCGTTCTCCATCGAGGACGAGGAAATTTTCCTCAGTGCCAGCATCGGCATCAGCCTTTACCCGCATCAAGGCGAAAAAATCCGCACGCTCATCGCCAACGCCAAGAAAGCCATGGACCAGATCAAAAATCACGGGCGCGACAATTATGCGGTTTTTGATCCGGAACACCACCAGAGCCGGCGCTCGTCGCGCCGCTCAACACTGGAACGCGCCCTGCACCATGCGCTGGAGAAGAATCAGCTGGCCCTGCTCTACCAGCCCCAGATCGACCTGGAAAGCGGCGAAATACGTGGCGTTGAGGCCCTGCTGCGCTGGCACCACCCGGAGCTGGGCACAATTTCACCTGCCGAATTCATTCCCCTGGCGGAAGAATCCGGCCTCATCCACCCCATCAGCGCCTGGGTACTGCGTAATGCCTGCGCCCAGAACAGCGCCTGGCATCAAGAGGGCTACACCGGCCTGCGCATGGCGGTCAACCTGTCGGCGCAGCAATTCAGCAGGCCCGGGCTCGATCAGCTGGTCCATGAGGTGCTGCAGGACACAGGCCTGGCGCCGCGCTGGCTGGAGCTGGAGCTGACGGAAACCATCGCCCTGCAGCATATCGACGACGCCATCTCCACGCTGCAAAAGCTCAAGACCATGGGGGTCAGAATCGCCATAGACGATTTCGGCACCGGCTACTCCTCGCTTAGCTACCTCAAGCATTTTCCCGTCCACAGCATCAAGATCGACCGCTCCTTCATCAACGGCATCACCACTCATTCCAGCGATGCCGCCATTACCCGCGCCGTGATCGCCATGGCGCAAAATCTCGGTGTCCGGGTGGTGGCTGAAGGCGTGGAAAGCGAAAAGCAACTGGTTTTCCTGCGCACCTACCAGTGCAATGAGGTGCAAGGCTATTACTTCTCCCCCCCCTTATCGGCCAGAGGCGCCAGCCAACTACTGCTGCACCATGCCAACAAAACCGCCCTGGCATTAACCTGGAGCAATCCCACTCTGCTCGGATTTCCCAGCGGAGCCTCCTAGGGGTCACCAAATGTCAGGGTTCAGCATCAAGAAAGTCCTGTTACTGCTATTTCTGCTCGGCAACGGCGCCGGACTGTTGATCTCCGGAATCGGTTACTGGAGCATGGAACAATCGCGCCAGAACATCACCTGGATAGAAAAGAACAGCCTGCAGCAAATCAATCTGATGTCAAAGATCCACCAGGACCTGAACACCATGAGACTCTTGCAGGAAAGCCCGCCCAAAAGCCAGAACAAGGCTGAGCAACTGGCCTACCTGGCCGAAAAAACCGGGGAAAACCTGGCCGCACTCCGGCAGAACTGCCAATGCACCCGGAACCGCAGCATCATGACCGGACTGCAGAACGCCTACGCCAAGCTGCTGGCCATGCAAAACGCCCTCCTGGCACAGGAGAAAGCGCCCCAAATGGGCACAACGGAACAAGCCCATGCGCAGGGCCGGTACTTGCATAAGCAGATAAACGCTCTGCTTGACGATGCCGCGCAGAACCTGATGTTGCGCACCAACGCGATCTACAAGGAAAGCATGGACAACTACCACCGCAGCAAGCTGTTTTTGCTGCTTGCCGTGGTATGCGCCGGACTGTTTTTCAGCATAGCCACGTTTCTTTCCTGGCGCTTCGTGTCCAGCAGGGAAAAACTGGATGCCGAATTTGTTCGCGAGAAAAGAAAATACCAGGCGCTGTTTGAATCTTCCAACGACGCCATCCTGGTGCTGGATCAAAATGGTTTCGTCAATTGCAATCCGGCGGCACTCAGCATGTTTCATCTCCCTTCTGTAGAGATCTTTCGCTCGCTCTCGCCCATGGACATCAGCGCGGCCCGGCAGGCCGGCGGCAAGCCCGCAGAGGATGAGATCCGGCACCGCATCAAATTGGCAAGCTTTGATCAGACCCAGCATTTTGAATGGCTGTTTCAGCGCCACAACGGCGAAATTTTTCCGGCCAAAACCGTGATGGGCGCGATACAACTGGACAACGAGACGCTGATCCAGATCACCATCCACGACATCACCCAGCAAAAAAATGACGAGCTGTCCCTGCGGCTTGCGGCAGCGGTGTTCGAAAACTCGCTCGACGGCATCATCATCACCGATGCAACAGGAAAAATCCTTACGGTAAACCGCATGTTCAGCGCAGTTACGGGTTATGAACGCAAAGAAGTCCTGGGGCGGAACCCCAGCTTCCTCAAGTCTGGCAAGCAGGATGACGCTTTCTATCAAGCCTTCTGGCATTCCCTGAAAACCACCGGGCAGTGGCAGGGAGAAATCTGGAACAAGCGCAAAAATGGAGAGGTTTTTGCTGAATGGATGCAAATCTCCAGCGTCAAAAACGAGGATGGCGACACCCTGCACTACATCAGCGTGTTCAGCGACATTACCGAGCGCAAGCAGAGCGAAGATAAAATCATCCACCAGGCCTACCACGACGCCCTCACCGACCTGCCCAACCGCGTGTTATTCAAGGACCGTCTGGAACAAGCCCTGGCGTTCGCTCAACGTCTCAAGCACCAGAACGTGGCCGTGCTGTTCATGGACCTCGACCGCTTCAAGTTCATCAATGACACCCTCGGCCACGACGCCGGCGACCAGTTGCTGCAGGAAGTGGCCGTGCGCCTGCACAACTGCGTGCGCGCAAGCGACACCGTCGCCCGCCTGGGTGGCGACGAGTTCACCATTCTGCTGCCCGAGGTGGATCACGCGGACGAGGCCATGCTGGTCGCAGCCAAGGTGCTGGCCGCCATGAAGCGCCCCTTCACGCTCTCTGGAAAAGAGTTGTTCGTCACCGTTAGCATTGGCATCAGCATGTACCCCAAGGATGGGGAGAATGTCGACACCCTGATGAAAAATGCCGATGCCGCCATGTACCATGTCAAGGGACAGGGGCGCGCCGGCTTTCACTGCTACACCGACGATCTGTCGCTACAGACCATGCGCCGCCTTGAACTGCAAAACCAGCTCTACAACGCCCTGGATCGCAGCGAATTCGTGCTTCACTACCAGCCCCAGATGAATCTGGCCACTGGCGCCATTTACGGCGTCGAAGCCCTGATCCGCTGGCAACATCCGGCCCTCGGCCTGATCCCGCCGGCCGAATTCATCCCGCTAGCGGAAGAAACCGGCCTGATTCAGCCGATTGGCGCGTGGGTACTCGAAGAAGCCTGCTGCCAGGGAAAAGCCTGGCTGGACATGGGGATCGAGCTACAGATCGCCGTCAATCTCTCGGCTCGCCAGTTTCAAAAGAAGGATCTGGCCGGGTTGGTGACCCGAACCCTGCATCTGTGCGGGCTGCCGCCCGAATTGCTGGAGCTGGAAATCACCGAAAGCGTGGCGATGGAGAACGCCGAGCTCACCATGCGCGCCATGCAATCCCTCACCCAGCTTGGCATCCAGACTGCCATTGACGATTTTGGCACGGGTTACTCCTCACTCAGCCAACTCAAGAAATTGCCGCTGCACACGCTGAAAATTGACCGGAGTTTCATCAAGGATCTAATGACAGACAGCGACGATTCCGCGATTGTGACAGCCGTGATCACCATGGCCCACAGTCTGGGGCTTAAGATGATCGCCGAAGGGGTGGAAACTGCGGATCAACTGCAACGCCTGCGAGAACTGGGCTGCGAGCGCGCCCAGGGCCACCTGCTCGGGCGCCCGGTGGCGCCCCATGAAATTACCGAACTGATGCAAAACAAGAAAACAGTTTGAACAGCGGGGAATACGCCTGTCCTTAAGCAACAAATTTAACGCTCATGAAGATTCTGTCTTGCGGCATGTAAACCTGCAATTCCCATTCGATCAGCCTTTCACGGCCAAATTCTTTTACCCATATGCTTGAAATGGGAAAGTCCGTTCCCATATCGACCTCAGTTGATCAAGGAGCCCGTTGATGCAAGATGAACAGAACACACCCGAACTGGAGCAGAAAGACGGCGTCACGCAAACCCCGGATGCCGCCAGTGCCATAGACACCATGCCAAGCATGGAAGAACTCCTGAAGCAAGCCGAGCTGGCCGCCCAGGAGCACCACGATGCCTGGCTGCGCGCCAAGGCGGATGCCGACAACATCCGCAAGCGCGCGCAGAGCGACGTCGCCAATGCGCACAAATATGCCGTAGAAAGTTTTTCCAGCGAGCTGCTGGCAGTCAAGGACAGCCTCGAAGCCGCTCTGGCAGTCGAAACGGCCACGATCGAGAGCCTCAAGAGCGGCGTCGAGCTGACCCTGAAGCAACTGGTTTCCGCCTTTGAAAAATCCAGCATCGCAGAGCTCAATCCTGCCGGCGAGAAATTCGATCCGCACAAGCACCAGGCCATCAGCATGGTGGACAGCGAAGCCGAGCCCAATACGGTGGTGACGGTATTGCAGAAAGGCTACCAGCTGCACGACCGCATCCTGCGCCCGGCGCTGGTGATGGTCGCAAAAGCCCGCGAAGCATAAGCCATTCGAACCGCTTGAAAGCCGCGCACTCAACCCCACTTTAGCAGCAAGGGTTTTTTCAGACCCGCCTAATTTTATGAATTTTGCTTACAAGGAATAATCATGGGAAAAATCATCGGTATTGACCTGGGCACCACCAACTCCTGCGTATCCGTCATGGAAGGCGGCCAGCCCAAGGTGATCGAAAACGCCGAAGGCACACGCACCACCCCTTCCATCGTCGCCTACGCCGAAGACGGCGAAATTCTGGCGGGCGCACCGGCCAAGCGCCAGGCAGTGACCAACCCGAAGAACACCCTGTACGCAGTCAAGCGACTGATCGGCCGCCGCTTTGATGAGAAGGAAGTACAGAAAGATATCGGCCTGATGCCTTACTCCATCGTCAAGGCCGACAACGGCGACGCGTGGGTGGAAGTGCGTGGCAAGAAAATGGCCCCGCCTGAGGTTTCCGCGCAAGTGCTGCGCAAGATGAAGAAAACCGCCGAGGATTACCTGGGTGAGGAAGTGACCGAAGCGGTCATCACCGTGCCGGCCTATTTCAACGACAGCCAGCGCCAGGCCACCAAGGACGCAGGCCGCATCGCAGGCCTGGAAGTCAAGCGCATCATCAACGAGCCGACCGCTGCCGCACTGGCTTTCGGCATGGACAAGAAGGAAGGCGACCGCAAGATTGCGGTGTATGACCTGGGCGGCGGCACCTTCGATATCTCCATCATCGAGATCGCCGAGATCGACGGCGAGCACCAGTTCGAAGTGCTGTCCACCAACGGCGATACCTTCCTCGGCGGCGAAGATTTCGATAACCGCGTGATCGACTACCTGGCCGACGAGTTCAAGAAAGAGCAGGGCATCGACCTGCGCAACGACCTGCTGGCCAAGCAGCGCCTGAAGGAAGCCGCTGAAAAAGCCAAGATCGAACTTTCTTCCAGCCAGCAGACCGAAGTCAACCTGCCTTACATCACTGCCGACGCCAGTGGACCGAAGCACCTGGTGGTCAAGATCACCCGCGCCAAATTCGAATCGCTGGTGGAAGACCTGATCGAGCGCACCATCGCCCCCTGCAAACAGGCCATCAAGGATGCCGGCGTGAAGATCACCGACATCGAGGACATCATCCTGGTCGGCGGCCAGAGCCGCATGCCGCTGGTGCAGGAGAAGGTCAAGGAGTTCTTCGGCAAGGAGCCGCGCAAGGACGTGAACCCGGACGAAGCCGTGGCTGTGGGCGCGTCCATCCAGGGCGGCGTACTGCAGGGCGAAGTCAAGGATGTACTGCTGCTCGACGTGACCCCGCTGTCTCTGGGCATCGAGACCATGGGCGGCGTGATGACCAAGCTGATCCAGAAGAACACCACCATCCCGACCAAGGCATCGCAGGTGTTCTCCACTGCCGACGACAACCAGAACGCCGTGACCATCCACGTGCTGCAGGGCGAGCGCGACGTGGCTTCCGGCAACAAGAGCCTGGGCCAGTTCAACCTTTCCGACATCCCGCCGGCACCGCGCGGCATGCCGCAGATCGAGGTCACCTTCGACATCGACGCCAACGGCATCCTGCACGTCTCCGCCAAGGACAAGGCCACCGGCAAGGAAAACAAGATCAAGATCCAGGCCAGCTCCGGCCTTTCCGACGAGGAAATCCGCCGCATGGAGCAGGACGCCGAGGCGCATGCCGAAGACGACCGCAAGACCGTGGAACTGGTCAACACCCGCAACCAGTGCGACTCCATGATCCACTCGGTGAAAAAATCGCTGGGCGAATACGGCGACAAGATCAGTGCTGACGAAAAAGCCGCCATCGAAACCGCCATGAAAGATGCCGAAGAAGCGCTCAAGGGCAACGACAAGGACACCATCGAAGCCAAGACCAAGGCCCTCGCCGAAGCCTCGCACAAACTGGCCGAGAAGATGTACGCCGAGCAGCAGCCGGGCCAGGCGGCCGGCGGCGAGAAAAAGGCTGAAGACGACAACGTGGTGGATGCCGAGTTCGAAGAAGTCAAAGACGAAAAAAAGTGAGGGGAAATGGGTAATGAGTGATGGGTGATGGGGGTTTTCCCCATTCCCCATTCCCCATTCCCCATCACAGCAAATGTCAAAACGCGACTATTACGAAATCCTCGGCGTCAACCGCGACGCCTCGGATGAAGACCTCAAGAAAGCCTACCGCAAGCTGGCGATGAAATACCATCCGGACCGCAATCCGGACAATCCCAAGGCGGAAGAGCACTTCAAGGAAGCCAAGGAAGCCTACGAGATTCTCTCGGACAGCGGCAAGCGCGGCGCTTACGACCAGTACGGCCACGCCGGGGTTGACCCGCAGGCCGGCATGGGTGGCGCCGGGGGCGCCGGCATGGGCGGATTTGCCGACGCCTTCGGCGACATCTTCGGCGACATCTTCGGCGGTGGCGGCGGGCGCGGCGGACGCTCCAACGTCTATCGCGGCGCGGACCTGCGCTACAACCTGGAAATCTCGCTGGAAGACGCCGCACGGGGCGCGGAAACCAAGATCCGCATCCCCACCATGGAAAAGTGCGACACCTGTAACGGGACCGGCGCCAAGCCCGGCACCCAGCCGACCACCTGCACCACCTGTGGTGGCCACGGTCAGGTACGCATGCAGCAGGGCTTCTTCTCGATCCAGCAGACCTGCCCGCGCTGTCACGGCAGCGGCAAAATGGTGCAAAGCCCCTGCGGCCCTTGCCAGGGTTCCGGGCGCGTCAAGCAGCACAAGACGCTGGTGGTCAAGATTCCATCCGGCGTGGACGAAGGCGATCGCATCCGCCTTTCCGGCGAAGGCGAGGATGGTGTCAACGGCGGCCCGCCGGGCGACCTCTACGTCGTCATCCAGATCAAGCCACACGGCGTGTTCCAGCGCGACCATGACGACCTGCACTGCGAAATGCCGATCAGCTTCACCGTTGCAGCCCTGGGCGGGGAAATCGACATTCCCACCCTGGACGGCCACGCCAAGATCAAGATCCCCGCCGAGACCCAGAGCGGCAAGGTCTTCCGCCTGCGCGGCAAGGGCATCAAGGGCGTGCGCAGCCAGCACCACGGCGACCTGATGTGCCACGTCATCGTGGAAACGCCGGTCAGCCTGACCGAGCGACAAAAGGAATTGTTGCGTGAACTCGAAGCCCTCAATCTGGCCGACGGCGACCGCCACAACCCGCGTGCAAAATCGTGGATGGACAAGGTCAAGGCGTTTTTTGGGCCGTAAACCATTCTCAAACACAATCCACCCATAAGCCGGTCACGCATGACCGGCTTATTTTTTATTCTTTCCAAATCGCCTCAATGCCACGCAAAATACGTGTAGCATAGTTGCACTTGGAGGGATGTCACTATGAAACAAAATATAACGCTCGCGCTGGACCAGGAAATTCTCAAGGCGGCCCGAGTCTACGCCGCACAACAAGGAACCAGCATCAGCGCCCTTCTCGCAGAAAATTTGCGAGAGAAAGTAGAACAGCAACGCCACTACGAGCAATCCCGGCAGATTGCGCTAGCCCTGCTCGACCAGGCCTGGTCTCTCGGTGGCAGTGGAATCGGTGATCGCGAGACACTTCATGACCGCTCTGCGCTTCGTTGACACAAACATTCTTCTCTATGCGCATGACCGCGATGCTGGCGAGAAGCATACGCTCGCCAGAAGAACCCTGATCGATCTGTGGAACGAAGAAAATGGCTGCCTGAGCGTTCAGGTGCTGCAGGAATTTTTCGTCAACGTAACCCGAAAAATACCCCAGCCACTGCCAACCGCTGTTGCGCGTGAAGTCATGCGCACCTATCTGCCATGGGTTCGGGTTTCAAGCGATGGCGAGATGGTGATTCGCGCTTCCGAAATCGCCGATGCCTGGCAAACCTCGTTCTGGGATGGAATGATCATCGCTGCGGCGGAGCGCTCCGGTGCTTCCGAGCTCTTGAGCGAGGACCTGCATAACGGACAGCGCATCGCCGGACTGATTGTGTTAAACCCGTTTGTGTCACCGGCCAAATCAAACCCGGCTTAGTGCTCTACTTTGGTAAACCAAGGGCCTGCACCTTCGATATAGCATCACCCATGTGACGTTCAGCGTCACATCCTGACATTATACAAAAGGCATATCCGGGCGTGGCCATAGCAACGTAGCGCCACAGCCATGTCATTAACGATTCGGCATTAATCCAATATTTGCTTATTGTTCAATGCATTAAGACACATGATCCACGCAGGATTGAATAAACGGATCATGGCTGGCACGGACTGTGCTCAACATATTGCAAACACCTGAACCGTGTTTTCAAGTGAACTGAACCCAAACCGAAACTGAGGAGAAACACCATGAAAAAGGTACAACAAGGTTTTACCCTGATCGAACTGATGATCGTTGTTGCAATTATCGGCATTCTGGCTGCAGTGGCGATTCCTGCTTATCAGGACTACACTATTCGCGCCCGTGTTACTGAGGCCTTCTCATTAGCATCCTCTGCCAAAACTGCTGTTGCTGAAACGTTCCAAAGCAACGGGTCATTTACTGTAGCCACATCCGGCTGGACTGTCCCTCCTGCGACGCCTAACGTAGCCAGCGTAGGCATGGCTGACACTGGCGTGATCACAATGGTTACGACTGCCGCTGCGGGTTCCGCCACCATCACCTTGACGCCATCTCTGGTTGTAGGCAACCCAGTTACTTGGGTTTGCTCGGGCACCCCCGCAAAATATGTTCCTGCAAACTGCCGCTAATTGAATAATTAATTAGATTTTAGGCCCCCCCCCTATTATCGTAACGGCCACCTTCGGGTGGCCGTTTTTTTATCACGAACAAATTCAATGGCAGACTGCAAATAATGAGGGATTTTGGCGCTCACACTTTAGCCGCGCGGATGGTGAACCGCATGCAGCCGTTTCAATCTTTCCCGCGCCACGTAGGTGTAAATCTGGGTGGTGGAAATATCGGAGTGCCCCAGCAGCATCTGCACCACTCTCAAATCGGCGCCGTGATTGAGCAAATGGGTGGCGAAGGCATGGCGCAGGGTGTGCGGCGAGAGATCACCGGCCAAACCCGCCTGGGCGGCATAGCGTTTGACGAGATACCAGAATGCCTGGCGTGTCATGGCACCGCCACGCTGGGTCACGAATACCGCAGCGCAAGGGTGGCCAGCCAGCAAACCGGGGCGGGCCTCGGCCAGATAGCGCTGCAGCCAGTCCGCCGCTTCAGCCCCCAGCGGCACCAGACGCTCCTTGGAACCCTTGCCCATGACCCGCACCACACCCATCTCCAGGCTCAGCCCCTGCAGCGGCAAGGCCACCAGTTCCGACACGCGCAATCCGGTGGCATAGAGTGTCTCCAGCATTGCCCGGTCGCGCAGCCCGAGAGATTCATCAACATTCGGCGCATTCAGCAAGGCTTCCACGTCCGCTTCGCTCAGGGACTTGGGCAGGGCACGCGGCAATTTGGGCATTTCGATCTGTAGCGTGGGATCGGCATGTATTCCTCCCTGCCGCAGCTGGTAACGGTAAAATCGGCGCAAACTGGACAGCAGACGGCTGCTCGTCGTCGCCTTGGCGTGCATAGCGAACTGATGCGAAAGGTAGGCGAGCAGATCGGCCTGGCCCGCCTCGAGCAGTTTCAGATGGCACTCGCGCTCAAGCCATGCGGCGAACTGGCTTAGATCGCGCCGGTAGCTTTCCAGCGTGTTGCGCGCCAAACCCTCTTCGAGCCACAACGCATCGCAAAATTCATCCAGCAGTTCGGAGTTGGACATGCTCATGCTCCAGCAACCAGCGTTTGATCTGCAGTGGGCTGCCTTCTGCGTGATTCATGAAACCGCCCAGGCCTGTTTTCGCCAGCACGCGGTGGCAGGGAATAATCACGGGAATGGGATTGGTGCCGCAGGCCTGGCCGACGGCGCGCGGGGCGGAACCAAGCTGGCTTGCCAGCGCGCCGTAACTTTCTGTCTGGCCCGAGGGAATTTCCAGCAACGCCTGCCACACCCTGTGCTGATAAGACGTGCCCCTTGGCAGAAGCGGAAGGTCGAAGCGGAAAGCCGGGTCGGCGGCATAGGCTTGCAGTTGGGCGCAAACCTCACGCGCCAGGGGGGTTTGCGCGTGCAGCAGAGGCGTTTCTCCGGGCAGGAAATCGATCTGCGACAGGGCCTCGCCCTCCGTCACGACACCCAGCACGCCGAAAGGCATGGCCAGCCGTGCATGGTAGGTTTTCATGGCTGCGGTTCCTGCATCGGTGCGAGTCTATAGACGGGAAACGCTAAAAAAGGGCGAAAAAAATAGCGCATCGCGCCATTCTAATGTATTCGGATAGATTGTGCGGCATCCCTGCTGCCCGGAACAGCCCGGGCAGCAGGGAGACCCGCAGGGAATTACTGCGCTGCCGCCTGCTTGCGGTTAGGCAGTTTTTCCTTGATACGTGCAGACTTGCCGGAGCGGTCACGCAGGTAGTAGAGCTTGGCGCGGCGGACATCGCCGCGGCGCTTCACTTCAATGCTTGCCACCAGCGGGGAATAGGTCTGGAAAGTACGCTCAACGCCTTCACCGGAAGAAATCTTGCGCACGATGAAAGCGGAATTCAAGCCGCGATTGCGCTTGGCAATCACCACGCCTTCATAGGCCTGCAGACGCTCGCGCGTGCCTTCCTTCACTTTGACCTGCACCACAACGGTGTCGCCGGGGGCAAAAGCGGGAATGGTTTTACCCAGGCGGGCGATTTCTTCCTGTTCCAGTTGTTCGATGATATTCATGTTTGCTTCCTTTTATTTTACGGCGTCTTGTTCCTGCTGATACTCCGTCAGCAGCCGAGACTCCTCTTTGGTCAACTGGCGCTTTGCCAGCATATCAGGGCGACGTTGCCAGGTGCGTCCAAGCGCCTGTTTCAGCCGCCACTTCTGTATCAGGGCGTGGTTTCCGGACATCAATACTTCCGGGACACGCTCGCCCTGATAAACCTCGGGCCGGGTATAGTGCGGAAAATCCAGCAGGCCATTCACAAACGAATCCTGCTCGGCCGATTCCGCATCGCCCAGCACCCCCGGCAACTGCCGGATAATGCAATCCATCAGCACCATGGCGGGAAGCTCCCCCCCCGAAAGCACATAGTCGCCGATGGAAATTTCTTCATCCACCTGGCGTTGCAGGAGGCGTTCATCCACCCCCTCGTAACGCCCGGCCAATAAAATCAGTCCGCCCGTATCTACCAGATCCATCACCAGAGCATGATCGAGCAAGCGTCCTTGCGGCGAGAGATAAACCACCCGGGTTTGCTCCGCACCCGCCGCGCTTTGCGCCTGCCGTGCCGCAGTGATGGCCTGCTCCAGTGGCTCCGCCAGCATCACCATGCCCGGGCCGCCGCCGTAGGGCCGGTCATCCACCGTGCGGTAATTATTGCTGGTGAAATCGCGCGGATTCCACAGCCGCAACTGGTAGCTGGATTGCTCCTGCGCCCGCCGCGTGATGCCGCTCGCGGTGACAGCTTCAAACATCGGCGGGAACAGGGTGACGACATCGAACTGGTAGGGTGTCACCAATCCAGGCCCCACTCCACCCGGATCGTGCCGGCAGCCAGATCCACATCCTGTATCACCTGAGGCACGAAAGGAATCAGTCTTTCGCGATCGCCCTGCACCACCAGCACGTCATTGGCACCGGTTTCCAGCAGTTCGCTGACCTTGCCCAGGGTCTGCTGCTCGGTGTTAAGCACGCTCAAGCCGATCAGGTCAGACCAGTAATATTCGTTCTCCGCAGGCTCGGGCAGCGCATCGCGTGGCACCGCAATTTCGCAGCCGCGCAACGCGGCGGCGGCGTCCCGGTCATCGCAGCCGGCAAGGTGTACTACCAGCGATTTGCTATGCACCTCGGAATCCAGCACCTCGACCTCACGCCACTGGCCATTCTTGCCCAGCCACCATGAGGGGTAATCGAGCAGGCTATCCGTGTATTCGGTATGGGCGTGGATTTTGACCCAGCCGCGCACTCCGAACGGGACGCCGACGCCCCCCATGACAACGAGGTGATCAGGTTGCAGCGCCACCTCTTGCTTAGACTGGGGTAGAAGCCGGTTACTAGGCTGCTGCGACTGCGGCGCGCTTGACCAGTTTCGCCACCGCGTCGCTCAGTTGCGCACCCTTGCTTTGCCAATAAGCAACGCGCTCGGCATTGACGCGCATGCCTTCCTGGCCTTCTGGCGCCAGCGGGTTGTAGAAACCCACGCGTTCGATGAAACGGCCGTCGCGACGCTCGCGAGAATCAGCCACCACCAGATTGTAGAATGGGCGTTTTTTTGCGCCGCCACGGGCGAGTCGAATGATAACCATAGTTTCAGCCTACTTAAATTCTTGAAAAAGAGCGCGATTTTACGACATTCCGGGCACAGATTGCAAGGGTGTTATCGCATGCCGGGCAGAATGCCTTTCATACCGCGCATCATTTTTGCCATTCCGCCGCCCTTGGAAAACATTTTCATCATTTTCTGGGTTTGTTCGAACTGGCTTAACAGACGGTTCACGTCCTGCACCTGAACCCCCGCACCCGCAGCGATGCGCCGTTTGCGCGAAGCCTTGATGAGCTCCGGTTTACGCCGTTCCTGCGGGGTCATGGAATTGATGATGCCTTCCAGTCGGCCAACCATCTTGTCGTTGACCTGGGCATCGCCCGCCATCTGTCCCAACTGACCTGGCAGCTTGTCCATGACCGCGGCCATGCCACCCATTTTCTTCATTTGCTGCATCTGCTGCTTGAAGTCTTCGAGGTCAAAGCTTTTGCCGGATTTGAGCTTCTTCGCCAGCTTTTGCGCCTCTTCCTGATCCACGCCGCGCTGCGCATCTTCAATCAACGACAATACGTCGCCCATGCCCAATACACGGGAAGCCATGCGGTCCGGGTAGAACGCCTCCAGGCCACCCGATTTCTCGCCCACGCCAACAAATTTGATCGGCTTGCCAGTGACATGCCGTACCGACAACGCCGCTCCGCCCCGCGCATCGCCGTCCAGCTTGGTCAAGATCACGCCGGTGAGCGGTAACGCTTCGCTGAAGGCGCGGGCGGTATTCACCGCATCCTGGCCCTGCATCGCATCGACCACGAAAAGGGTTTCCACCGGGTCAAGCGCCGCATGCAGACGCTTGATCTCCCCCATCATGGCCTCGTCGATCGCCAGCCGGCCGGCCGTATCGACAATCACGACATCAAAAAAATGCTTGCGTGCGAAATCTACCGCACCAAGTGCAATCTGCTCCGGCTGCTGCCCGACATCCGAAGGAAAAAAATCCGTCTCCAACTGCTGCGCCAGGGTTTTCAACTGCTCGATCGCCGCCGGACGATAGACATCGCAACTGGTCAGCAGCACCTTCTTCTTCATCTGCTCACGCAGAAATTTTGCCAACTTTCCGGCCGTCGTGGTTTTACCCGCGCCCTGCAGGCCCGCCAGCAAAATCACTGCGGGCGGACGGGCAGCCAGATCAAGAGTGGCATTGTGCTCGCCCATGAGGCGAGTCAGCTCCTCGTAAACCACCTGCACCACCGCCTGCCCCGGCGTCAGACTGGACAGCACTTCCTGGCCGAGCGCGCGCTCCCTGACCTGAGCGATGAAATCCTTCACCACCGGCAGCGCCACGTCCGCCTCCAGCAAAGCCATGCGCACTTCACGCAAGGCATCCTGGATATTGGCTTCGGTCAATCGCGCCTGGCCGCGCAGGTTTTTTATGACGCCGGAAAGGCGCTGAGAAAGATTGTCAAACATGTGAATTCCTGTTACTCATCGTGTTGCCGCTGGAAGCGGTTAGTGTAGAATCGGAAAAAACTGAATTTTATCCCAAACCATGCCGGAATTATTACCTCTTTTCCTGACCGCCTTTCTCTATGCCGGACTCGGCGCCTATTTCTGGCGCGCGCTCTGGCTCGGGGCGAATACCGCCACAGCGCCTCATGCATGGGAAAAACCCGCCATTTTGCTGCCGCTGCTGCTCCATGCCTGGCTATTGCTGCAATTAATCATTCAACCGGACGGAATCAAGCTTGGCGTTGGGCACGCAATATCCGCCATCGCCTGGCTCACGGTGCTCGTGTACTGGCTGGGCAGTCTGCGCAACAACCTGGGATGTCTTCAGGGCTTTGTGCTGCCCTTTGCCGCTCTCAGTCTGGTCGCCCCCTTGGTTTTTCCTGCCTCCCATACCCTGCTTCATACCGAACAAACCCTGTTCAAAATACATCTATTCATTGCGACCCTTGCCTACAGCCTGTTTACCATCGCTGCCATGCACGCTCTTCTGATGGCGATGGCGGAGCGCCATCTCCATCATTCCAGGTCACTTTCGACCCTGCTGCAAAGGCTTCCACCGTTGCTTACGATGGAGCATCTTTTATTCCGCATCCTGTGGGCAGGCTTCATCCTGCTTACTCTCACGCTGGCCAGCGGCATGCTGTTTTCCGAGGAATTATTTCACAAGGCTCTACAACTCAGCCACAAAACCATATTTGCATTAATTTCGTGGGGCATTTATGCCGCCCTGTTGGGCGGGCGCCTGCACTATGGCTGGCGCGGACGTACTGCCATACGCTGGACGCTGAGCGGGTTCATGGCTCTGCTGTTGGCTTATATCGGCAGCAAATTCGTACTCGAAATCATTCTTGGCCGTTGAAGAAACAAATAAACACATGATCAGCGCCCCACCCCCCCAGTTTTTCATCGCATAAGGATTCCGTCCCTTGGACGACACCCCCACCAGCGTGCTATTAGGCGCGCTCGTCGCTCTGCTGATCCTTTCGGGTTTTTTTTCCATCTCCGAAACCAGCATGATGGCACTCAACCGTTACCGCCTGAAACACCTCGCCCAATCCGGCCACCGTGGCGCAAAACTCACCACGCAATTGCTGGCCAGAACCGACAAGCTGCTCGGCGTAATCCTGCTGGGCAACAACCTGGTCAACGCCGCATGCGCAACCCTGGTGACCATCATCACCGTCCGTCTTGTCGGCGAAGGTGAGCTTGCCCTGTCCATTGGCACTCTGGCAGTCACTTTTGCCATCCTGGTATTTAGCGAGATCACACCCAAGATCATGGGGGCAGCCTATCCGGAACGGATTGCACTGCCTCTGAGTTTCATACTGACCCCCTTGCTGAAACTGTTTTACCCCGTCATATGGTTCGTCAACCTGTTCGTTCAGGCACTATTGTGGATACTGCGCCTGAAGCCGGGAACGGCAAACTCCAGCAGCCTTAGCCTGGAGGAATTACGCACGATGGTGCTGGAAGCAGGGCACTACATCCCGAAAAAACACCAGAGTATCCTGATCAACCTGTTCGAGCTGGAAAACATCACCGTTGATGATGTCATGACGCCGCGCAACCAGATCGAAGCGATCGACATTGATGCGCCAGCAGAAGATATTCGCAGTCAACTCTCCACCAGCCATCACACCCGCATCCTCGTTTATCAGGGGCAGCTGGATAACATCATCGGTCTGGTCCATGTGCGTAAAGTACTGCACCAGACCCAGACAGGCGAACTCGACGCCGACGCGTTGCGTGACATCCTGCGCGAACCCTACTTCATCCCCGCCGGCACCGCCCTGTTTACCCAATTACAGCATTTTCAGGAAAACCAGCGCCGCCTCGGCATGGTAGTCGACGAATATGGCGAACTGCTTGGATTGGTCAGCCTGGAAGATATTCTGGAAGAAATTGTAGGTGAGTTCACAACCCACGCCCCGGCCCAGGGCAGCTCCTACCGCCATCAGGATGACGGCAGCTGGCTGGTGGACGGAAGCAGCCAGTTACGCGACCTGAACCGCAAGTTGGGACTGCAATTTCCGCTGGATGGGCCAAAAACCCTGAACGGCCTGATTCTCGAACATCTGGAGGATATACCGGAAGCCGGTATCAGTCTGAAAATCAGTGGCGTAACGCTGGAAATCATGCAAACCCAGGACCGCTCCGTAAAAGGAGTCAGAATCTTCCCCGCAGCCAACACGGCCGAGCAATAGCGCCGCCCGCCTTTACAAAAAAACATGCAGGGGGCATCATTTGAAAACATTTCTACATATGGGGCAAAGAACTCAAGATGGCGGCTGCAACGGTTTCAACTGGATTAAGCGGTCTGGCGCGCTCCCTGGTTCAACAGGGTCTGTTGATTGACGCCGACGCCGACGCAATCCAGGCGCAGGCCACCGCATCAAAAGTCAGCTTCGTCAGCCAACTGATTCAAAGCAATAAGCTGAATGCCCTGCAAGTGGCCGAATTTGCCTCTCAGAATTTCGGCTTTCCGCTACTCGACCTGAGTACGGTTGATGCCGACCATCTACCCAAAGGCGTCCTGGACGCCTCGATCGTTCAAAGCCGGCGCATTCTCGCCCTGTACCAGCGCGGCACCCATCTTTTTATTGCCACGTCCGACCCCACCAATCTGCAGACGCTCAATGATGTCCGCTTTCAAACCAACCACACCGTCGAACAGGTGGTGGTGGAGGATAACAAGCTTGGCAAGCTGATCGAAAAATTTGTCGAATCCAGCGACACATCGATGAAAAGCCTGGATATCGAAGACATCGGCGATCTCGAATTCACAGACGACGAGACTCAGGCAAAGGCAAAACAGGATGAAAGCGCCAGCGCAGAGATCGACGATGCCCCGGTAGTCAAGTATCTCCAGAAAATTCTCATGGACGCGATCAATGGCGGCGCTTCCGACATTCACTTCGAACCCTACGAGAAGTTTTTTCGCATTCGCTACCGCACCGACGGCATACTGTATGAAGTGGCCCAGCCCCCACTCGCCATCAAGGACAAGATTTCTTCTCGCATCAAGGTAATCTCCAAGCTGGACATTGCAGAAAAGCGTGTCCCGCAAGATGGCCGAATGAAGCTGGTGCTCTCCAAGAACCGCGCCATCGATTTCCGCGTTAGCACCCTGCCCACGCTGTATGGCGAGAAAATCGTGATGCGTATTCTCGACCCCTCCAGCGCCACACTGGGCATTGACGCCCTGGGCTACGATCCGGACCAGAAAGAAGCCCTGCTCAATGCGGTAGAACGCCCCTATGGCATGGTACTGGTTACCGGCCCGACCGGTAGCGGAAAAACGGTATCGCTTTATACCTGTCTGAACATTCTCAACAAACCGGGCGTCAACATTTCCACTGCCGAGGACCCGGCCGAAATCAATTTACCGGGCGTCAACCAGGTCAACGTCAACGACAAGGCGGGGCTGACATTTGCCGCCGCGCTCAAATCCTTCTTGCGCCAGGATCCGGACGTGATCATGGTGGGTGAGATCCGCGACCTCGAAACGGCCGATATTGCCATCAAGGCTGCACAAACCGGCCACATGGTCTTGTCCACCCTGCACACCAACGATGCGCCGGCCACCCTGACGCGACTGATGAACATGGGCGTGGCACCTTTCAACATCGCCTCGTCGGTGATCATGATTACCGCTCAGCGTCTGGCGCGCCGTTTATGCAGTTGCAAGAAACCCATCGACATTCCCCGCGAGGCCCTGCTGCGAGCCGGTTTCGCCGAGGAGGAACTGGATGGAAGTTGGCAACCCTATGGCCATACTGGCTGTGAAAAATGCAAGGGTTCCGGCTACAAGGGTCGGGTTGGCATTTATCAGGTCATGCCGATCACCGACGAGATGAGCCGCCTCATCATGAAAAATGGTACGGCCCATGACATCGCCGATCAGGCGCGCCGCGAGGGCGTACAGGATTTGCGCCAGGCCGGACTGCGCAAGGTCAGGGCCGGGCTGACTTCGCTGGAAGAAATTGAAGCCGTGACCAACGAATAAGCGTGACCAACGAAACAGGAAAGCACCCATGGCAGTCGCGAAAAGAATAGCCGTAAAAGAATACAACTTCAGCTGGGAAGCCAAGGACAAGAAGGGAAAAATTGTCAAAGGCGACATGGTGGCAGCGACCGAAACCGTCGTCAATGCCACGCTGCGCCGCCAGGGCCTGAACGTAATCCGTGTCAAGAAACAGCGTACGCGGGGCGGCAGGATCACAGACAAGGACATCACGCTTTTTACCCGCCAGCTTTCCACCATGATGAAAGCCGGCGTGCCGCTGCTACAGTCGTTCGACATCGTGGGCAAGGGCCACAGCAATCCGGCGGTACAGAAACTGCTGCTCGACATCAAATCCGACATTTCCACCGGCAGCAGCATGAGCCAGGCATTCAAGAAATATCCCATCTATTTCGACGCCCTCTACTGCAACCTGATCAATGCCGGCGAACAGGCCGGCATTCTCGATACCATTCTCGATCGCCTGGCCACCTACAAGGAAAAAATCCAGGCGATCAAGGGCAAGATCAAGGCGGCCCTGTTTTACCCCATATCGATTATTGTCGTCGCTTTCGTGATCACCGCCGTGATCATGATTTTCGTGATCCCGGCCTTCAAGGAACTTTTCACCAGTTTCGGCGCCGATTTGCCGGCCCCAACGCTGTTCATCATGGCCATATCCGATTTCTTTGTCAGCTACTGGTATCTGATTTTCGGTGGGATCGGCGGAGGCTTATGGTTCTTCTTCTACACCTGGAAACGCTCGCGCGCCATGCAGGAAGTGATGGACCGGCTGTTTCTGAAACTCCCGATTTTTGGCGCGGTAATCGAAAAGGCCACCATCGCCCGCTGGAGCCGTACCCTGGCCACCATGTTCGCTGCCGGCGTGCCGCTGGTGGAAGCAATGGAATCTGTGGCAGGCGCGGCCGGCAATATCGTTTACTACAACGCCACCAAGAAAATCCAGAGCGAGGTCAGCACCGGCACCAGCCTCACTGTGGCGATGCAGAACACCAACCTGTTCCCCAATATGGTATTGCAGATGGTCACCATAGGCGAGGAATCCGGCTCACTCGATTCCATGCTGAGCAAAGTCGCCGATTTTTACGAGGCAGAGGTGGACGATGCGGTGGATGCGCTTTCCAGCCTGATGGAACCGATCATCATGGTGGTGCTCGGCACCCTCATCGGCGGCATGGTCGTCGCCATGTATCTGCCGATCTTCAAAATGGGCCAAGTGATTTAAGCCACGGGCAGGTTCCGTTTCCTCAACAGGAAGCGGAACCTGCCTGCCCAACCCCGGAATCCCCCTGATGGAAACATTGCAACTTCTCCAAACCACCCCGGTGGCCTTTATAGCCTTGTGCGGCCTGCTTGGCCTGATAGTGGGCAGCTTCCTGAATGTCGTCATCCATCGCCTGCCCCGGATGATGGAGGCGGAGTGGCGCGAACAGTGCGCCTCGCTGGATACCGACCCAACGCAAGCCACGGCGGCGCCAACCGGCCCGCGCTACAATCTGATCGCCCCGCGCTCCGCCTGCCCGGCCTGCGGGCACCAGATCCGGGCGCTGGAAAACATTCCCGTGCTGAGTTACCTGGCGCTGCGCGGCCGCTGCGTCCAGTGCAAAGCCCGCATCAGCCCGCGCTATCCCGTTGTGGAAACACTGACGGGTGTGCTCAGCGCTTTTGTTGCATGGCATTTCGGCTTTGGCATCGCAGCACTGAGTGCGCTGGTGTTCGTATGGGCGTTGATAGCACTGACCTTCATTGACTTCGATACCCACCTGCTGCCGGACAGCATCACCCAGCCGCTACTATGGCTGGGATTGCTGGTCAATTTCGGCGGCACTTTTACCGGGCTCCAGTCTGCCGTCATCGGTGCGGTGGCCGGTTATCTCATCCTGTGGTGCGTTTACTGGCTGTTCAAGCTCACCACCGGCAAGGAAGGCATGGGTTTCGGTGATTTCAAACTGCTTGCCGCCATCGGCGCCTGGCTGGGATGGCAAGTGTTGCCTCTGACCATATTGCTATCCTCCATGGTGGGAGCGGTCGTGGGCATCACACTCATCCTGTTCGCCGGACATGGCCGTCAGATCCCCATCCCCTTCGGTCCCTACCTCGCCGGCGGTGGTTTAATTGCACTGTTCTGGGGACAGTCCATCACGCAGGCCTATCTCGGGGTTGCACTCTGAGCGTGTTGGCAATCGGACTGACCGGCGGCATTGGTTGCGGCAAAAGCACCGTGGCGGAACGGTTTGCCGAACTGGGCGTTTCCATAATCGACACCGACCAGATCGCCCACCAGTTGACTTCAGCAGGCCAACCCGCCCTGGCCGCCATCGCAAATCAATTCGGCACGGATTTTCTGCTCCCGGATGGCAACCTGAACCGCCCCCTCATGCGTCATACAATTTTCGCCTCCCCCGAAGCAAAGAAAGCACTTGAAGCCATTCTTCATCCTCTGATCCGCGCGGAAGTCAGGCGCCGTATCGCACTGGCGCAATCCCCCTATGTCATTGTCGCCGTGCCGCTATTACTGGAAAGCGGGGCCTACCGGGAAATTGTGCAGCGGGTACTGGTCGTGGATTGCAGCGAAGCACAGCAAGTGGAGCGGGTCATGGCGCGGAACGGCCTGGATGAAGCCGAAGTCCGCGCCATCATGGCCCATCAGCTCAGCCGTCAGGAACGGCTACGCCAAGCGGACGACATCATAGACAATTACCGCAATCACGCCTCACTGGGGCCACAGGTGGAGCAGTTACATCAGCGCTACCTGACACTGGCAAACGCTCAGGGTTGAGGCGGCTTGCGCAGCTCCTTTTCCAGTTCGCGCAACTGGCGCAGACGTGCCTCAGCCATCGAAAGCTGGTAGAAATCGCCATCCCGGGTTTTCAGGGCGATCTGCAACTGCACGATCGCCTCGGGCAGGCTACCCTGCAAGACATAAGCCTCCGCCAGAGCGCGGTGCTGCGGCACAATCTTGCCCAAGGCAGCATAGGCCTGGGCCTGAAGCATATACAGGCGAGCATCGTTAGTACGGCTTTTCAAGGCGCCGCTCACCAGATCGAGCGCATCAGCGGCCGCGCCGGTCTGCAACATGGTTTCAGCGCAGCCATGGATCAGGGCACGATGACTGGGAGAACGTTTCAAACCCACACGGCAGACATCGAGCGCCGCCCCAGGCTGCCCCAGCGCAAGCTTGATCCGCATCGCCAGCACGTCGAACATGGGGTGTGGCCCCTGCTTGCGCGCCAGCACCAATTCACGTTCAGCCCGGAGGTAATCCTTGCCGCGCAACAGCGCACTGGCCAGGCCATAATGCTGCGCGGCTTCATTACTGTATTTCTTTTCCGCAAGCGCCACTTCAAACATCTTGATCGCATTCTGGGGCAAGCCTTCTTCGGCTTCCAGTTTTGCCCTCACCAACTGGAAATCCAGACTGTCCGGCACCTGGCGGTAAGGCAGCGCGCCCACCCGGTTTTCCACATCCGCGATGCGTTCGGTGGTGAGCGGATGGGTGCGTAAATACACCGGGGCATTATTTTCATACAGGCGACCGTACTTCTGCATACGCCCAAAAAAATCGACCATCGCTCGGGGGTCGAACCCTGATGCGTTCAAGACCTGAAGGCCAATGCGATCCGCCTCCCGCTCGTGTTCACGCGTGTAATCGAGCCGACTCTGAACACCGGTTGCCTGCGCCGTAACCAGTGCGGCATTCGCCACCTGGGGATTGGAGCGGGCCGCCAGAATGGCGACCGCCAATGCGGCAAGCGTAGTCAAAGTATTCTTCTGCGTCCCCGCGATCACCCGCGCCAGATGGCGCTGGGTAACATGGGAAATCTCATGTGCCAGAACGCTCGCCAATTCTGATTCGCTCTGCGCCGAAAGGATCAGTCCACTATGCACACCGATAAAGCCGCCCGGCAATGCAAACGCGTTGAGCGTGCTGTCACGCAGCGCAAAAAACTCAAAGCTGCGGGCTGAATCCTGGCTATTGGCTATCAGCCGCGCACCCAGTGCATTGAGGTAATCCGTCACCTCTGCATCCCTCATCAGCTCTCGGCTGGCGCGGATATCCGCCATGATGGATTCGCCGATGCGTTGTTCCTGCTGGAGAGAAAATACAGCTTGCGAAGACTCGCCCAGATCGGGCAATTCACCGGCCACAGCATGGGGGAGAATCCCCCCCAGAAACAGCAGTAAATAAATCAATTTCATGATGCTATGATAGCCGTTCGCAGCAATAAGTTCTAAGAAGCTGTTTAATCCAGATAGTCCGTATATGCATGACGCGAGATCACAAATTTTAATCAAACAACTTCTTTAAGGAAAAGTGGTGAACCAACTGACACATTTCGATGCGCAAGGACAGGCTCACATGGTGGACGTGGGCGCCAAGGATGAAACCCTGCGTATCGCCCGTGCCGCGGGCAATATCCGGATGCGACCGGAAACCCTGCAACTCATCCTTTCCGGGAATGCAAAAAAAGGCGACGTCCTCGGCATCGCACGCATCGCCGCCATCCAAGGAGCGAAACGCACTGCTGACCTGATCCCCCTCTGCCATCCACTGGCGCTGACCCGAGTGGCGGCAGAATTCAATGTGGACCCAATCAATTCAGCGATAGAATGTGTGGTGACGGCCGAAACCCGGGGGCGAACCGGAGTTGAAATGGAAGCGTTAACTGCTGTCAGCGCCGGTTTGTTGACCATCTACGACATGTGCAAGGCCGCTGACCGTGGCATGCAGATCGATGCCATCCGCCTGCTGGAAAAGAAGGGTGGAAAATCCGGGCATTGGACCAGGGAAATCGATTGATGCCACCGGTCAATCTGCTTGGGACCGGAGCGCTGCACCCACAAGACACTATATGACAGTGTACTTCCGAAAGATGATTTTTATGGCAAGATATTAAAGCCAGAATAGAGCACCATGAGATTTCAAATTAACAATGCTCTCAAGCACATTCTCCACGTGGAAGACGAACCAGACGTTCAGGCAATCACCCAACTCGCGCTGGGGACTATCGGCGCGCCTGATGCGCCTTTTGACCCGAACACAGTTGTCTCGACCGTCAAATCCTTTGTAGCGTGAGCATATGGCTGAAATTACGGTTGACATACGCGAACGTCTAGCCGCACTGCGGCGCGAGTACGTCCGGCAATTGCCGGAAAAAATCTGCCGGGCACGCCAAACCTGGCGCGATCACCTGGCCGCCGAAGAAAACCAGTCTCACCTCACCGCCTTGCACCGCCAAGTTCACAGCCTGGCTGGATCGGGGGCCACCTTTGGATGTGAGGCGCTAGGCCAGGCCGCGCGGCATTTCGAGGTATTCATCAAACAATTATTGGAAAGCGGCCTGCCCCCCTCATCCACCCAACAGAACCAAGCCCGCCTCTTTCTCGCCTCGCTTGAAATGGCCCAGCAGCAGATACAGCAGCCCCCTTCCGCTACAAAAAGAATGCAGATTGAACTTGAGCAGGGCCACAAATACTCTGATTTGCACCAGGGAAAACGGGTGTTTCTGGTCGACGACGATCCTGATCTGACCACCCAACTCGATGCCCACCTGCGCCAGTATGGTTATGAAGTGCGCGTTTTCAACCAGCTCGGGGCCGCGCAACAGGCGATCGATGAAACCCCGCCTCTCGCCATCATCATGGACATGATGTTTCCGGAGGGAGAACAGGCTGGCGCCGAAGCCATCCGGCAGATCAATGACCGTCGTGCCAAGCCGATTCCCGTGATTTTCATGTCGGTACGCGATGATTTTTTTGCGCGCCTTACCGCCGTGCGTGCCGGCAGCACCCACTACTTCACCAAGCCGCTCGACATACCACGCCTAATACACACTCTAGACGAACTGGTCGCCAACCGCCCGCGTATACCCTATCGTATTCTGGTAGTGGACGACGACCCTGAACTGGCCAATGCCTACAAGCTGCATCTCGAGGGTGCCGACATGCTTGCACAGGTCGTCAACAACCCGTTCGAAGTGCTCGATATCCTGCGCGATTTCAAGCCCGATGTAGTGCTGATGGATATTTACATGCCGGAATGCAGCGGCACCGAGCTCACAGCCATCATCCGCCAGCAGATTGAGCACGCAAGCATTCCGGTGCTGTTTCTCTCGACCGAAAGCGCCCCAGATCGCCAGATAAGCGCACTTAATCAGGGCGGAGACTCTTTCCTGACCAAACCCATCGAACCCTGGCATCTGGTTCGCGCGGTCCTGGCCCGTGCCAAACGGTCGCGCGAACTCAGCCTCTCGAACGAGCGCCAACGTGCCCTGCTACATGAACTCGAATACCAGAAATTCGCACTCGACCAGCACGCCATTGTCAGCGTGACGAACGCCCAGGGTCAGATTACCTACGCCAACCAGAAATTTCTCGAAGTCAACCAATATTCCGAGTTGGAACTGCTTGGCCAGGATCATCGTATCGTCAACTCAGGCTATCACAGCCGGGATTTTTTTCGGGACATGTGGAATACGATCTCCAGCGGGCAGGTCTGGCACGGTGAAGTTCGCAATCGCGGCAAGGGAGGCCGTATCTACTGGGTCGCGACTACCGTCGTACCGTTTCTCGACCAGGCAGGTAAACCATATCAGTACATTTCCATCTGCACCGACATCACTCATGCGAAGCAGGCCGAAGAAGCCCTGCGGCTTAGCGAAGAACGCTTCCGCCGCGGCCAGAATTACGCCAATATCGGCACCTGGGACTGGAACATCGAAACCGGTGAACTGTTCTGGTCAGAGCGTATCGCCCCACTGTTTGGCTACGGGATAGGCGAGCTTGAAACCACTTACGAGAATTTCCTCGCCGCAGTGCATCCGGAAGATCGCCAGTATGTCGTCGATTCCATCAGCGCCTGCGTCGAAAAAGGCACTGAATACAACATCGAACACCGCATTGTCTGGCCGGATGGCAGCACCATCTGGGTCGGGGAAGCCGGCGACGTGGTACGCGACGCAAATGGCAAGCCGCTGAAAATGCTTGGCATGGTGCAAGACATCAGCCGGCGCAAACAGGCTGAAGCGGAAGCCCTGCGGGCGCGCGACGATGCGGAACGGGCAAACCAGTCGAAATCTGATTTTCTCGCCCGCATGAGCCACGAGTTGCGCACACCGCTCAATGCTATTCTGGGGTTTGGCCAACTGATGGAATCGGACCTGAGCGAGCCACTCGGTTCTTCGCAGCGAGACAATCTCGAGCAGATCATCAAGGCCGGCTGGCATCTTCTGGAACTGATCAATGAAGTGCTGGATCTGGCGAAGATCGAATCGGGCAATATCGACCTGTCGATCGAAGACGTTGGCATCGCGGACGTGCTGGATGACTGCCTCGGCATCATCAGCCCGCTGGCTGAACAGCGCAACATTAGTATAGACAACAAAAATCACGGCCATGCACAGTACGTGGCGCATGCCGACCGGACACGCCTCAAACAGGTACTGCTGAACCTGCTTTCCAATGCGATCAAATACAATCGCGAGCATGGCAGCATCACGCTTCATTACAACACCCCATATCCCGGGCGGCTGCGAATCGAGATCACCGACCAGGGAGTCGGTCTGACGGCAGAGCAGCAGGCCAACTTGTTTCAGCCATTCAACCGGCTGGGCGCCGAGAATTCCGAAGTGCAGGGCACAGGCATCGGTCTCATCATCGCACGCCACATGATCGAGTTGATGGGTGGAGCCATCGGTGTGATAAGCGAGGCAGGTCAGGGCAGCACATTCTGGATCGAACTCAACCTTGGCCATAGCCTCCTCCTCCCACCAGCAGAGCGCCAGGGTGCAGTCAGCGTGCCGGCATCGGAATTCAAGGCGAACCACCGCGTGCTGTATATCGAAGACAACCCTGCCAACCTCAAACTGGTTGCCCAGATGCTCACCAAACGCATTAACTTTGAGCTGATCACTGCCCATACCGGGGAACTGGGACTACTACAGGCCCGCAAACACCAGCCCGAATTGATCATCCTCGACATCAACCTGCCGGGCATGGACGGCTTCGAACTACGCGCTCGGCTGCGCCTGTTCGAGGAAACCCGGAACATCCCGGTAATCGCCCTGTCGGCCAAAGTTCGGCCCCGCGATATCGAACGAGCGCTGCGTGCTGGCTTTCAGGGCTATGTGACCAAGCCGATTGAAATCGACAAATTACTCGCCGCAATTGATAAAGTCATTCAAAATGAGAACCCTTCCTGACCTCACCGGGGAATGAACCGTTTATGGACAGCCTGAAAACAGCAAAAATTCTGATCGTAGACGATCAGGCGCCCAACGTCGTTCTGATGGAAAAAATGCTGCGCGCAGATGGTTACAACGATGTTTACTCCACCACCGATCCACGCCAGGTGATCGAACTCTATGCCGAACATCACTTCGATCTGGTTTTGCTGGATCTCAATATGCCGTATCTCAACGGCTTCGAAGTAATGCAGCAGCTCAAAGAACTGGAGTCCGAAAACTACGTACCGGTTCTGGTACTGACTGCCCAGCCCGACATGAAAACCCGGCTTCAGGCACTGGAGTCCGGCGCACGCGACTTTCTTACCAAACCCTTCGACCGGCTGGAAGTATTGACCCGTATTCGCAACATGCTTGAAGTACGCTTGATGCACAAGCAGATCCGCGACCAGAACCGGATTCTCGAGGAGAAAGTCCTCGAGCGCACCCGTGAGTTGGCCGAAACCCGTTTCGAAATCATCCGCCGCCTCGGCCGCGCAGCAGAATATCGCGACAACGAAACGGGGCTGCACATCATCCGCATGAGCAAGTACTCCCAGCTACTAGGTCGCGCGGCAGGCATGAACGAAGAGGACGCTGAAATGTTGCTCAACGCCAGCCCGATGCACGACATCGGAAAAATCGGCATCCCCGACAGCATCCTGCTCAAGCCAGGCAAGCTCGACCCGGACCAATGGGAAATCATGAAAACGCATTCCGCGATCGGGGCGGAAATCCTTTCAGGCCACCCCTCCGAACTCATGACCATGGCCAGCCAGATCGCGCTCACCCACCACGAAAAATGGGACGGTTCCGGCTACCCGAATGGTCTGACGGGCGAAGAAATTCCGCTGGTGGGACGAGTGGTCGCCGTGTGTGACGTTTTCGATGCGCTTACCACTGCACGCCCTTACAAGAAAGCCTGGACAGTGGAAGATGCGCTCTGCTACATCAGTGAAAACAGTGGCAAGCACTTTGATCCCGAGTTGACTCAATTATGTCCGGATGTCTTGCCTGCCATTCTGGAAATCCGCGAACGTTATGCGGAACCTGACGCCTGCAGAGAGACACCCAAACCATGACAGCCGGATCCGACATCGCCCAGCGCCTGCAATTACTTCAGGACGAATTCGCGCATCAGCTGCCGGGAAAAATCGAGCATCTCGATACAGCATGGAGCGAAATCAAGTGTGGCAATCTCAGCCTGTTACCCATACTTCACCGGCAAGCACACAGCCTGACCGGCGCAGGCGCCACTTTCGGTTTTATCGAATTAAGCCGCGCGTCGCGCGCTCTGGAACATGCGCTTCAGGCGCTGCTTGCGGCAGGAGCCGGCCTTAATGAGGCGCAACATTCACATATCGGCAAGCTGGTGCAACATGTTCATGAGAGCACCAAGCTGGCACCCAGCGCAGGAATGATCAATATGCTCAACACTGAGGATACTCCGGCCCGTGCAAGCCCTCAGCATGAAGATGCCCGCCTTATTTACCTGATCGAGGACGATGTGCTGCTTGCCGAACACCTGTCCACCCAGATCAGTCATTTCGGCTATACCGTACGCACTTTTTATAACACCAAGGAGGCGCGGGATTATATCCAGCAGAAATCACCTGCTGCGATCATTACGGACATTACTTTTGCCGATGATGAAAAAGCCGGTATCGAATCCATGCTTTCCTTGCGCCAGGAGGGATATGCCCTGCCGCCCTTGATTTTCATCTCCTCGCGCAAAGACTTTCTGACACGCCTGGAAGCCATACGGGCAGAAGGTCAAGCCTACTTCACCAAGCCGGTCGATATTGGCGGACTGATCGACAAGCTTGACCAACTGACCTCAACCGCGCGCCCCGAACCCTTCAGGGTTCTCATCGTTGAGGACACTGCTCTACTGGCCGCTGTATATGCCCAGACATTGCAACAGGCCGGAATGGTTACGCGCCAGGTAAGCGACCCGATGCAGGTGATGGAAACACTCGATGATTTCAGCCCAGAACTGATCCTGATGGACATCAATATGCCAGGGGCCAGCGGGGAGGAAGTCGCTCGGGTGCTGCGGCAGCAGGAAATACATGTCAGCGTGCCGATAGTCTTTCTCTCTGGAGAAACGGACAAGGGCAGGCAGCTTGCCGCCATGGGCCACGGCGGAGACGATTTTCTGGTCAAGCCGATCCAGCCGGCGCACCTGATTGCCTCTGTCACGAGTCGCATCGAACGTTACCGGGTACTGCGAAATTTCATGGTTCGGGACAGTTTGACCGGACTCTTGAACCACACCAAAACCAAGGAACAGCTGGATATCGAAATCGAGCGCGCGAGACGCCAGAACCGCCCGCTGTCTTTTGCCATGATCGATCTCGACCACTTCAAACGCGTCAACGACACCTACGGCCACCCGATTGGAGACAAAGTACTCAAAAGTCTGGCGCGGCTATTGCAGCAGCGCCTGCGCAAAGTAGACGTCATCGGTCGCTATGGCGGCGAGGAATTTGCAGTGATTCTCAGTGACACCAGCGGACCCGATGCAGTACGTACCCTGGACAGCATCCGTAAGGATCTGGCGCAAATCCGCCAGCATGGCGAGAAAACCGAATTCAGCGTTACTTTCAGCTGCGGAGTCGCCTCTTATCCCGACTTCGCCACCTCGGAAACCATCAACAACGCGGCCGACAAAGCGCTCTACCGCGCCAAGCATGATGGCCGCAACCGAGTGGTTCTGGCTGCATACAAACTCAATCAGAAGGATTAAGGAGCCCCCGCATGTTTGAGTACATGTTCTTTGATGAGGAGCTACGCCAGCGTTTTGCTTCTTATGCAGGCGCTCTGGGTATTGAATGCACTTTCCCTGCGGACAGCATGGGGTTACTGGCCGCCACACCCGAAGACATAAATGAGGCGGTTTCCGATAAACTGGATACTTATTACGATGAATTGATGGCGGAGCAGGCTGACCGGGTCGATGCAAGTGATTATGAAGCAACCCATCAGGCTGCCGGCGTTCGTGTCACGCTCTCCGATGGACGTCCTTGCATGATCAAGCTCGAACCGGCCCTGGCCAATCGCCTGCTTGCCGCGTTTACGCTTGAGGAAATGCAGCTACTGGTCAACACCATCGCCCTGAGTGTGGAGAACCCCGAGAATGGGCCGCTGTGCAAGCGCTGATCAATGGTTTCGCAATTTAGATCAGGTCTACTTATTAACTGATTAAAAAATTTCAGTTGAGCATATACTGGTTTTCTTGATAAATTCACACGAATTAGCAGGACTGTGCTATGCCTTTCTGCCCGCCCCGATGCTCTGCCCCAGGGCTACAATCAAATTCAATCCGCCTGCTTTCCCTGAAACGATGGAAGAGACTGCGTCCGGTGGCTGTAACCGGCAGGGGAAAGAGCTTGACCAGGTAAATTAGAAAACCATGTTTTATTAATAGACGAAAATATCGTCAAAAACACTGTGGAAGCTATGAGGCCACCCGTTCCGGACTCGCTAACTACTGAATAAAGGCTCTTAATGAACGCTCAAGTGCAGTTCGAGAATCACGACAAGCAGGAAGTCAAATACACCACCTGTTACATGTGCGCCTGCCGTTGCGGAATCAAGGTCACGCTGGAAGAAAACAAGGTGCGTTTCATCCAGGGTAACCGCAACCACCCGACCAACCAGGGCGTGCTGTGCGCCAAGGGCTCGGCTGGCATCATGAAACAGTACACCGCCGCCAAGCTCAAGAAGCCGCTCATCCGCAAGGCAGGCTCACCGCGCGGCTCGGGAGAATTCGAGGAGATCGAATGGGAACAGGCGCTGGGCCTGCTGACTTTCCGTCTGCAGCGTATTCGCGAAACCGACCCCACCAAGCTGGCGTTTTTCACCGGCCGCGACCAGATGCAGGCCCTCACCGGCCTCTGGGCACAGCAGTTCGGCACCCCTAACTGGGCGGCCCACGGTGGCTTCTGCTCGGTCAACATGGCGGTGGCCGGCCTGTATTCGATTGGTTTCTCCTTCTGGGAATTCGGCGCGCCGGACTGGGATTACGCCAAGTACTTCATCATGTGGGGTGTGGCGGAAGACCACTCCTCCAACCCGATCAAGATCGGCCTGGAAAAGCTCAAGCGCCACGGCGGCAAGTTTGTGTCGGTGAACCCGGTGCGCACCGGCTACTCTGCTATTGCCGACGAATGGATCCCGATCCGCCCCGGCACCGATGGCCTGCTTGCCATGTCCATCGTGCATGTGCTGCTTTCGCGCGAACTGTTCGATTACGAATTCCTGATCCGCTACACCAATTCGCCCTGGCTGGTCGTTCAAACCCCGGGCAAGGTCGGTGACGGCCTGTTCCTGCGCGATGCAGACAACAATCCGCTGGTATGGGACCTGGAAAAGCAGACTTTCGTCAGCGGCGCGGATGCGGACATCGCTCCGGCACTGTTCGGCGAATTTACTGCGCCCGATGGCCGCCAGGTCAAGACCGTCATGTCCCTGACGGCAGAACGTTACCTCGACGAGCGTTATTCTCCGGCCAACGTGGCACGTGAATGCGGCGTATCCGCCGAAGCCATCGAGCGCATGGCACTGGAAATGGCGCACGTGGCCTTCAAGGAAACGGTGGAGCTGGACATCGAGTGGACCGACATCTACGGGCGCAAGCACGACAAGGTCATCGGCCGCCCGGTGGCGATGTACGCAATGCGCGGCATCGCTGCGCATTCCAACGGCTTCCATACCTGCCGCGCGATCCACATGATCCAGATCCTGCTCGGCGCCCTCGACGGCCCCGGCAACTTCCGCGCCCGCGCACCTTACCCGAAGCCGATCCCGCCGCACCAGTTGCCGGAAAACAATCTCGACCTGATCCATGCGCCGCACACCGCACTGTCCCGTCCGCCGCTGGGCTTCCCCACGCGCCCGGAGGACCTGGTGATCGACGGCGAAGGCAACCCGGTGCGTATCGACAAGGCTTACTCCTGGGAAAGCCCGATGTCGAGCCACGGCCTGATGCACATGGTGATCACCAACGCCACCAATCACGATCCCTACTCGCTGGATACCCTGATCCTGTTCATGGCCAACATGGCATGGAACTCCTCCATGAACACCAAGAACGTGCAGCAGATGCTGACCGAACTGGATCCGGACGAGCCCGGCATGATGTACAAGATTCCATTCCTGGTGGTGGCCGACGCCTTCCACTCGGAAATGGTCAACTTCGCCGACCTGGTGCTGCCGGACACCACCTATCTGGAACGTTTCGATACCATTTCCCTGCTGGATCGCCCGATATCAGAGCCCGATTCGGCCGCAGACGCGATTCGTCACCCCCTGATCCAAAGCGCTCATGACGTCAAACCGTGGCAGGAAGTGCTGGTGGAACTGGCATCGAGACTGAAGTTCCCGGCCTTCACCAAGCCGGACGGCACGCGCAAGTTCAGCGGTTACAAGGACTTCATCGTCAATTACGAGCGTTCGCCCGGCATCGGTTTCCTCGCCGGCTGGCGCGGCAAGGATGGCGACAAGTCGCTCAAGGGCGAACCCAACCCCAAGCAGTGGGAAAAGTATATCGAGAACCAGTCGTTCTTCGCTCACCACTGGCCGGACAGCCAGAAGTACATGCGCTTCGCCAACAAGGATTACCTGGAAGTGGCGGCGGACGTGGGTTTTGTCGGCAAGGCCGAACCCATCGTGATGCAGATCTACTCAGAGCCACTGCAGAAATTCCGTCTCGCAGGACTGGGCCTGTACGACGGCCCACAGCCTCACAACCAGACCGACCGCGAGCGCCTGGCAAAATACTTCGACCCGCTGCCGATGTGGTACGAGCCGCTGGAAAGTGAGCGCACCGACAAGAAAGAGTACCCCTTCCACGCCATCACCCAGCGTCCGATGTTCATGTACCACTCCTGGGATTCTCAGAACGTATGGCTGCGCCAGATACAGGCTCAGAATTTCATGTTCATGAACGCCGGCCAGGCTGCGCGCATGGGCCTCAAGGATTTCGACTGGATCTGGGTGGAATCGCTCAACGGCAAGATCCGCTGCCAGATGAAGACCATGGAAGGCTGCCAGGAAGACACCATCTGGACCTGGAACGCCATCGGCAAGCAGGGTGGCGCCTGGGGCCTGAAGCCGGAGGCTTCCGAAGCGAAAAAAGGCTTCCTGCTCAACCATCTCATCTCCGAACTGCTGCCGCCCAAACAGGGTGAGCGCCGTCTCACCAACTCCGACCCGGTCACCGGCCAGGCAGCGTGGTTCGACCTGCGCGTGAAGCTTTGGAAGGCGGCACCTGGTGAAGAAGGCAGTTGGCCTGAATTCCCGGCGCTCAAGCCATTGCCATGGGATAGCGGCGAACGTCCGGACATCCTGCGCTATGACGCAAAAACCGACCGTAAATAGACCTGGCGCAAAAGGATAAGAAACAATGAGATTAGGCTTAGTAATTGATCTTGACGTTTGCGTCGGCTGCCATGCTTGTGCCATCGCCTGCAAACAGTGGAACGCTTCCGGCATGACCGGCGCGCTGACCGACTACGAACCCTACGGCGCGGAGCCGTCCGGGGTATGGTTCAACCGCATCCGCAGCTATGAAGTGGGCGAATACCCGACCAGCAAGACCATCAACTTCCCCATGTCGTGCATGCACTGCGAGGACGCGGCCTGCGTCACCGTGTGCCCGACCGGCGCATCGTACAAGCGCGCGGAAGACGGTATCGTGCTGGTGGACCAGGACAAGTGCATGGGCTGCAACTTCTGCTCCTGGGCCTGCCCGTATGGCGCCCGCGAACTGGACCGCTCCACCGGCACGATGAAGAAGTGTACCCTGTGTGCCGATCGCATTTACGACCTGAATCTGGCCGTGGAAGACCGCCAGCCGGCCTGCGTGCTGACCTGCCCGGCCCACGCGCGCATGTTTGGCGACTTCGACGATCCCGAGTCGGCCGTGAGCCGCACCGTGCGCGAGCGCAGCGGCTACCAGTTGATGCCCGAACTCGGCTACAACCCGACCAACCACTACCTGCCGCCAAGGAAGGCCAAGCCGATTCCGACCGAAAACCTGGGAAAACCGGGTTTCAAGGAGAAGTTGAAGACTTTCGTCAACAAGGTGGTAAAAAGGTGAAAGGTGAATAGTGAAACGTGAAATGTTTGACACACCATACACATTTCACCATTCACACTTCACGTTTCACATTTCACGCATCACGGAGTTTATAAAATGCATCCAGCGTTCAGCGTTATTTTTTTTACCGTCAGCTCAGGCGCCGGACTCGGGCTGTTTGCCCTGCTCGTGCTGGCTGATCTGTTCAAACTCGGCGGCGGCATGAGTTCCCAGGCGCTTCTCATGCCGGGCATCCTGGCCATTTTCCTGGTGGGAGCCGGCTTCCTGTCATCCGTGTTCCACCTTGCCAATCCCAAGAACTCGTGGCGTGCCGTAATGCGCTTCCGCACTTCCTGGCTTTCGCGAGAAGGGGTGTTCGGCCTGTTGTTTTTCCCTTTTGCCTCCCTTTATCTCGGTCTCGCCTGGCTGGCGCCGGAGAGTTGGCTGCCGGTGCGTTATGCGTTCGGCATCATTGTGCTGCTGCTGTCGTGGGCAGCCATTTTCAGCACCGGCATGATTTACGCCTGCCTCAAAACCATCCGGCAATGGAATACGCCCCTGACGCCCGCCAACTATCTGGCACTGGGACATTTCTCCGGCGTCCTGCTGCTGCTCGCCTTCCTGCCGCAGGAGAAACAGGGCCTGTTCGTGTTTCTGGCAATCGCCCTGTTGGCGGTCGCGGCCTTCCTCAAGGCAATCTATTATTTCTGGATCGTTGCCCCGCACATTTCGTCCACCATCAACACGGCCACTGGTTTCAACCGCTCCAAAGTCAAGCTGCTTGATCAGGGGCACACCCATGGCACCTTCCTGACCCAGGAATTCGGCTTTCAGGTGGCGCGGAAATACCGCCTGATCCTCAAGGCTATCGTTTTCACGATTGCCTTTATTTACCCCTTGATGGTTCTGATCGGCACGCCCACCCAGGGAGAGATGGTGATGGCTGCAATCAGCGCCATGCTCGGACTGGTCGTTGAGCGCTGGCTATTTTTCGCGGAAGCCCGCCACGTGGTCAATCTATACCATGGCGCGCAGCGCTGCTAAGCAGATAAAAACATCCTGCCTAATGAATAGGTTGCATAAAAACAGGAATTTGGTATATTAGCAATTTCTAAAGTTCAACCTGATTTATTGCGAGGAGAGATCATGTTCGGCATTCCGGAAATCGACATTAGCGGCCTTGAAAAACTGAAGTCTGAGGGCAGGATCAAGCTGATCGACGTACGATCTGAAGGTGAAGTCGCGCGCGGATACATTGAGGGTGCAGAGCACATTCCAATGCACCTCATCCCGCTCAAGGCCAACGAATTTTGTGCAGAAACACCGACCGTATTTTATTGCCAGAGCGGCGCACGCTCGGGGCAAGTGACCGCCTTCATGTCGCAACAAGGTTTCAGCAACGTGATGAATCTGCAAGGCGGCATCATGGCCTGGATGCGTTCCGGCCAGATGCTGGCCAGCCCGGTATAAATTTTCGGTTGCATTAATTTCGCAAACTATAAATAATCCCCCTTTTCGATGGCAACAATTAACCTGCTTAGGAGACTTACATGAATGCTGATAAAGAACTGGACGCTCGCGGCCTGAACTGCCCCCTGCCGATTCTGCGCGCCAAGAAAGCCTTGGCCGAAATCGGTTCCGGCCAGGTACTGAAAATCCTGTCCACAGATCCAGGTTCCGTCAAAGACTTCCAGGCATTTGCCAAGCAGACCGGCAATGAATTGATGTCTTCGACTGAAGCCGGTGGCGAGTACACTTTCTTCATGAAGAAAAAATAATAAAAAAGCATTGCGAACAGAAACAAGCGCCCACAAAAACTTATAACAGCCATACGAGGGGTTTTTAAGAGATGGATGATCAAAAGAAACTAACGATTATCGCCACCAAGGGGACGTTGGACTGGGCCTACCCGCCCTTTATTCTGGCATCCACCGCTGCGGCACTGGGCTACGAAGCAACAATCTTCTTCACCTTCTACGGCCTGCAGTGCGTGCGCAAGGATTTGTCCTGCCTCAAGGTCAGCCCCTTGGGCAACCCTGGCATGCCCATGAAGATGCCATTCGGCCCGAAATGGTTCCGTGGCATCAACTGGAACATTCCAAACATCATCCAGGCATCCATTCCTGGGTATGAATCCCTTGCCACCACGCTGATGAAAAAAACCATTGCCAACAACGGTGTGGCGTCTATCGCGGAATTGCGTGAACTGTGCCAGGAAGCGGAAGTCAAGTTTCTGGCCTGCCAGATGACAGTTGAGCTGTTCGGTTTCGAGCATAGCGACTTCATCGACGGGATCGAATATGTCGGCGCAGCCACCTACTTCGAGTACGGCGGCGAAGCAGACATCAGCCTGTTCATTTAAAGATCGGCTGAACCCGAAGAACCGGCCTTGCGCCGGTTTTTTTTCGTCCATACAATACCCATAACTGGCCAGTTCATTGCAATGCCCATCGCTCCCAAATCATCTCACTGCACTGTTTCCGCGCAAGAGTGACGCACGCCCTGTCTGCTGCATGGCATACTGCGCTTCAAGTTTGCTGCAACACTTCCAGAGCCCCGTACAGGAACCTTGAATGAAAAATTCCGCCCATCCCCGCTATGCCGTTGCCGCCTGCCTGTGCGCCGTGCTCACTTTATCTTCCTGCGCAAAGAAACCCGAAGAGAAAAAGTCGGGGCCGCCACCGGCTGTCATCACTGTCACCCAGGCCCAGCTCCGCACCATGCAGATTCTGGAGCAGTCGGTCGGAGAGGCAGACAGCTCGACAGCGCCCAAGGTCGGAGCCGAAGTGGCTGGCCGCATCATCAAGGTAAATGTGGACATTGGCGACCCTGTGAAGAAGGGCCAGGTGCTGGCCGAGATCGACCCCGCCGATTATTCCGCCGATGCCAGGCGGCTCGAAGCCCAGGCCGTCAGCCAGCAAAAGCTGACCGAACGCTATCGCGAACTGGCCAAAAAAGGCTTTATCTCTCCCTCCGCACTTGAAAGCCATGACGCCCAGGATGTTGCAGCACGCGAGCTGCACACTCGCGGCGCGAAGAACTTGTCGCGCACACGCATCGTCTCGCCGGTGGACGGCAAGGTAGATAGCCGTTTTATCTCGGTCGGCGACTGGATAGAACTGGGCAAGCCGGCATTCCAGCTTTCCACCAGCGAGAATCTGCGCATTCGCCTGCCCTTCCCGGAAAGTGCCGCACAGCGCATCAAGCTGGGCCAGGCGGTGACACTGTCCACGCCCACCGCACCCGACACCCGCGTGAGTGGCAAAATAGATCAGGTGCGGCAGACGGTCGGGAGCACAAACCGCGCCTTCGAAGCCGTGGTCGACGTAAAGAACCCGGGCGGCTGGAAGCCCGGCGCTTCGGTCAACGGCGCTGTTATCGTCGAGGAACATGAGCAGGCCATCGTAGTGCCTGAGGTTAGTGTGGTGTTGCGCCCTGCAGGCAAGGTTGTCTACATAATCAACCAAGGCAAGGCTGTTCAGCGCGCCGTCACCACGGGCGTCACCCAAAATGGCCTGGTGGAAATTCTTCGGGGGCTAGAAGCGGGTGAAATAGTTGCCGTGGACGGCGCGGGCTTCCTCACGGACAAGGCCGCAGTGAGTGTGAAAGAAACGAACGCTAAGAAAAGCGAGCAGAAATGAGCTTGCCCGAATTTTCCATCAAACGCCATGTGCTGGCTTTCATGCTGTCGGCGGTGCTGGTGCTGTTCGGTTACATCAGCTACCAGCGCATCGGCATGGATCGCTTTCCTCACATCGAATTTCCCATCGTCTCGATTTCTACCACCCTTAAGGGCGCCAACCCTGATATCGTCGACGCCAGCGTCACCAATGTGATCGAGACCTCAATCAACAGCGTGCCCGGAATTGAACACATCCAGTCCACTTCCTCGCCCGGCGTATCGGTGATCAACATCACCTTCAACCTGGACAAGAAAGTCGACGTCGCCTTTAACGAGGTACAGGCCAAGGTCAACCAGGTCTTGCGCCGCCTGCCCAAGGACGCCGATCCGCCTGTCGTCGCCAAGGTCGAGACCAATGCCATGCCGATCATGTGGCTGGCGTTGCGCGGTGACCGCACCCAGCAGCAGCTCAACCAGTACGCCGTCAACACCATCAAGAAACGCCTGGAAACCATCGACGGCGTGGGCGAAGTGCGCTTGGGCGGGCGGCGCGACCGCACCATCCGGGTCAACCTGCTGCCGGCGAAAATGACTGCATTCAAAATCACCTCGCAGGATATTAATACCGCTTTCGCCAACGAACACGTCCAGCTTGCCGGCGGTTTCCTGGTGGGTCAGAAGACTGAAAACCTGATCAAGCTCGATCTGGAATTCCACCGCCTCGACGATCTGGCGAAAATGATTGTGGCTTACCGTGATGGTGCGCCGGTGCGTCTTAAGGATATCTCCGAAGTCGAAGATGACCTGGCCGATTTCAGGCAGCTTGCGCGCTTCATGGGCAAGACCACCGTGGGCTTGGGCATCGTCAAGGTCACCAACACCAATACCGTGGCGATTGTCGAAGCGATCAAGAAGCGCCTGGAAAGCGAGATCATCCCGCAACTGCCGCCGGGCATGACGCTGACTGTCGTCTCCAACGATGCGATCTTCATCCAGGAAATCGTCGATTCCCTGAAGGAGCACCTGATCGAGGGCACGCTGCTGGCATCCCTGATCGTCTGGCTGTTCCTGCGCAGCATGCGCTCCACCCTGATCATCGCCACCGCCATCCCGGTGTCGCTGATGGGCGCGGTGGCGGTGATCTACTTCTTTGGCTACACGCTCAATTCGCTCACCATGCTCGCCCTGTTGCTGCTGATCGGCGTGGTGGTGGACGACGCCATCGTGGTGCTGGAGAATATTTTCCGACATCGCGAAGAAATCGACGCCGACCCGGTTACCGCCGCAGTCAATGGCAGCCGCGAAGTAATGTTCGCGGTGATCGCCGCAACGCTGTCCCTGGTATCGATTTTCGCGCCGGTGATTTTTCTCGGCGGCATTATCGGCCAGTTCTTCAAATCCTTTGCGGTAGTAGTGACCTTTGGCGTACTGGTGTCCCTGTTCGTGTCGCTCACGCTGACGCCGATGCTGTGCTCGCGCTATCTCAAGGTGGAAAAACAGCACGGACGCCTGTATTACATCCTGGATCGCTTCTTTCGCGGCATGGACAACCTCTATCGCTACCTGCTCGACAAGGCGCTGCGACACCGCTGGAAGGTGGTGGCGCTGACCCTGGCGACCGTTGCGGCGAGCAGCTTTTTCTTCATCAACGTGGGCAAGACTTTTGTCCCAGAGGAGGATGAAGGCCGCTTCCTGATTCACCTGAAAACCCCGCTCGGTTCCAGCATCGAATATACCGACAGCCGTTTGCGCATGGTCGAGGAACTGCTGTTCCGCCACAAGGAAATCGTCACCGAATTTGCTCTGATCGGCCTTGGCAGCGCGGGACAGGTCAACCAGGGAATGGTGGTGGTGCGCATGGCGCCGCGCGGCGAACGGAAAATCAGGCAGCAGGACGTGATCCCGGTGATCCGCAAGGAACTGGCGCAAATCCCCGGCGCACGCGCCTTCGCGGCACCTTATCCGATTGTCAGCGGACAGCGCGGCGAACCCTTGCAGTTCGTGATCAACGGCCCCAACCTCGATGAAGTAGGGCGCCTGGCCAAGTCGCTGCAGCAAACCCTTTCGTCCGATCCCGGCCTGGGGCGCATGGACCTCGATTTGCAGCTCGACCTGCCGCAACTCGTCCTTGACCCCGACCGCACCCGCATCGCTTCGGCCGGGCTGACGACCCAGGACGTGGCGCTGGCGCTCAACATGCTTTCCGGCGGCGTGGACATCGCAAAATTCAATGACGTGCCGGGAGATGGCCAGCGCTACGACATCCGGGTCAAGGCCAAAGACGGCGAATTCAGGCAGCTTTCCGACCTGAACAAGGTTTACCTGCGTTCCCGCGATGGCTCGATGGTGCGCCTGGATACCGTGGCAAGCATCAAGCAGACGCTGGGACCCGCCGTCATCGGACGCTTCGACCTGCAATATGCAGCCACTTTCTTTGGCACGCCAACGATCCCGCTTGGCGATGCAGTGAACAAGATCAAGGCCGCCACTGCGGATATCCTGCCGATAGGCTACAGCGTGAAAATGATCGGCCAGGCTGAGGAGTTCGGCAAGACCATGCAGAACATGATTTTCGCCTTTTCCCTGGCAATGATCCTGCTGTACATGGTGCTGGCAAGCCAGTTCAACTCTTTCATCCAGCCCTTCATCATCATGGTGGCGCAACCGCTCGCCATCATCGGCGGGGTGATGGCCTTGTGGCTGTTCGACCACACCCTCAACATCTATTCGATGATCGGCCTGGTGCTGCTGATTGGGCTGGTGGCGAAGAACTCGATCCTGCTGGTGGATCTCACCAACCAGCGGCGTACAGAGGGCAAAGGCATCGATGCGGCGCTCTCCGAAGCCTGCCCGATCCGGATGCGACCGGTGCTGATGACCTCGATGACGGTGATTCTGGCGCTGCTGCCTGCAGCGCTGGGCCTGGGCGCCGGCGCGGAAACCAATGGCCCGCTGGCGGTAGCGGTAATCGGCGGCATGATCACCTCGACCCTGCTCACCTTGGTGGTGGTGCCGGCTGTCTATTCCCTGGTCGAAGGCGGCATCGAACGCTGGCAGATGCGCCACCCGAAAATAGCGGAAGACTGAGCCGGGAAAAGAGATTAACCACGGGGCACACGGGGAGCACGGGGAAAACCCAAGCTTGTTTTTGATTTAACCCCGTGCTCCCCGGGGTTCAAGTGTCTTTCATTGGTCAGGACGACCCGATCAGCTCGAAGCACACCCGCCCTTCCTGATTGCTGGTCAGAGCCAATCGATAACCGGCCTGCTGCGCCAGCCGACCTGCCTGGTAAAGACCGACGCCCAAGCCATTGTGAGATTGTACCGGCACGGTGAGAATCCGGCTGGCCAGATCGTCGTCCATCGCGTAACCATCGTCGCACACGGTAAGACGGCCGCCGCCCTCGCAGGAGAAACCGACCCGGATTCCCAGGCCTCGTTCAACCTTGCGTTTTTCCAGCGCATTTTGCAGCAGATTGTCCGCTACGCTATCGAACAGCTCCCCTGGAAGGTGCACGTGTGTTCCCTTGGTCATGCCGTAAGCCGCGAACTCAAGCGTTTCCCCTGCGTAGCGCTCCTGCAAAGCTTCCCACCACGCACGTGCGGAAACCCGCTCCATTGCTTCCACCACATTCACATTGGGCGATTTGAGCTTGTCCAGCGTCAGTTGCAGACGCTGCACGATCTGTGGCAACTGGCGCTGCATCAGCGCCTGCAACGCCTGCGCCTGCCCGGCGTCACTGCTTTCCACTGCTGCGCTCAGCGTCTTCATGGATTGCAGCAAGTTCTTGACGTCATGTGTCAGGCGCGCCCCGGTTTCATAAATCGCCTGGGTGTAGGCATTGTATTTCTGCTCCTGTTCACGCTGCTTGGCCTCGTAGAAATGCCCCAGCAACTGCGTCAGCAGCTTGACATGGAGAATCAGCGCCGGGCTCAGTGCCCAGCGCGTAAAAAGCACCAGGCGAACCTGGTGAAAAGTGAATTCCACGGAGTGCTTTGAAACCACCCCGAACTCACCCCCCCCTCCCGGCGCCTGCCAACGGCCGCCTGCTACCCAAGGCAAGGCAGCGATATCCTCCAGTGCCAACCGCAGGAAGCCCACCGCATCGTTTTCCTGCTCGGCCAGGGCTGCGAGATTGCGCAGCCAGCGCTCGAAAGGCAGCCCCACGCTTAGAAGGTAACGTGACATCAACTGGCCAACACCGGCAAACCCGCCATGCGGATTCCACAGCCAGCTCAGGACAAACAAAACCCCGGCTATCCCCATCAGGGTCTGCGCAAGGGCCATGGGATAATTACTCTGGCTGATCATTTTGACCGCAAAGCTGCCCAGCACCAGCACAACGACCAGCAGAAACAGCATCAGGCTGTAGAAAAAATCCACCGCATAAACCGGTTTGCTATTCTGCCGCGTTCCCGAAGCCGCAGCCAACAGCGGCACGGCTACAAGTCCATAGCGCACCATCAGGAGCAAGGCTGATTCGCCCTGGGTTTCGCCAAACAGATGTGGCACCACCCATAACAAGAGTATGGACAGCAGGTACAGCAGAGCGAGTAGATGTCCAATACGCTGACGGCGCTCGTTCATGCCCACCACATCGCCACCGATCAGACCGACCAGGATGCCCACCCATAAGGTAGCCGCCCACCAGCTGTGCCAGAACAGGATCAGCGCCCCACCGCCCAGAAACACCAGCAACACGTGACTCGGGGAAAGTCGACGCTCGCTTCGCCACATCGGCTGCCACATGAGAAACAACCCGAGATGCACCAGCAGAGCAGCACTGGACCACCATACATCCACCCCCCAGGCCAGCGCCGCATGCAGGGACAGCAACATGCCCGCCAGCAGCCAGTGCGGCCGTTCACTGCTCATGCGCTGCACCATAGTGGAAATTTTGCCGTTCATAGCCATCCCTTTGACGTCGTGGTTTGGATATACTGGGCAGCTATTCCGCTGCCAATCGGGTGCTGCCGCATGTCGCGAGCCATTTTCACCATCGCCTATTTCACTTTTATCGAAGCCACACGGGCACGCCTGACAAGACTGATGCTGCTGATTCTGCTGGCAGCTTTCGCCGGCAGCCTGTTCCTCAATGAGATCGCCGTTGCCGACAGCCAGCGCATCCAGACCTCGTTTCTCGCCGCATCCCTGCGGCCCGCCAGTGTGTTCATATTGAGCCTGTTCATCATCAGCAGCCTGGCGCGTGAATTCAACGAAAAAGGCCTGGAACTCATTCTATCACTGGACCTGCCGCGTGCCAGTTATGTCCTCGGCAAGCAACTCGGCTTCATGGGTATCGCGCTGCTACTGGCCAGCGGGGTTTCCCTGCTGCTGGCGGCATTTGCTCCGCCAAGCCAAGTCATACTGTGGGGCTTGTCGCTACTTGGTGAGCTTTGGATCGTGACCGCCTTAAGCCTGTTCTGCCTGCTCACTTTCAACCAGATCATGCCGGCCATGAGCCTGGTGCTCGGCTTTTATCTCTTGGCGAGATCGATGGCCGCCATCCAGTTGATCGGCCACACCCCGCTCAACGCAGACGGCCAAGCGCAACAATTCATGGTTCACGCCATTGATGCCATCGCATTGCTGCTGCCGCGTTTCGATACGTTCACCCAGACGGCCTGGCTGGTGGATAGCAGCGGCAGCTGGGCACAACTCGGCCCCATCGCAGCGCAAACCCTGATCTACCTCGCGTTGCTGGTTGCGGGTGCGATGTTCGATCTTTCGCGTAAAAATCTTTAACGCATGGCCGAACGCGCGATCTCTGCTGTCCCCAAGCCGGTATTGGCGTTGCTCGCACTCGCACTGGCACTGCAAATCTTCTGGAGCTTGCGCGCGCCCCCGCCACAAGCCAATGCCCACGCCCTGCCTTCGCCACCAAGCCGTGACGTGATCGCCGCCGTAAGCTTCGGTGAACGCATTCCGGCTTCGCAAGCGCTGGCACTGTATCTGCAGGCTTTCGACAACCAGCCGGGCATCAGCATCCCGTTTCAGCACCTCGACTATTCGGTTGTCATCCAATGGCTGGAGCGCATGCTCGAACTGGATGGCCACGCCCAATACCCCTTGCTCATGGCCACCCATCTCTACGCCCAGGTTCCCGACCCAGTCCGGCAGAAGCAAATGCTGGATTTTACTTACCAGCATTTCTTTGCCGCCCCCAACCAGCGCTGGCAATGGTTGGCTCACGCCGCCATCGTCGCCAAGCATCGCCTGCATGATCTTCCCCTGGCCTTGAAATATGCCCAGGCCATCACCCGCCATGCCAACGGGCCGGATGTGCCTCACTGGGCGCAACAGATGCCGATTTTCATTCTGGAAGAAATGGGCGAGACCGAAAGCGCCAAAATCCTGCTCGGCGGACTGCTGGCCAACAATACCCTTAGCGACCCGCATGAGATCCGTTTTCTGACCGAGCGCCTGAATGCGCTGGAAACACAGTCCGTCGAAAAATCATCACCGCTGTCGAAATCACGACAACATTGAAACGGCCACACCCATTTTTTCATGCAAGCAAGCCTGACAATCGCAGGCACGTAAATTGCTGAAGAAAATACAAGCAATATCATATTCAGTTATTTTAGGATGCCAAGCAAAATGAAAAGCCAACAACAAGGTTTCACCCTGATCGAGATCGCCATTGTGCTGGTGATCATCGGCCTGCTGCTGGGCGGCGTGCTGAAGGGACAGGAACTGATCAATAACGCCAGGGTGCGTAACATTATCAACCAGCAAGACGGGATCAAGGCTGCCTATTTTGGTTTCCAGGATCGTTATCGCGGCCTCCCTGGCGACTATCCAAAAAACCTGGCCAAACAGAACATTCCTGGAGCCGCTGAAATAGGATGTGACCCTGCCGATGCGACTTGCCAGAACGGTAAAATTGACACTCTTGCCGAATCAATTTTTGCCTGGTATCACCTGTCCAAGTCTGGCTTTATTACTGGAAGCTACGATGGCGCAGGAACCACGCCTAACGTTGGAAACAACCCGACCAACCCATTTGGCGGCTATACCCAGCTGATTTTTGATGACAAATACTCTGACGCTGCTACTCCCATTGCTGTATTCAACATAAAAACAGGCGCAAACATTCCCGCCAGCATCCTGGCAGAAATTGACCGCAAGATTGACGATGGCATTTCTGACAGAGGAACCTATCGCTCATCCGACACGTGGGGGACGCCTGATACAACTTGCACTACCGGCACAGCCGGCAGCAAAACATGGAACGCCAACGCAGATGTTAAAAATTGTGGCGGGGTAAATATACTTTAATTTTCACCTTGGCCTTAATCAAAAGCCCGCCTTGCGCGGGCTTTTGATTCGCCGCTATCCCTGCAACAATCGGGTCTCCGCCAGCACCAGGTTTTCCGCCGTTCCCAGCAGCACGACCACATCACCCGCCATCAGTTTCATTTCCGGAGAAGGCTCCACGCCACGGATGCCTCTGCGGCGAATCGCGGTCACCTCCACCTGCAGGTCGTCCAGTTGCAAATCGGCCAGGCTTTTGTCTATGGATGCAGCCTTGTCGCCCAGCGCCACCGAGACGAGACGGGGCTGTTCGTGCTCTTCCAGTCCGGCTTCGGCTTCACTACGGAATACGCCGCGGAACAGGCCATAGCGCTGTGAACGCACTTCGCGGATGCGTCGCAGCACATGGGTCAGGGGCACGCCCAGCAGCATCAGGGCATGAGAAGCCAGCATCAGGGAGCCTTCCAGCACCTCCGGCACCACTTCCGCCGCGCCGGCCTGCTGCAGCAGATCCAGGTCGGAATCATCCAGGGTGCGCACCACCACAGGCAAATCGGGGCGAAGTTCGTGAACCTGGTGCAGCACCTTGAGGGCGGAAGCCGTGTCGGCATAGGAAACCACCACTGCACGGGCACGCTGCAAGCCCGCCGCCATCAATACCTCGCGCCTGCTGGCATCGCCATACACCACGTTCTCGCCAGCAGCGGCAGCGGCGCGCACCCGCTGCGGATCGAGATCCAGCGCAAAGAAGGGAATCCCTTCCAGGTCCAGGAAACGCGACAGGTTCTGGCCACTGCGGCCATAGCCGCAGACGATCACATGGCCCTCCTTGCCCGCGCTCTTGACCACGATGTCATGCAGTTCCAGTGCCCGGTAGTTCCAGTCATTGCGGCACAGGCGCGTCACGATCGCGTTACTATGCTGCAGAAGAAAAGGCGCCACGACCATGGAAAGCAGCATCGCCGCCAGGATGATCTGTGCTACATGAGGAGGCACCAACCCGCTGCCATTGGCAAGCGCCATCAGGACAAAACCAAACTCACCTGCCTGGGCAAGGAATAGCCCGGTGCGCAGCGACACGCTGACGTCGTGGCGAAAGAGGCGGCTCAGCAAGGCGATAATCGCGCCTTTCCCCAAGACCAGGACCAACAGCGCCAGCGCCACCCAGCCCAGATTGGCGGCGACGACCCTCATATCCAGCAACATCCCAACGGTGACGAAGAACAGCCCGAGCAAAACATCACGGAAAGGCTGGATGTCGGCTTCCACCTGGTAACGGTATTCTGTTTCAGAAATCAGCATCCCCGCGAGGAATGCCCCCAATGCGAGGGAAAGCCCTGCCAGGCCGGTCAAATAGGCCAGCCCGAGCGTCACCAGCAGAACGTTGAGCATGAACAGTTCGGAAGATTTGTGCCGCGCGACCCAGTGAAACCAGCGACGCATCAGGTTTTGTCCGAAATAGAGCAGGATTATCAGCAGCACCACCGCCTTGAGGAAAGCTGCGCCTACCGCCCCGGTCAGGTCTCCGCCACTGGCGGACAGGGCTGGAATCAGGATCAGAAGGGGTACCACAGCCAGATCCTGGAACAGCAGCACGCCGATCACCAGCAGTCCATGGCGCGACTGCAATTCGAGGCGCTCCGCCATCATTTTGCTGACGATAGCAGTGGATGACATGGCCAGTACGCCACCCAGCGCCACGCCCGCCTGCCAGGAAAGCCCGGACAGCATGGCAGCCGCCAGCACCAACGCCAGGGTCACAAGCACCTGCGCGCCACCCAGTCCGAACACTACGCCACGCATGGCTTTCAGTTGCGGCAGACTGAACTCCAGGCCGATACTGAACATCAGGAACACGACGCCGAATTCAGCCAGATAGCGGGTTTCTTCCGTATCTGGAATCCACCCCAGGGCATGGGGCCCCGCCACCATGCCCACCAGCAAGTAGGCAAGAAGGGGCGGCAGGCGCAGGCTGCGGAACAGCGCTACCGCGAAGACGGCGGCGCCGAGCAGAACCAGTACAGCCTGAAGAGTGGTTGGGGCGTCATGCGGCATGAAACTGGATGTCCTCGAAATCGCTACTGAAAAATCGGCACAGCTTTATCCCTTGTGCTTTCAGCCTTATACTATCATGACTTTATTTACACGCCGGACGAGCCACGCTCTCCGGCCAATCCGATGACAACACCCGAAAAAATATTAGATTTGGCGCGCCAGGTTCTGACCATCGAAGCCAATGCCATCCATGCGCTGAGCGCACGTCTTGATTACACGTTTTCACACGCGGTCGAGTTATGCCTCTCCTGCAGCGGTCGCATTATCGTCAGCGGCATGGGGAAATCCGGCCATATCGCGGGCAAAATCGCATCCACCCTCGCCAGTACGGGCACGCCGTCCTTTTTCGTCCACCCCGGCGAGGCCAGTCACGGTGACTTGGGCATGATCACGCCACAGGATGTGGTGATTGCCCTGTCCAATTCCGGTGAGAGTCCGGAACTGGTGGCCATCGTGCCACTGATCAAGCGCCTTGGCGCCAAGCTGATCACCATGACCGGCAACCCCCAGTCCACCATGGCGCGCGAGGCCGATCTCCACCTCGATGCCAGCGTGACGCAGGAGGCCTGCCCGCTGGGGCTGGCACCGACGGCCAGCACCACCGCAGCGCTGGCGCTGGGAGACGCTCTGGCCGTGGCGCTGCTGGATGCACGCGGCTTCGGCAAGGAGGATTTTGCCCGCTCGCACCCTGGTGGAGCGCTTGGCCGCCGCCTGCTGGTGCATGTGCAGGACGTAATGCATCAGGGCGAGGCTTTGCCCCGTGTGCGGGCGGATGCCAGCCTGAGCGATGCACTGCTTGAAATGACCAGAAAGGGTCTGGGCATGACGGCAGTAGTGGATGCCGGGAATCAGATTCTGGGCCTGTTCACCGATGGCGATCTGCGCCGCCACCTGGATTCTCCGCTGGACATCCGCACCACGCCCATCCGCGAAGTCATGACCACGCAGCCGCTCACCATCCGGCCGGAACGGCTGGCGGCGGAAGCCGTGCAATTCATGGAACAGCGGAAGATTAATGGGCTCTTGGTCGCAGATGAATCAGGACGGCTGGTAGGCGCCTTCAACATGCACGACCTGCTGCGCGCAGGCGTGGTCTAAGGGCAAGCCGAAACAGGCCCTAACTTTGGAGCGAACACGATGCAAGCAGTTTACGAACTGGCGCGTAACATCAAATTACTGATTTTTGATGTTGATGGGGTACTCACCGACGGCAGTCTTTTCCTTGGCGACGACGGACAGGAATACAAGGCATTCCATTCCCTCGATGGCCATGGCATCAAAATGCTCAAGAACAGCGGGGTGGAGATCGCCATCATCACCGGGCGCACCTCCAAGGTCGTGGTTCACCGCGCACAGAATCTCGGAATCACCCATCTGTATCAGGGGGTGCATGACAAACTGGAAGCTTTCCTGCACCTCACCGAGAAACTGGGCATACACTTTGAGCAATGCGCATTCATGGGCGATGACGTCGTGGATCTGCCCGCCATGCGCCGCTGCGGATTGGCACTTACGGTACCCCAGGCTCCGGACCGGGTGAAGCAGCACGCTCATTATGTCAGCCTCAAGGAAGGCGGGCATGGCGCAGCCCGTGAGGTATGCGAACTGATTATGCAGGCACAAGACACCCTGGAGGCCCAGCTATCCGTTTATCTCAAATAAGCGAACGCGTCACACTTTGGTTCCCCCTTGCGCTGCTGGGCCTGCTCGCTCTGCTCACTTTCTGGCTCAACAGCACGGTTCAGGCCCCATTGGCGAAGCGCGATGGCAGCACCCGCCATGACCCGGACTTCTGGGTGGAGAGTTTCTTTGCCCGCCGCATGGGGCCGGACGGACTGACCCAGCACAGCCTGGCCGCGGTCAAACTGGAGCATTTTCCGGACGATGACAGCTCTCATCTGACCCGTCCCCACTTTATCGCCATGAACGCGCAAAAACCACCGGTGCATATCCAGGCCCAGCAAGGGCTGGTTTCCAGCAATGGCGAAGAAGTGTACTTTACCCGTGGCGTCGAGGTTAAACGCGAAGCAGGCGCGGGAAAAGACTGGCTGACGATCCACACCGACTATTTACACATTACGCCGGACAAGGAAATCGCCCGCACCCATAAGGCGGTTACGATTAAAACCCCGGCCGCGCTTGTCACCGCCATCGGAATGGAATTCAACAACCGCACTCAGGCGGTCAAACTGCTTTCCCGCGTGAAAGGGCATTATGAAAAACCCAAGCACTAGATTTGCCACCTATGGCTGCCTGCTACTTCTGCTTCTTCCAGCCACAGGTCGTGCCGAACTGGCAGATCGCGACAAGCCTATCAACCTGGAAGCAGACACCGTCAACCTTGATGACGTAAACAAGGTCAGCGTCTACCAGGGCAATGTACAACTTTCGCAAGGCACTCTCCTGATTCGTGCCGACAAGCTGGTTATCAAGGAAGATGCAGCCGGCTTGCAACGCGCCACTGCCTACGGGAATCCAGCCAGTTTTCGCCAAAAGCGCGAGGGCCTGAATGAATATATCGAAGGTTACGGGCTGCGTATCGAATATGACGCCAGAGCCGAAAAAGCCGAGCTTTTCACGCAGGCCAGAATGAAGCGCAACCAGGACGAAGTGCGCGGAAATTATATTTCCTACGACGCGAAAACGGAGTTTTTCCAGGTTATCGGAGGAGGGAAGGAAGCTGCCGCACCCGGCAGGGAAAAGGGGCGCGTGCGTGCGGTAATCCAGCCTAAACCCAAAAATGGCACCAGCATCCCGCCATCCGCACCGCTTACCATACGTGGCGCTGAAAACATCGACGCCCCGCGATCAGAATGAGCATCGAATGAGCGAACTCACGGTTAGCGGCCTGAAAAAACGCTACAAATCCCGTACCGTCGTCAAGGACGTCTCCCTCGGCGTCCGCAGTGGCGAGGTAGTGGGGCTGCTGGGGCCAAATGGCGCGGGAAAGACCACCAGTTTCTACATGATGGTTGGATTGGTACCCCTCGATGGAGGCAGCATCCGGCTAGATGACAATGAACTGAGCCGCATGCCGATTCATCGTCGCGCCCGCCTGGGGCTCAGCTACCTGCCCCAGGAAGCCTCGATATTTCGCAAGCTGACGGTGGCGGAAAATGTGGCTGCCATTCTTGAGCTACGCGGTTTAAGCAGCGAGGAAGTAGAGCGGCAGACGGACGAACTGTTGCATGAACTGCATGTCCACCACCTGCGCGACAACCCGGCCATGAGCTTGTCAGGCGGCGAACGCAGGCGCGTTGAGATCGCCCGCGCACTGGCCTCGAATCCGCGCTTCATCCTGCTTGACGAGCCCTTTGCCGGCGTGGACCCCATCGCCGTGCTGGAGATCCAGAAAATTATCCGTTTTCTCTCCGAACGCGACATCGGAGTACTGATCACCGACCACAACGTGCGCGAAACACTCGGCATCTGCGACCACGCCTACATCATTAATGACGGCTTGGTACTGGCCAGCGGCAAACCGGAGGAAATCGTTTATAATGAAGCCGTGAGAAAAGTTTATCTTGGCGAGCATTTTCGCTTATGACACGGCCCTGAGTCTTCGCCCTCAGGAATCCAATTGCCTATGAAACAAAGCCTCCAGCTCAAGCTCTCCCAACACCTGGCCCTGACCCCCCAGCTACAGCAATCCATTCGATTACTGCAGCTGTCCTCACAGGAACTCAATCAGGAGTTGGAACAGTTCATCGAGAACAATCCCTTGCTTGAGCGCGTGGATCCAAATCTGGACGCTGACAGGCCAGAGGAATCCAGCCCGTTCGCTACGTCCGATCAGGCGACTGCTACGGCTCCAGTTGAGGAGCATAGCGAAGCATCTCAGCAGGAAGACAGTTTCAATGATGATCATGACATCTGGAACGAAGCCGCGCCCTCCCATGGCATCCGCGATGATAATGACGAACCTGACTATCCGCAGCAGGATGCCGGCACCACCAGCTTGCGCGACCACCTGAACTGGCAGCTAAACCTCACGCAGCTTCCGTTGCGTGATCGAACCATTGTGTCGTTGATGATCGACGCACTCAATGATGACGGCTACCTGACCCAAAGCCTGAAAGACATTGCCGAAATGTTGCCTCCAGAGCTGGAGATCGACCCGCTCGAGGTCGAAACCGCACTGAAGCATCTGCAAAACTTCGAGCCGCTTGGCGTCGGCGCCCGCAATCTGGGCGAATGCCTGGCCCTGCAACTCGAAGCCTTGCCGCCGGACACCCCCAATCGAGATATTGCGCTGCGAATTGCACGGCAATATCTGGAGCAATTGGCAAGCCGGGATTACAACAAGCTAAAAAAACTGCTGCAATGCGATGATGACAGCCTCCGTGCCGCCCAACACCTCATCACCGGCCTCAACCCCCGGCCAGGCGCAGATTTTGCTGCTGCTGACACGCGTTACGTCGTAGCTGACGTCATCGTCAAAAAGACCAAGGGTATGTGGATCGCCAGCCTGAACCGCGAAGCCATGCCAAAATTGCGCGTCAACCGCATGTATGCCGAAATTCTGAGCCGTAACAGGGAGGGTGGCGGACAGCAGCTTGCCAGCCAGTTGCAGGAAGCGCGCTGGATGGTCAAGAACATAGAACAGCGCTTCGATACCATTCTGCGGGTGTCTCAGGCCATCGTCGACCGCCAGAAACACTTTTTCGAACACGGTGAGGTCGCCATGCGCCCATTGGTGCTGCGAGAAATCGCCGATGAAGTCGGCTTGCATGAATCCACGATTTCGCGGGTCACCACTCAGAAGTACATGCTCACACCAAAAGGAATTTTCGAATTAAAATACTTTTTCGGCAGCCATGTTGCGACAGAAACAGGCGGTGCTTGTTCTGCCACCGCCATCCGCGCCCTGATCAAGCAACTAGTGGCGGCGGAAGATAGCAAAAAACCACTCAGCGATACCCAGATTACTGAAATTCTGGCACAACAGGGCATCGTGGTCGCTCGCCGTACCGTGGCAAAATACCGTGAGGTCTTACAAATCCCCGCGGTAACACTTCGTAAGTCTCTCTAACCAACAGGTTCTTTTATAACAAGGAGCACGAACCATGAACTTGACTATCACCGGCCACCATATTGAAGTCACTCCCGCCATTCGCGACTACGTCACAAGCAAGCTGGACAAGATCAACCGCCATTTCGACCAAGTCATCGACATCAAGGTCATCCTGACCGTCGAAAAGCTCAAGCAGAAAGCAGAGGTTAGCGTTCACATGCGCGGGAACGACGTATTTGTACAATCTGAAGATGCAGACATGTATGCCGCTATCGATTCACTGGTGGATAAACTGGACCGCCAGATACTCAAACACAAGGAAAAGAACGGCGCCCACCACAGTGATGTGAAACACCAGGCTGTCGAAGAATAATCCATGCCATTTGATGCCCGAGGTTAAGCCATGGAGCTCATCGCAAAAATTCTCCCACTCGAAAATGTCATTGCGGAACTCGACGTAGGGAGCAAAAAACGGGCTTTCGAACATGTTGGCGAAATGCTGGAGCAGCGCCTGCATCTCGGTCGCAGCAAGATATTCGACAGTCTGTTCGCGCGCGAAAAACTGGGTTCCACCGGCCTCGGTCATGGCATTGCCATCCCGCACGGGAGAATCAAGGGCTTGCAGGACACCCAAGGCGTATTCGTACACCTGAAGCAGCCGATTCCCTTCGATGCCCCAGACGGCGTTCCAGTATCGCTACTTTTCGTGTTGCTGGTGCCGGAACAGGCCACCGATCTGCACCTGCAGATTCTCGGAGAACTGGCACACATGTTCAGCGACCATCATTTGCGTGAGCAACTGAACGCCAGCCACGACCGCGAATCGCTACACCACCTCCTCACTACCTGGGCGCCTCATGCCGCAAATCAGCGTTAACCAGCTTTTTGCCGACAAGGGAGACCAACTTGGCCTGACGTGGGTTGCAGGCAAGGGGGGAGGTAACAAACTGCTGACCAGCGATACGGTTCAGAAGCTTACGCTGGCGCTGATCGGCTACCTCAATTTCGTCCACCCCAACCGGGTACAGGTACTGGGATGTGCGGAAATGGACTACCTGCGCAGCTTGACGCCAGAAGCACTGGCGCAGTCTGTCAACAACCTGTTCAGCACCGAGCTGGCGGCGATCATTGTCGCCAATGGGGAAAGCGTCCCCCCCTTGCTCAAAGAAGCCGCCGACCGTACTCTGACGCCGTTGTTTACTTCCCTCGAACAAAGCCCCGACATGATGAACGTACTTCGCCACTACCTGGCGCAAGTACTGGCTGAGACCACGGTACGTCATGGCGTATTCATGGAAGTACAGGGCATGGGCGTGCTGATTACCGGCGACAGTGCCGTTGGCAAAAGCGAACTTGCGCTGGAGCTGATTACGCGTGGGCACCGTCTGGTGGCGGATGATGTAGTCGAATTCTATCAAGTATCCCCAGACACGCTGGAAGGTCGCTGCCCAGCCATGCTGCAGGACTTTCTCGAAGTGCGCGGTCTCGGCGTGCTGAATATCCGCGCACTGTTCGGAGAAGCCGCGGTCAAGTTGAAAAAGAACATCAAGCTGATCGTGCATCTTGAAAAACAGACTGCACAAACCATGTCCATGAATCGGCTGCAGATCAACACCTATTCGCAACAAATTCTCGACGCCACCATCCCCGAAGTGCGTATCCCGGTGGCGGCTGGCCGCAACATCGCGGTGCTGGTCGAAGTTGCGGTGCGCAATCACATCCTGCAACTGCGTGGCATCAACAGCACGCAGCAGTTCATCGAGCGCCATGATCGCATGATGGCCGAAGACAAGCCTAGTACCTAAGCATGCAAATCATCCTGGTCAGCGGTTTGTCCGGTTCGGGTAAAAGTATCGCCCTCAATGTTCTTGAGGACAGCAGTTACTTTTGCGTCGACAACCTTCCTCTAGCGCTGCTAACCGAAACAGCTCGTTATCTTCTCGGCAGCGGCGTCACACAGGCCGCAATCAGCATCGATGCGCGCAGCAGCAGCGACCTGAATCATCTGCCGCAAATCATCGCCACATTACGCCGGGATGGCCTGGATGTACGCATTCTATTCCTTGAAGCCAAGACCGATGAACTGGTCAAACGTTTCAGCGAAACACGGCGCCGTCACCCCCTGAGTGACCAGGGCCGCACGCTTACAGAATGCATTGAACGCGAGCAAGAACAACTGGAAGCCGTCAGCGATCTTGGACACCGCATTGATACCAGCGAGCTTTCACCCAATACCCTGCGTGCCTGGATCAAAGACTTCATCGCACATGACCGCTCCCGGCTGACCCTGCTCTTTCAGTCCTTCGGATTCAAACACGGCATTCCACTGGATGCCGATTACGTATTTGATGTCCGCTGCCTGCCGAACCCGCATTACGATCCAGCCCTGCGCCCCCTGACGGGTAAGGATCCGGAAGTCTGTGCTTTTTTGCAAAAAGACCTAATGGTGCAAAAAATGCTGGGCGACATTAGCCGCTTCGTGGCCGATTGGCTCCCATGTTTTATTCGCGACAATCGTAACTACCTGACCATTGCCTTGGGATGCACTGGCGGGCAGCACCGTTCCGTTTTTTTTGCTGAAACACTGGCAGCACAGTTTGGTAGCGAATATCAGGTGCTGATCAGACATCGCGAACTGTCATGAATCTGGGCCTGGATTTCAAGACAGGAGACTGGCTCACGATGCTCGCAGGCGTCGTGCTGGTCACTTACCTTTTTTTCGCGACATGGGACGGAAGCAAGGGCGCCAGCCTGATCATCCGAAGCGGCGGAAAGATTGTGGCGCAGACAGATTTATCACAAAACAAGGACTTTGAAATCAGCGGGCCGCTTGGCATGACTCTGATTACCGTCAACAACCATCGCGTCCGCGTCGCCCGCGACCCCAGCCCTCGTCAGCACTGTGTCAGACAGGGCTGGCTTACACGTGCGGGGGATTCGGCACTGTGCCTGCCTAACCAGATAAGCGTGGAACTGCTCGGCGCAACCAAGCTTTATGACTCCCTCAGTTATTAAACTGTCCGCCAGCCCAGAGGATCACCGCATAGCGCGGCTGGCCGCCTTCGCCATCGGGCTATCATTGGCGGAAGCAGCACTACCCTCTCCGCTACCCGGCGTAAAACCCGGTCTGGCCAATATCATTACTCTGCTGGTTCTACAGCGTTTCGGCTGGCGTGCCGCTGTCTGGGTATCTCTGTTGCGCGTAGTGGCCGGAAGCCTGCTGCTCGGCTCCTTCCTCACCCCCGGTTTCATCCTGAGTTTTTTTGGTGCGCTGGCCAGCCTGATCGTGCTGGGATTCGCATGCAAGCTTCCAGGCAACTTCTTCGGCCCGGTCAGCCATAGCATCCTGGCTGCCTTCGCTCATATAGCCGCACAACTTGGCGTGGTTTTTTTCTGGCTCATCCCGCATGCAGGCGTACTGTATCTCGCCCCGCTTTTTGCCGCAGCCGCGCTGTTTTTCGGTATTGTCAACGGGCTGGTTGCGGCCCGCCTCCTTGACGAGTCCATCCCGGCGCCACAAACAGCCCTGACATGAAGTTGATTGGTCTGATTATCCTGCTTCTGCTGAGTCTACCGGTCGCTGCCGCGGAGTGGATCAGGGTCCGGCCAGTGACAGATGGAGACCAGTATTTCTATGACCGCTCCAAACTTTACATCAACGGCGACGAAATCACCTACTGGAAAAAAGTGGCATTTAGAACGCCCGCAACGGCAAAAGGCATGGCTGCGGTAAGCGGCCTTTATCGTGAACGTATTCACTGTGCCGAACACACGCTGAAATTGATCAGCTATCTACTTTATGCTGCCGATGGCAATACCATTGAATATGTCGCCAGCCACGAAGGGGAGGCGGCTCCAATCATTCCCGATACCGTAGGGGATATGTTCGAGAAGACCGTATGCGAACTAGTACGCATGCGACAGGAAACGGTGCGGCGGGAAAAAGCAAAGGAAGAAGCCAAAAAACCAGAAAGCGAAAAGACAAAAGTCGTTCCCATTGACGCCCCCGGCAGCGAAACCAGTCCGTCAGAAGATCATCTCCCGCAACCGCCACACGAGGAAGAAGTGATTAAGCCGGCATCCCCTCCCCCACCGGTGGTTAATTAGCCATTCTCGTGGTCTAATCCCTATTCATGAACCCTGTTGAAACCATCACTCTCGCATTCACTGGCGCTTCCGGCATGCCCTATGCCATGCGCCTGCTTGAATCACTGCTGGCCGCGGATAAAACCGTCTATCTGCTCTACTCGCAAGCAGCGCAAATTGTGGCGCAACAGGAAATGGGCCTAACCTTTCCTTCCAGCAGCAGGGAGTTCCAGCAACAGCTGCGTGAGCAGCATCGCCACCTGCCCGGCCATGTTCATGTTTTTGGGCGCGAGGAGTGGTTTGCGCCAATCGCATCCGGCACCAGCGTGGCCGATGCCATGGTGGTATGTCCTTGCACCATGGGCACACTGGCTGCCATTGCCGTCGGCATGAGCGACAGCCTGATCGAACGCGCTGCTGACGTCAGTCTGAAAGAACAGCGCAAGCTGATCCTGGTGCCGCGCGAAACACCATTTTCCGTCATTCACCTCGAGAACATGCTCAAACTGGCGCGTCTAGGCGCCGTCATCCTGCCGGCAAACCCTGGCTTTTATCACCATCCCGCCAGCGTGCAAGACCTGGTGGACTTCGTAGTGGCACGTATCCTCGACCATCTCAACGTACCCCATCAGCTCATGACGCGATGGGGGAAAAGCGACGCCTGACGGCACGTCATGTCACTCGATTTCATGCAACGGGTGTCCGATTTTCTGAATCAGGCAAATCGGCATGAGCCATTCGAAATCCCTTTGCTTCCACTCAAGACGGTACTTTTTCCGGGTGGCAAGCTTCCATTAAAGATTTTCGAACCACGCTACATGGAAATGGCCGCCACATGTCTCGCGGATAAAAAAAACTTCGGAATTTGTCTGATTCAATCCGGTGAAGAAACCGGAGAACAAGCGCACCATGCGGATACGGGATGTTTAGCAGACATAATAGACTGGGATATGCCGCAACTGGGCGTGCTGAACATTCAGACATTCGGGGGCCAACGCTTCCACATTGAGAATACACACATCGAACCCAATGGGTTGATCGTGGCCAGAGCCGTACTTATCGCACCTGAACTGCCACAACCCATACTCGCAAAACACCAAGCCTGTGCCGCCGTGCTGAAACAACTTATCGAGCATCTCGGTGTTGAACGCTTCATGCTGCCGCTGAAGTATGACGATACTGTATGGGTCAGCTACCGTCTGGCTGAATTACTTCCGCTCAAACTTTCAGTGCGACAGAACATGCTGGAGATGAATGATTGCCAAGTCAGAATCGAAATTCTGCATGTTTTCCTGACACAGCAGGGACTGTTAAGCTAGGTCTCCCCGCTACTTACGGCCCTTCCCGTAAAGATGATGTGCAAACTGGGCAAAATCATTGCTCACCTTGCGGAACAAGTTATCAAGGTTGATCAGCGCATGTTCCACCAGATTGAGCGCGATATAGGGATGCTCCACTACCATGCGCTTGTACATCGCCCGCGAAAGGCGTAATACCTGAGTGTCTGGTGCTCGTGCGACAAGTCGCACAGAGCGTGGCTTGCGGTCAAAAAACGACATGATACCCAGCATTTCGCCCGCACCCTCACGAACGATCTCATATTCTTTTTTCTTTTCGTCAACCACTAGAGAGATTTCACCCTGCACGACCAAATACAATGCCTCCCCCACCTCTCCGATATCTGCCAGGATGTCACCCTCATTGAACTGGCGTAACGTCAGATATTTAAGCAGGGTCTTGATTTCAGAAGCTTTAAGAGACTGGCAAAGATATTGATGGCTCATGAACTGGGCCAGGTCCAAGCGCTTTTCATTATTATTTTCCTTGATGCGCTGACCCTTGGAGTGAACATGTGCAATTTTATTGTCCTTGAATCCCATTGCAATTCCTTGTGCTTGATTCATGTGCCATGAGCAGCGAAAATGGTGCCAGTAGAACAACCTAGAGATTTCCCATGAAGCCGCTCTTGATACCTGCTTTACTATCCTTATTCCTAAGCGCCTGTGGTGAGGAAAAGAAGCCTTACGAGCCGCCTGTGCCACAAACACCAGCCACTCCCATATTCCAGAATGAGCGTCAAGCGCTGGAAAAGGCTAAAGGCGTTGCGAAGACACTGGAAGAAAATACCCGCGCACAGGAACAAAAATCCACGGAGCAGTAAGCATCATTTTTTACGCTTGGTTTGAGTGGCGTAAATCCCTGGCACAGAATCGCTATGCGCCCGTGAATATGCAGAGGTATATGGGTCGATTGCAGTTTCCAGCTCTTCGCACCAAGACGGATGGCTGTAACTCAGATCCTTGAAAAACCAGAGGCCGCGTTCGGATTGACAGGCCGCGGTCATCATATGTATCTGCTCCCCCGCCTCTGGACCGACAATACAGCCCCCCAGTAACTGACCCGACTCCCCGTCATGCACCACCTCGATAAAACCCTCAAAATCATGGTGCGCACGCGCTTTTCCAGAACCACCAAAACTTGCTCGTGCAACATCGGCCGTAAATCCAGCCGCATCGGCTTGATCCTCCGTTAACCCCACGGCAGCAATTTCAAATGCAGAATTAATGACCACTGGAACCTTGTGGTAATTGGGGTGGAATACGTTACCATTGATCGCATTGGATACAGCCACTTTGGCATCATGTAGCGCGCCATTTGCCGTCATGGGTCCTTCCTTTACATCACCAATGGCGTAAATGCCTTGCACGCTCGTCTCCAGGTACTCCGTAACCTCGATAAATCCTTCAGCATCAACCTTGACACCAGCTTGTTCAAGACCCAGACCAGTGCTCGCAGGTCTTCGCCCCACTGCAATCAGCACTTTGTGGTAAGTTTCGCGCTTACCATCACTGAAACTTACTTCTACGCCTGCCGAAACATGCCGGCAAGCGGTTACCGAGACATGTTTTTTGACTTCAATTCCGATGCGCTTGAATTTACGCTCCAATAGATTACTGGCACGTTCTGAAATTTGCGGCTGGTCTAGTAAGCGAGCCCCTTTTTCAACGATGCACACACGGGCGCCGAACTGGTGCATGAGGAAGCCGAGTTCAACACCAATTGCTCCGCCGCCCACACAAAGCACGGATTCAGGCACCTGGTTGAGCTTGAACATGAAATCACGCGAGTTCAATATCCGGCTACCATCAGTGGGACAATTCTCAAGTTCTCGAGGCACGGCCCCTGTAGCAATAATGATTTTATCGCCAATAAGCTTTACTGAATCAGGTGTCTTTTCACCGGAAATTCGATCAGGCTTCCCCGCACAATCTCCTGCCATGCCTGAAGCCGTCACCTGAACTTCAAGTCCAGGAAGAAGTTTTGCTTCACCATGGAAGACCTTGACCCCCAGGCGATTCAGCCATACGCTGAAGTTATCGCGAATGCCAGCAACGACTGCATTTTTGTGAGCCATAGCACCGGGAAAATCACCACTTACTTTGCCAGCAAGGCCACGTCCTTGAAGATCATTGACATCTTCAATCAGCAGGGCGAGATGGATCAGGGTTTTCTTAGGAATGCAGCCCTGATTCAAACATGTTCCACCAGGCAAACCCTTTTCCACCAGCGCAACACGCGCGCCGAGGTGGGCGGCAGTAATTGCCGCCTTGTACCCCCCAGGGCCACTACCGATGACGATGAGGTCAAATTTGCTCATCGCGGAAGTATCTTAGTGGCAACCGCCCCCACACCCGCCACATCCGCCGCCACCTGCGCTGCCACCATTTCCGGAACTACCGCAGGATGAACCGGCAGTGTCGTGGGGATTGATGAAAATAAACTGGAAGTTCCCCGGACTCATTTCCACAAAATCAAGAACTGCTCCGCTTAGAAGTGGTTGGCTAGGCGTAGCCACAAGCACCTTGAGGCCATCCGATTCAATCAGCAAGTCACCGTCGGCCTGCTCATCGAATCCCATGCCATACTGGATTGAGCCATCGAAATCGCGTTTTGCGGCAATCCTCAGGGCCATCCCATCCGCGCCCGCCTGACTTGCGGCATTCTGAATTTGTAGTAGTGCTTCAGCAGTTACCTTGACCATATCATTCTCCTTAAAATTTCTGCAATGATTTGCTGCCGCCATGTGCCTTTATTTCCCGAACAAAATCCACAAAACGTTTCGCCCAGTTGTAGCTATGGAGTGAGCGGAAATGCGTGTAACAGGCTAGCAGATTCTTATAAACAATGCCGTCCCGTTTGCCATCAATACCATGCCCACGCAGGACTTCAAATGCGTAAGTAAGGCCGGGCCCGACATTTTCCAAGCTCGAGTAGTGGAATTCGTGAGCCAGTAGCTCTCGGCCCGCTTCCTCCCCTGGCCATAGGCACTGCCCATTTGAGCGCACGCGAACATAGCCACGACCCACGGGTTTGCCATGCATCACCACGTCACCTGGGATTACGCCGACCATTTTTCGAACTTTCCCTTGCCAGGACAAACTGCGCGAAAGGTACATCAAGCCTCCGCATTCAGCATAAACAGGCAATCCGGCTTCAACCGCATCCTTGATCTGCTGACGTAAGCTGGAATTCTGTTCAAGTTGATCCATGAACAACTCGGGGAATCCGCCCCCTATGAACAAGCCATCCAGGTTTTCCGGCAATTTATCATCCAGAAGGGTATCAATATTTATGATTTCGGCACCCTCGGCTCGCATTGATTGCAAATCATCCGCATAATAAAAACCAAACGCTTGGTCTCTAGCCACGCCAATTTTCAGCGTCGGCTCCATAGGTGCATTCAAACTTTGAATTGCTTCGTTTATGAAGGCTGGCGATTTCAACATTGGGGCACTATGCGCTATGCCAATCAGTGAATCCAGATCAACCTGGCTACCGACCACACGACCAATTTCCTGGATATGTTGCAAAGCTTCAGGTGATTCATTGCTAGGCATCAAGCCAAGATGGCGCTCAGTAATCTGTAAGCGTGGATCGTGATGAACCGCACCCAAGACCGGTACATCGGTATAGTGCTCAATCACGGCACGCAATTTACTTTCATGCCTTGCGCCACCAAGATTATTTAGAATTACCCCCGCTATGCGGATGTCCGTGTCAAATGCCTGATAACCAAGTATCAGCGGTGCGATGCCGCGGGTCATGCCGCGTGCATCAATGACCAGGACCACGGGCGCATGAAGCAATTTGGCCAGTGCCGCATTGCTGTTGCTTCCATCAAGGTCCAACCCGTCATATAAGCCTTTATTGCCTTCAATCAAGCTCAAGTCAGCTCCGGATGCGTGGTGCTGAACGGTTGCAACGATCTCGTCGCGCCCCATCAAGTAGAAATCGAGATTGCGGCATGCTCTGCCTGTTGCTGCACCCAACCACATGGGATCAATGTAATCGGGCCCCTTTTTGAAAGGCTGTACTTTAAGCCCGCGTTGCGTGATTGCAGAGCAAAGGCCAATGCTTACCGTGGTTTTGCCTGAAGATTTATGTGCTGCGGAAATGAGCAAGCGAGGCATGGATTCAAAAGATTCCAGAAACAATTAACCCGAAGCTACCGGGAAGAATCGAGGCCATTCTTAAAATAGCGCTCAACCTTCGGCATGCTTCGGGTTAGGCCGAAAATACGGCGTACTTAGTCGCTCGAACTATCCTTGCTGACATGATAGGAATCATCTCGCGGCAGGAAGTTCAGCACACGGACTGCTATGGTTGCAATGAGGAATGCGACGCCAAGACCACCCATACCCAGCAAGAACTCAGGTAGCGTTGGGCTGTAGTGGTGAATTGCGCCATCAAAGAAAGTACTGGTTTCCTGCATGCCAGGAAACAGTTCTAGCGGAAATGCCTGTCCCCCAATAATGATAACGTAAAGCTGTGCAAATCCGCCCACAATAATCAGCGCTGAAGACAACAATACGGTTTTTAATTTGTTTCCGATAGTAGGATGCAAAAGCATTGCAATCGGAATCAAAGCACCTATCAAAATATGGCCAACCCAGAACAAAGTGGTGAACACCCCACCATCCACCAGAATAAAACGCTCAAACGCAGCCTGTTTAGCGAAGTACAAATTGGTCAGGTGATACACGATTGTAAAATACAGTACAGCCCCAGCAAAAGTGGCCAGCAGATTTTTCATGCGGCGCAGAATTGCGGGATCAAGCTTAATTCCATTCCAGGCGTACATGGCGGACTGCACGAGAATGAAAACCGCCAAGCCGTAGGCAAATGACATAATGATAAACATCGGCGCCAGAATGGCTGAATTGTATGCCTGACGCGCCACAAGGAATCCGAATATCGAGCCGGTTGCAGTCGTCAAAGCAAGGCGCCAGATGAAGGCAGAAAACCCAACATACTTTGAATAAACATACATTTTCCGTTCCATCATCGTCCAGATGTAAATCGCGACGATGGCCATGAAGCCCGTATACAAAATGACATTAAGTGCAAATATGGATTTGAAATTAAAATGGGTCATCGCCACAATCAGACGGTCCGGCCGACCAAGGTCCAGCATCAGGACCGTCAATCCGCCCACCAGCAATGCGATGGCAAGAAGTCCTGATAAGGGTGCACGTGCCTTGTAGACGGGTTTTCCGAACACGGATCCAATTGAGGCAACATTGAGCACCCCAGAGGCTGCAACAATCATGAATATTGCAAATACATGTGGCAATCCCCACACAATCTGGTTGTTCATACCGGTCACGACGTGGCCATGTGTTTCCATGTAGTGCGCGGCACCTAGGCCGATCAGTACAACCAGACCAAGCAAACCAGCGAGCGCATAAAATGCCCGCTCCTCAATTTTACGGAAAGCTTCAATATTCATTTCGCTTAGAGCCCCTGATAACGAACGCCAACATTAAGCCCCAGATCAGCACGCACCTGAGTCGTCGCAAGCGTCGCAACTCGTTTGGAAATTTCACTGCTGGGGTCATTTAGATCACCAAACAGGATTGCGTTATGCCCAGCCCCAGCACATGCATCTGCACATGCAGGCTGTCCACCATTGTCCACACGATGAACACACAGGGTGCAGGACTCAACGCATCCTTTGCCGCGTGGAACATCTGGATTTTGATCATGAAGTTCTTCATGAACAAACGAACGGGCTTTATATGGACAAGCCATCATGCAATAACGACAACCGATACAAATATGCCGATCCACGAGAACGATGCCGTCGGCACGTTTGAATGACGCACCTGTTGGACAGACATCGACACAGGGGGGGTGCTCACAATGCTGACACATCATGGGCAGGCTATGAGATTGACCACTTCGCAAATCCTTGATTTCCACCTTTCTGATCCACTGAGAATCTGTTTCACGAGACCCTGTGAAACCATTTTCCTTTCCACAAGCCGCGACGCAATCATCACACCCCGTTGCACACTTTCCACTGTCAATCAGCATACCCCAGCGTACTTTGCTGGATGCTGCCTCTTCAGGCGCACGCCCATGAGCCAGGTCAAACAAAGTGACGCCGGGTGCTATCGCCAAGCCTGCCATGGCAGCTCCATAGCCAATAAATTGACGCCGGCTGCTGTCATGCGACTTGTTATCTGCGTTTTTGTCCACGTTACTCATTTACTTGCCCCACTTGTGGTGTTGGGTTCTACAGTTTCCGTATATGTATTCAGTTGCAATTCCGTGGCAATGCCTGATTCTGTTCCGGTTTGAACACTCTGGTTTGGCATGGCCTTTATTACTTTACTTGCCTTAGGCTTGCTAGCATGACACTCGAAACAATCCAATTTGACTGCGGCGTATGAGTGACAACTCTGGCAGAATCCATCCTTACCAAGCACGCTGTTGGTTTTCTTGTCAGCGTGACAGTCAATACAGCCCTGCAGACTGAATTGAGAGGTACGGATCCCCTTGCGCATGGTTTCATTGCGATGGTGCTTGAGTTCATTCATGTGGTGACGTCTCATGTATGACTCTTCTTTAACGCACTTATCACCTTTGCCCTCTGCGTATACGGGCTTAGCAACACGGCTGGAGGATGAAGCGAATTCATCACTCGCGGCCACGGCAACGGCGCTGATCGCAAGCAGAGCCGTCAGCACGACGCCCCGCCTCCAAGTCAGCATTTCGCGCAGTTTTGCCAGGCTAAACATAACTTAATCACCCATACCCATTTTGATATACCCAGTCGGGCATACATCAGCGCAAATATGACACCCGATGCATTTGGAGTAGTCTGTATCCACATATCGACCCGTGGTAGATTCACTACGCTTGACCTTGAACACGGCCGTTTGCGGGCAGTAAACCACGCAGTTGTCACATTCAAAGCAAAGCCCGCAGCTCATGCAACGCTTGGCTTCAGCAACAACTTGCTTGTCATCCAACTTCATCAAACGCTCTTCGAAGTGACCCAGTGCTTGCTGAGCGTTCAACGTAATGTGTTCACGTACGTTACGTGCCACATACGGGAAGTGCCCCAGAAATAGATCGCTGGAAGGAATGACGTATTTATCAGAACGGTCTTCGAAGTTATGAACAGCAAATTTCGCGCTGTCGGTTCCACGTACACCCAGATCAATTTCTTTGGCGAACGTTTCAGTCTTGATCACATCTGCCTTGTCCAAGGCCTGGAATTCGACCGGTGCATGCTCAGTTTCAATCAGCTTACGAACCATATCCCAGTGGTGCACGTCTATTTTCGGGCGTTTGTCCTGGGTTTCTCCCTTCAGGTAGACATCGATACTTTCGGCTGCAATTGAACCGTGACCGATTGCGGTAGTAAGCAAATGAGGGCGGATTACGTCGCCACCAACAAAATAGCCTTTCTTATTTGGCACTTCGTAGTTTTTATTGGCATTGATCAGGCCTTTGCCATTATCAAAACCTTCGAAACCTGTGAAATCAACAGCCTGTCCGATCGCTGAAACAATCAGATCCGCAGGAATATCTTTTTCAGTTCCGGGCTTGATGATAGTTTCGCCCTTGACGACATCAAACTCTGCAACGCGCAGCGCTGTTGCGCGACCATCAGCACCTTTAACAACAGAAATTGGAGTCACGCCACCGATAATCTCAATTCCCTCGGCCAGAGCTTGTTCAATTTCATGCTTATTGGCATTCATCTTTTCGATGGCTGCGCGGGAAACCAGAATCACTTCAGCACCTTCACGGGCAGACACAGCTGCGACGTCATGAGCCACCTGACCAGCAATAATATGCTCCGGACGTTCTTTTTCAGTGGCAACCGTAATATTACCCAGACGGCGTGCAACCGTTGCAACGTCGATGGAGGTATCTCCACCGCCGATAACCACGACACGCTTGCCAACATGCTGCAGACGGCCATCGTTAAAGGCCCGTAGGAAAGCCATAGCGTTAACGCAGTTAGCAGCATCAAATCCCGGCACTGGAAGCATGCGACCAGACTGCGCACCCAGACCCAAGAATATAGCGTCAAATTCTTTTTCCAGTTGTTCCAGTGTAACGTCGACACCAATGCGGGTATTCAGTTTCACCTCAACACCAAGGTCAAGAATTCGCTGAATTTCAGCATCCAGCACTTCGCGCGGAGTACGGAATCCGGGAATGCCGTACCGCATCATGCCGCCCAGCATCGCATGATCATCAAAAATAGTGCATGCGTGACCTTTCAAACGCAATTGATAGGCAGCTGACATGGAAGCGGGACCGCCACCTATCAGGGCAACCTTTTTACCAGTGCTGGCTCCTGGTTGTGGCAAGGCAAGTTTGTTAGCAATGCCATAATCACCTACGAAATGCTCAACCGAGTTGATACCCACGAAATCATCCACTTGGTTGCGGTTACAACCACTTTCACATGGAGCAGGACATACTCGACCCATTACGGATGGAAATGGATTTGCGGATGTAATGCGCTGGAATGCATATTGTTGCCAAGGCATATCTTTAACTGGAGGCTTTTCCATTCCGCGAACAATATCAAGATACCCGCGAATATCCTCCCCAGCGGGGCAACTGCCTTGGCATGGTGGTGTTGAAAGCACATATTCCGGACATTTATGTGTCCAGCTAGCTTCAAAAATCTTGTCCTGCCATTGACGCCAAGTTGTGTCACCCTCTTTGTAACGGCGATAGTTGAGTTTAGTGTCTTTCATTTCTTCGGATGAGGCGGACATGTATGCAATCTCCTAATCTACAAATATTGAATGGCTAGCGCGCTGTTGACGCAAGCACTTTACTTAAAAAAATTATGCTTCGGACTCTTCAGCTTCAGATTCTTGTTCTGTCTCTTCCGGTACTTCAAGCAAAATAGCTGTGGCCACTAACTGATGAACGCCACCCACCATGCTCATATCAAAACCGTAATAAGGTATTACCTTGCTGAACTGTGACTTGCAAATCGCACAGATCAATGCCAGGAAGTTGACCTGCTTCTCCTGAACCACATTATTGAAAGCCTCCATCCTTGGCAGCGCGCCTTTAACGCGAAGTTCCATAAGATCATCTGTCAGGAGACCTCCACCGCCACCACAACAGAACGTTCCTTCATGAATAGTTTCAGCCTGCATGTCATGGAAGTTATTCGCAACTGCCTTGATGATTTCACGGGGAATAATAAACTGCCCACCAGGCATGTCACTCATACGCGAGCCGCGAGCCACGTTGCAGGAATCATGAAACGTAATGATTCGATGGTCATTCAAAGACTTATCAAATTTCAGTTTACCCTGCTGAATCAGGTCATATGTAAATTCGCAAATATGCTGCGGTGCTGGATATTTTGGATCCAGTTGCTTCTGTAATTGTTTCGAAAATGGGTCATCACCGCCATGCCCGACACCTGTAAGCGTATTCCAGAAGCTGTAGGCAACCCTCCACGCGTGGCCACACTCCCCAACCACAACGCGCTTTACACCCAAGTCCAGAGCAGCATCACGAATACGCATTGCGCCACGGCGCATATTTTCGTAACTGCCGATGAACAGGCCAAAATTGCCTGCCTCGGATGCTTTAGAACTCAACGTCCAGCTAATGCCTGCCGCGTGGAACACCTTTGCATATCCAATCAGGCTTTCAACATGAGGCTCGGCAAAAAAATCTGCTGAAGGCGTTACCAGCATAATCTCGGCGCCTTCAAGATCGAGCGGCAATTTAACAGGCACACCCGTATTGTCGAATATGTCTTCCTCAAGGCCTTCCAACGTATCTGCCAGGGCCGGGCCGGGCAAGCCCAGGTTGTTGCCTATCTTGTGCATTTTACCAATAATTTCATTGGTGTATTTCTGACCTATCCCCACGGTATCCAGGATTTCACGCCCTGCCATCGTAACCTCTGCCGTGTCAATTCCATACGGACAATAGACCGAGCAACGGCGGCATTCTGAACACTGGTAATAGTAACTGTACCAGTCTTGCAATGTTTCTTCCGTCAGATCCTTGGCGCCGACCAGCGACGGGAAATATTTGCCCGCAAAGGTAAAGTGGCGGCGATAAACGCTACGCATCAATTCCTGGCGGGCAACGGGCATGTTTTTCGGATCGGCAGTGCCAATAAAATAATGGCATTTGTCTGTACATGCACCGCAATGCACACAAGCATCCATAAAAACCTGGAGTGAACGATACCTCCCAAGCAGGTCGCCCATCTTGGCGATAGCCTTATCATGCCAACCATCCACTAAAGGACCAGGATAGCCAATACCTTCTTGAATGACGTCGGAAGCAGGAAATGATTTGATATGTGCAGATGCGCCCTCTTTAAGCAAAGGCACTTCTATAAATCCCGTCAGCTTAGGCACATCAAATTTTGGAGCTGCCACTATTCCTCCTGCAAACTTTTTGGTTAATGCTTGTTTCTTGAGAACCGGACCAATTGCAGACTATGCGTCCGCCTTGGATTGCGTACCAGATTCCAGCTTGGCTGCCCATGGAGAGAGATGACGCCTGTCGCGTGGATCATCTGTCTGATTACGTGTTGGGCTGAAGAAAATGCCCGGTGCATGCAACAGCTTACTGATTGGAAAAATGATCATTAACAATGCCACTAGTGAAAGATGTATCAGCAGTATTGGATCCGTCGGTAGCGGTTGCAGGTCAAATACCATCAAGCCGAGCATGAATGCTTTAACAGCCACAATATCGGTGTGAGCCACAAACGTCATGCCCAGGCCAGATAAACCGATAGCTATCAGAAGCATCAAAATCAGGTGGTCAGAAGGTGTGGATATATACCGCACACGGTCCACAAGAAAACGCCTGGCCCATAAGCCAGCCAACCCTGCGACCATGGCAAATCCGGCGTACATGCCGAAAGGTTGAATCATTTCTATCGGAGTCCATACCGGTTCGGTGAAATAGCGCAGATGGCGCAAAGTCACCAACAGCAAGGCTGCGTGGAACAAGTAGCCAAAAAGCCATATCCATTTATTGGATTTGAACAGGCTTTCAAACAAGGCAACTTCACGCGTCAAACGCAGAACCACACCACCCTTGGTTGTAGGCGCTGGAGTAGTCGGTATCTTCAAAGGCGCTGGCGTGCGGGCATATGTGCGGATTTTAAGAAGCAATCCGACCACCAATATCGCCGTGGCTGCGTAAAATAAGCACGCAAACAGTACGGTCAGAAACGACATGTACATCCCCTGGAGTAGTTCATTCAGCAAGCAACGCTTGCCGTAGTTATTCTTGGGAGTTATGGATGGCTCACCGCCTTGGCAGCGCAGCACATCCAAAACTCGCCTTTTTAAAGCTTAGATACAGCCAGTAGGCTTTGGCAGGCCAGCAATTTTACATGCCTGCTTTGCCGGGCCGTATGGAAACAGTTCGTACAGGTACTTGCTGTTACCCTTCTCAGGCCCCAGCTTCTTGCCGATTGCCTTAGTCAGTACGCGAACTGCCGGAGCGATCTGGTAGTCGTTATAGTACTCACGCAGAAAGTTGATGACTTCCCAGTGCGACTCAGTCATTTCGACTTTTTCTTCAATTGCCAAGTACTTGGCTGCTTCCTCGTCCCATTCTGCCAGGTTTACCAGGTAGCCTTCTTCGTCTGTTTCGTAGGTCTTGCCGTTAATTTCGAAGCCCATGTATTTCTCCTTAGATCAAAAAACCAAATGATTACAACCAGGACATTACGGAACTACTATCCGCAACAAGATCCACAAACCCGCTATAGTCAACCTGCTTAACACCGTCAATCACGGTATCTTGCATACCGCGAGCTTCAAGGTCAGGCCATAAAGCACTCACAGTACAAGTTTTCATAGCTTCTTTAACTGCACTTTCTACCTTGTTGCCCTTGGTTACGGCATACACGGCATCCTCAATCAGAAGAATTGTGCTGCCAGGCTTAATCATACGCAAGGCGCTGTCGAGAGCATTCCTTTCCAGCGGCGACTTATTCACGATATGCAACATCTGCATCCCCTCCCTAGAAACTCAGAACAACATCTTGCTCTTCGAGCAGTGCGGCCATCTCGGCCGAATCCAGCACTTCCACATCAACGATCAAGTCGTCAGTGGTCAGGCCACGCGCTTCCATGGAGGACTTTTCGACATACAATTTTTCAATGTCATAACCTTCCAGAGCGCGATATGTAGGAGAAAAGTTTTTCATGCCCACAGCCTTTGTTGCTTGCCCTTTTTTCAGTTGATAAACGCCGTCATCCGCGAAAACCAAGCTGACATCCTGATCAAACGCCGCACTAATAAGCACCACCTCAAGCGACTCTAGTGCATATATAGTGCCGTAGGGAGCCTTGCGATTGATGAATGCAAATTTCTTTACGGTACCGGACATGTCTTCTTCCATTTCGATACCTCCCGTACTTTCAGTCATGAATCACTCCCTCTTTTAGTCGCCGAACGTCACGACACGATCAGAACGAATACCGGATTCAACCAGTTGTCCCAAACCAGATATCCTGAAGCCTGCCGCCAAGTTGTCATCAACAATTCCACGGCGCAAACCAGCAGCAACGCAGACCACCAAGTCTACTCCATGTTCCTCGGCAAGCTTGCTCCAGCGATTCACGATGTGACGATCGTCCTGTGGCGGTTCGGTAAGCTTGGTCGCGTTGTTCACACCATCATGGTAGAAAAACACACGGTCAATCTCATGGCCCCTCTCAATCGCCGCCTTGCAAAACTGATATGCCGAGTCAGCTGACTGATGATTATAGGGACCTTCATTAATTAGAATTCCGAATTTCATCCCTGAATGTCCTGTATCAATAAAGATTTTATTTTAGCAAAACCCCGGTCACAGGCGTTTCAGCCTGAGACCGTGGTTAAACCCTTTTAGAACCTGATGTGAGTTGATGCATTCAGGGTCGTACGGGCACCGCGCCAATCGTCGATATGGAACTTGGTAAAGGGCAGGCCGGTCTTTTCGAAGAAACGTGGCCAACCAATTCGGTCGATCCAGTCAGTCATCCGCTCCCAAGGCTGAGCATCCGCCTTGTAAACAGCGAGGATATTTTTAACCACTGCAGCGACTTCAGGCCAGCGTGGTGCATTATTTGGCAACCCAGCCGCCACCAGCTTATGGAAAGTCGGCTTGGAGCGTGCATTTGAGTTCTTGCCACCCACCCAGATCGCGATTTTCGAATGCTCAGGATCATTAATCTGCATTGGCGGGCAGGGCGGGAAACAAGCGCCACAACAAATACACTTCTTCTCATCCACTTCCAGGGAAGGCTTGCCGTTCACCAAAGCTGGACGAATCGCTGCAACCGGGCAACGTGCCACGACAGAAGGGCGCTCACACACATTGGCTACCAGATCATGATTGATCTTGGGCGGCTTGGTATGCTGCATGATGATCGCAATGTCAGCCTGTCCACCGCAGTTGATTTCGCAGCAGGAGGTCGACAGCTTGACGCGGTTCGGCATTTCGCACTTGATGAATTCATCGTGCAACTCGTCCATCAAAGCCTTCACCACACCGGATGCATCAGTACCAGGAATATCGCAATGCAGGAAACCCTGGGTATGCGCAATCATGGACACGGAGTTTGCGGTACCGCCAACAGGGAAACCGTGGCTGTTCAAGTCCTTGATCAGCGGATCAATTTTGCTCTCGGTCGTAACCATGAACTCCACGTTGCTTCTGGCGGTAAAGCGCATATGCCCATCAGCATGCTTGTCAGCCAAGTCGCACAACAAGCGAATGGTGTACAGGTCGAGCTGGCGGGCTGTGCCGAACTTTACCGTCCAGACTTCGTCGCCACTTTCGGCACGGTGATAAAGAACGCCCGGCTTTGGATGGGAGTGAAACACCCATTTGCCGTAATTCTTCCTGAGGGTTGGATGCATGAAAGGCGCGGGATCTGGTACGCCGCACTCATCTGGTGCACGCAATTCAGCCATTATTTATTCTCCAATATTAACTAGACCAATCAATTTAGACAAAGAATCAGGCAGCAGCCTTACGCTCGCTCACCTTCTCGACCTCTTCATCCCATTCATCCATACGAACGTAAGGGTTCGCACGCGGGTGAGTGACCATGTTTGCATCGATATCCAGATCCAGACCTTCAAGGAAGTTCACCAAGCCGATACGGTCAATCATTTCACCTGTACGCTCGTGCTCCAGCGCATTTTCAGCAAAGAAATCAATGATACTGCGGGACAGTTCATTCAACTTCTCGAAGTCTTCTTCGGTTTCCATCTTCATGAATGGAATAACGACGGTACCCATGGTCGCACCAATCTTCAAGACACTCTTTCCGCCGACCAGAATTGTCACGCCCTTGTCCTTGCCCGGCAACAGCGCGCCCGGCATGACGTTCAGGCAGTGCATGCAGCGCACGCAATCATGGTTCTCGATCTGCATCACATGCTGATCGTCAACCGCCACCGTGGAAATACTATCGCCGGAAACTGCATCTGCCTTGTTGCGCAGCGTAATTGCGCGCGTTGGGCACTTGCTGATTACGTCATTGACCAGCTTATCCATGCCATGACCATTCATGTAGTCACGAGCCTGCTGCTCATTGACCTGAATATTGTCACGCCATGTGCCGATGGTGGCCATGTCGGAACGCTGAATGGAGTTTACGCAGTCATTGGGGCAACCGGAGAACTTGAATTTGAATTTGTACGGCAGAGCAGGGCGGTGCATGTCGTCAATATTTGCATTGATAACAGTACGCAGCGCTTTGGCTTCGTCATAACAGGACATCTCGCAACGTGCTGCACCGACGCAGGACATGGAAGTACGCAACGCAGGACCTGCACCGCCCATATCGAAGCCCATGGCATTGATTTCTTCCCATGCCGGCTGGACGTTGGCAGTGGAACAGCCTTGCATCATGATGTCACCAGACTGTCCGTGTAGACCAATCAGGCCAGACCCATACTTGTCCCAGATATCAGCAAATTTGCGCAGCGTGGCTGTATCGTAGTGCATGCCGGCAGGCGGCTGGATACGCAGAGTATGGAACTCGGCCGCATCAGGAAATACCGGATTCTCGTTTTCGTCCTTGAGCTCAGTAAAGCGTGGAATCACACCACCACCATAACCGAACACACCAACTGTGCCGCCCTTCCAGTAGCCTTTTTTGGTCTGGTAGGAAGTTTCCAGTTGACCCAGCAGGTCAACCATGATGTCTTTTGTAGCGGCTTCACGCTTCAGACCGGTCACAAAGCTCGGCCATGGGCCGCTTTCAAGCTGGTCCAGCATCGGCGTATCGTGCATTTTTTTAGCCATTGATCATCTCCAAAAAAAAATTAACGTCCAGCTATGCCGGCTTTATCCGGCACCAGCCATCTCGATTAAATTAAGCTACAACTTTTGCGTGATTCTTAAAAACTGCGTCCACAACGCTTGCGGTGTATTTGCCACTAGCGCGTTCGACCTCCAGCAGATACTGCGAATGGTACAGCCGTTACACTTTCAATTTCTATCATTCTTCGCGGCTACCCCATCACACAGCAGGGAGTACCCACCCACCCCATCAGGGGTATCATGATGCTACCCATATGGGTTATTCCACTTGCAGTATCGGGGGCTGAACCTATATTTCGTTACAATCCAATGCCCGAGAACAAAAAATTATTATGGACGAATTTACTAGTTTGGACAAATTCATATCGACTCCCTACAGACAGGAAATCGAACTACAGCAAGTTAACCACGAAGCAGGTTTCAATACATTGCGCCTACGGATTCGCGAAATCAAGCGTTTTACCATTTTCGAGATCGACAGTGAAACAGCCCTTCATTGGGGCAATGCCTTGCTGGACTGGGCGAAATCACAGGAACAAGGAGCAACAAAATCGGCTGGCTAACCTATAATCAGGAAACACCCTTGATCAACGAATCTCTGGTCACCGACGTTCAGTTCGACGTAAAGGGATCTCTGATACCCATTGACCACGGATACGAATTATTCACTGAATTGGCGCGCTTGCTGCCCTGGCTTGCTGACGAACCTATTGGGGGCATACATGCCATTCACGGGGCTGACACCGGCCATGGCGAGTTGATTCTCAACCGGCGCACGAAGCTTATGATTAGAGTTATTTCTACGCGCGTACCAGACCTGATGCAACTAACAGGGCAAAAGGTCCGCATTGGAGGGCATGAGCTTGAAATCGGCGCGGGAAAAATTCGGCCGCTGTCTCGCCATACACCTTTGTTTGCCCATTGCGTCGCGACTGGCAGTGAAGATGAATTAGACTTCTCCAATGATATTATTCGCATGCTGGATGAAATGAAAATCGATTCTCGCTTCATTTGTGGTAAACGCCAGACTATCAGAACTCAGGACGGCATAGTGAGTGGCTTCAGCCTCATGCTGCACGGATTGCCGGTGGAGCACTCATTCCTCGTGCAACAACAAGGGCTGGGGAAATACCGCAAGATTGGATGCGGTATATTTATTCCTCACAAATCCATTAACGCGCTTACTTAAAAAGCGCAATTTTTTACTCAACGACCTTAGATAAGGAGAAAACTATGGGATACATCGTAAATGGCACTGAACTGGAAGTGGACGATGACGGCTTTCTGCTGGAACCGGACTATAGCGATGAAGTGGTGAATGTAATCGCCGAAGCCGAAGGCCTCAAACTGACCGATGAGCACTGGATGGTGGTCAACTACATGCGCACCAAGTACAAGGAAGAAGGCCAGACCCCGAACTTCCGCAATATGTGCAAGGACTTCGATGCCGATCACCCTGGCACCGACTGGAAAAAACACCTGTACGTCCTGTTCCCAATGCAACCAAACCGCCAGTCCGCCAAAGTGGCCGGTCTGCCGAAACCGTTTGGAAAAGGCGGTTACTAAAACAAGCAGCAAATTTCCGGGTTCCGGGTTTCGGGTTAAACTACGGAATCCGGAATCAGGAACGTCCCCATGAAATTCACCTCCCTCGTCAGTGCAGCACAACTGGCGCAACACCTGAATGATCCGGATTGGATTATTTTTGATTGCCGCTTCACCCTGAGCAACCCCGATTCAGGCAGACAGGCCCATCAGACAGGGCATATACCCGGCGCCCGTTATGCGCACCTCAATGACGATCTATCCTCTGAAGTGACCTCACACAGCGGTCGACACCCCTTGCCAGACGCGCAACTTCTGGCACAAAAATTGGGGAAGTGGGGCGTGGATAGCAGCAAACAGGTCATTGTTTATGATGACAGCTTCGGCTCCATGGCTAGCCGCATGTGGTGGCTTTTGCGTTGGCTCGGACATGAATCGGTCGCCCTGCTCGATGGTGGAATTCAGCGCTGGATTCGAGACGGACACCCGATGACGGCCGAAATGCCGGCGATCACTCCGACAGAGTTCGTAGCTCATCCTGACAGCAGCATGTGGGTTGACGCTAAGTGTATCGAGGATGCGCTACGCAGCGACAAGTGCCTGATCATAGATGCCCGCTCCGAAGAGCGCTTCAGTGGCGAGCGCGAAGTGCTGGATAAAGTCGCAGGTCATATTCCGGGCAGCATCAATTACCCTTTTGAAGACAACCTCGATATGGGCGGCACTTATATGACGGCAGAGGAGCTCAGGGAAGCCTATCTCGACCTGCTGAATGGCGTCGAACCACAACGAGTGGTGCATATGTGCGGGTCCGGCGTCACCGCATGCCATAGCTTGATCGCCATGGAACATGCTGGCCTCAAGGGTGCGCGGCTTTATCCCGGCTCCTGGAGTGAATGGATTACCGATCCCGGCAGACCGGTCGAAACAGGCGAATAAGGCCCAGCTCTTAATAGAACCCTGGTCTTTCATCGCTGCGTCAAGCTAGCGGCTGAAGTCCATGGCTCCGCCCCGACAACTATTTGAAACAGGCTTATAAAATGGCAATTCGAGTTAAAAGCAAATGGCACACACGGGGCGCCCCCAAGACCCCGCACCAGGTAGCGACCGTAATTGCATCCCTGATTTTCCGGGTGGCCGAAGAAAAAGTCACCCACATGCAACAGGATGATTTCGAGATCAGTTCCACAGAACAAGGTTTTGCAATGATCGCCGAGTATCTTGCCTTCCTCGTTCAATACACTGACCGCTTCGTTTACCAGCGAGTGGACGACGAATACCGCAGCGAGCTCATCAACATCATTGTCAAGCGTCTGGCAGAGATTCTTGAAGACAATCAGGTTGCCTTCATGGGCCCATCACCGGACAGCTACCAGAAACGCTTCATCAACCTGCTCGTCGAGCGCCTGGCTGAATATGCCACCTTCGATTACGAAGAAGGTGAACCGAACTATTCCTGTCGCCGCTACCTCGGCGGCAAAATCCTCGAGCAGATGCCCAAGCGCGATCACTCCTGGACCATTGACCAGGTCGTTGAAATCGAGGTGCCCAATGCCCTGACATTGCTCAGAAGAGGTCTGGATGGCCTGTTTTCGGAAGACTCGGGCACTCTGTAAGACATTTTAAACCAGCGTGAAAGCACTCACATTCTCCGTACTGCGGCAGCTTTCCTGCAACGAGTTCAGCTCGGGGGAGACAATCGCTCGCCAGCTCGGCATCTCGCGCGGTTCTGTCTGGGAGGCGCTGCAGAATCTGGATCGACATGGCATCCAGATTTTCCGCCTGCCTGAGCGCGGCTATCGTCTGGCCGAGGCGGTGCACTGGTTGGATCGGGACGAAATCCAGTCCGTATTGGGCGACAAGGCCCGCCTCATCCAGCTCGAAGTGGTGGATACCGCCGATTCCAGCAACACCATCCTGATGCAAAAAGCCGCCCTCGGGGCAGAACACGGCAGCTGTCTGGCGGTGGAACTGCAAACACGGGGCCGCGGCCGCCGCGGCCGCACATGGCACGCCAGCCTGGGCGGCAGCCTGACCTTTTCCCTGCTGTGGCGCTTCAGCCAGGGTGCAAGCTTCCTGTCCGGCCTCAGCCTTGCCGTCGGCGTGGCGCTGATGCGCGCACTGGAACAGGCAGGCATCCGCGACGCCTACCTCAAATGGCCGAATGACGTATTGCATGACCAGCAAAAACTGGCTGGCATCCTGATCGAACTGCAAGGCGACATGCTCGGCCCCAGCGCGGCCGTGATCGGCATCGGCCTCAACATGAAACTTGCCGAACTTGCCAAGGCGAATATTGATCAGGCAGCAACCGACATCGCCGCCATCCATCCCGAATTACCCGACCGCAACCACCTGCTGGCACTTATTCTGTGCCATCTCAGCGACGTGCTGCAGCAATTCGAAACAGAAGGCTTCGGCAGGCTGCGCGAAGAGTGGAGCCGCCATCATTTCTACCACGACCAGCCGGTGCGCATGCTGCTGCCCGATGGCTGTGAATACCTGGGCACTGTGACAGGCGTGGCGGATGACGGCGCCTTGCTGGTGCGCGGCGAGGATGGGGAGCGACGCTTCATCGCCGGTGAAATCAGCATGCGGAGCAACTTAGAGCGGGTGCCGGCGTGAGCATTCTCGCCGTGGATGCCGGAAACACCCGCACCAAATGGGCGCGATATGCGCACGGTGCATGGCAGGAACAAGACTGGACGCCGACTGCCCAGCCGCAATTGAAAGCGCAATGGGCTGACATGAACGCCCCAGCCAGAATCATCGTTTCAAACGTCGCCGGCACCGCCATCCAGCTTGCCATCGACAACGCCGCCACCCAACGCTGGGGCGTCTTGCCCCTGTACATTCGCCCCCTGCGAACGCAGTGCGGCGTAAACAACGCTTACAGCGAAACAGAGCGCCTCGGCAGCGATCGCTGGGCGGCACTGATCGCGGCGCATCACTTGCACCCCGAGCGGGATCTGCTGGTTGTCCAGGCCGGCACAGCCGTGACGATTGACACCCTTTCTGCTCAGGGCCATTTTCGGGGCGGCATGATCGTGCCCGGACTCAGACTGATGCTGGATACCCTGGCGCGCAACACAGCCGGACTTGCACTGCAGGATGGGGAAATCCATGATTTCCCCTGCAACACAGCGGACGCCATGATGAGCGGCGCGGCGAACGCCATTGCCGGCGCGGTTGAACGGGGGTTCAGGCAGCTTGCAGCACGTCCCCTGTGTTTGATCAGCGGCGGGGATGCAGATATCCTGCTGCCTTTACTGACCATTCCCGTCCAGAAAACCGATCGACTGGTGCTGGAAGGCTTGCTCCGGATTGCCCTAGAAAATTGAGAAAAGGTAAGAAATGAACACACTGATTTGCGGCTCACTCGCCTACGACAGCATTATGGTTTTTCCAGACCAGTTCAAGAACCACATTCTGCCGGAGCAGATACACATCCTGAACGTCGCTTTTCTGGTACCGGAAATGCGACGCGAATTCGGCGGCTGTGCCGGAAATATCGCCTATAACCTCAAACTGCTGAACGGCAAACCCCTCATCATGGCCGCCGTGGGCGATGATTTCGAGCCCTATTCCCAGCGGCTTGAGGGGCTGGGCCTGGCACAAACCCACGTGCGTCGCACCCCGGGCTCCTATACCGCGCAGGCCTTCATCACCACTGACCTGGACGACAACCAGATCACGGCCTTCCACCCCGGCGCGATGAGTTTCTCCCATCTCAACCATGTACATGACGCCAGCAACGTCGCGCTGGGTATCGTCGCCCCGGACGGACGCGATGGCATGCTGCAACACGCGCGCGAGTTCCATGAAAAAGGCGTGCCTTTCGTCTTCGACCCAGGCCAGGGCCTGCCCATGTTCAACGGCGAGGAACTGATGAACTTCGTCGCTCTGGCGGATTACGTCGCGCTCAACGACTACGAAGCCAAGCTGCTGCAAGAGCGCACCGGCAAGAGCCTGGAGCAGTTGGCGCAAAACGTACGCGCTCTGGTCGTAACCCTGGGCGCAAAAGGCTCGATGATCTACCGCGACGGCAAAGTGCTGGAAATCCCATGCGTAGAAGCCGAACAGGTAATCGACCCGACCGGATGCGGCGACGCCTACCGCGCAGGTTTGCTCTATGGCATAGTAAACGGCATGGACTGGGAAACCATTGGACGCCTGGCTGCACTCATGGGCGCGCTCAAAATCGCCAGCCGCGGCGGACAGAACCACGTCCACTCCCGCGATGAAATCGTCAACCGCTACCGCGAGCTGTTCGGCACGAATCTGGCGTGAGCGCACGCCCCACCTCCCGCCTGGTGCGCGTGTGGCGCATGCTCCGGCTCGCACTGCACATCCTGCGCGGACTGCTGACTGCCGCCATCGTCCTGCCGTGGAGCACGCCCCGCGTGCGCCTCGTGCTCACGCGGGAATGGTCGCGCAGCCTTCTGTCGCTGCTGGGGGTCAGGCTCACCATCCGAGGCACGCCACTGAACGAGAACAGCCACAAAGCGATGGTTGTTGCCAATCACGTTTCCTGGCTTGACATTTACCTCCTCAACGCAGCATGGCCGGCGCGTTTCGTTTCCAAAGCCGAAGTGCGCACCTGGCCGGTATTTGGCTGGCTGGCAGAAGTGACGGGCACGCTTTTCCTGGAGCGGGGAAAACGACGCGACACCGCGCGCATCAACAACGTTATCACTACAGCCCTGAATCAGGGCGACTGTGTGGCTTTCTTCCCCGAAGGCACCACCACGGATGGCACCCATCTCCGGCCTTTCCTCGCCTCCCTGTTGCAACCTGCGATCGACGCAGAAGCGGAACTGCGCCCAGTCGCGCTTCGCTATCTCAACAACGATGACAGCATCAACACCCTGGCCGCCTACTATGACGAAATGTCGATGATGGACTCTCTGCGCAACATCCTGGCCCAGCGCGAAATTCGGGCCGAGCTACATTTTCTCGAACCCATTGCCTGCGCCCACAAAACCCGCAGGGAACTGGCACGGCAATCGGAAGCGGCTATTTCCAGCGCTTTGAGCCTGGCAAACCCGCACAAGACACCTGAAACACCCGACGGTCATCCAGGCGCAGCGCACTAAGCTCCCCGCTCCACAAACAACCACTGTCGAGCGCCACCAGATTGGGACGCCGCATCAGCCCCAGCGCCGACCAGTGGCCGAAAAGTATGGTCACGTCCTGACTGGCACGCCCAGGCACTTCAAACCATGGCATCAACTCCGCAGGCTGGCTGCCGAGCGGCCCCTTGTGAGAAAAATCAATTGTCCCGTCCGAGCTGCAAAAACGCAAACGACTCATGGCATTGGTGATCAAACGCAAGCGGTTCATGCCGCGCAGGTCGTCGTGCCAGCGGCGCGGCTCGTTGCCGTACATGTGCTCAAGAAAATCGCGGTAGTTTTCTCCGCGCAACACCGTTTCGACCTCCCCCGCCAGCGCCAACGCCTGTTCTGGAGTCCATTGCGGCAAAAGGCCGGCATGCACCAGGAAATAGTCGTCTTCCCTGTAAGCCAGCGGCTGCTGACGCAACCAGTGCAGCAACTCCTCCCGATCGGGTGCTTGCAACACATCCTGGATGGTGTCGCTGCGATGCAGCGGTACGAAACCCTCCGCCACGGCCAGGGTATGCAGATCGTGGTTGCCCAATACCGTGACCAGCGCATCCCCCAGCCCCATCGCCCAACGCAGGATGGCGGCCGATCCGGTGCCGCGATTGATCAGATCGCCGACCAGCCAGAGCTTGTCCTTCCGGGCGTCGAACTCAATATGTTCAAGCAGTTTTTCAAGCGCGGCATGGCAACCCTGCAGGTCGCCGATGGCATAAGTGGGCATGGAGCATAATTTTTGTTAAGGTGTACCGTCATTCTACCGGAGGAAGCAATGGAAATCGCATGGTGGCACTGGATAGCGGGCGGCTTGCTACTGGTTCTGATGGAACTGGCCGTCGCCTCGTTCTTTATCATCTGGTTTGGCCTGGGCGCGCTCCTGGTGGGGTTTTTTACGCTGCTCTTGCCCCTCTCTCTGGCTGCCCAGTTAGCCTTGTGGTCCATTTCCTCTGGCACCATGGTGTTCCTATGGATGCGCTTCTTCAAGAATCCGGACCGCACCAAATCCGGCCTCGCCAAGGAAGCCTTCCTGGGTGAAACCGGCATGATCATCAAGGAAGTAACGGAATTGAACAAAGGCCAGATTCGCTTCCAGAAACCCATTCTGGGCTCGGATACCTGGCCCGTCATCGCCGATGAAACCATCCCCGCAGGGGAACGGGCACGCATCATCGACGTAATGGGACAAACTCTCAAAGTTGCAAAAAAATAGGAGCACAGGCAATGGAATTCACCTTTTTGGCATTTGTATTCTTCATCTTTGTCGCCGTCACCGTGGCCAAGGGCGTGCGCATCGTGCCCCAGGGAGAGGAATGGGTGGTGGAACGCCTCGGCAAGTATCACACCACCATGCTGCCCGGCCTTCACATCATCATTCCCTACATTGACCGGGTTGGATACAAGGTACCCACCAAGGATCTCATCCTCGACATCCCCCAGCAGGAGGTCATCACCAAGGACAATGCAGTGCTGGTCGTCAACGCCATCGCCTTTGTCAAGGTGACGGACACGCAGAATGCCGTGTACGGCGTCACCAGCTTCGAGATGGCCATCGTCAACATCATTCAGACCACCTTGCGCTCCATCGTCGGCGAAATGGAGCTGGATCAGGCATTGTCATCGCGCGAACAGATCAAGGTACGCCTCAAGGAATCCATTTCAGACGACGTGGCGGACTGGGGGCTGACGCTCAAATCGGTAGAAATCCAGGACATCAAGCCCTCGCCCTCGATGCAGGACTCCATGGAGCGCCAGGCGGCTGCGGAGCGGGAAAGAAAGGCCACCGTCACCAAGGCTGAGGGCGACAAACAGGCCGCCATCCTGGAAGCCGAAGCCCGCCTGGAATCCGCAAAACGCGATGCCCAGGCGCAGATCGTGCTGGCGCAGGGCGCGGCGGAGGCAATCAAGCGTGTGACCGAATCGATCCCGGACCGGGAATTTCCCGCCTATTACCTGCTGGGCGAAAAATACATCCAGGCCATGCGTGAACTGGCTTCGTCCCCTAATAGTAAAACCGTGGTTCTGCCAGCTGATATCATGCAAACGGTTCAAAGCATGTTAGGTAAAAAATAAAAACCCCGAAAAGAAACGGCGACACGTGGGCCGCCGTTTCTTGAACCTGAAAAGTCTTTAGCGCCGGGAAATGAAATTCATCATGACTTGCTCACCAGAAATATGGCGTGACTTGGGCACGGCGATTTAAGTCGCCCTGCAGGCGCCGATCAGGTTGGCCCCATCGGCGGCGTTCGATTCCAGGTTGCAAGGCAATTGCTTCCTTTCTCCTGCGGTCACCATGCCTGCTGCGCCGATCAGAAGGCTCCCGACGTTCCGGAATAAGGTGATTATGGACGTGAACAAAATGCGCCGACGGACTCAGCACATGGCGGACGAAATCGATCACGTCCGATTCCCGGTAATAAATCTCTTCCTGCAAGACGAAAAATGGGATGGCCGGGGTTCGCAGACGGTCATTCGCAAGCCAATCCAGTGCGGATTTGTTGCGCATAAAGGGCTGAAGCAATGCCGCCACTTCATCCGCTGTCAGAAGCACATGATTATTGAGTGGATCGCTCATGATAAACCCCTGCTTTTTCATCCCATGAGTCAGACATAGCACTATTTCCATTAGTGCATTTAGGCCATGCAGACATGGAAAATGTATCGTGAACATAATAGTATATGCAATTAACATGCGGATAACAAAACATTTTTCATGCTTGGGGTTAGCTAAACCAGGGAAGCCGCCAGAACCCGTCGGGGCCGCCATTCCCGGACATTTTCCCCTATCGTACAACTCGATACGTACTGCCCCACAGAGCATTAAAACGACAAGCCACGGCTTGTCCCAGCCGGCAGCCACTCCCCCAGTCGCCTCTCGACTCATGAAATGAAAAAATACTGATTCCTGGACCATTCACACTCACAATCCCAATTCAGTGCACGACACACATGACGTAGCAGGCGCGGAAGGGGTAAAATAAGCGTTTGATTAAACTGTAGATTACGAATGCCTATTAACTGGTTTCCCGGTCACATGGTTTCGGCGCGCAAAAAAGCCGCCGAAACCATGGAGTCGACCGACCTCATCATCGAGGTGCTGGATGCACGCCTGCCCGAGGCGAGTTGCAACCCGATGATCAAGGAACTGCGCCTGTACCGCCAGCGCCCCTGCCTGAAAATCCTCAACAAGGCCGACTTGGCCGACCCCGCCGTCACGCAGGCCTGGATCAACTTCTACAACCAGCAAAAAGGCGTCAAGGCCGTCGCGCTGTCCTGCAAAAAACCGGCCGACGTCGCCAAAATACCCGGCCTGTGCCAGGCAATCGCGCCCCATCGCGGCACCAATCTCAAACCCTTGCGCATGATGATCATGGGCATCCCCAACGTCGGGAAATCCACCTTGATGAATGCGCTACTGAAGCGCCGGGTGGCCGCAGTCGGGGATGAACCAGCCGTCACCAAGAGCCAGCAGTGCTTCGACCTCAACGATCGGATGTCCATCACCGACACGCCGGGCCTGATGTGGCCGCGCATCGAGCACGACAGCGACGGCTACATGCTGGCCGCCAGCCACGCCATCGGCCGCAACGCCGTGATCGACGAGGAAGTTGCCGAATTTCTGGCCAACATCCTGCTCGCGCGTTACCCCACCCTGCTCACCGCTCGCTACGGCTGCGCCGTGGAAGGAGTGGATGGCATCGGCGTGATCGAAGCCGTTGCCAAACGGCGCGGCTTCCGCCTCAAGGGCGGCGCACCGGACCTGGAAACAGCCTCGCTCGCCCTGCTCACAGACTACCGCAGCGGCGCGCTAGGCCGTATCAGCCTGGAAACACCGGAAACCCGCAGCATCATGCTCAGCGAACACCAATTCGCAAAAGAAGCAAAACAGGCATCTGGCAAGGAACCATCCCCCAGTTGTCAAGAAGACAGCGAAGTGGAATGAAAAGAGAGAATGCAAGCGGCGGACTGGTCTACTCCACCGAGCACGGCAAAATGTGTCCCGCGTGCCGGAAGCCCGTTGCCGAGTGCGTGTGCAGTCAGAACAAGCCGATGCCCGCATCTGACGGCGTCGTGCGTGTCTCCAGGGAAACCAAGGGCCGTAAAGGAAAAGGCGTCACCCTGGTCAAGGGGCTCGCGCTGGACGCAGCCGTGCTCGTGCAGCTTGGCAAGCAACTCAAAACAGCATGCGGCTCCGGCGGCACGGTGAAGGATGGGGTAATCGAAATCCAGGGGGATCATTGCGAGCGGGTGATTGAAACGCTCAAGCAGCGGGGCTGGTCCGTCAAGCGGGCCGGCGGATAAACCACAAAGATTCCCTGCCGGGCAGTCCCGGAAACGACGTGTGTTTGGTACTGATGGTACAATTCCACCTGGCATGATCCTGCCGACATCACAATTATATTGAGGAGATTTCATGAAGATTCTATCCATTGCTTTTGCCGGTCTCATTGGCGCCCTGAGCCTGACCTCATTCAGCGCCTCCGCCGCAGACGCCGGCCTGAAGACCGTCGCGGCCCTGCACCAGAACAAGGCCGCCCTCGCTGGCCAGACGATCAAGGCCCAGGGCAAAGTGGTAAAGGTCAACAACAACATCATGGGGCGCAACTTTGTTCATGTGCAGGACGGCACGGGCGACGCCAATAGCAACGACCTGCTCATCACCAGCAAGCAAACCGCCAATGTCGGCGACCAGGTCACCATTTCTGGTGTGGTAGCAATTAACAGGGATTTTGGCAGCGGTTACTCTTACCCCCTGCTGATTGAAGAGGCCAGCATCACCCCCAAGAAGTAAAGTCAGGCGTGGTGGTTGATCATCCCGCCAAGCAAAAGCCGTTTCATGCAGTTTCCTGATGTCAGGTTAACGGGTTCATAACCCAGAACCCGTTGGCACGACACCGGGGCCCCATTATTTTTCCAGTCCTGACTGTGACTCCCGTCCCATCACGGTCGGATCAAGCGCTTATTCATCATTCTCGTAGCTTGATGGCGAGACTCCCGCATGGGACAGGTATTCACGCAAGTGCTTGATCATTGTCTTGTCGCAGACACTGCTTTGGTGAGGGTGGTGCAGAAATTCCTCGAAACCGTTGAGTTTCACATGGAAGCGTGATCCATGCGCAGGGGTGATATCAGCCCCCAGGTGGCGCAACAGGGATTCGATTTCGCGCCAGTGGATGTTGCCGCTGACCGGGTCATGGAATATGGCGCGCAGCAGGTTGCTGTGCTTGTGGCTCATGGCATGGCTCCTTGTAAGGTGCGTCCTGATGTCCAGTATTATCCCCTCTTCCAGCCAGGTAAAGCAAAGTTGAGGGATTTTTGCGCGTTGTGGAATAATGCCCCCCTGCGCCGCCTTCCTTGAGGCAAGTAAGCAACAAGACTGGCTAACCGATACCCCAAAGACCCCATGTCCCAATTCGAGCACGCTCATTCCAGCACGCCCCCCCAGGCCGAGCGCACCGACCTGCATTCGATCGGCCGCCTGTTCCCCTATTTATGGGAATTCCGCGGCCGCGTGCTGCTGGCGCTGGCGCTCCTGGTCGGCGCCAAGCTGGCATCGGTGATGGTGCCGCTGGTGCTGAAGGAGATCATCGATGCGCTGGACACGTCCCGCGCCGATCTGGTCTTGCCTCTGACGCTGATCATTACCTATGGCTTGTTGCGCTTTGCCAGCACCACGTTTGCCGATCTGCGCGATGTGGTGTTCGGCAAGGTCACGCAGCGCGCCATGCGTCGCGTGAGCATGGCGGTGTTCGAGCACCTGCATGCGCTGTCGCTGCGCTTTCACCTGGAGCGCCAGACCGGCGGCATCACCCGCGACATCGAGCGCGGCACCAAGGCCATTTCCAGCCTGGTGGGATTTTTACTGTTCCGCATCACCCCCACCGTGCTGGAAATCCTGATGGTGGCGCTCATCCTGTTCGTCAAGCTGGACTGGGTGTTCGGGCTGATTACGCTGGTAACGCTGGCGGCGTATATCGGCTTGACTGTCGCCATCACCGACTGGCGCACGCAGTTCGTGCGCCGCGCCAACACGCTGGATTCCGATGCCTATGGCCGTGCCATCGACAGCCTGCTGAACTACGAAACCGTCAAATATTTCGGCAACGAGCGCTATGAGGCGGCGCGCTACGACACCAGCCTGGCGGAATGGGAGCAGGTCGCCCTGCAATCCCAGCGCTCGCTCGGTCTACTGAATGCGGCACAGGCTGGCACCATCGCCATCGGCGTCACGCTGATGGTGCTGCGCGCCGCCAACGGCGTGGTGGAAGGCACGCTCACGCTGGGCGATCTGGTCATGGTCAACGCCTTTCTGTTGCAGATGTTCCAGCCATTGAGCTTCCTTGGGGTGATGTACCGCCAGATCAAGCAGTCCATGACCGACGTGGAACGCATGTTCAGCCTGCTGCAACGCCCCAGGGAAATCGAAGATGCGCCGGACGGGCGCGCTCTGGCTGCGCATGGGGGCGAGGTGAAATTCGAGCACGTCAGCTTCGCCTACAATCCCGACCGCCCGATTCTGCATGACGTCAGTTTTACCGTTCCAGCCGGCAAAACCGTGGCCGCCGTGGGCGCCAGCGGCGCAGGCAAATCCACCCTGGCACGCCTGCTGTTCCGTTTTTACGACGTGAATGAAGGCGCCATCCAGATCGATGGCCAGGATATCCGCCTGGTCACCCAGGACAGCCTGCGCGCGGCTATCGGCGTGGTGCCGCAGGACACCGTACTGTTCAACGACAGCATTTACTACAACATCGCCTATGGCCGCCCCGATGCCACGCGCGATGAAGTCATCAATGCCGCCCGCGCCGCGCATATCCTGAACTTTATCGCGTCCCTGCCGCAGGGCTGGGACACAGTGGTCGGCGAACGCGGCCTCAAGCTTTCCGGTGGAGAAAAGCAGCGCGTCGCCATTGCCCGCACCTTGCTGAAGAATCCGGCGATCCTGATCCTGGACGAAGCCACCTCAGCGCTCGACACCAAGACCGAGAAAGCCATCCAGGCCGAGTTGCTGGAAATCGCCCGAAGCCGCACCAGCCTGATCATCGCGCACCGGCTTTCCACCGTGGTCGAAGCCGACGAGATCCTGGTCATGGAAGGGGGGCGCATCGTCGAACGCGGGCGACATCCGGAATTGCTGGCGAAAGACGGCGTGTACGCGCACATGTGGGCGCTGCAACAACAGGCGGAAGAAACGGCCGAATAAACATGCCACCTGCGGTACGGGCGAAGCTATTTCAAACAGGCAATACTGCTGGAACCCTTGCCATCTGCACCAACAACGGCAACACATTGCGCCGCCCCGCACTGGCAGTTGGAGATGACAAAGCTTCCCTCGTTGGTTTTCGTGCACACGCAGGCTGGCGGTGGGGAAACGGAGGGAAGTGTTCTCTCTGCGACGGAGCGGCCCGCCGTGTCGGCAAGAACGTTGAAAGTTGCCAAAAACAGGGCTATGCCAGTGATTATTCCGGAACTCATAGGATGTGCGTTCACGTTGCGACCCTCCTCCGTCTCGTCAAATCTCATGTTAGCAAATTCACCGTTAATAACTTACGGGTTTTTCCTGACATTGCCGAAACGCTACAGGCATCTCGCAAAGCGCCTTGCTACCAGCTTGTTCAGAGCGTCGTCAGGCGTGCGAGCCAGTCGCCGAACAGGATCGTAAGCACATTCACGGCCGGCAGCACATAAAAAAAACCGCGCATCAGGTTGCGCAGCATGCGATTTGCAGTTTTCAGCTCCATGAAATGATCGACCACGATTCTCCCCTTGAATGCCATGGTCAAGGAGATGATGAGGGTGACGGCCAAGCCCGGTTCGACGGCTTCCCCGATCCAGGCGCCGCCCAGTGTCAGCGCCACCAGCAGGAGCCAGAGGCGGTCGAGCAGTTTTTCATGTGTCATCGCACTCTCCATCTCAGTGCAGCACGTACAGGAGCGGAAAAATCACCAGCCAGGCCAGGTCGGTGGCATGCCAGTAGGAGGCAAAGGCCTCCAGGCCGTCGTGGTCCGCCGGAGAATAGGCGCCGCTGCGGGTGCGAACCATCACCCACATCAGCCCCATCATCCCCCACACCACATGCACCATGTGCGTAAAAGTCAGGTAGTAATAGACGGTGAAAAACAGGTTCATGCCACCGGTGACGCCCTGACTGAGATTCCATCGGAACTCCAGGGCTTTGATGAGCAGGTAGCCAGATGCAGCCAGAAGCACCAGCAACAGCCAGCGCAAACAGGCCTGCTGCCGATTCTGCCGGATCGCATGCACGGCTTTGGCCACGAAATAGCTGCCGGAAATCATCATCACGGTGTTGAGTGTACCGGCCAGCGTGCTCAGGCGAGCGGGGCCTTCCCGGAACACTTCCGGGTAATGCGCCCTGGCAACGAAATACACGCCGAACAGCAGGGCGAATTCGGTCATCTCGCTCAGTATCCCGGCCCAGATCCCCTTATTTCCCGGGATGCGGCCTGCGACGGGCTCTGGCGGTGGGACATCAGCAGTCAGCAACACTTGCAGCCTCGATATGAAACCTTGATTGGTTACTGTAGCAGGGTTTGAGCGGAGCCGGAATGGCTGCACTCGAAGCAGAAAAATGAACGGGGTAAGGCATGATAAAATGACCCCCCATTCAGGAGCAGTTTGTCGCATGCTTTCCAAGCTCAACGCCCCGCAACGCGAGGCGGTAAAATATCTTGACGGCCCGCTACTGGTGCTGGCCGGCGCCGGCAGCGGCAAGACGCGCGTCATCACGCACAAGATCGTTTATCTGATCGAAACCTGCGGTTTCAGCGCCAGCAACATTGCTGCCATCACCTTCACCAACAAGGCCGCGCGGGAGATGCAGGAACGCGTGGGGAAACTGCTGCAGGGCAAGTCGGCGCGCGGCCTGACGGTGACCACTTTCCACTCGCTCGGCCTGCACATCCTGCGCCAGGAAGCGAAACACCTGGGCTACAAGCCGCGCTTCTCGGTGCTCGACGCCTCGGACAGCGCGGGCATCCTGAACGACATCCTGAAGACCACCGACAAGAAGGAAATCCGTCGCGCCCAGTCGGTCATTTCCAACTGGAAGAACGCCCAGCTTCCGCCCTCCCTGGCCGCCCAACAGGCAGCAGATGAAGTTGAACGCCAGCTCGCCATCATCTATCAGGCCTACCAGGATACCTTGCAGGCCTACCAGGCGATGGATTTCGACGACCTGATCCGCCTGCCGGTCGAGCTGTTCGACAGGCATCCACAAGTGCTGGAGAAATGGCGCGACAAGCTGCGCTACCTGCTTATCGACGAATATCAGGACACCAATACCTGCCAGTACCAGCTGGTGAAACAGCTCGCCGGCAGCCGCGGCGCGTTCACCGCGGTGGGCGACGACGATCAGGCCATCTATGCCTGGCGCGGCGCCAATGTGGAAAACCTGAAATTACTGCAGGACGATTACCCCAGCCTGCAGGTGATCAAGCTGGAACAGAATTACCGCTCCACCGTGCGCATCCTGCGCGCCGCCAACACCCTGATCGCCAACAACCCCAAACTGTTCGAAAAGAAATTATGGAGCGATCTGGGCCACGGCGACCCGATCCAGATCATGTCAGCGAAAGATGATGAGCAGGAGGCGGAGAATGTGGTCATGCGTCTGCAGACCCACAAATTCCAGCACCGCACGCGTTTTGCCGATTATGCGATTCTCTACCGAGGCAATCATCAGGCGCGCATTTTCGAACAGCAGCTACGCAATGAGAAAATCCCCTATCTGCTGTCCGGCGGGCAGTCATTTTTCGACCGTACCGAGATCAAGGACATCATTGCCTACCTGAGGTTACTGGCCAACAGCGACGACGATCCGGCCTTCATCCGCGCGGTGACCACGCCGAAACGCGGCATTGGCACCAGCACGCTGGAGAAACTCGGCACCTATGCTGCCGAGCGCCACGTCAGCCTGTTTGCTGCGGCCTTCGAAGCGGGCATGGAACATCAACTCGGACCCAAGCAATACCATCCGCTGATGGAGTTCTGCAATTTCATCAACAGCATTTCCCTGCGCGCCGAGCGCGAGAGTTGCAACACCATCATGGCAGACCTGCTCAATGCCATCGGCTACGAATCCCACCTCTTCGACCAGGAAGAGGCCCGCGCGGCGCAGAACAAGTGGAACAACGTACAGGAATTCGTTGGCTGGATCAGCAAGAAAGGCGAGGAGGACGGCAAGACCGTGATCGAACTGACCCAGACCATTGCCCTGATCAATATCCTCGACAGCCGCGAAGACCAGGACGTGGACGCGGTGCGCCTCTCCACCCTGCATGCCGCGAAAGGCCTGGAATACCCGCATGTGTTTCTGGTCGGCGTGGAGGAAGGCATCTTGCCCCACCGCGAAAGCGTCGATAACGGCCAGATTGAGGAAGAACGTCGTCTGATGTACGTGGGCATCACCCGCGCCCAGAAGAGCCTGACCCTGTCCCACTGCCACAAGCGCAAGCGCGCCGGCGAATGGCAAGGCTGCCAACCGAGCCGTTTTATTGACGAACTCCACCAGGACGATCTACGCGGCAGTGGCCGCGGCCAGGACGACCCGCAAGCACAGAAGGATGAAGGCTCCGCCCGGCTCGCCCAGATCAGGGCAATGCTGGCAAATGGCAAAAAATAAAAAAGGCGCAGCGTTTTCGCGCTGCGCCTTTTTAAGGCCTTTTAGACCAGAGCGTTACGGTGCAGTAAAGTTGGCGCCTGCGGAGTTACCCATGTAGGCGACTGCACGAGCCAATTCCACCTCCGACAAATCAGGTGCGCCACCACGAGCCGGCATGCCGCGGATGCCTTCAACAGCATGCTTGACCAAGGTATCATAGCCTTGACCAATGCGTTTCGCCCAGTCGCCCTTGTCACCTTGCTTGGGCGCACCCAGAGCACCGGAGGTATGGCAAGCAGTACACACGGCGTTGTAAACCTCCTCGCCACTCTTTTCCACCTTGGGCGCACTGGCATCCACCACTTTGACTTCGCCCACGGGCTTTATACGTTCCGCAACAATCTTGGCCTGAGCATCGTCAGCCACCTCATCTACGTGAGTAGCCTGAATGCCAAGCACCAATTGAATAATCAAGAAAATTGCAATCAGCGGGGCAACCAATCCACCTACGGCTGCAAAAACAACCTGCATCGGCGTGGTTTTTGTCATCTCTTCGTGATGCTCGCTCATGAGTCAATCCTTAAGCTGGGATTCAAAAGTTGCGGATTATAACGACAATCAACGCAGTTTGCATCATTGATACCACTCATAAATTAACTTTTGTATGCATCAAGCCAATGTCGGTTTAAAATACCTTCCCTTTTATTTTCACGCTTAAAGGCTGAGGCTCTGGGATTGCTTGGCTTCCTTAAGAACACATCACGTTGCCGCTTATAGGCATAACGGGGTTTCTTAAAAAAACGCTCTAATCTATTGATGATTAAACGCTAAACCAATACAATCCCATTGGAATTATTATCGCTCTCGACTGGGCGCAAGACCATGATTAAACAACGCACATTGAAAAACGTCATCCGGGCGACCGGAATCGGCCTGCACACCGGCGAAAAGGTCTATTTGACCTTGCGCCCGGCTGCCCCGAACACCGGGATCGTGTTTCGCCGCGTTGATCTGCCAGAGCCCATTGAAATCCAGGCCAGGCCGGATAACGTGGGTGACACACGCCTCTCGTCCACGCTAGAACAGAATGGCGCGAAAGTGTCCACCGTTGAGCATCTGATGGCTGCCCTGGCCGGCCTGGGCATCGACAACATCTATGTCGACCTGTCTGCGGCCGAAGTGCCGATCATGGATGGATCCGCCTCCCCCTTCGTATTCCTGCTGCAATCAGCCGGCATCGAAGAGCAGAATGCGGCCAAAAAGTATATCCGCATCAAGAAAACGGTCGAAGTCCACGACGGGGACAAATGGGTTCGCTTCGAGCCCTACAACGGCTTCAGAGTGAACTTCACGATCGCCTTTGATCATCCCGTATTCGAAACCTCGGGCCAGTCCATCACCCTGGACCTGGCCCAGGCGTCCTTCGTCAAGGAGATTTCACGCGCCCGTACTTTCGGTTTCATGCAGGATGTGGAAACCCTGCGCACCCACGGCCTGGCACTTGGCGGCAGCATGGATAACGCCATCGTGATGGATGAATACCGCGTACTCAACAGCGATGGGCTGCGTTATGAAGACGAATTCGTCAAGCACAAGGTACTCGATGCCGTGGGCGATCTCTATATTCTAGGCCATCCGCTGATCGGCGCCTTTACCGCCTACAAGTCAGGGCACGCACTCAACAACCGCCTGCTGCGCACCCTACTGGCAGATGCCGAAGCGTGGGAATACGCATCCTTCGATCAGGCCGAACAAGCGCCCAGCGCCGTGCTGAACTTCTACAACCAGACCGCTTGATCGTCCTTCGGCTTGTCATCTATCTGTCGCTGATCGGGATCGTTTCATCCCTGATTTTGGCACTGCTGTTGCGCGATCGGCGTTATTTCCGCCTGGCATGGCAGATTCTCAAGTTTTCGGTTGTTCTGCTACTAATTTTTGCCGCCCTGATCTTCATGGGGCGAGCCGTCCTCTACCGCATGCCGCTCTAGCATGGATTCAAGCGCCCGCTTGAGCGGCGACTCATCCAGTTGTCCGGCCAGCTGGCGCAAACGGGCGGCACCCGCTGAACCAAGGCGCAGCGTCTTGGGCGGCCGCTCCTGAGGTGGACGGTAGCTGGCTTGCACTCTCACCAGAATTGAAGTAACCTCAAGGCCCTTTTTTTGGAATTTTTCCAGCACAGTCGGCGCAAGCTGCCTTACCTTGGCTGCGATTGCGCCATTATTTGCATACAACACTAAAGTCCGGTCCTGTAAACCACTTACCTTGCACATCTGAGCCAAAGGCGGCGGAGCAATCTTTTCCCATAAACGCTGCAACTCGGATAAACGCGAAACATGTTCGGCCAAAGCAGCAAGGCCGCTCGTTGAAGTGAAGTAGGACTGTAATTTGCGTACGCTCATGGAGGGTTCTGCCTCGTGAACATTATTTTCGTATCGAATAGTCTGGCCAGGAGTAAAAGCATCACGCTTGGTCACCATCAAGCCATTACACTTGTTCTGGGATGGGCGATTATGCCTATTATTATCGCCGCAGGATTCTATTATTCCACGCTTTCCTCCGACACAGTACAACCGAAAGCCACCCATCTGCAGGAAAATCTCAACGCTATGGCCGCCCGCCTCGGCCAACTGCAAGCGCAGGTGCTGCGCCTGGATGCCGTAGGGGAGCGGCTTGCCAAGCACTTTGGCCTGCCTGAACAGGAATTTGATTTCCGCAAACAACCGGGCCTGGGCGGCGCCGAATCCCACACCCCCCAGTATCAACTGGACGCACAGCGACTTGAAAAGGAACTGGACAAGTTTGCCCAGCAAATGGAGAAACGCTCAGAAAGCCTGAGCGTGCTCGAAGCCATGACCCTGCGCGAACAGGTAGCAAAAAGCACCTCCCCTACGCTACAACCCGTCTCTGCCGGCTGGTTTTCGTCCAATTATGGCTGGCGACTCGACCCATTTAGTGGCAAAAAGGCTTTTCACGAAGGCGTCGATTTCATGGCAGAAACCGGCACTCCCATCAAAGCCGCCGCGGGCGGCGTGGTTGTTTACTCTGATTATCACCCCCAGTATGGTAATATGATTGACATTGACCATGGCAATGGCATGCTCAGCCGCTATGCCCATGCCTCGAAGCGACTGGTCAAGGTTGACGACATCGTTTTGCAGGGTCAGAAAATTGCTGAAGTTGGCTCTACCGGTCGCTCCACCGGACCGCACCTGCATTTCGAGGTGTTGAAAAACGGCGCCCCGCAAAATCCGGCACGTTATCTGCAAACCGCCGGTTAACAAACAACTGGAGGCTCAGGAAATTCGGCATCCGTCTGGATGCTCTGAATTGTCTGAGCCTTCCTAATTTTTGATAGAAGTTTCCATGATTACCAAGCTCGTCAGAAAAATCTTCGGCAGCCGCAACGACCGGCTGATCAAGCAATACATGCAAACCGTGCGCGCCATCAACGCACTTGAGCCCTCCATTTCGGGCCTCAGCGATGAACAGTTACGCGCCAAGACAGACGAATTCAAGCAAAGGTACACCAGCGGAGCGTCCCTCGACGACTTGCTGCCGGAAGCTTTTGCAGTGGTGCGCGAAGCCAGCAAGCGCGTGCTTGAAATGCGCCACTTCGACGTGCAACTGGTCGGCGGCATGGCGCTGCACTACGGCAAGATCTCCGAAATGCGCACAGGCGAAGGCAAAACCCTGGTTTCCACCCTGCCTGCCTACCTCAACGCCCTTTCCGGCAAGGGCGTACACGTGGTGACGGTCAACGATTACCTGGCACGCCGCGACGCAGAGTGGATGGGACGCCTGCACAGCTTTCTTGGGCTTACCGTTGGCATCAACTTGCCCAATATGTCGCACGATGAAAAGCAGCAGGCCTACGCCGCCGACATCACTTACGGCACGAACAATGAATACGGCTTCGACTATCTGCGCGACAACATGGTCTACCAGCCCACGGAACGCGTACAGCGCAGTCTCAACTATGCCATCGTGGACGAAGTGGATTCGATCCTGATCGACGAAGCGCGTACCCCGCTGATCATTTCCGGGCAAGCCGACGACAATGTCGATCTTTATTACCGCATTAACGAATTAGCTCCAAAACTGGTCAAGCAGGAAGAGGAAAACGGTCCTGGCGACTACAGCGTGGATGAAAAAGCACATCAGGTGCTGCTCACCGAGACAGGTCACGAACACGCCGAGCGACTGCTGACCGAAGCCGGTCTGCTGCTGCCAGGCTCAAGCCTTTACGACGCGAGCAACATCGCTCTGATGCATCACATGTATGCGGCATTGCGCGCCCATGCCCTGTACCATCTCGACCAGAATTACGTGGTACAGAATGACGAAGTGATTATCGTGGATGAATTCACCGGCCGCCTGATGTCCGGCCGCCGCTGGTCAGACGGCCTGCATCAGGCCGTGGAAGCCAAGGAAGGCGTGAAGATCCAGCGAGAGAACCAGACCCTGGCCTCGATTACCTTCCAGAACTATTTCCGCATGTACAACAAGTTGTCGGGCATGACCGGCACGGCCGACACCGAGGCTTTTGAATTCCAGCAGATTTATGGCCTGGAAACCGTCGTCATCCCGACACATCGCGATATGATCCGCGACGATCGCATGGACCAGGTATTCCGTACCGCCAATGAAAAATACCTGGCCGTCATCAACGATATCAAGAACTGCCAGAAACATGGCCAACCGGTGCTGGTTGGAACCACCTCGATCGAGAGCTCCGAACTTCTATCCAAAATGCTGACCCAGGCCAAGCTACCGCATGAAGTGCTGAACGCGAAGCAGCACGCGCGCGAAGCAGAAATCGTTGCGCAGGCGGGACGCCCCGACGCCATCACCATCGCTACAAACATGGCGGGCCGTGGTACCGATATCGTCCTGGGCGGCAGCATCGAACGCGACATCCACGCCATCCGCAATGACGAAAGCCTGAGCGAGGAAGAGAAAACAACCCGGATCGCAGCGCGCAAGGCGGAGTGGCAACCCATTCACGACCAGGTTCTCAGCAACGGCGGCTTGCACATCATCGGCACCGAGCGCCACGAATCCCGCCGCGTCGACAACCAGTTACGCGGCCGTGCCGGGCGCCAGGGCGATCCCGGCTCCAGCCGCTTCTTCCTCTCGCTGGAAGACCCGCTGCTGCGCATTTTCGCCTCCGACCGCGTGGCCTCCATCATGGAACGCCTCAAGATGCCCGAGGGCGAAGCGATCGAACACCCGTGGGTGACGCGCGCCATCGAGAATGCCCAGCGCAAGGTGGAAGCCCGTAACTTCGACATCCGCAAACAGCTGCTGGAATACGACGACGTCTCCAACGACCAGCGCAAGGTCATTTACGCCCAGCGCAACGAACTGCTGGAAACCGATGATATTTCAGACACGATCCGCGCCATGCGCGAGGATGTGATCAGCCAGACCTTTGGCATGTACATCCCGCATCAGAGCATGGAAGAACAATGGGACATCCCCGGTCTGGAAAAAGCGCTCCAGGCCGAACTGCAATTGCAGTTGCCACTGGGACAGTGGCTGGAGGACGACTCCAAACTGGGCGAGGAAGGCCTGCTGAAACGCGTCATGGAAGCTGCACATAGCCAGTACCAGATCAAGCAGGAACAGGTGGGCGCAGGCGTACTGCACCATTTCGAACGCGCGGTCATGCTGCAAAGTATGGACACCCACTGGCGCGAACATCTCGCCGCGCTGGATCACCTGCGCCAGGGCATCCACCTGCGCGGCTACGCCCAGAAAAACCCCAAGCAGGAATACAAGCGCGAGGCCTTCGAGCTATTTTCCGCCCTGCTGGAACGCATCAAGGCCGAAGTCACTCAGGTCACCATGACAGTTCAGATAAAGAGCGAGGATGATGTCGCCGCTGTGGAAGACCAGCTACCCGCGCCGGGCAACATTCAGTACCACCATGCAGAGTATGATGATGCGCTGGCTCAGGGAGAAGAAAACGCGGAAGAGGGAGGCGAGAAACATGAACCCTTCGTTCGCGCCACAGACAAGGTTGGTCGCAACGACCCCTGCCCCTGCGGCTCAGGCAAGAAATACAAACAGTGTCACGGAAAACTCAGCTAGGGGGAAGCACAGCGAATGGGGCGGGGCGGCCAAGGCGATAGCCTTGGCCGTGAGAGAAGCCCAAATGTCTGACTTTCTCCAGCGTTTGCTCAGTTTCCAGCCCCTCTGCAACCATGGAATAACCCGCCTTCTTGATCATCATCGCCAAGCCCTCCACAATACTGCCCTGCCGCTCACCGTCCTGCTCCAGGCTGCGGATCAGTGAAATATCGAACTTTACGATATCCACCGGCATATTTGCCAGGTAACCAAGGGAAGAGTAGCCGCTACCGAAATCGTCCAGCGCCACTTTGAAGCCTTTCGCACGTAACTGGTTCAAATTGGCGGAAGCCTTTTCCAACTGGGTAATCAGCGCGGTTTCGGTGATTTCCAGCACCAGTTTGTAATCCTTGAGGAAAGGCTCGAATTCCAACAGTTTTTCCTTGATCCGGGGATGAACGACAGCCGGGCCGGAAATATTTATCGACAGCCCTGTGCCGACCGGAATCATACCGTCGCGCAAATTTGCCAGGACTTTTTCCATAATGGCAAAATCCATCTCTGCTTCCAGACGCCGTCCTTCAACCACAGGGAAAATTGCGCCGGGCATGATCAATTCCTGTTCGCGCCGAATTCTAGCCAAGGCTTCGTAATACTCGATCTTGCTCGAACCCAGATTAACCACCGGCTGATAATGCATTTCCAGGCAAGCGCCCGAAGCAATGGCTTCGAACACCGCATTGGTTACCTGGTTCGAAAGCAAGGCATTACCATCATGCGCCATGTCTTCCACGTATAGCGCAATCTTGCCGCGGCCTGGCCGCTTGGCATAATACATGGCCACATCAGCCTGCTTTTGCAGCATCACAAGGCTTTCGGCATTGACGCCCTCTGCATGGGCCAATCCGATGCTGATCCGGATTGGCTCCTTGATTCCCAGCACGGAAAAATCATATTGATCCACCGCCTCCACGCAGCGCTTTGCCACATCCTCTACATGTTGAACATCCGCTTCCAGGAACATCGTGGCAAATTCGTCGCCCCCCAAACGATAGAGGCGGTCACCAGAACGCAAAGTATCCTGCAGGATTTGCGCAATCGACTTTAGAACATGGTCACCCGCGTGGTGGCCATAGGTATCGTTAATCGGTTTGAAATGGTCGCAATCGAACAGCATGACAGAGACCGAGACTCGATGCCCATCTGCAACCGACAGCAACATTCCCCAATCCTCATCGAAACAGCGCCGGTTAAACACGCCGGTCAGCGAATCGCGGTGCGCCATGCTCCACAGTTCGGTATTTTTCTGGTCCAGACTGGAATGCATTGACTCAAGCTGGTGCTGGTAATCATTAAGTGAATTCCGGACTTTTTCCAACTCCTTGACTGCCAGGGCACCGCCAAGTGGCTCGAGCATCAGGCCGTCATGCCCGTCCCGCAGGGTGTCAATATGTTGTGAAAGTCTCAACAACGGTTTCGCCAGCAGCGTGGACAGCGCTGCATAGAACGCCCAGGACAAGAACAGGACGATGAGTGCGATCTGATACTGATAACGGATCAGGAACTTCAGCAGCGCTGATATTTCCTCGTTGGGCACCACATTGAACAAAATATGTCCGGCCATATCCGACAGAATGGTCTCGCCTTCATGCAGGGACAGAACGATACTGGCCGGATCGGCATAGCGGAAATGCTGCACACCCTGCAGGGCAGACTGAAAATCCACCTTAAGTACAGCATAACCAGAATCCTGCCCCGTGACATCGAGATCCTGGATCGGATGAGACAGATAGATGAAATCGCGCCCTCCCTGCTTGGTCACTTTGACGCGTTGCAGGGGTAAGGCTAGTCCGGGCATGCCCGGCGCCACCGCGCCAAGAGGCTGGCCATGGCGATTGTAGAGTTCCACTGCATTAACATAATCCGGCGCCATGCCGCCATGCAGGGCTCGGTTATCACGCCAGTAACCGTAGTAACTCGAATCACTCAGTTGTTGGCGCGTTTCATCCCATTCCCCCAGCGCATTGGCCACCTGCTCCAGCTCATTGGTCAGTTGCACCAAAGCCTGTGCGATTTCGGCACTGGCAGCACGCTGGCTGTTGCGCTCAACATCAACCTGGGTGGCGTGAATTTTATTGAGCATCAGCCAACTGGTGAAGGCAAAAAACAGAGTCCCAAGAACGATAAAAACGATTCCATAAGTTTTTACCGACAGCGGCGAAAATGAGAAGTGCAGAAATGGCATTGCTTAATGGGGTTTCTTTTTCAGAATTTCCGCCACCCGATCACTGAGTTCAAACTCGTACTCACCGTCAAAAAAGTGTCCGGCATTTTCGATCCAGCTTATCGGCACTCGGCTTTTCGCAAGCTGGGCCTGCCAGGCCGGAGAGATAACCTGATCTTTAGTGCCAAGAACGATATCCACCGGCACTCTGACCCGGCCCAACCGGTTCACGATCAAATCCCCCGTCCAGTCCGCATAAGAAAGATAGGCGGGCACCGTGGCAGCATAATTGTTTTTGCAATACCCCATGGTAAAACGTCGCAGAGGCGGCACCGGCTCTGACGCGGCCGGCTTTTCCGCTTGAGCCTTGCGGTACTGGCCGGCCTCTACCTCAAGAGGCGTGATGCCGATCAGAATGGCGCGTTCCACCAGCACATTGGGCGTGGCGGCGAGATAGGCCAGAACATCCTTGCCGCCGGAGCTATGGCCAGTCATGGCAATTCTGCGATGGCCACGACCGGCAAGCCAGTCTACCCATAGCCCGATTTCACGCAGATCATCCTGCAGAGTGTGCTTATGTACGGCTTCACACGACAGGCTCTTGTTACGGCGGCTTACCCCCAGCGAAAGCGTCGGCACCAGAACCGGGTATCCAGCATCGGAAAGCGCATCTGCGAGACGATTCGTGGGCGGCGCATTGCGCGTCTGCAGAAAGCCATGCAGCAGAAGGACGGCGGGATAACCCGGCTTGCCGGCGCGATAATCCGCAGCGCCTACCAGACTGGGGGAAAACCTGATCTCGACCATGTCGGCACGCGCAGGAGACTGTGCAGCGAAAACCGCCAATAACAGTAGATAAACCCGTGCATGTTTCAAGCCCCGCATACCTCCCCCTGGTATCAATCGCGCTCTGGCCGATTGTATAGCGACAGCATTGACAGCAAAAGAAAATATTGCCCCTGCTGCGGGAAAGGCGATTCAGGTTAAAATCATCCTCTATTTAAGGGAATACCATGAGTCAAACTTACCCACTGGCAAAAATTGGCCTCATCACTGTCAGCGACCGTGCCTTCCAGGGCGTCTACGAGGATCAGGGCATTCCTGCCCTGCACACTTGGCTGGAGACAACTCTTGCCACTCCGTACCAAGCCATCACGCGCCTGGTGCCGGATGAACAGGCGCAAATCGAAGCTGCATTGAAACAACTGGTGGATGAGGAATCCTGCTGCCTGGTGCTTACCACTGGCGGCACCGGCCCGGCGCCCCGTGACGTCACGCCGGAAGCAACGCTGGCCGTGGCGGACCGGGTATTGGACGGATTTGGCGAGCAGATGCGCGCAGTAAGTCTGAAATATGTGCCGACAGCCATTCTGTCGCGCCAGGTAGGTGTGATTCGCAAACAAAGCCTGATCCTCAACCTGCCCGGACAGCCCAAGGCCATCAAGGAAACGCTGGATGGCGTTTTTGCTGCCGTCCCCTACTGTATCGACCTGATCGGCGGCCCCTATCTGGAAACGCGGCCGGAAGCGGTGCAACCCTTCCGCCCCAAGTCGGCACAACGACCACAACCAGACACGCGCTAAATTCATGTTTTTTCCATTAAATAGCGGGCAGCGTACAATCCAGCCCCACGAAACAGAATGATCCGGGGGTGACATGTTTGACTTCAAGGGGCTGATCAACGCCCTGCTACGCAAAACCAGCGATGATCCTGTTGGCGACCTCAAATCCGCCACCATCTGGGTACAGGAATTGCCGCAGAACGACGTCTACCAGGCGCATAAGGAGATCGTCAAAGCCCTCGGCGGCCTTAACCGGAATGCCGACACCTCGCTCAAGGAGCGGATACGGGTTCTGCTCTATCTGGATGAGAAAGCCACTTCCTTACAGGAAACTTTGTGCCGGGAATTCCTTGCAGCAGCCGACACTCCTGACAACTCCGCCCGGCAACGGCTCCCCACCATTTTGCAATTCTGGGAGGAAATGGGCGCCGGCTACGAACAATGTATCCGCACTTTTGCCAAGAATCCCGGCAATGCAAAAATTCGCGAACAACTGCCTTTGCTTACCGCCAAGGCGCTGCATTTCCATGCCATGCAGGCAAAGTGGAGCCACATGCGCTACCTGCCGGTTGAATCACATGTGTGGCGCCGCCTGCACCGGCTTTTCCTGTTCGCCGAACAGGAAAAGATAGAACGCGTTCCGGTGCGGCTACACCCCGAACAGGACGACACCAGTTGTACCAGCGAGTATCTGCAGCCCATGATGCTGCACCTGTCCAACCCTGCCAGCCTGCGCCCGTCACAGATCGAAAGCGTCGATCTGTGGCTCGACAGCTGGTCAAAAAGCCTGGTTATCGAGGCCGGCTTCCGCCCCCACCGCCAGCTCTATGCCGTCAATCTGGGCGACACCAAGCCAGCCAGAAAACTGCGCCGCAACATGCTGGGGGAGAAATACCGCTATTGGGGCATCGAACTGATGCTGGTAGTGATTGCCAAAACCGTGGAACAACTCAAGCAGGGAGAGTTGCCCGCCCGCCTCAAACTGGGGGAAGATTGCCGCCTGCCAGCCTGCCTCGAATTGATCGAAGAAGTTTCCGAACGCTGGTCAGGTCAACTCACCACGCGCAAGCATGCCAGGATAACTGCCGAAAAATCGCTGCTGGTGTTGCAGGATTTTGCCAATATCCTGATACATCTACAGGGCGGCAAGAAGAGCGGTGTCACGGCAACATTCAGTGTCGAGAACACAAACACGCAAACCGCGCTCAAACCCAGCGGAGAGCCTGAACTGTTTGAATCCGGGGCGCAGCAGTGGCAGGTTGAAAATGAATCATTGAGCGGCTATGGCGTCACTTTTACACGTAGCGACAAGGAACCGCTGAAAATCGGCACGCTGGTGGGCCTCAAGGCAACTATCGGCAAGAGTTTTGCCATCGGCATCGTGCGCCGCATCAGCAACGAACCGCCGCTCAAGGTCCATGCCGGTATCCAAACCCTGAGCCAGACAGCCATTGTTGTGGAACTTCATCCCCTGCCCGGTGAGTTGGGGGCACCAAGCCCGGCCATTTACCTGCCTGAACTGCCAAAACTTGAACTGGGACGCAGCCTGCTGCTATCCGCCTCTGCGCATGTTCCGGCACGGCTGGTTCAACTCAAGGCCCAGGGTAAGACTTATACCATTCGTCTGCATGCGGCGGTCGAACACGGTCCGGATTATGTACAGGCGGGATTTGACGTTGTTGCCAAGGGCTAGCGTGCAACACTACGCCAGGAAAATGTTCAGATGAACGCATTAGAAATCGCCACCGGAACAAACCCATCCAGCGCTGTCATCTGGCTGCACGGACTGGGCGCCGACGCCCACGACTTTGCCCCCATCGTTCCCGAACTTGGCCTGCCACCCCAACTGGCGGTGCGTTTCATCTTCCCGAATGCACCGCTGCTACCGGTCACGATCAATAACGGCTACATCATGCCCGCCTGGTACGATGTCTGCAGCCAGGACCTGCGCCAGATCGAGGACGAAGCCGGTATCCGCGCCTCACAGCAGCGAGTGGAGGCGCTCATCCACCGGGAAGAGGCGCGCGGCATTCCTGCCTCACGCATTGTGCTGGCCGGCTTCTCCCAGGGCGGCGCTATTGCGCTTCACACCGGCCTGCGCCATGCCGAACCTCTGGCGGGGTTGCTGGCGCTTTCCACTTATTTGCCACTAACGCACACGTTGGTTTCCGAAGCCAGCACGGCCAGTACCGGCGCGCCGATCTTCATGGCGCATGGCACGGCAGACAGCGTCATCCCACTAGGACAAGGCATCGCCTCGCGCGATTGGCTGGAAGAACATGGCTATGCAGTCGAGTGGCGAGAATATCCGATGGCCCACTCCGTATGCCCGGAGGAAATTATTGATATCGGGCAGTGGCTGGTTCAGGTGCTGACTGCCGAACCGTAAAGCAAATAAGCTTTTCACAGTCCCTGAAGCAGTTCCTGCACCGCCGCCAGCACACGCTCGACCGGAATCGCTTCCAGACATTCGCTACGCTTGCCACCGCCACAACCATCATTGCCGCACGGGCGGCAAATATGCGCCGAAGTCAGAATGCGATGTGGCACGCGCCACGGCCCCCATTCGAGATCGCCGCTGGGTCCGAACAGGACAACTACCGGCGTTTGCATTGCCGCAGCGATATGCATGGGCGCCGAATCAACGCCGACAAACACTTTAGCCATGGACGTCAGCGCCGCCAGCTGTTTCAGGTTCAACTGCCCGGAAAAGTTTACTACAGGCCATTCAAGCGGCGCCAGCATCTCCCGCACCAGCGCTTGCTCAGCCGCATCCGGTGCCGCCGTGACCACAATCCTCTGGCCTTGAGCTTGCAAGGCGCGCATCAGCTCCGTCATATGGCCGGCCGGCCAGCACTTGAACATCCAGCGCGAAGCCGGGTGGATATGAATAAAATCCTTGCCTGCAAGGCCATGCTGCTCCAGTCTATGCCGCACATCCTCTCTTGCCGCCTCGCCCGGATCAAGCGTCAGCATGCGCTCGCCCTCTCCCGGGAAAAGGCCAATCCTGCGCAAGGCATCGAGTTGTGTCTCGACCGTATGGCGGAACGTTCCGCCAGGAACAGGATATAAATGGGTAAAGCTGTTGCGCCAAAAATAGCCGCGTCCGCGCACATTGCGCGTCACTGCATGCGGCACGTCCAGCAGGCGGGCAAGCCAGGCGCCGCGGTTATGTTCAGTAAGGTGGATCACCAGGTCGTACTGCCTGGCCCGCAGACGCGAGAACAGACGCCACTCCTCACTCACCTGACTGAATAGCCCGAATTTTTTCCAGCCCCGGTCGATGGTGTGCACTTCCGAGATCGCCGGATGAAATGTCAGCATCTCCGCCGTATCTTGATAGACCAATGCATCCACCTCGATGTGGGGCGCATGGTTTTTCAATGTGGTGAATACCGGCGAAGTCAGCAGCACGTCGCCGTGGTGGCGTAATTTGATGACCAGGACACGGCGAAGAGAAGTCAGATCGATTGCATCTTTAAGCATGCACGCACGATAGCAAAGTTTGGTGTAAAAGAAAAAGGCGGACCGCAATGCTGTCCGCCTCTTTGCGCTGCCAGCCCCTTATTTGAACGTATAACCGACGCTAAGCGCCAGGTTGCGTTCCGCCATGGGGTAGGCCGTGTAGCGGCCTGGAGTCCAGGTGCTACGCGTGCCATAGGTGAAGTATTTTTCATTCAGCAGGTTGTTGATGCCCGCCGCCAGCGTCCAGTTACCTTCCTTGTGCATCAGCTTCAGATCTACGACAGTATAGTCCGGCATTTTCTGGTTGAAGCTGTTGGTCTGGTCGTTATCGAAATACTGCTCGCTGGTGTAACTGACCGCTCCATTCAGGCGTGTTTTCTCCGATAGAGACCAGGAAGCGCCAATCGTCGCACGGTGCCTTGGCACATTGGGGATGTTTTTTCCGGAAAGGTCGGTGCCGCCATAGACGCCTTCACGGAACTTGGCATCTGTGTAGGTGTAATTTGCAAACAATTCGACGCTACGGGCAATGGCCAGTTTTCCATCAAGCTCCATGCCTTGCCGGCGGGTCGGAGAGAGGTTCATGTTCTCGAAGGTCAGGACGTTGAAGTGGATCTCGTTATTGAGGTCCATATGGTACAGCGCGCCGCGCAGGCTGTAGCTGCCCCCCCGATGTTCGATACCGATTTCGCGATCATGCGAGGTCTGGGGTTCCAGCATGTTCACCGTGTAAGTGAAACTGTTGTAAACATCGTTGACGGTGGCGACGCGAAAACTACGCCCAAGCTTTCCGAACAGACTGGTCCCATTGTCGATCCTGTGCCGCAGGCCGAGTTCAAAGGCGCGCGGACTACGATCCTGGGATTGGTCGTTGGTGGGATTCACCTGGTCCTTGACGTGATACTGAATGGACTGGATCCGCCCACCAACCTGCAGCATAGTCGCATCACTCAGGCGGACACTATCCTGGGCATAGAAAGCAAGGCTGCGCTGGGTACCAGAGGGATGATTGGCGGGCGAGGCCACGCTGGAAGGGCTGCTGGCACCGCGTGAATCATAGTTCCAGTGCATCAGGTCCAGCCCAGTGACCAGGCTGTGCGGCAGGCCAAAAGCGTTTCCGACGATTTTCAGCCGCGGCGTAACGGACAGCAGGTCGAGGTCTGTTTCCAGGTATCTGTCCCAAGCCGAGCTTGGGTAGGTTGGATTGTAGATAGCCTCGGACTTGCTGCGGTAAGCGATTTCGCCGGCGAACTCGCCAAAGGCCAAGGCGCGGTTGAGGCCCAAGCCGATGTGATGGCCGTCACGGGTGGCGTAATCATTGGGCGTCGCGGCCCCGCGCGGGTCTGTTTCCAGCTGGTTGATGCCGATGGTCGGGTCGACCAGGCGGTTGCCGGGCAAACGCAGATCCTGGCTGTCAGCGCCGAATTTCAAGCTAAAATCGTTCTTACCTGCGGCAAAACGCAAATCGCCCTCCAGATTCTTCTGCACATTGCGGTTGTTGCGGCGGTAGCCATCCGATTCGTAGTGATTCGCGGCAAGCCTCAGGGCGGCAGATTCCCCACCAATATTGAGCAGTCCTTCCAGTGCTGCGGTATCGTAGCTGGCCACGGTTGCCTTGACTTCACCAGCAACGCCCTGGCGCGGCGCGCGGGTAATGATGTTGATGGTGCCGCCGCTGGCACCATCGCCATACAACACTGCGCCACTATTGCGCATGATCTCGATGCGCTCGATGGCGCCAACCGGAATGGCCGACCATTTCACCGTGCTTTGGTCGATGTCATTAAGGCGCTGACCGTCAAGCAGCACCAGAGTATTCTGATTGCCGGTCATGCCGAAGCCGCGCATATCAATAGACCAGTCAGGCGTCCCGGTCGTGTTCCGGCCAGAAATTCCGGCCTGTTCCATCAACAACTCGGGCAGGGAACGTGCCGGGCTACGGGCAATATCCTCGCGCGTGATCACGATGACATTGAATGGGGAAATGTCTGGCCTGGACGGAAAGCGCGTCGCCGTCACTATGACTTCGTTGCCATTGAATACTGGAATTTCCTCGCCAAATGCGGGAAAAGAAAGGGCCAACAGGCCGGGAAGCAGGCGTTTCATATCAATCTCCTTAATGCGCTTGCCATCCCGCAAGCACCACAGTTGGGAAAAGTCGAAGGCCGGTCTCCGGGCTTGTGAGCATTAACTTGCCGCCTTCCCATGACCATACCTGGCCTGTTTTATGCAGGCACTGAATCACAGTGGCGTTGTGGCAAGTTCGCGCTCACTTACCGTTGCGGGGGCAGCACAGGCTTGTGCACAATGCATGAGCAGACCTGTTTCCCGTTTCACTTCGCTACCGGACGGCAGTCGAAGCACCTTCAAACAGGCGCGCATTCTACAGGATGTTGTGAAAGGCAAGAAATCCCCACCCAAATAACGTGGCAAAACACTTTTAAAACGTAGCGTTAGCAGTTGACCTAGCTGGATTTTTCAAATTATAGTGTGCGCATGCAAGCGGAAATGAAATCACTGGAAGAGAAAGTTGCGCAGATCGCACAGATGTGCCAGCAATTGCGCTCCGAAAACATTCAATTGCGCCAGCAACTGGCCACCGCCCAAAACCAGAGCAAACTTCTGGGCGACAAGATCCAGGGCGCGCAAACGCGCCTTGAAGCGCTGATGGAGCAAATTCCGGAGTCCACCGAATGAGTGAAATAAAGGGCCTGGATGTCGCCATCATGGGGCGGGAATTCCGCGTTGCCTGTCCCGAGGACGAAGAGGAAGCACTGCTCCAATCCGTGGATTACCTTGACCGGAAAATGCGCGAGATTCGCGATAGCGGCAAAGTCATCGGCGTGGAACGCATTGCCATCATGGCCGCTTTGAATATCACGCACGAACTACTGAATACGCGCATCGCAGGTTCTTTTGACATCGGCGAGTTCAAGAGTAGAATAAATGCCATGCAGGCTCAAATAGAGCAGGCAATGACGGAGCAGGACGAACTGTTTTAGCAGGTTGCGAGTGGAAAAAGTCTTTCGCAGCCAGCTTACCGAGTTGTCCCCTGCGGTGTTCGTCAAGGCTAAATATTCTTTGAACCAATATATAAAGTTTGGTTGTAGCCCTTAAGAGTGCTGTTGTGCGCGTCCCTCTGCGGATGTGCCTGAAGTGCTCGGGCCGCGACCCTCTTGGACCTCAGGTTCAAGATGATAGCCTGACGGCATGCGCGGGGGGCACTTACCCCCTAACCTGTTGTCGTTTTCCCTTCTAACACCTTGAATAAATCCCAACTACGGCGCCATTTGCGCCAACTGCGCAGCCAGATTTTGCCGCACCAGCGGCGGGCAGCGGCTAATAGCCTGCTACAGGTGGCCATGCGCGAGCGTCTACTGCTGCGATATAGCCGCATCGGCTTTTACCTGCCTTTCGAAGGCGAAATGGACATGCTTCCGCTGCTCAACCAGGCATTGCGTTTGGGAAAGTCCTGCTATTTACCCGTGGTGCCACGCCGCTTTCAAAAACATCTTTACTTCACACGCATCACTGCTCGCCCCAGCTGGTACATCAACCGCTTTGGCATACACGAACACTGGTCGCCCCGGCCAATCCGCGCCAGCCGGCTGGACTTGTTGTTCATGCCACTGGTGGGATTTGATGAAGAAGGATTCCGATTGGGGATGGGCGGCGGATTCTACGACACCAGCCTGGCATTTCTTGGCCGACGAAAAATCTGGCGAAAGCCCTATCTGGTCGGAATCGGTTATGAAAACCAGAAAGTCAAACAAGTGCCTCGCGACCCGTGGGACATGCCACTTGATGCCGCGCTTACCGAACACCAGCTTTACCGCTTCAGACGAAACACACTTTCTCCCATTTGAACTCAGGATAGACTCATGCGTTACTGGCTCATGAAATCAGAACCCTCCGATGTCAGCGTAGACGATCTTGCTGCCATGCCCAACCAGAGTGTTGCCTGGTATGGCATACGCAACTACCAGGCACGCAATTTCATGCGCGATCAGATGAAGGTCGGCGACCAGGTGTTTTTTTATCACTCGAGCTGCGACGAGCCGGGTATCGCCGGGCTGGCAACGGTCAGCAAACTCGCTTACCCGGACCAGACCCAGTTTGACCCCGACAACAAATACTTCGACCCCAAGGCGACACCGGAAACCCCGCGCTGGATGAATGTGGATGTAAAGCTGGTCAGGAAAACCCGGCTGGTGAGCATCAAGGAACTGCGCGGCCACCCCGAACTGGAACACATGCGCATTTTGCAGAAGGGCAACCGGCTCTCGATCACGCCAGTCGATCCCAAGGAATGGGAATTTATTCTGCGGCTGTTATAACTGCTTATTCGAACAGGGCTGAGACAAACTCCTGCGCCACGAATGGGCGCAGATCATCGAGTTGCTCGCCCACCCCGATAAAGCGAATCGGGATCGGCCGGGTACGGGCGATGGCCGCAATGATGCCGCCCTTGGCCGTCCCGTCGAGCTTGGTCAACACTAGGCCCGTCACCTGCAGCGCATCATCAAAAGCCTTGACCTGCGCCAGACCGTTCTGGCCGGTATTGGCATCAAGCACCAGCAGCACTTCGTGAGGTCCGCTGGATTCAGCCTTGGCAATGACTCTCTTCACTTTCTTGATTTCTTCCATCAGGTGCAACTGCGTTGGCAATCGACCCGCAGTATCCGCCAGCACCACATCAATGCCACGCGCCTTGGCGGCCTGGATGGCATCGAAAATTACGGCGGCGGAGTCTCCGCTTTCCTGGGTAATCACGGTGACATTATTGCGCTCACCCCAGATCATCAGTTGCTCCCGTGCCGCTGCACGAAAGGTGTCTCCTGCCGCCAGAAGCACCGATTTTCCTCGGGATTGGTAATATTTTGCCAGCTTGCCGATGGTAGTGGTTTTCCCCGCTCCATTTACCCCTGCCAGCATGATAATGAAGGGGCGCTGGCCCTCGACCTCCAGCGGCGCTTCCAGTGGCTCCAGCAATGCCAGCAAGGACTGCTGAAGCGCGTCTTTCAACTGCCCGGCCTCGACCAGTCCATCACGCCTGACGCGAACGCGAAGATCATCCAGCAGGTGCTGGGTGGCGGCCACACCCACGTCCGAGGTCAGAAGAATGGTCTCCAGTTCTTCATACAACGCGTCGTCAATTTTGGCGCCGCTGCCGAAAAGATTCGCCACCTTGCGCCCGAATTGCTCACGGGTACGCGTCAGGCCTTGTTTCAATCGTGCAGCCCAGCCTTCTGGCTTGCTCTCCTCTTCGACTACGGGCGCTTCGGACTTCTTGAAGAAACTAAACATGGTGGTTTCGTGTCAGTGTGATATTGCAGTGAATGGGGATAGCTTATAATCCCCACCATTTTATCCTGAATAGATACCAAAAAGTAGGAGGTTTATGTGCTGACAAAAGCGTTGCTGGGGATAGCCCTGCTCGGACTGGCCGGTGGAGCGGCCGCCAACCCTTATGAACACCGGCTGGCCAATGGCATGAAGGTGATCGTCAAGGAAGACCGGCGCGCGCCGGTGGTGGTATCCCAGATCTGGTACCGTGCAGGCAGCATGGACGAACAGAACGGCACGACCGGGGTGGCACATGTGCTGGAGCACATGATGTTCAAGGGCACACCCAAAGTCCCGGCAGGCCAGTTTTCCAAAATCATCGCGGAAGCGGGTGGGCGCGAAAACGCCTTCACCAACCGCGACTACACCGCCTATTTCCAGCAACTGAAAACCGATAAACTGCCGCTGGCTTTCAAGCTGGAGGCAGACCGCATGGAAAACCTGGTACTGACGGAACAGGAATTCGCCAAGGAAATCCAGGTCGTGATGGAAGAGCGCCGCATGCGCACCGATGACAAACCCCAGGCCCTGGTTTTCGAACAGCTCAATGCCGCTGCATTGAGCGCACACCCCTATCGTCATCCTGTGATCGGCTGGATGGACGATCTGGAAAACATGCGCGTGGAGGATGCTCGTGCCTGGTACCAGCGCTGGTATGCACCCAATAACGCCACCCTGGTGGTGGTCGGCGACGTCCAGCACGAGGAAGTGTTCAAGCTGGCGCAAACCCATTTCGGTCCACTCAAGGCGCATCCACTGCCGGCCCGCAAACCGCAGCAGGAACCGCAACAACGCGGCATCAAGCGTGTACTGGTGAAAGCGCAAGCCAAGCTGCCTTACATTGCGCTGGCCTACCGCGTTCCCGTTCTCCAGGATGTCAGCCAGGACATCGAGCCCTATGCGCTTGAAATTCTGTCGGGCGTGCTGGATGGTCATGCCGCTGCGCGCCTGAATCAGGCACTGGTGCGAGAGAGCCGTCTGGCGACCGATGTTGGTGCCGGTTATGGCGCCATTTCTCGTGGCCCGGGGCTGTTTCTGATCGAAGCTACGCCCAGCGAAGGCCAAAACGTGCTCGATCTGGAGCAGGGCATTCGCCAGGAAATCGCCCGCGTGCAGCGTGAAGGCATCAGCGCAGAGGAGTTGCAGCGGGTCAAGGCCCAGGTCGTCGCCGCTCAGGTCTACCAGCGCGACTCGATGTTCTATCAGGGCATGCTGATTGGCCAAATGGAAAGCACGGGACTCTCATGGCGCGATGAAAAAGTCATGCTGGAAAGGCTCAATGCTGTCACAGCGGAACAGGTCCAGGCCGTGGCGCAAAAATATCTGCAAGATGATGGACTCACGCTTGCCACGCTCGATCCACAACCAATGGAAGCGAAGCGACCCACTCAAAATTCGGTCGGAGGACGCCATGCTCACTAAATTGACAACTTCACTACTGGGCGGCCTTGTGTATTTCCTCGCTAGTGCCGCCCACGCCGCCCTGCCCATCCAGCACTGGCAAACCGCCAGTGGCGCGCAGGTGTACTTTGTGGAAAGCCGCGGCCTGCCGCTACTGGACGTGAGCGTTGAATTCGATGCCGGAGCGCGCCGTGATGCGCCCGCCCAGGCGGGACTGGCCAGCCTGACCGCACGAACCCTGAGCCTGGGCGCCAGCGGTTTGCCAGAGGAAACCATTTCACGCCGTCTGGCCGATGTGGGCGCACAGCTTGCTGCAAGCTTCGAGCCGGATCGTGCCGGAATGACATTGCGCACGCTAAGCAGCGAGCGCGAACGCAACCAGTCGCTCGATTTGCTGGCCAGGGTGTTGCAACAGCCGGACTTTCCGGAGTCCGCCATTGAACGCGAAAAAGCCCGTACCATTGCCGGGCTAAAGGAAGAAAGCACCCAGCCTGGGCCAATCGGCGAGAAGGCCTTTTACGCAGCCCTTTATGGTGCCCACCCCTATGGACTGCCTGGCACGGGCAAGATCGAAACGCTGACCACACTGCAACGCCAGGATGTAGCCGCATTTTACCGCCGACACTATGTCGTCGAGGCCGCGGTGATCTCCCTGGTGGGGGATGTCAGCCGCGCTCAGGCAGAAACCATCGCCGAGCAGCTTTCCGCCGGGCTGCCGCGTGCCACTGCCCCCCTGCCGGCCCTGCCCGTAATCGCGCCTCCGGCACGGGGAGAGACCCTCCGAATCCCCCACCCGGCAAGCCAGAGTCACATCCTGCTCGGCACTCCGGGCATGAGCCGCAACGACCCGGATTATTTTGCACTTTACCTCGGCAACTATATTCTGGGCGGTGGCGGATTTGCCTCCCGGCTGACCGATGAAGTTCGCGAGAAACGCGGCCTCGCTTACAGCGTTTACAGTTATTTCCTGCCGCTTGCGCAACCCGGCCCATTTCAGATCGGCCTGCAGACCAAGCAGGAACAATCCCAGCAAGCTCTCGACATCGTCCGCACCACACTCACCCGGTTCGTGACAGAGGGGCCAACCCAGGACGAGTTGCGGAGAGCGAAGCAGAATATCGGAGGCGGTTTTCCACTACGCATCGACAGCAACAAAAAAATCCTCGGCTACCTCGGCCTGATTGGTTTCTATCAGCTGCCACTGAATTATCTCGATGACTTTGCGAACAAGGTTGATAAAGTCACACTGGCAGACGTCAAGGATGCATTCAAGCGCCGTATTGACCCTGAAAGTATGGTGACGGTAATTGTGGGCGGTGATGGCGAAAAGTAACCGCGTCCGTATCGTTGGCGGGGAGTGGCGCAGCCGCTTGCTCACCTTTCCCGATGTGGTAGGATTGAGGCCCACTCCTGACCGGGTGAGGGAAACGGTATTCAACTGGCTGGGCCAGATCATGGCTGGCAAATGCTGCCTCGATCTCTTTGCAGGCAGTGGCGCATTGGGATTTGAGGCGCTTTCGCGCGGCGCCCGACAGGTTGTAATGGTCGAGCGTGATAGCAAGGTAGCGCGGGCGCTGAAGCAAAACGCCGCCCTGTTGAAAGCTGAAAATTTTGAGTTGGTAGTTGCGGATGCGCTTGAATTTCTGGACCATGAAGCGCGGAATTTCGATGTGATCTTTGTCGATCCGCCCTATCAACTGAATCTGCTGCCTCTTGTTTTACCCAGGCTATTACCCCATTTAGCGGATGGAGGCCTGGTATACACCGAAGCCGACGCACCGCTCGAATTTCCGGCAGAATGGCAGACTTGGCGCCAGGGCAAGGCGGGTCTGGTGCATTACTATCTTTTAAGGAAAGCGGGCTGACACATGCTCAAGGCCATTTACCCCGGCACCTTTGACCCGGTTACCCGAGGCCACGAGGATCTGGTTCGCCGCGCCTCGCGCATATTCGATGAAGTCGTCGTGGCAGTAGCGGACAGCCGCTCCAAGCAGCCTTTTTTCGGCCTGCAGGAGCGCGTTGAAATGGCGTCAGAGGTGCTGAAAAATTGTGCCAATGTACGTGTTACCGGTTTTTCCGGATTGCTTATCCATTTCCTGCAACAGCAGGAAGCGACTATCATATTGCGTGGATTAAGAGCGGTATCGGATTTTGAATATGAATTTCAGCTAGCAGGAATGAACCGCAACCTGTATCCCAATGTTGAAACGATTTTTCTCACCCCCTCTGAACAGTACATGTTCATTTCTGCCAGCATGGTGCGTGAAATTGCCTTGCTGGGCGGAGATGTCAGCCAATTTGTGCAGCCCGTGGTGAGCAGCAGGCTGAGCAACAGGATTATCAACTTTAACTAAACGAACGAGGAAACTGCCATGGCATTAATGATTACCGACGAATGCATCAACTGCGACGTATGCGAGCCTGAGTGCCCAAATGGCGCAATTTCGCAGGGTGACGAAATCTATATCATCGACCCCAGCCTGTGCACCGAATGCGTCGGTCACTATGATGAACCGCAGTGCATCTCGGTCTGCCCGGTAGACTGCATCATCGTCAATCCGGAGCACACCGAAAGCAAGGACGAGCTGCAAGCCAAGTACGAGAAGTTAAGCGCCCAGGGCTAAACGCCGCGCGTAAAAAACCCCGCATCGGGAGCCTGAGCGCTCCGTGCGGGGTTTTGTGTTTCTGATCCCTAGGCTGCGAGTTGCTGGGAGCCGCTTTCGAAATCCAGCGCCTGCGCCAAACCCCGCTGCAAACGCCGGAGATCGTCGAGTTGCGCGGCAATGACTGCTTCCATCTGCTCCAGCTCTGCAATCCGGTCTTCCAGGGTATCCGTTGCCTTGTGAATGCGCTTGATGCTTTCCAGGCGGCGGCGCAATTGCAACTGATGCTCCCGCACCTGGGTTTCCATCGGCGCCATCACTGCCTTGAGCCAGTTTTCGACATCGCGATTGGCCACCTCATAAACGTGGACCACCCGGCTGGCAATGGTTTCAAAAAACTTGGTGGTCAGCGTGAACTGCTCATTGGTCAGCATGTTCAGCGCCGTATTGAAGTGATCGTTGTAGCCCTTTTCCAGCTTGGCGATCTCCTTCAGGTATTTCAGCGTCGAGAAAGGAGGAGGCGCGCTCTGCGACAAGCCATGATCCTCGCTGAACTTTTTATACATGCTGTCCATCATGTGCTTGATTTCTTCGACCTGCTTGCCGGATTCGCTGATATTTTCCGACACATGCTTGAAAAAACCGTTCATCGCATCGCGGATGCCCTTGCTGAAACGGCTGCTGACCATGGCATCACGGGTGTTCTTCACTTCGACCTTGAGCGAATCCATGCCGAGATAGGTAAATAGGATATTGGTCTGCTGCGAAAACACACTGCGTAACGCCTGGAAACGCTGCAAGCCTTTTTCGAAGCTTTCCTTGTCGCGCTTGACCTTCTCCATCATGTGCTCGATCACGTCCTGATTCTTGCCGCGCAGGCCCTTGAGTTCTTCCAGTTGCTCGCTCACGCCGCTCATGCGCGCGTCGAGGATGGAATTCGTGACACTCATCATGTCCTCGACTTCACTCTGGGTATTGTCGCGCACGATTTCCTGCTTGGAAGGAATCAACTCGTCGGACAGGGCTTTTTCCAGTGCCGGCAGACGGCTCTTTTCGAGCAGCAACGGGTCCTGGTTAATCTTGGCCAGCAAGCCTTTCTGAGCCGAGATGGGAAATACCTGGGATGCCTTGATGCCCAGCAGATCAGCGCTGCTGGTGACTTGAGACTGAATTTCGCGCTCGATTTCCTCGCCGCTCTTGAGTTCATCCCACAAACCATCGATCTTGTTAAGTACGACCAGGCGGCCCTTCTGGCGCCCCTGGGGATTGCCGACGTAATCGCGCCAGACTTCAATGTCGGTCTTGGTCACGCCGGTATCCGCAGCCAGCATGAACAGAACCGCATGGGCATTGGGCAGCATGTTGATGGTCAATTCGGGCTCGGTACCGATCGCGTTCAGACCCGGTGTATCCAGGATCACCAGCCCCTGTTTCAGCAAAGGGTGGGGGAAATTGATAATGGCGTGGCGCCAGCAAGGCACTTCTATCGTGCCGTCGGCCTGCAGGGTGAACGCGTTATCCGGGTTTTTTTCGTCGAACAGCCCGTAGCGTTGCGCCTCTTCCTTGCTGACCCGCTTGACCTGGCTCACTTGCTGGAAAGCGGCCAGCATGCCTTCGGCAGAATTGACATCGAGCGGGAATACCTGCCACTCGTCCACGTACCGCTTGTATTCCGTGGTCGTGGTATCGCTGGCGCGAGTTTCAATCGGCAACAGTTGAATACAGGGTTCGCGCCCCTCTTCGTACATCAACTCGGTGGGGCACATGGTGGTGCGTCCTGCGCTGGAGGGCAGCAGGCGCAGACCGTAGCCGGCGAAGAAAATGGCATTGATCAGCTCGGATTTTCCGCGCGAAAATTCGGCCACGAAGGCCACATTGAGCTTGTCGTCGCGCAAGCGATCGAGAATGTGCTGAATGCGCAGATCAGTCTGGCCGTCGTTCAGCTCCTGCTCGTTCAACCAGTTGCGGTAGCCGCTGATATTATCGGACAGCCCAGTGCGCCAAGCGCTGTAAGCCTCAAAATGTGCGACCAGATTTTTGTTTGTCATGTGTTTCCCCGTTACCGTCTCGACCACGCGATGCCATCGTACTTTAGCATAAAATACCAATTAAACAATGCCATCCACGTGAATTCTCAGTGTTTTCATGAAGCTTGAATTGCATTAACTTAGGCAAGTTACATGCCACGAAGCATCATTTCTGACAGCATGGGCAGTAAAAGGTAGATCGCTGCCCCTGCCGGAGCAGGCGGATGGGGCTGGCGCAGACATGGCAAGGCGCTCCGGCGCGGCCATATACAAAGTACTGCTGCTGGAAATACCCCGGTTTGCCACTACTGTCTACAAAGTCCCTCAGGCTGCTGCCGCCTGCGGCAATTGCCTGTTCCAACACCGCTTTCACCGCCCGGGCCAGCCTGCCGCAGCGCTCCCGCCCCAGTCGCGAAGCTGGAAGCGTGGGCTTGATGCCGGCACGGAACAAGGCCTCGTTGGCATAAATATTGCCCACGCCCACCACCAGGTGGCCATCCATCAGGGTTTGTTTGATACTGGTCTTCTTGCCACGCGTAACTTGGTAGAGCCAGACGCCATCAAAATCAGCCGTCAGTGGTTCCACGCCCAGTTTCACCAGCAAAGGGTGACGCATTGGGTCAGTTTGTGTCCAGATCACGGCACCAAAACGGCGCGGATCTCGCAATCGCATGCAAAAACCATTCTCCAGCACCAGATCGAAGTGGTCATGTTTTTCCTCCGGCGTAGCCTCGGGCAGAATGCGCAGGCTGCCGGACATGCCCAGATGCAGAATCAGCCAACCCTGACCGCAATCCAGCAGCAAATATTTGCCGCGCCGGGCGATGCCTTTTATCTCCAACCCTGGAAGCATCCGCGCCAGTTCGGGAACAATCGGAAAGCGCAAGCGAGCATTGCGGACAATCACCGCCGCAATGCGCTGGCCGCTCAGATGGGGCGCCAGACCGCGGCGGGTGGTTTCGACTTCAGGAAGTTCAGGCATGCTTGGGCCATGGAATAGGTTAACTGTTGTGCCGGCGGCGCCAGACAAGGAAAGCGATTACAAAAAAAATCAGGGGCAGCATGAGCAGGAAAACCGACGCAAGCATTGTCGCCCCCGTTTTACTGACATTCAAGGCGGCGTCCAGCGTGTTCTTGGGCTGTATGGTGATGAGCTTTGCATCTCCCGCCAACCAGTTGAACAAATTGATACCGAGATCAAGATTGCCCGCATTGCCAAGATTGGCGTTGGCCAGGAAATCCCCGCTGCCGATCACGGCAACACGCTGCCTGGCTTCTTCCTGCTCTCGCTCCAAAGCCCAGCCGATCACTACCGGCCCCGGAATATCCTGGCCCTCGTTGAATATACCTTGCTTATCCGCCGCCCCGTTCTCCACCCAGGCGCGCATGGAGGTTTCTATCAGCGGCGTGGCATGCCAGCCTGGGTCATCACTCATGCCCACGGCACGGGCATGAGGAAACAGCGTAATGAGATCGAACTGGGCGGTCACCGCATGTGGTCCATACTGGGCTGCCACCGCGGTTGATAGCGGAAAGCCCGCCTCAAGCGCGGCGGGGTCGACCACCACGCCCGGCGTCAGCGCCAGGCCCAGCACTTCGGCGATGGGCTGCAAACCCTGCAGCGAACCGGGTTCCAGCAGCCACAGCAGGCTGCCGCCACGCGCCAGATAGCGCCTGACCTTGTCGACCTCGCCCGGCGGAATCGGAGTGCGCGGCTGGGTAAGCAGCAACACATTGACCTCGGCGGGTATTTCCGGCACCAGGGCCAGGCTTGAAGCCGCACTGCGAAAACCCTTGTTGGCAAGCTGACGTCCGAGTTCGCCTAGGTCATGCGGTGCACCGCCGTCCAGCCTGCGCTCGCCATGGCCGCTCACGCTCATGACCAGCCGCTCATGCCCACGGGCAAGCCGCATCAGGGTATTGGTGAAATCCTGTTCGTTCAGCGTAGTGAGGTGTTCACTGCGCCCGCCATAGCTCAGCACCAATTCGCCATTGACCCGCACCCCCGCTACGCGGGCAAGCTCTGCCTGAACTGTTGGATCAATGAAATCCAGCACCAGATCAGGTTTGATGCCTTGATAACGGGCAATGAAATCACGAATTGGACGGCGCAGGTCGCCATGCTGCGCATCCAGCATGGCGGCATAGGCAGTCACGACAACCGCCCCCGGCATCTCGTTCAGCACGTTGCGGCTGGCCTGGCTTAGCGTATGGCGCCCATTCTGGGTAACATCCCATTGCCAGTAATAGCGCTGGGAAATCGCACCCGCAACGCTCACCATGCCTAGCAGCAGGAGCGTATAAAGCCGGGGATGACGGCGCAGCCAGAAATGCAGCCGGGAGAAGTTTTTCATGGTTTTCAGCCGCGCACCCGGTCCCGGTCAAGGCGGCGCACCGCCAGCATCAGGAAAGCTGCCGTGAACAGCAGGAAATAGGCCACATCGGCGCTGTTCAGGAAACCCCGGCTAAGGCGCTCAAAATGCAGCAACAGCGATAAGGCATGCAAGGCCCCCACATCCTTCAGCACAAGATCCAGCAGCCACAGGCCGAGGGAAGCGCCCATGCCGCTGATAGCCGCCACGGCAGGATGTGCGGTGAGGCAGGAAAAATACAGTCCAAGCGCGGCAAGGCTGGCGGCCAGCAACACCATGCCCGACAAATTGGCCAGCAACAGGCCCATATCTAGCGTTCCACCCGCATGGAGCGAAAGCGCCATGAGCGTGGGCAGGATGACGATCAGGCAAAGAAAAACCCACAGCCCGAGAAACTTGCCCAGCACGATGGCAGGCAAAGAAACCGGGGCGGAAAGCAGCAGGGGCAGGGTATGATTGCGGCGCTCTTCCGCAATCAGCCTCATGGCGAGAACCGGCGTCACCACCAGCAACAGCATGGCAGCCGCCCCGAACAGGGGTGCCGCCACCATCTCCGTCACCCCCGGCGGGTTGGCGAGCAGCGCCAGTTGCGCCTGCAGCCCGAGAAAGGCATCCACCTGGCTGAGGAACAGCCATGCCAGCACTCCTTGCAATACGCCCAGGGTAATCCAGGCCAGCGGCAAGCCGAACAGCACCCTGAGCTCCTTGGCCGCAATCGTGGCAATCATGCCGCAGCTCCCAGCCGGGTCAAATGGACGAAACAATCTTCCAGGCTATCGCCCGCACACTGTTGCCGCAGGCCCGCTATCGGCCCGCTGAAGACCGCCCTGCCCTGATGCAGGATCAGCGCCCGATTGCAGAGTGCTTCTGCTTCAGGCAGAAAATGGGTGGACATGATCACGCCATGGGAACGGCCCAGTTCCGCGATCAAGGCACGAATTTCGCGAATTTGCAGCGGATCCAGCCCAGCCGTCGGCTCGTCCAGAACAATCACCGCGGGCGAATGGACGATCGCCTGGGCGATTCCGACTCGTTGCTGGTAACCCTTGGACAAGTTGCCGATCAGGCGCTGCGCCACCTTCGTCAGATCGCAGCGCCGCAGTGCCTCGGTTACCGCAGCCCCCACGCCGGATTCCGGCACCCGGTGCAAACGCGCCGCAAAATGCAGAAATTCGCTCACTGCCAATTCCCGATACAAGGGCGGAATTTCAGGCAGGTAACCGAGATGCATCTTTGCTGCCACTGGCTCCTCGCACAGGTCCACGCCGCAGATTTCGACTTTGCCTGAGTCGGGGGCCAGATTGCCGGTCAGAATCCGCATCGTGGTGGACTTGCCAGCGCCATTCGGCCCCAGCAGGCCCAGAATCTCGCCCGGATACAACTCCAGATCGAGCGCTTCCAGCACCATGCGCTGGCCATGGCGGCGGCTCAAATTGCGGGCACGAAGGGAAGGCGGCATTTCAACCATGAGTTCAGAGTAGCCAGTTCAAAGGGTTATGCCTATACTTGGCAAGCACTGAAACTGATTATACTTGAGACTCCGAGCTCCAAGATGCCCACCCTGAAACTCAAATTCGCCTTATTGACTTCCTCCATTCTGGCATTGGCAGCGTGCGCGCCATTAAAGGCCAAACCACCCGCTGATCCAGTGGAAAAACCCCGGACCGAGGAGAAGAAACCCTCCCTGCCAAATCAGGAATTGACGGCACAATCACTTTATCAATATCTGGTGGGTGAAATGGCTCTGCAACGTGGCCAGCCTGAACTGGCAGCGGAAGCACTGCTGGATTTGGCGAAACAGACCCGCGATCCCCGCCTGGCAAAGCGCGCGACGGAAACCGCAATCCAGGGGCGGCAAGCCACCCAGGCTGGCGACGCAGCAGCGCTGTGGCAGTCACTCGATCCGGATTCAGCCCAGGCAACCCAGACGGCCGCCGCTCTGCTCATCAATAGCGGTCGCCTGGACGAAGCGCGCCCCCATCTCGAAAAGCTCATCGCCACCGATGGTGAAAGCCGCGCCTCCGCCTTCCTCCACCTGAACCAGATGCTGGCACGGCAACGCGACCGTGAAGCTGTGCTGGCACTGGTGCAGGACCTCGCCAAACCCTATCCGGAAAGTCCGGAAGCCCATTTTTCCATCGCACAGGCAGCATGGAGTGCCGGAAAACGCCAGGAGGCCGTCGCAGAGCTGAGGCAGGCAGACCGTTTGCGCCCAGGATGGGAACCCGCAGCCGTGTTCCAGGGACAGGCGCTACAACAGGTTTCTGCCAGCGATGCTCTGGAATTTTACCGTGCTTTTCTGCACGATTACCCCAAGTCCATCGATGTACGTCTCGCCTATGCCCGCCTTCTGGTGAGCGAAAAATCCTACCCGCAGGCCCGCTCTGAATTCCAGCTGATACTGGACGACGCACCGAACAACGCCGAAGTCAGCTTTGCCGTTGGCTTGCTCGCCCTGCAGGCATCCGACCTTGCGGCGGCCGACAATTACTTGAAGCGGGCTCTTGCCGCAGGCTATAGGGATGAGGATCTGACGCATTTCTACCTTGGTCAAATTGCCGAGGAACGCAAACAGCTGAAGCAGGCCGCAGAATGGTTCGCGCGCGTAGGCCCTGGGGAACACCATCTCAACGCACAGATTCGTTACGCTGCCGTGCTGGCAAAACAGGGAAAACTGGACGAGGCGCGCCAGCATTTGCAGCAAACTCAGCCCCAGAACAACGCACAACGGACTTTGCTGATCCAGGCCGAGGCGCAATTGCTGCGTGAGGGCAAACGGCATCAGGACGCCTTCGATGTGCTGGGGAAAGGACTGGAAACACTGCCCAACCAGCCCGAACTGCTCTACGACCACGCCATGGCCGCCGAAAAACTCAACCTGCTGGAGGTGATGGAAAAAGATCTGCGCCAGCTGATCCAGATCAAACCTGACAACGCCCACGCCTACAATGCCCTTGGCTATACTTTCGCGGAACGCGGAATTCGCCTCGAAGAAGCGCGTCAACTGACGGAGAAGGCGCTGTCCCTGGCACCCAACGACCCCCTCATCATGGACAGTCTGGGCTGGGCACTTTTCCGCCAGGGAGAGTATGAGCAAGCGGCAGAATGGCTGAGAAAGGCGCACGAACTGCGCCAGGACCCCGAAATTGCGGCACATCTCGGCGAGGTGCTATGGATGCAGGGCAAGCGCGATGAAGCGCTCAAAGTATGGCAATCCGCCCTGAAACTGGCACCCGAGAATGATGTGTTGCGTGCTGTCATGCAAAAATTCAAATAGCAGCCTCATGCTCAACTTGAAATTTGCCCTGGCACTGCTGGGCCTGCTATTGCTGGGAGGCTGCGCCACGCAGCCTCCCAGGCTGCCTGCCATGGCCGACATCCAGAATTTCCCTGCAACATTCCTGCTGAATGGCCGGATTGGCGTGCAACATGATGGGCAGGGGTTTTCCGGCAACCTGAGCTGGCGGCACAATGGGGGCGAAGACGAAATTCAGTTGCGTTCTCCCCTGGGACAGACTGTGGCACGCATTCAGCGTAACGCCAAAAGCGTGACGCTTGACACACCCGAAGGCCATTACACCGCACAGAGCCCGGCAGAACTAACCGAACAGGTACTAGGCTGGCGCCTCCCGCTGGAAGGGATGCAACACTGGGTGCTCGGTCGCCCGACACCCGATGGCGCGGTCGAAATCGAACGCGACGACAGCATGCGCGTTACCCGCCTGCGCCAGCAGGAGTGGAGCATCGAATACCGCGACTATCGCATGGAAGGGAATTTCGTCCTGCCATCCCGGATCGTGATGCGTAACGACACGCTGGAGATCAAGCTAGTCGTGGATAACTGGGAACTGCCTTGAGCGACATCACCTACCCCGCCCCAGCCAAGCTCAACCTGTTCCTTCACATAGTGGGACAGCGCCCGGACGGATACCACCTGCTGCAGAGCGTATTCCGATTCATCGATTATGGTGACCGCCTGCGCTTCACAGTGCGTGACGACGGGCAGGTGACGCGCAGCACCGAGCTGCCCGGCGTTGCGCCTGACCAAGACCTTGTGGTGCGCGCAGCACGCCTGCTGCAGGAACACACGGGTTGCGGACTTGGCGTTGAAATCGCTGTGGAAAAATGCCTGCCGATGGGCGGCGGCCTGGGCGGCGGCAGTTCCGATGCGGCCACTACCCTGCTAGCCCTGAACCGGCTGTGGCAGCTAAATCTCCCGCGCGTAGCATTGCAGCAACTGGGCTTGCGGCTGGGCGCTGACGTTCCGGTATTCGTATTCGGCGAGAGCGCTTTTGCCGAAGGCATAGGTGAACGCCTCCAGCCAATTCGCCTGCCTTCTGCCTGGTATGTCGTGCTGATTCCACCCGTCTCGGTAGCGACCGCAGAGATTTTTGCTGCGCCGGAATTGACACGAAACACGACTTCGATCAAAATACCGCTCCTCCTGACTGCCGAATTGCGTAATGATTTGCAAGCGGTGGTTTGCAAGCGGTATCCCAAGGTAGCTGAGTATCTGAACTGGCTTGGCCAACGGGGAAGAGCCCGGATGACGGGGTCAGGCGCATGCGTATTCGCGGAGTTCGACTCGGAAGACGAAGCAAGCCAAGTGCTGGCACAGAAGCCTGCCGGGTGGCAGGGTTTTGTAGCACGCGGTTTGGACCGGCACCCGTTATGGGATTTTGCAGACTAGATTTTTGGGGAGTCGCCAAGTGGTAAGGCACCGGATTTTGATTCCGGCATTCGTAGGTTCGATCCCTACCTCCCCAGCCAAATTTCAGGGGCGGGCATACAAACCCCGCCCCTTTGTTTTTTATTCGCTGAGATAGGCACCTCATGGCGTACGGCAGCATGATGGTTTTTACCGGCAATGCCAATCCACGGCTTGCCGAAGAAGTGGTGAAGCACCTCAACATTCATCTTGGGCGCGCTGTTGTCGGGCGCTTTTCGGATGGCGAGGTGATGGTCGAATTGCTCGAAAACGTGCGCGGCAGAGACGTTTTCGTACTGCAATCCACCTGCATGCCAACCAACGACACCTTGATGGAAGTGATGGTCATGGTGGACGCGCTGAAACGCGCCTCCGCCGGGCGCATTACTGCCGCCATACCCTATCTTGGTTATGCCCGTCAGGACCGTCGCCCACGTTCCGCCCGCGTGGCAATCACCGCCAAGGTGGTGGCAAACATGCTGCAGAGCGTGGGCGTGGACCGGCTGTTGACCATGGATCTGCATTCCGATCAAATCCAGGGATTTTTCGACATCCCGGTGGACAATGTCTACGCGGCCCCGATCCTCCTGGGAGACATCTGGAAGCATGACCACAAAAACCTGATGGTGGTTTCGCCCGACGTAGGCGGCGTGGTACGTGCCCGAGCCTTGGCCAAGCGGCTGGAATCGGACCTTGCGATTATCGACAAGCGCCGCCCCAAGCCCAACGTGGCCAAGGTGATGCACATCATCGGCGACGTATCGGGCCGGACCTGCATCCTGATGGACGACCTGGTGGATACCGCCAATACCCTGTGCGAAGCGGCCTCTGCACTCAAGGAGCATGGCGCTGAGCGAGTGCTGGCCTACTGTACCCATCCGGTACTGTCGGGTAGCGCGGTCGAACGGGTGATGAATTCACACCTCGACGAACTGGTGGTGACCGACACCATCCCGCTACGCGAGGAAGCCAAACAATGTGGCCGTATTCGCCAACTTTCGGTCGCCGAACTGATGGCCGAGACGATACGCAGAATCAGCAACGAGGACTCGGTGAGTTCCTTGTTCATGGAATAGCGCTCAGCCTTCAGCGCTCAGCCTTCAGCCTTCAGCTTCAAGCTGACCGCCGATAGCTGATCGCTGATCGCTGATTGCTTGTTACACCGCCTGGTCGCGGGCGGTTTTTTGTACCTACTTGGAGTAATGCAATGACTATCGAATTTAACGCAACCTTGCGCACGGTGCAGGGAACGGGTGCGAGCCGCCGTCTCCGCCATGCCGGAAAAACCCCAGCCATCGTCTACGGCGTTGGCCAGGAAGTCGCTGTGATCGAGCTGGACCATAATGAAATTTATCATGCCCTGCGCCATGAATCTTTCCACTCGTCCATTCTCACCATGAATCTGGATTCCAAAAAGGAAAAGGTTCTGCTGCGTGATTACCAGATGCACCCTTTCAAGCAACTGGTCATGCATGTGGATTTTCAGCGCGTCAACCCGAATGTGAAGATTCACAAGAAAGTGCCATTCCACTTCATCAATGCCGATATCGCACCTGGCGTGAAGCTGACTGGCAGCACCGTGAACCACGTCATGACCGAAGCCGACGTAAACTGTCTGCCAAAGGATCTGCCCGAGTTCATTGAAGTGGATCTGTCCAACCTGGCTGCGGGTCACTCTATCCACATGTCTGAAATCAAACTGCCCAAGGGCGTTGAATTCGTACAACTGGCTCACGGTGACGATGCCGCAGTTGTAGCCATTCCGACCCCGCGCGGCGGCACAACCGAGGCAGCAAGCGAAGAAGTAGCTTCCTGATCCGGGCGCCTCTGGCGCTAAAAACAGAAAAGCCCGTCATACATTTTTGACGGGCTTTTTTTATTCAAGGGACGAAAAAATGCCGCCTATTCGGCTGATTGTGGGACTCGGCAACCCCGGCCGTGAATATGAAGATACCCGACACAACGCTGGATTCTGGTGGGTGGATCGTATCGCTGCCGGTCATCGCGCCTCGCTCAATATAGACAAGAAATTTCACGGCCTGGCGGCGCGTATTCATCACTCCGGACATGAGGCATGGCTGCTGAAACCCATCACATTCATGAATCGTAGCGGGCAGGCCGTAGGCGCACTGTCCACATTTTACAAAATCACGCCGGAAGAAATTCTGGTGATTCATGACGAGCTCGACCTGCCACCCGGCGAAGCCCGCCTCAAGAAAGGCGGCGGCCATGGCGGACACAACGGACTGCGCGACATCATTGCGCATCTTGGCACTCCGGACTTCTGGCGCCTGCGCCTGGGCATCGGGCACCCCGGCGACAAATCCCAGGTCGCGGATTTTGTGTTGCACCCGGCACGGCGCGAAGAGCAGGAACTGATAGATGCCGCCGTTGACAAAAGCCTTCCCCTGCTACCGCAACTGCTGGCGGGCGAATTTCCGGCAGCCATGCTTAAACTGCATACCAAGACGCCGAAATAGCCATATCAACAAAATGGATAAACAATCGCCTTCCTTGTCAACCTGGATTCAAGCCGCCGCGTTGATTGCTCCATGGTGGACAGCCACCGGACATTCAACGGAGGATAAGATGGGTAGCCTTAGCAATGAATCTTTTGACGTTTTCCTGGATTCGCTGAAAAAAGCCGGCATTGAAATCAGCAATGAGCGGGAATTGCGCGAACGTCTCGCCGAAGCCCAGTGGTGGCGTTACGCTTTCACCACCTTGGCCTCGAACGGCCGGTCGATTGGCATCTGCTTCAAGGATCGGAATGCCGAACACAACAAATCTGCAATCTACCGCGCTTTCTCTGAATTTCACTTTCCCGAAAATGCGGCAGCAATTTTTGACGCCAGTCTCCAGTATCATCATTGATACATTGCGGCGGCTGACCACGCAATTCAAAGACCCGCGCCATTGCGGGTCTTTTTATTCCCCGCTAGACTGCGTGCCTGGTTGATCTTTCCAATTACGGAAAAGCAAGAGGCGCCTAATTGAGCAAACAGACTCTGGATCGCATCCTGCAATCGCAGGGTTTCGGCACCCGAAAGGGCTGCCGGCAACTGATTGCGAACGGCGACATGACCATTAGCGGCGAGACAGTCACCGATTATCGTGCGAGCCATGAAACCAATGGCCTGGAATTCACGATTTTTGGCGAACCCTGGATTTATCGTGAGCACGTCTACATCGCCCTGAACAAGCCCGCCGGTTTCGAATGCTCCAGAAAAACCAGCCACCATCCCGGTGTACTGACACTGCTACCTGAACAATTTACCTGGCGCGACGTGCAACCGGTTGGCCGTCTCGATCACGACACCACCGGCCTGTTATTGATGTCGGATGACGGCCCATTCATTCATGCCCAGTCATCACCGAAGCGGCACGTCCCAAAGTTTTACATCGCCACCACGCATGACCCCGTCACCCCCGAACTGATCGCACATCTCCTGTCCGGTGTAAAACTGCACGATGAACCCGCCCCGCTGGCCGCTATGAGCTGCCGCGCCCTGGATGCACACCGGCTCGAAATCGTGCTGGAGCAGGGAAAATACCATCAGGTCAAACGCATGCTGGCGGCGGCAGGCAACCATTGCAGCGCCCTGCAGCGCTCGGCGATCGGCCTGCTGACGCTGGAATCGCTCGAACTGAAAGAAGGCGAATGGCGCTATCTCGACGAAGCGCAACGCGCCCTGCTCGCCCCGGCCGCGTTATAATAACGACCTGCTGCTTCATACGCTGAGGCGAACTGATCAATAAAGGAATTCCATGAGTTTAAAATGCGGTATCGTCGGCCTGCCCAACGTCGGCAAGTCCACCCTGTTCAACGCCATCACCAGTGCCGGCATCGCGGCGGAAAATTATCCTTTCTGCACCATCGAGCCCAATGTGGGCATCGTCGAAGTGCCTGATCCGCGCATCGAAGCGCTGGCTGAAATCGTCAAGCCGCAAAAGGTGCAGCACGCGATCATGGAATTCGTCGACATCGCCGGGCTGGTGGCTGGCGCTTCCAAGGGTGAAGGCCTGGGCAACAAGTTCCTGGCCAATATCCGGGAAACCGATGCCATCGCCCATGTGGTGCGCTGTTTCGAAAACGTTGACGTGATTCACGTCGCGGGCAAGGTGGACCCGATTTCCGATATCGAGGTGATCAATACCGAACTTGCGCTGGCGGACATGGAAACAGTCGAGAAAGCCGTGCTGCGCACCAACAAGCTGGCCAAATCCGGCGACAAGGAAGCAGTACGCTTGATGGCACTGCTGGAAAAAGTGAATGCCACGCTGGATCAGGGCCTGCCGGCCCGCAGCCTCAAGCTGGACAAGGAAGACGCCGCCCTGCTCAAACCGCTGTGCCTGATGACCATGAAACCCACCATGTACATCGCCAATGTGGATGAGGGCGGCTTCAGCAACAACCCCCACCTCGAAAGAGTCGAACAACACGCAGCCAAGGAAGGCGCCCCCGTGGTGGCAATCTGTGCTGCGATCGAGGGCGAAATCGCCGACCTCGACGAGGCGGACAAAAGGGAATTCCTCGCCGACATGGGTCTGGAAGAACCCGGCCTCAATCGCGTCATCCGTGCCGCCTACAAACTGCTTGGGCTGCAGACCTATTTCACCGCCGGCGTCAAGGAAGTCCGCGCCTGGACCATCCACATCGGCGACACTGCGCCGCAGGCTGCCGGCGTGATCCACACCGACTTTGAACGCGGCTTCATCCGTGCCCAGACCATTTCCTATGAGGATTTTGTTGCCTGCAAGGGCGAACAGGGTGCCAAGGAAGCCGGCAAGATGCGTTCGGAGGGCAAGGAATATGTGGTACATGATGGCGATGTCATGAATTTCCTGTTTAACGTGTAGCAAGATTGGATTAGGATTGCACTTCCTAGTTAACGGTTGAGAAAGGGAAACAACATGAAAAAACTGATTATTGCCGCCATCGCCCTGCTGCTGGCCAGCCCTCTGGCTTTTGCCGGTCCACAGCAGGAAAGGATGAAGGAATGCAACGCGAGCGCCAAGACCCAGGACCTCAAGGGAGATGCGCGCAAGGCCTTCATGAGTGACTGTCTGAGCGGCAAGACAACGGAAGCCGCTCCCGCCAAGACTGCACAGCAGAACCGGATGAGCGAGTGCAACAAGGAGGCCGGAGAGAAGGCGCTCAAGGGCGACGAGCGCAAGAAATTCATGAGCAGCTGCCTGAGCGGCAAGGAGCCGGAAGCCGCCAGCGCCAAGACGACCCAGCAGAACAAGATGACACTGTGCAACAAGGAAGCTGGTGAGAAGGCGCTCAAAGGCGATGAGCGCAAGAAATTCATGAGCGAGTGCTTGAAAAACTGATCTGTCAGGCGGGAATATGCACCCGCCTGCATTGACTTCAGGGGGCCAGTTCGGGAACGCGCTGGCCCCATGTGTTTATTTCCAGTCTTTTTCCCATAAAAAAATCACATCGCCGCTGCGCATTGATTTTTTTGACCCCTGGTGCTAGCTTGAAACCACTTACCTAGCGAGGGAGTGGTGTTATGCCAAACCGTTGCTGCAATTGTGCCGCAAGGCGCAGTTTTCTGTCCTTTTCATGCGCTATTGAATCGTGACGCCCCCTCCCCATCCTTTGCGCATCATGGTACTCGGCATCGGCAATACCTTGCTGCAGGACGAGGGTGCCGGGGTGCATGCCATGCGGCAGTTGAAGACCAGGTCCAGGAATTCGTCGCCCACTCCTGGTACGACTACAGCGCCGGCAAGGACAAGGGCCTGCATCCCTACCAGGGCGAGACCACGCTCAACTACACCGGCCCCAAACCGCCCTACCAGCACTTGGATACCGACGCCTCCTATTCCTGGCTCAAATCACCGCGCTGGAAAGGCAAGGCGGTCGAGCATGCAGGGCTGGTACGACCAGCTTTTGACCAACATCAAGGGGGGTGACGTGCACACTTTCAACGAAACCCTGTGGGAGCCTTCCTCCTGGCCCGACCTGGCCAAGGGCGTGGGCTATACCGAGGCGCCGCGCGGCGCGCTGGCGCACTGGATTGTCATCAAGGACCAGATCATCGACAACTACCAGGCGGTGGTGCCCTCCACCTGGAACGCCGGGCCGCGCGATGCTGCAGGCCAGGACGGCCCTTACGAAGCGGCGCTCAAGGGGCACAGGCTGCACGACCCGAAACAGCCAATTGAAATCCTGCGCACCATCCACAGCTTCGACCCGTGCATCGCCTGCGCCGTGCACGTGGTGGACCCGGCAGGTGAAGAACTGGTGCAGGTCAGGGTAATATAGTCAAATCATGGAACAGCTTCCCGCCAATTCTTCCGCGCTGCTGATGCTGGGGTTTGCCGTTATTGCCGTGGCGGCGGGCAGCTTCCTGCTTGCGCTGCGCCTGTCCCGGCGCGTACCCTTGCCCGCGGACGCCTGATGCATGAAATGTCGCTCGCCGAGAGCGTGCTGGAGATTATCGAAAACAGCGCCGCGCAACATGGCAGCAATAAAGTCCATGCCGTATGGCTGGAAATCGGCCAGCTCGCGGGCGTCGAAGTGGAAGCCATGCGCTTCTGCTTCGACGCCGTGACGCGCGGCAGTATCGCTGATGGCGCCAGGCTGGAAATCATCGAAACACCGGGCATGGGGCGCTGCCTGAACTGCGGCAAATCGATGCATCTGAATGAGCGTTATGATCTTTGCCCCGAGTGCGACATGCCGGTGGAAGTGACCGGCGGCACGGAAATGCGGGTCAAGGAACTGGAAATGGAATGAAGGAGGCTTATGTGCACAACCTGCGGCTGCGGTGGCGGCGAACTTAAAATCGGCGGCAAGCCACACCAGCACGGCCACAACCAGGGCGAACTGCGTTTTCGCCGCCCAAACCACGAGCACGATCATACGCATGACCACGGCGAATCAACGCGCCGGGTGCAAGTCGAGCGGGACATCCTGGACAAGAACAACACCTTCGCGCAGGACAACCGGGGGTACTTTGCCGCACATGGCATTTTCACCCTGAATCTGGTTTCCAGTCCCGGCTCGGGCAAGACCACCCTGCTCACTTGCACCATCGAACTGTTGCGGGGCGAGATGCCGGTGGCAGTGATCGAAGGCGACCAGCAGACCAGCTTCGATGCTGAGCGCATCCGCGCCACCGGCGTCCCCGCCGTGCAGATCAACACCGGCAAGGGCTGCCACCTTGATGCCCACATGATCGAACACGCCCTTGAAGACCTGAAACCTGCCGACCACAGCCTGCTGTTCATCGAAAACGTCGGCAACCTGGTGTGCCCGGCCAGTTTCGACCTGGGCGAAGCGCACAAAGTGGTGATCCTGTCCGTCACCGAGGGGGAGGACAAGCCGCTCAAATACCCCGACATGTTCGCCGCAGCCGACCTGATGCTGCTCAACAAGGTCGATCTGTTGCCCTATCTTTCCTTTGATGTGCAAAAATGCGTCGAATACGCGCGACGGGTCAACCCCCGCATCCAGGTGATGCTCACCTCCGCCACCAGCGGGACAGGCATGGACGAGTGGCTAGGATGGTTAAGGAATCGCGGCGCATGACATCTACGAAAGCGAAGGAGAGAAACATGAAGGCACTACTCTTGATCGGCATGGTGGGTATGGTTTCCCCGGTTCAGGCCGATGTCTACAGATGCCAGGATGCGGGCGGCAAGACAATGTATCAGGAAGCGCCCTGCGAGAAGGCGAACTTGAAAACCGTAAAAAAACTTGAGAAGCCCATAGGTGAACCTTCCCAGGAAACCATAGAAAAAGCGCAGGCGGAATCCAGGGCGCTCGTTCAGCGCTATAACGATCGCAAGAGAGCTGAGCAGGAAGCCGCAAAAAAAGAAAAAGAGAAAGAACAGCAGGGGACCGAGCAACAGAAAACGGCTCAGCCGGGTGAGCATAGGGCCGGTGAACAGTAGCGGCTTCGCAGCGCCCGTCACTATAAGCATCCGTGTACGCGGCCAGGTTCAGGGGGTTGGTTTTCGTCCCTTTGTTTATCGCCTGGCTCACGAACTCGGCATCGAAGGCTGGGTTCGCAATGATGCCGAGGGCGTTGAAATCACGGCTCAGGGCAATGAAAACACGATCCGTGACCTGCTCCGCCGCATACAGTCGGACGCCCCGCCCCTGGCGCGAATCACGTCCTTGGAGGCCGGAAACAGCGTCACGATCCCCGCCCTGAAGGATTTTTCCATTCTGGAAAGCCAGGATGGCCCGGCCCGCACCGCCATCGCACCCGATACCGCCACCTGCCCCGCCTGCCTCGCCGAACTGTGCGACCCGGCTGACCGCCGCTTCCGCTATCCCTTCATCAACTGCACCGACTGCGGCCCGCGCTACACCATCACCCGCCGCCTGCCCTACGACCGGCGTTACACCAGCATGGCCAGCTTCCCGCTGTGCCCGGCATGCGGCGAGGAATACCGCGCCCCTGAAACGCGCCGCTTCCACGCCGAGCCCAACGCCTGTCCGGCATGCGGCCCGCAACTTTCCATGCGCGACAGCACAGGAAAGGCCATCGAAACACCCGATGTCATCGCATCAAGCCTAGCCTTGCTCAAGGCGGGGAAAATCCTCGCCATCAAGGGACTGGGCGGCTTCCACCTTGTCTGCGACGCACGCAACGCCGAGTCGGTCGCCGCACTGCGCGAACGCAAGCAGCGCGAGGAAAAACCCTTCGCGGTAATGGCCGCCAACGCGGCATCACTGGGACAAATAGTAAACATGAGCGCAGCGGAAACCGGCCTGCTGAAATCCCGCGAGCGCCCCATCGTGCTATTGCGCAAGCAGCCGGGCTGCGACACAGCCTTGCCCGGCATCGCGCCCGGCATTGCCTGGCTGGGCGCGATGCTGCCCTACACCCCGCTGCACCATTTGCTGTTCCACGAAGCGGCGAACAGGCCATCCAGCCCAGTCTGGCTGGAGCAACCGCAGGATCTCCTCCTGGTTATGACCAGCGCCAACCCCTGTGGCGAACCTTTGGTCATCGACAACGATGAAGCGCTGACGCGGCTGGGCGGAATCGCAGACGCCTTTGTGCTGCATGACCGCGACATCGTGGCACGCTGCGACGACTCAGTGGTGAGAGTGGGCCGGGAATGGGGAATGGGGAATGAGGCATGGGAAAAAACCGCTGCACCCACCCCATCACCCATTACCCATTCCCCATTACCCGCATCACCCGCATTCATCCGCCGCGCCCGTGGCTATACCCCGCGCGCCATCCTCCTGCCACGCTCCGGCCCTTCCGTGCTGGCCTGCGGCGGCTGGTTCAAGAATACGGTATGCCTGACGCGCGGCAACGAAGCTTTTGTTTCCCAGCACCTGGGCGATCTCGACAATGTTGCGACCTGCGAAGCGCTGGAAGAAACCGTGGCGCATCTGATGAATGTGCTGGAAATCCAGCCAGAAATCGTCACCCACGACCTGCATCCGGATTTTCACAGCACCCGGTTCGCGTTCGAATTTGCGCGTGAACGCGGCATTCCGGCATTGGCGGTGCAGCATCATCACGCCCACATCGCCGCCGTGCTGGCCGAGCACGGCATACAGGAACCCGCGCTGGGTCTGGCGCTGGATGGCGTCGGCCTGGGCACGGATGGCGCAGCCTGGGGCGGCGAACTGCTGCGCCTCGAAAACGGACGCTGCGAGCGTCTCGGCCACCTCGCCCCGCTCCGGCTGCCCGGCGGCGACCGTGCCGCGCGCGAGCCATGGCGCATGGCAGCCAGCGCCCTGCACGAGCTTGGACGCGATGAAGAAATCGCACGCCGCTACACTTACCCCGCCGCCTCCGCCCTGCAACAAATGCTGCGACAAGGCATCAACGCCCCGCCCACTTCAAGCTGCGGACGCCTGTTCGATGCCGCCGCCGGGCTGCTGCGGGTCAGGGACACGGCCAGCTTCGAAGGGCAGGCAGCCATGCTGCTGGAAGGGCTGGCGGAAACGCATGGCATGATTGCGCCGCAGCCCAACGGCTATGCTTTAAGCCCTGACGGCACGCTGGATTTCCTCCCCCTGCTCGGCGTGCTGGCCGACACCCCCGACCCGGCCTTCGGCGCGGCGCTGTTTCATGCTACCTTGGCACAGGGCCTGGCCGCATGGGTGATACAGGCCACAGCGCGGAGCGGCATCAGGACTGTCGCCCTGGGCGGCGGCTGCTTCCTCAATGCCATCCTCAGCCGCAGCCTGCGCGAAGCGCTGACAGCAGCAGGATTGATCGTTCTGGAAGCGCACCAGGTGCCGCCCAACGATGGCGGCCTCTGCCTCGGGCAGGCCTGGGTGGCAATCAACCGAGGACTGGAATAATGTGCCTGGCAATCCCCGCCCGGGTGGCGGAAGTTCTTGAAAACGACATGGCCATCGTGGATGTGGGCGGCGTGCGCAAGACCATTTCCCTGGCGCTTGTGGACGGCGTGGCGGTGGGCGATTATGTGATCGTGCACGTGGGCTACGCGCTCAACCGGCTCGATCCGGAAGAGGCCGCCAAGACCCTCGCCCTGTTCGCCGAAATCAGCGCAGTGCTCGACGCTCCACCCGCATGAAATACATCGACGAATTCCGCGACGGCGATCTGGCGCGCAAGCTGGCGGCGGACATTGCACGCGAAGTGCGGCCTGACCGCAGCTACGGCCTGATGGAGTTCTGCGGCGGCCACACCCACGCGGTCTACCGCTATGGCGTGCAGAACCTGCTGCCGCCCAACGTCAACCTGATCCACGGCCCCGGCTGCCCGGTGTGCGTGCTCCCCATCGGCCGGCTGGATTACGCCGTCCAGCTGGCCCGCACCCCCGGCATGATCCTCTGCACCTACGGCGACATGCTGCGCGTGCCGGGCTCGGGCGGCATGAGCCTGCTCAAGGCCAAGGCGGGCGGGGCGGACATCCGCATGATCTACTCCAGCGCCGACGCCCTGAAAATCGCCCAGGACCATCCCGATCGTGAAGTGGTGTTTTTCGCCATCGGCTTCGAGACCACCACGCCGCCCACCGCCGTCGCCATCCTGCAGGCCGAAGCGATGGGATTGCAAAATTTTTCCGTGATTTCCAACCACGTCCTCACCCCGGCCGCGATCTCCGCCATCATGAGCAGTGGTAAGGCATATGACCTTTCACGGCCTTCTGGCCATAGAAAGTCGAAGTCCCCGAGCGAAGCGAGTGAGGCAAGGGTGGACGGTGTGATCGGCCCCGCGCATGTCTCCACCGTGATCGGCAGCCGGCCCTACGAACCCTTCTCCGCAAAATATCACCTGCCGGTGGTGATTGCCGGATTCGAGCCGCTCGACGTGATGCAGGCCATCCTGATGCTGGTGCGGCAGTTGAACACAGGCCGCGCCGAAGTGGAAAATGAATTCACCCGCGCCGTGTCACCCGAGGGGAATCTCAAGGCGCAGCGGCTGGTGGCCGAAGTGTTCGAAGTGCGCGACAAATTCGAGTGGCGCGGCCTGGGCGTGGTGCCGCACAGCGGGCTCGCCATCCGGCCGCGTTTTGCGGCTTTCGATGCGGAAAAGCGTTTCAGGCTCACCTATCACCCGGTGGCCGACAATCCGGCATGCGAATGCAGCGCGATTATCCGCGGGGTAAAGAAACCATTGGACTGCAAGCTCTTCGGCAGCGTGTGCACGCCGGAAAACCCGATCGGATCGTGCATGGTCTCGTCCGAAGGCGCCTGCGCGGCGTATTACACCTATGGGCGTTATAGGGAAGCGTAAAAACAGGATCAATGAATCGCCCCGGTTTTGTTCGCACCGTTGCGCCGGCTCACGCCATGCGTGTCCATTGAACATATTGCGTTTCGGTCCGGATGCTGTAATGTTTGACCCTGATCTTGTCTCGAACCAGATCGAGCAATTTTAGGCTTGGAGCAGGAGGGGTGTTCAGGTAATCCAAATTGGGCGCCTATCCAGAATCGATTTGAATAGAATCAATTTAGTACAGTTTTTTATACGTTTTTGCTGGATTTATATATACACCTGAATGGGTGTCGACTTAACGTTGGGCATCGCTATCACCTTCTCGCGCTTACGGAGCACATGCATGGACATAACATCTGCTGCAATTGCGACCCTGATCTCAGCGGCCACGTCTGCGACCATCACTCTCTTGTTGGCAAATCTGAACGCGAAGAAGAGCCTTGACGACCAATTGGACGCGATTCTGAAAATTGCAATCCAATACCCGTATCTGGAAAGCAAAGACTTCACCAATGCTTGGACGAGCAGCTACGACAGAAACGACGAGAAGGCGCTGAGATATGAGGTCTACTGCACCCTGGTCTTCAATTACATGTCTCGGCTGGCCAAGTATTACAAGTATTGCGAGCACAAGATTGACGAACATGTCGCACTCAAGCCTTGGGCGAGAATTCATGCCAGGTATTGGAGAGACCCAACGGAAGCATATGAAAACGTCGACACCTACGACCGCCCATTCGTTGAGCTTGTCGAAGGCTACTTAAAGGGGAAATAGGATGAAGCGAAAGGCACTACTGATCGGCAATACGAGCGGATTGCAAGGCGTCCAGGTGGATCTCACTCGGTTTTCTTCTTTTCTCAAGAGTAACACTGGGGGAGCTTGGTATGACTCAGAAATTGACGTTCTTGAAAATGTCCGAAAGTCTGTCCTGCTCCAGAAGATCGATGAAGTAAAGCGGCAGTCACTAGACTATCTCGTTGTTCTATTTAGCGGTCATGGCGGACAAGATCTTCGACAAACCGTTCTTGAAATCAACGGTGCGGGTGAATCCATTGAAGAACCCCAACTCCGAAAGATGGCGGAAAGACAATTGAACGTCTATGACTGCTGTCGTTCTGTCTCTTCTACGGTGCAGAAGAGCATCGCAATGGATTCGTTGAGTTTTTCTCTTCGGGAGTCCGTGAATCAAGTTCGGCAACGATTCGAAAATCGCATCATGCAGGCGATACCACAACAGGCATTGTTGTATTCATGCTCGGTTGGTCAGGTCTCGTACGACACCGCAAGCGGTGGCGTCTATCTCAGTAACCTAGTCAAGGCCGCTCAAACTTTGGATCATAGCCAAAGCTTCAAGCTTGTCGGTCTAGCCCACGAAGAAGCAATGGGGCCAACAACGGAGTTTGCCGCGAAGGAGAAGCATGGACGCCAAGTGCCAGAAGCCGTTCTTCCAAAATGCCTTTCCACTCAGCAACTGGTCATTTCGATCAATGCGTAGTCATATCCCGCGATGCCCAACCCATCATTCCACCGGACCTTGCGCATAAAGCCGCGCAAGGCCGGTGAATTCACGGGACTACGGGGTCAGGTCTAGCAATGCAGCATATTTTCAGATATATTTCCCCCCCATCATGTCCCGCCCAATCCGAATAGAGTTTCCCGATGCGCTCTACCACGTCACTGCGCGTGGGGATAGGCGTGAGGATATTTTCGAGGATGACCAGGACAGGTTGACGTTCCTGAAGACGCTGGAGCAAGTCATCAACCAGTTTAACTGGACATGCTATGCATGGTGCATGATGGACAACCACTACCACCTGCTGATCCAGACCCCAGACGGCAATTTATCCAAAGGGATGCGCCAACTCAACGGCGTATACACCCAAGCCAGCAATCGGCGGCACCGTCGAGTCGGGCATTTGTTCCAAGGGCGTTTCAAAGCCATCTTGGTGGACAAAGACGCCTATCTGCTGGAATTGGCGCGTTATATTGTGCTCAACCCGGTTCGCGCTGGCATGGTGAAAGCGCCGAAGGACTGGGCATGGAGCAGCTATCGAGCCAGCATGGGCTTGGAGCCTGCCCCCCCTTGGTTAGCGGAAGATGGATTGCTGGCGATGTTCGCCAAGCGGCGCAGCCTGGCACAACAACGTTATGAGCAATTCGTGTCGGAGGGCACCAAGGTGGATTCGCCTTGGGCTAATCTCAAAGGGCAGGTATTCCTGGGCGATGAACAGTTTGTGACTCGAATGCAAGCACATATCCAAACAGGCAAGGATGACGTGCAAATCCCCCTCGCCCAGCGCCGCCCCAAACCGCCACCACTGGCAGAAATTGCGAAACGTGCGCCAGATAGAAATGCCGCCATCGTTGCGGCACATGCGACAGGCGGTTATTCTTACCAGCAAATCGCAGACTATTTCGGCGTGCATTTCACGACGGTGGGCAGAATTGTTCGGGGTGGCGGGTGATGGGTGCGAAAGATGAATGCTATGCGGCTAGACCTGACCCCGCCGTTTCCCCGCCGTTTTTGATAAAGCAGCGTGATGCCCAACCCATCATTCCACCGGATCTTGCGCATAAAGCCGCGCAAGGCCGGTGAATTCAAACGTTGGATTGCTTCTTGCTGCTGAGCGGACCTTCAGCGAGTAGGCCATGACCGGCTGAATCGGGTCGAAACCAGAAGTTCGCGTTCTATCAGTGACCATCAGATCAAGTCGGCATGCCAGCAGAACATGCTGCAATTTGCCGCATGGGAGAATTTATGAGTAAGGCCGGCAAAACGACCATCGAAGTGCAGGGAACCGTCGTTACTGTTCTCAATCAATCCACCAATGACTATATTTCCCTGACAGACATTGCCAAGCATAAAGAGCCGGATCGATCAGACCATGTCATCCAGAACTGGATGAGGAACCGCAACACCATCGAGTTTTTAGGCATATGGGAGCAGTTGAATAATACTGTTTTTAAACCCCTCGAATTCGAGGGGTTTAAAAACAGGGCAGGGCTAAACAGTTTTGTATTAACGCCCCGGCAATGGATAGACGCAACCAATGCCGTTGGCCTGGTCTCCAAGGCAGGCCGTTACGGCGGCACCTACGCGCACAAGGACATCGCTTTTGAGTTTGCCTCCTGGATCTCGGTTGAGTTCAAGCTCTACCTCATCAAGGAGTTCCAGCGCCTCAAGGAGGATGAAAATCGCCGCCTGTCGCTAGCATGGGATCTGAACCGTACACTTTCCAAGCTCAACTACCGCATCCATACCGACGCGATCAAGGCGCATCTGATTCCGGCCACAGTAACGCCAGCCCAGGCCGCCATCACCTACGCCAGCGAGGCAGACATACTGAATGTCGCTCTCTTTGGACAGACCGCCAAACAATGGCGGCAGGCCAACCCTGGCCTGGAAGGCAACATGCGTGATTACGCCACCATCGAGCAACTGCTGGTGCTGGCCAATGCCGAGGGGATGAACGCCGAACTCATCCACATGGGGCTGCCGCAAGGCGAGCGACTCACACGCCTGAATGATATCGCCATCCGCCAAATGCGAGTGCTCACATCCTCCGCCTCGGCGATCAAACAAATCAATGAGTGAGAAAACATGAACAGGGTCAAACGAGACCTTGAGTGCTCGAAACCATTGCATAAGGTAATCGAATGACCAAAATTCGCAGGCGTTACATCCGTTCGCTGGACCTCGAACATGGCCGGGTAGACATGACGCATGGCAGCGGCGGGCGCGCCATGGCGCAAATGGTGGAAGAGCTGTTTCTCGACGCTTTCGATAACGAGTATTTGCGCCAGCTCAACGATCAGGCCAGCTTCAGCGTCCCTGCCGGCCGCATGGTGATGGCGACGGACAGCCACGTGGTGACGCCGCTGTTTTTCCCCGGCGGCGATATCGGCTCGCTTTCCGTGCATGGCACCCTCAACGACGTCGCCATGTCGGGCGCGAGACCACTCTATCTCTCCGCCGGGTTCATCCTGGAAGAAGGCTTCCCGCTCGCCGATCTGAAGCGCATCGTCGATTCCATGGCGGCGGCATCCCGCGAAGCAGGTGTGCCCATCGTCACCGGCGACACCAAGGTGGTCGAACGCGGCAAGGCGGACGGCGTGTTCATCAACACCACCGGCATCGGCATTGTGCCGGAGGGCGTCCACATCAGCGGCGAATTGGCGCAGCCTGGCGACCGGATTCTGCTCAGCGGCTTCATGGGCGACCATGGCGTGGCAGTCATGTCGCAGCGCGAGAATCTCAAATTCAGCTCGGCCATCCTCTCCGACACGGCCGCCTTGCATGAACTGGTTGCGGCCATGGTGGCGGCGGTGCCCGGGATTCACTGCCTGCGCGACCCGACCCGCGGCGGGGTCGCCACCACGCTCAACGAATTGGCGCGGCAATCCGGCGTGGGCATGCTCATCCAGGAGAAAGCATTGCCGGTGCGCGAAGCGGTCAGCGCGACCTGCGAGTACCTCGGCCTGGACCCGCTTTATGTGGCCAACGAAGGCAAGCTGGTGGCCATCTGCAGCGCACAGGATGCACCGCTATTGCTGGAAAGCATGAAAAATCACCCCCTGGGCCGTGATGCCGCCATCATCGGCGAGGTAGTCGAGGACAGCCACAATTTCGTGCAGATGGAAACATCCTTTGGCGGCAAACGCATCGTGGACTGGCTGAGCGGAGAACAGTTGCCGAGGATTTGTTGAAACTTTGAAAACATCGGGTTAAAAATAAAGCCTGCCTTTCTTATATCTATTTTCCAGGCAGCCAGGCGTAGCGAAAAATAGAAATTGCAGCTTGTTTTTCGGGCGCATAGCCCACAGCTTGCTTCATGAGTAAAAAGCCAAATCTGGATTTGGCTCAACTTTTAAAAACTTCGGGATGGACGATGCCAGATCAGACCATGCAGTGCCCTTTCCCCTCGAATGAAACCCGGCGCTTGCGTGCTGTCTACTCCTACGAAATCCTGGACACGCCGCCGGAGGTCGATTTTGACACCCTGACGCGGATAGCGGCGCATGTTTTCAATACACCCGCGGCAGTAATCGGTCTGATCGATTCGGACCGTCTGTGGTTCAAATCGCGACTTGGACTGGACGCCCCCCAGCTCGATCGCCAGATTGCTTTTTGCGCGCACGCCATCATGCGACCTGACGAGCCATTGGTTATAGAAGATCTGCGGAATGACCATCGATTTCAGGGGAATCCTCTGGTAACAGAGGCGCCTCACCTGTGCTTCTACGCCGGTGCTCCGCTGATCGACCAGCAGGGATTTGCGCTGGGCACCATTGCCGTCGTGGACACGCAGCCACGCACGTTCAGCGAAGAGCAACGCGCCTTGCTGCATGATCTGTCCACCCTGGTGATCACCGCGCTGGAGAATCGCCGCAGGGCGGGCCTGTTGAGCAATCTGGCCCTGACAGACCACCTGACCGGACTGGCCAACAGGGCGCAGTTCGAACGCACGCTGATTGCCGAAATCGCCCATGCGCGGCGCACTGGGGAGCTTTTCTGCATCTTTTACATGGATCTGGATGGCTTCAAGGCCATCAACGACACCTTTGGACACGCGGCAGGTGACGAAGTCCTGTGCGAGGCCGCCCGGCGCATAACAAAACAGGTACGCACCGAGGATCTGCTGGCGCGCCTGGGCGGTGACGAGTTTGGCCTGTTCATGCGGCAAAGCATCGAGGATTCAGCCCAATCACTGGCCCAGCGCATTGTTGATGCGGTATCGGCTCCCATCGCGCTTTCCAATGGCAACCAGGCCAGCGTAGGCATTTCTGTCGGCATCGCGTCCTATACTGAGGCCACCGATTCCATGGCGGCCCTGCTGGCCCAGGCTGACCATGCACTTTATGCGATCAAGCGAAAAAAATGAGTGGTTGTTCATGTCTGATGCCATTCAGGCAACACAGCCAGTAAGTGCTGGGCAACACAAATTGCCGTATCAAAACATGCTGACCAGCATGCGCGTACCCAACACGTACAGCAGCGCTGCAAAAATCTTCTTCAGTTGAGGCACCGGCAAACGGTGGGCCAGCCTGGCGCCCAGCTGCGCTGTCAGGACACTGGCAAGCACCAGGCCAGCCAGCGCAGGCAGGTATACAAAGCCTAGGCTGTACTCCGGCAGCCCGGCCGTTCCCAGCCCGTTGACGATATAGCCGGCAGCCCCGGCCAGGGCGATGGGAAAGCCGATCGCGGCAGAGGTCCCGATGGCCTGATGCATTTTGATATTGCACCAGGTCATGAATGGCACCGAGAGGGTGCCGCCGCCGATCCCGACCAGGCTGGAAACGCCGCCGATAATGCTCCCCGCGCCGAATAGGCCGCCCCAGCCGGGTAGCTGGCGCGTGGGCTTGGGCTTGATGTTGAGCAGCATCTGGGTGGCGACGTAATAAACGAACATAACAAAAAAGCCCTTGAGAAAATTGGATGACAACTGTGCCGCCAACACCGTGCCAAGAAAAGTGCCGGCCAGAATGCCGGGAGTGACGCCACGCACTAACTGCCAGTTCACCGCGCCATGGGCATGGTGGGCACGCAAGCTGGACACGGAGGTAAAAAGGATGCTCGCCAGCGAGGTGCCGAGCGCAAGATGCAGGATATGGCTGGCAGGGAAATGCTGGGCGGTGAAAATGAAGGTCAGCACCGGCACGATCACCAGCCCGCCGCCCACGCCCAGCAAGCCTGCCAGGAAACCGGCAACAATCCCGGTCAGGAGATAAAACAGCCAGAATTCCATGTAAATATCTTAAGTGCGAAGCCGGTTGGAAATCGCCAATTGTAACTGTTAGGGTTGGCTAAGCATCCACTCCTTCGGTTAAACTTCACTCCCTGCAACTGTATTGGATAGCCATGCGCCCGGCGAATGCCGGCGACAATGCAAAAAAATGAATATTGCAGTCAGTGAACTCATCGTAAGGTACATGGAACGCCTCGGCATCGAATTCATCTTCGGCATGCCGGGCTCGCATATCCTGCCTGTGTATGACCACCTGTACGACTCGAACATCAAGAGCGTGCTGGTCAAGCACGAGCAGGGCGCGGCGTTCATGGCCGGCGGTTATGCGCGCGCTTCGGGCAGGATCGGCGCCTGCATCACCACCGCGGGGCCTGGCGCGACCAACCTGGTGACGGGCATTGCCAGCGCCTATGCCGACAAGCAGCCGATCCTGGTGATCACCGGCGAAACTTCCACCTATATCTTTGGCAAAGGGGGCCTGCAGGAAAGCTCGGGCGAGGGCGGCAGCATCGACCAGGTGTTGTTGTTTGCCGGCATCACGCGCTACCACAAATTGATCGAACGCACGGATTACCTGCCCACCGTGCTGAACCAGGCGGCCAAGCATCTGCTTTCCAAGACCCCCGGCCCCGTGGTGTTGAGCATCCCCTATAACGTGCAGAAAGAAATGGTGGATGCATCCATCCTGGACCAGATTTCCTTCACCCGCATGGCCGGCCAATGCGAACTCGCCGAGCAATACATCGACAAGAGCGTGGATCTGATCCGCGCAGCCAGGCGCCCCCTGATCATCGCCGGCTATGGCTGCATTCTTTCCGGTGCGCAGGAACACTTGCGCAGCATCAGCGAGCGTCTCAACATTCCGGTGACCAGCAGCCTCAAGGCCAAGGGTGCGATCGACGAGCGCTCCGCGCTGTCGCTGGGCAGCCTCGGCGTCACCTCCAGCGGTGACGCCATGCGCTATCTGGAGCAGGAAGCCGATTTGGTGCTGGTGCTGGGGGCGGGTTTCAACGAAAGAACCAGCTATGTCTGGGACAAGCATCTGTTGGCTGGCAAGAAGCTCATTCAGGTGGACAACAGCGCCCAGCAACTGGAAAAGGTCTATCGCGCCGACCTGGTGGTGCATGCCGATCTCGGCACTTATCTGCAAGCGCTGGATTCAGCCATTCAGGCGCAAAAGGTGGCAGCGAAAGGGCCAGTAGATATCGCCGCTTTTATCGCGGCCACACAAGCCCAGGCTGATGCCGCGGGCAAGACGATTTTCAATCAGCAGTTCGACCACGTGCGCGCCTTTTATGGCTGGCTGGAACAAGCCTTTCCGGACGGCCTGGTCATGTTCGACGACAACATCGTTTTCGCTCAAAACTTCTACCGCGTATCCGCCAGGGACCGTTTCTACCCCAATACCGGCATTTCCTCGCTGGGCCACGCCATCCCGGCGGCCATTGGCGCCGGTTGCGAAGTCGACCGGCCCCTGTTCGCCATGATCGGCGACGGCGGATTCCAGATGTGCGCCATGGAGATCATGACGGCGGTGAATTACGACATCCCCTTGAATATCGTCCTGTTCAACAACGCCACCATGGGATTGATCCGCAAGAACCAGCACCATCTTTACCAGGGCCGATTCATCGACTGCGATTTCACCAACCCGGATTTTGCGCTGCTGGCGCAATCCTTCGGCATCCGGCATTGCCGGGTGGAAAGCACGCAGAACCTGGCCAAACTGGATGCAATCGATTTCCGCCATGGCATCAATCTCATCGAGATCATGATCGATCAGGATGCGTACCCGAATTACTCCTCAAGACGCTAGTTGACCGACTTCATGACAACGCATCTTGCGGATTGCATCTCGCGCTACCAATCCGTCATTCCCGGCCTGGCCGGTCTGGGCAAGCAACTGCAAAGTCTTCCCCTATCGAGCGTACCCGACTCGCTCGATGCGCTCATCGGCCTCTACGAGCAGTGCTACCCCTTGCTGGAAAAGGCGATGTGGTCCGCCGGGGCGGATTTCCACCCGCTGCTGGATTGCTACCAATCCCTTTTCCGTGAGCAGGAAGTTCTGATCCAGCAAAAAGGGAACGATGATCGCCATCACTTCATCCTCAGCATCCCGGTGGCCGATCGCCCGCCCCACCTGCGCGCCTGCCTGGAAAGCATTTACCAGCTCTGCACGCTGTTCAACTATGGCGGGAAGGCGTCCGGTGTCTGGGACAAGATCAGAATCATCGTCGCCGAGGACAGCCGCGATGAAAACAACATCCGCCGGCACCTGGAACTGGTGCAGGAATACCGGCAGAAAGGCTTGCAGGTCTTCCACTTCGGGCTGGCCGAGCAGTATGAACTGCTGCAAGCGCTACCCCGGCACCAGCGTGGGCAATTGGGCCATCTGCTCACCACCCAGTCCAGGGAAAGGTTTTATCGCAAGGGGCAGGCCGCCAACCGCAACCTCAGCTACCTGAAGTTCCTGCAATTGACGGAAGATAAGGACAGGACGCTGTATTACCTGGTCGACAGCGACCAGCACTTTTGCGTGAACCGGCAGTCCGAATCCGGCGAAGAGGCGGTGACTGCGCTGAACTACTTCCACGTCATCGACAAGATCTTCCGCATTTCCGACGCCCTGATGCTCACCGGCAAGATGGTGGGCGACCCCCCCGTCTCGCCCTCGGTGATGGCCGGCAATTTCCTCGACGACGTGACGGCTTTCTTTGCCAGCCTGGCCTCGTTGTCCGGCGATCAGGCCTGCCAGTTTCATGGCTCGCATGGTGCGGTTGCTGGCGAAGCCGCCTATCACGACATGGCCGGGCTGTTCGGCTTTGAGAATCCGGCCGCTGCCTATCGCTACCGCTGCAGCCTGCCTGGCGCCCCCAGCAACGCCGACTGCTTCGGCGATTTTGCGCGGCGGCTGAAAAGCTTTTTCCACGGCGAGCATCCCACCCGCATCACCTGGTATCGCCACCAGCCCGCGCTCGACAGCGTGCACCCCGCGCGCACCGTCTACACCGGCAACTACGTTTTCCGCCCGCGCGCGTTGCAATGGTTCATCCCCTTCGCGCCGCTACGCCTGCGCATGTCCGGCCCCACGCTGGGACGATTGATGAAGGCCGAGCTGGGCGCCCGCTTCATCTCGGCCAACCTGCCGATGCTGCACACGCGCACGCTCGGTGCCACCGGCGCGGCCGAGTTTCGCCCCGGCGTCGTCACCGAGGCCGAGCACATCGACCTGACCGACGAATTCGAGCGGCAGTTTTTTGGCGACGTGATGCTGTTTGCGGTGGAACGGCTGGCCGCGCTGGGCTTCCCGCAACGGACGCTGTCGAATGAAATTCTCGCTGCCACACTCGACGCCGTGCATGCTGATATGGCGCAGAAATACTGCGCGCGTCAGGTGGAGATCGTGGCCAAACTCGCAGCGCTGACCGCCCTGCTGAATGAGCCTGCGCAGGGGTGGCAGCAGCCGGAGCAGGCCGGCGCACTGACGCATTTCCGGCTCTTTCTCGACAACATGCAGCGCAACTTCGGCGTGGACGCCCCCGGCCATGCGCGCATCGCCTCGAACGCAAACTGGCAAAGCTGGCGCCAGCGCCAGCTCGCCGCCCTCACGCGGTTTCACGCCGACCGCCGCGTCTGGAGCCAGGCGCTTGCCACCCTCAAACCGCCGTCGGCATGATCGCCCGTCTGCGCCACTGGCTGCATCGACGCCGCTATCCGCAGCGCTATGCGCAGCTCGATCAGCTGATGCAAACCCAGCTGCTCGACCGTGCGGCGCTGCTGGAAAAACAGCAACGCGACCTTGCCGACATCGTTCGCTTCGCCGCGGCCCACACGCCGTACTACGCAGAAAACTTGCCGCCCATGCTGCACGGCGGCGCACCCGATATTCGCACCCTGCCCATCCTGCGCAAGGACACTGTCCGGCAGCGTCTGGCTGACCTGCTCGCCGACACGGCCGACCGCAGCCAGACAGCCATTGGCCACACCGGCGGCTCCACCGGCAAACCGCTGGCCTTTTATTACAACGACGCCAAACACGAACTCATGCGCGCCGGCATGATGCGCAGCTACCAGCTGTCCGGCTGGCGACCCGGGCAAAAAATCCTCAACTTCTGGGGCGCGCGGCAGGACGTCGTCCCCGGCGGCGTGTTCGGCGCAAAGCTTGGCATCCATGCCCTGATGGACGATTTCATCGCGGCCGAACACACGATCTCAGCCTACGAATACAGCGAGGACAAGCTGGTCGAATGGGCGCGCTTCATCCACTCTTACCAACCGGTGCTGTTGCAGGGCTACGCCTCGATATTGAGCGAAGTCGCACGCGTGGTGATCGCGCACCAGCTGCCGATGCCCGGGACATTGATCGGCGTATATTCCACTGCCGAAGTGCTGACCGACAGCCAGCGCCAGCAGATGCAGCAGGCCTTCGGCTGCCGGGTATTCAACCAGTACGGCAGCCGCGAAATTCCCAACATCGCCTGCGAATGCCGGATCGGCCACCTGCATGTCTTTACCGACATGGTGGTTCTGGAATCGCTGGGAACCGAACGACGCTTGCTGGTCACCTCGCTCACCAACCGCCTGATGCCGATGATCCGCTACGACATCGGCGATTCCGGCCGGCTGCTCGACGGCGCATGCGAATGCGGCCTGCCGTTCCCGCTGATGGAAATGGACCTGTGCCGACACAACGACCACATCCGCACGCCGGGCGGAAAAACCCTCCACCCCGCCTATTTCAACCGCCTGCTGGCTGGCCAGACGCAGATCCGCCAATACCAGTGGGTGCAGCACGCGCCCGACCACATCACGCTCAATCTGGTCGCAGCAGAGCGGCTCGATGAGGCTGCCCTCGCGGCTTTGCAAGCGCGCCTCCACCGCGACGTCGATGCGCGGATGACACTGGAAGTGAATTACCTGGATGAGATCCCGCGCACGCGATCCGGCAAGCACCGGTTTGTGATCGGCACGGCTGCGGACGCGACAGAAAACCGTGCGGATCCAGTTTGACCCATCAGAACGGCGGAGGGGACTCGAACGTCATCAACTTCCCCGTCACCGGATGCACGAAACCCAGCGAAACAGCATGCAACAACAAACGACTCGCCAGCGCCTGCACGTCCTGCGGCGCATACAGGGCATCCCCGAGAATCGGGTGGCCCAGTGCACGCAGATGAACGCGCAGTTGATGCGAACGGCCCGTGATCGGTTCGAGCTCGACGCGGGTGTTCGATCCGCTTGCGTCGCAGCCCAGCACGCGCCAGCGGGTTTGGCTGGGTTTGCCAAGGTGGTGATCGATGATGCGTAAAGGGCGGTTTGGCCAGTCGACGATGATGGGTAAATCGATCATGCCCCAGTCCCCGGGCGGGGCATCGAGGCGGTCCACCACCACGGCGATGTAGCGCTTCGTCACCTCGCGCGCAGCGAACGCCTGGCTCAACACGCGCTGGGTGGCGACGTTACGCGCCATCAGCATCAGGCCTGAGGTGGCCATGTCGAGCCGGTGCACGATCAGGGCGTCGGGGTAAGCAGCCTGCGCCCGCGCGCTCAGGCAATCCTGCTTGTCCGCGCCACGCCCCGGCACCGCCAGCAGGCCGCTGGGCTTGTCGAACACCAGCAGGCTGGCGTCAACGTATAGCGGCACGATGCACGGCACAGAGGGTTCCGGTATCGCAGCCACGGTCATCCGGGAAGCTTATGCCTTGAGGCTTTCCAGCAACGCAATCCCCCACGCCACGCCAAAGCCGTTGGCGTCGCTCATCACCGCGCCCAGCCCACCCTTGCAGCTGTGCGCCGACAGGTCCATGTGCAGCCACGGCGAGTCGCCGACGAAGCGCGACAAGAAGCGCGTCGCAAGAATATGGTCGGCTTCGCCTTCCATGCTGCATTGTTTGACGTCAGCCACGGTCGAATCGAGATGGCTGTCGTAATCCTCGGGATAGGGGAACACGACGATGCGCTCACCACTCGAAATTGCGGCGCGCGAGGCTTGGTGCGCCAGCGCGCTGGAGGTGGCAAACACGCCAGACATGCGGCTGCCCAGCGCGGTGTGCATGGAACCGGTCAGCGTCGCGAAATCGGCAATCAGCTGCGGTTTGGCGCGCGCGGCCAGCGTCAGCGTATCGGCCAGCACCATGCGGCCTTCGGCATCGGTGTGGACGATTTCGATGGTGGTGCCGTTGAGCGCCTTCACCACTTCGTTCTGGCGATAGGCTTCGGGGCTGATGTGGTTTTCGGCGAGCGCCACCCAGCCGTCGAGCGCGACCGGCAGTTTCAGCTTCGAGGCGGCCGCGAGGATACCAAGCACCACCGCCGAGCCGTTCATGTCCTCGTGCATGCCCTGCATGTACTTGGCGGGCTTCAGGTTGTGGCCGCCGGTGTCGAAGCAGATGCCCTTGCCCACAAAGGCGACCGGCTTGCCCTTGCTGGCTTTGCCTTTGTAGCTGATGCGCACGATGGCGGCATCCTTCGCCGGTGAGCCTTGCGCCACCGCGCAGAACGCACCGGCTCCCATTTTCTTCAGCTTGTCGAAGCTGTATTCCTCGACCGTCCAGCCGTATTGCTTGGCCAGTGCCTTGATGCGCTTGCGGTACACGCCCGGCGTCAGTTCATCCGGCCCCTGCACGGTGAGGCTGCGGGTGAGGCTGTTGCCTTCGGCCAGCGCCTGCACGCGGGCAAAGCCGTCTGCGGACTGATGACCCAACACCTGCACCGTTTTGAGCGCAACCTCGGACTTCGACTTTCTCGACGGCAGCTGCACCGCATTGACCAGCGCCGCATACACCGCCGCGTCGGCTGCGCGGGCCTTGAATTCAGCGTCGCCAAACACCGCCAGCGTCAGCGCTTTCGGGTGCTCGGCCAGCAGCAGCGCCAAGCCCTTGCGCACCAGCTCGTGCGCCTCGAACGTGCTCGCATCGGCCTTGAGCATGGCGTACACCGCCAGCGTGCCGCCGGGCAGTTGCACCGCCACCGGCGACTTGGCCAGCGCATCGGGCTTGAGGTCACGCCGCTTCATCACCGCCTTGAGTTCGACACTCCCCGGCAGCTCGGGCAAGGCTTTCGATACCGGCAGCAGCAGCAGGACGTGAGTCGCCGATTGCAGTGATTTTTCAGTGATTTCCTGTTTGTTTTCAGCGAGTTTAGGCAGCATGATGAGTCCTTGGGGGTGGCGTTTTTCTTGATGGCTGGCAGGGTTTCCCGGATAATCGGCCGGTTGAATTTTTCCAGCGCCTTTTCCGGGCCTATCCCAACACAGGGTAACCGAATGAAGATTGAAGACAAGAAGCGCGTACTGCGCGAAATGGTATTGCACCGTCGTTTTGAAGAACGCTGCTACCAGGCCTATATCGAACGCAAAATTGGCGGTTTCCTCCACCTCTATCCCGGTCAGGAAGCCTGCTGCAACGGCGTGATGGAAGCGGCGCGCCCCGGTCAGGACTACGTGATCACCGGCTACCGCGACCACGTCCACGCGATCAAGTGCGGCGCCGACCCGAAAGAAGTCATGGCCGAGCTGTACGGCAAGGAAACCGGTTCTTCCAAGGGACGCGGCGGTTCGATGCACATCTTTGATGCCGCGCATCATTTCATGGGCGGCTACGCATTGGTCGGCGGCCCCTTCCCGCTGGCTGCCGGCATCGCCAAGGCGATCCAGCTCAAGGGCGGCGACGAAATCGCCATCTGCTTCCTCGGCGACGCCGCCAACAATCAGGGCGTGTTCCACGAAACCCTGAACATGGCCGCGCTGTGGAAACTGCCGGTGCTGTTCGTGTGCGAAAACAACCTCTACGGTATCGGCACCTCGATTGAGCGTTCCACTGCCGTGGTCCATCAGCACAAGCGCGTGGCAGCCTACAACATCCCGTCTGCAGAATGCGACGGCCAGGACATCGATATCGTGTACGAACACGCGCGCAAGGCGGTTGACCACGTGCGCGCAGGCAACGGCCCCTACTTCCTGGAACTGATGACCTACCGTTATCGCGGTCATTCCATGTCGGACTCGCGCGGCTACCGTTCGCGCGAAGAAGAAGAAGAATGGAAACAGCGCGACCCCATCTTCATGCTGCGCGACCGCCTGATCACGGCTGGTGCGCTCACCATGGCCGACTACGAAGCCATGGAAAAGGAAACCGACGCCTACATCGAAAACGAAGTCATCAAGTTCGCCGAAGAGTCGCCCGAACCGCGTGTCGAAGACCTCGAAAAATACGTTCTCGCCGACCGTGCAAGCCAGCAGCCCTGGCTTACCGGCAAAGCAGCTTAAGGAAAAAACATGGCTCAAATGATGCTGTGGGAAGCGATCCAGCGCGCCCATGACGAAGAAATGTCGCGTGACCCGCTGGTCATCTGTATGGGTGAAGACATCGGCGTGGCCGGTGGCACCTACAAGGCGACCAAAGGTCTGTTCGAAAAATACGGCCCGCTGCGCGTAATGGACACCCCGATTTCGGAAGGCGGTTTCACCGGTCTGGCCATCGGCGCGTCATTCCTCGGCGTGCGGCCGATCGTCGAAATCATGTCGGTCAACTTTGCCTGGCTGGCGATGGACCAGATGTTCAACTCCGCCGCCAAAATCCGCTACATGTCGGGCGGCCAGATCGAAGCGCCCTGCGTATTCCGCTCGGCCGGCGGCGCTGCGCACCAGCTCGGCGCGCAGCACTCGGCACGGATGGAAAAGGTGTTCATGGGCGTGGCCGGTTTGCGCGTCGTCACGCCATCCAATCCCAAACAGGCTTACGGCCTGCTGAAATCGGCCATCCGCAGCAACGACCCGGTGTTCATCAACGAACACGAACTCATGTACAACATGAAGGGCGAAGTGCCGGACACTGAATATTTCCACCCGCTGGAAGGTTCCGATATCGCGCGCTCCGGCACCGATGTCACCCTGTTCGGCTACAACATCTCGGTGCACTGGTGCCTGAAGGCCGCCGAAATTCTCGACAAGCAATACGGCATTTCGGCTGAAGTCGTCGATCTCTATTCGCTGGCCCCGCTGGATCGCGCCGGCATCATGCAATCGGTCAGCAAAACCCACCGCGTGGTGATCGCAGAAGAAGATGAAGCGCCGGTCGGCGTCGGCTCCGAAATCATCGCCATCATCAACGAAGAATGCTTCTTTGAACTCGATGCCGCTCCGGTGCGCGTGCACTCGGCACTGGTGCCGCAACCCTACAACCACACGCTGGAAAAAGCAGCCATTCCCGATCATGAAGATGTGGTCAAGGCCGTTCTGAAACTGTT
>JAUSBJ010000041.1 GCA_030652035.1 Sulfurimicrobium sp.
CATCACACACCACTGCGACATCCTGGAAACCGGCAACGACTCCTTCCGCTTCAAACAGCGCAAGAAAAGCATTAAATCCGACTGATCAACTGGAAAGATTTGGACGCTGTTGCCTGGAAACTATTGGACGCTGATTGACACGTTATCCTATATAAACACGGCAATCGCCGCGGATCCGCCAGCCATGCCGACAACATCCCTCGTGGTAGAGCTTTGTGCAAGTATCAGGCGATACGATCCAATCATTCGCCTGATGAAGTCAGCTCAGATTGTGCTTGTTGCCAGAGAATGCACAACCGTACGCTGATGCTCGAAAACTTCCAGAATGACAGCGCGAATATGGTGGTTGGTATCTACAGCGATCATGGTGGTTGGCTCACGAATTTCCTTGACGCCAGCACTGCAATTCAGTATTTCACCATCCCCCCAACTGAAGGGAGGCGTCATGTTCATGTAGTGAACAGACCCAACAAGCTTCGCTGAAAGTTCCTTATGCTGGATGGTCAGCGAATCCAGTTGCTTTGAATGCCCACGCACGATAAAGAACTGGTTGTTGATGGTGTAACGAATTTTCGCATTCGCATGCGGAGCAATCACGCCATCAGCAGCATTTGGATTACGGATCAGGTAGTCCCCGAAGATGATATTACGATCCTGGCTTCCAGAGAAAATCGCCTTCCACGCAAGCATCTCGATTCGCGGAATACACCCCTCAGCATCCGGGGTGTCAACCGCTTCGTTCACGGCCGCTGGCATCGATCCACCGGCGATGATCACCGTGCCGAACCCCAAACTACGCAGAACACTCACCGCGTTTTCGGCATCTTCAATCAAGTCCGGGACTGAAATGGTGGAAACATCCCCAAAATCAACCAATACGTAGCAATTACTCGGGCTGACTACCAGTGATCCCATGATGTCATTCATGCGCTCCGAAAAGTACTGAACGTCAAGCATGTCATCTTGGATCGCCTCTCGGTCCAGACGAATGCAAGGCGTCACAGGAAGCATAGTACGGATGTTCTTGAGCGCTTGGCTATAAGCGGGGTCATCCCAACGGTCATATCCCACTACCGGATGAACGGGGACGCCACTGGACCTGAACTGTGAAAATGCGTACTCCAAAACATGTATGCCGCTTTCAGTTCGCGTATTGGGGCTCCACTTTGAGATGTCTAAGAAGGCTGGGCGTCCGAGCCAAGCCTTCCCAGCACCTGCGGCTGTCCGACAAATTGCCTTTTCAAATACGTTCGTACCGGGCTTTTGCCCTGGCAACTCAAAGAGCGGCATCGCTTTTTCTGAGATAGACGCTTGTAAGTTTGTCAGGGCAGCAAATTCGCCCCGCTTGGCCGCCATCAGCGGAACATAAAGAATACTCATCTTAGACCTCTACCTCTGAGAAATTAAAGTGCTTACGCACTTGCCCGTGCCCAACCAAATCATTAAAAATCGTATAATTCTCTCGCTCTTTCCTCAGCCTGCCAGCGATGATCGCCGGGTGTATCTTTAATTCTCTAGAAAGCCTATCTATAGTCAGACTGCCAGGATTTAAGTACGCATCACTGCGTTTCCAAGCAACCCTTGGTATAAGAGCTTCCTTCGTAATTCGATTAGCTTCTACTTCTCGTCGGTCGTCAGATGACGAATCTAGATTGTCCAGGAACGTCTCTTCGCGATCGACATGCTTCCATAAATGTGCTACTTCATGGAGCAAGGTAAACCAAAAGTTATCCAGCCGATCAAACCGGAGAGTCAGTCCAATAATCGGTGTTCCATCTTCATCTTGCATGGCTGCACCATCTAGCAGCGTTCCTTTCAGATGGGACTCGACAACGACAGCAATGCCATGCTTCTCCAGGAACTCAACTGCCAACACGGGGCCATGCTCAAACCAACTCAACTGCGCCAGTTCACGCATGAATGCGCCGGACAGTCGCTCTCGATCAAACAAACCTAGAGTAGGCTTCTTTTCCCTCGCTCTCTGAATCACACGAGCTAGCCAAGCATAAAGCGCATATTTTGTAGCTGGCGAGTAAGCATCTCCCCCGAGCGTTCGACGGAACGCGGTGCTACCGAATTCCACCCCCACATCCGAGATGAAGCCCTGTACTAATTCTTCCGTGGACTTAACTGCCTTGTTGGCTAACTTTTGAAGCCAACCGCGAGCGATCATTTCTTTTATTGGAAAGCTTCCCCAGTTAATTTCGTCTTTCTCGGTTTGTGCAACCTCGGTTGCACCCACTCCGACAAGGGTCTCTGTTGATATACCCAATCCACTGGAAAGTGCGCGAATCATATTAACTGTCAGTGGACGCTTTCTTCCCAAGACTTCTGAGACCCGACTACGTGTGCCAAAATAAGGCACAAGGTCCGCCTGTTTTAAACCTTGTTCCTGCATTCGAAACAGGATCGCGCTAACTGGATCAGGAGCTTCTATTGGGTATTTCTGGTTTTCATATGCTTCGACCAACACAGAGAGAAGTTCAAGGCGGTCTGCCATTTCACTTCCAGGCCGCGGTTCGCAGGCGATAAGTCGCTGTATCTCTAAGAGATACGCTTGGTGCTGCTCTTCAGAGCGGATTACTTTAGCGTCCATTCGCATCATCAATTAATTCGTACTCTTCAGGTCGACCACTAGGGCAACGGACTGCGGAAAAACCATTGCAACCTCAATACATTGCGTGTGCTGCCCAACAGGAAATTGAAACACATCATTTGCAATATTGCGCGCCCTTGGAAATTGGCTCAAAACATCCCTTGCCACTTTCCAGTTGGCGCGAGATAACTCCGACACCCAGCTGCGCATCCACGCATCGGTATGATCATCCAAGCCGTAAAGCGCCCGAAGGCGGTTCCTTCCAAGTAGTTTCATAGTTAGCGGTGTTCGTGATTTGGGAACATTGTATACCAACAATTTCCTGTGATGCAAGTTCCCAATACGGGAATTTATTACGTGGCGATTTTTGCCAGAGATGCGTATTGCGCATCAGCGTCAGACCATCCAACCCACGAAATTCGGAGTAGCAGCACCGCGTCTAAGAACTTCGCCATCCACCGAATAGCCATTCGCAAAATATGGAAGCACCCGTTTAGCAGTTACGACTGCCAAATGTCCGGTTAGAAACCTTGAGCGGGCATATCTATCCGACTCGGGAAAAGTCTGCTATGGCCGAGCAAAAGCCCTTCGTCATGAACTCTTTCACCTGCAGTTCCTGCTCGAACCTGGCGCATCAACGCCCAATCTTAATCACCGTTCCCTCGCGCCGCATATCGGCGGCACCGTGGTGTGCGCCCGTCGCGAGGTCGATGACAACGCCCTGCACCGAGCCGATGGTTTGCTTGCAGCGCTCACTGCCTGATTCTTCCAGCCCCACATGACCCAGCGTGCGCAAGGCATCCTGCGTGGCGATGCTGATGCGCGGCTGCATGAAGTCCTGCCCGCCTTCGCAGCTCACCGGGCCCGCCGCGTGTGTCACCGACAGACGGGGGGCGGCGATGGCCTGCTGCAGGGTCATCCCGTGGTCGATCAGGTTGAGGGTGACGTTGAGCACCGAGTTGATGATGGACGACCCGCCCGGCGAGCCGAATGCTGCCACCGGTTTGCCATCCTTGAACAGCATCGTGGGCGCCATGCTGGAGCGGGGGCGCTTGCGGGGGGCGACGTCGTTGGCGCCGGGGTTGGCGCTGCTGGCGCTGGGTGCGAAATTGAAGTCGGTGAGCTCGTTGTTGAGCAGAAACCCATAGCCCGGCACGGTGATGCCCGAGCCCCAGGTGTATTCAATGGAGCTGGTGTAGCTCACCACGTTGCCCCAGCGGTCGACGATGGAAAAGTGGGTGGTATGCGGGCTTTCCTGCCCGGCAAGCACGGGCCTGGGCCGGTTCAGTCTGGCGTCATCCCAGGGGAGTGGATCTCCGGCCTGTGGCGTGTCCATCCGGCTATCCGTTTTGATCAAGGCAGAGCGGGATGCGATGAAGCCGGGATGCAGCAGGCCCACACGCGGCACCGCTGCAGCATCGTCGTCGCCGATCCACACGGCGCGGTCGGCAAAGGCCAGGCGCATGGCCTCTATCATCACATGCAGGGTTTTGGGACTGCCGAAGCCATAGCCCTGTATGGCGTCCCCCAGCGGAAAGCGTTCGAGCAGCTTGAGCGTTTCGAATGTGGTGAGGCCGCCGGAGGAAGGGGGCGGCATCCCTGCCAGCGTCCAGCCGCGATACTGCCCGACCAGCGGTGTGCGGATGGCGACCTGATAGTCCGCCAGGTCCGCCAGCGTCATGCGGCCTTTGCCGGCTGCGCCGAGCTCGTCCCGCGTGCGCTGCTGGGCTTTGATCATTGCGCGCGCCAGGGGGCCACGGTAAAAGGCATCGGGCCCTTTGGCGGCGATGAGTTTCAGGGTTCTGGCCAGATCGGGTTGCACCAGCCAGTCACCCTCGGCCAGGGGCACGCCCCCGGGACGAAAGATCGCGGCGGTCTCCGGCTGCAATTGCGTGCGGCCGTGATCGTTGGCGATATCTTCGGCCATGAATCGGTTCACGCGAAAGCCGCGCTCGGCCAGCTCAATGGCGGGTGCCAGCGTGTCGGCAAGATTGCGGGTGCCCCAGCGGCGCAATGCGGTGTCGACGCCGCGCAGGGTGCCGGGCACGCCGACCGATATGCCGCTGGTCGAGGCCTGCGGGAAAGGCATCGGCTTGCCATCGGGCGCAAACATGCCGGCACGGGCCGCGGCGGGTGCGCGCTCGCGCGAATCGACGATGACGGTTTCGCCGGTTTTGGCCAGATAGATCATCATGAATCCGCCGCCGCCGATGCCGGATGACTGCGGCTCGACCACGTTGAGCGCGAACTGCACCGCAGCCGCAGCATCGATGGCATTGCCCCCCTGTGCCAGCATGCGGGCACCGGCAGCGGCGGCTGCCGGGTGGGAGGCCGCCACCACGCCGTCGGGCGAGGCGGCCAGAGCCGGAAATGAAAGGAAACACAGGACGAGCCAGCGCGTGCAATGCGAACGAAGGGACATGGGAATGAGTGAGTAGCGGAAGAAGCTCAAGCCTGCCCTATCTTGCCTGGGCGCGTCAATATGTTGGACTAACGAAGCTGCCGGGTTACGGGACGCAAAGGAGGACACTCCGGCCGTGAAGCCTTAGGGCTCGTTAATGAATAACTTGGACATACGCTGGGGCTGTTTTGGGCGCAGGCCAAGGCGTGAGACGTGCGGTTGTGTCATTCACAACAAGCGGCTCACAACGCCGGAGTGCGCCCAAAACAGCCCCAGCCCGAAGGGTTGCTGTGTATTCGGGCGTCTGCGGCGTTGCAAAACTTGGCAATGGAATAACCATTGCCTGCGTCTCGCGCCTTGTATCCATCCCGAATACACAGCAACGTATATCCAAGTTATTCATTAACGAGCCCTAAGTGCTTACTTAATCAATCCCGGCAGCCAGGTGGATAGCGCCGGCACGTAGGTGATGACGATCACACCCAGCGCCAGCACCCCCAGCGATGGCAGCACGGCGCGGGCGACTTCGGCCATGGGCTTGCCGAAACGATAGGAAGCAAAGAACAGGTTCATGCCTACCGGGGGCGTCAGGAACCCGAGTTCCATGTTGGCGAGGAAGATGATGCCCAGGTGCACCGGGTCGATGCCGAAGGCCAGGCCGATGGGCACGATCAGCGGGGTGACGACGATGATCGCGGAGTAGATGTCCATGAAGGCGCCGACCAGGAGCAGCAGCAGGTTCAGCGCCAGCAGGAAAGTCACGGGCGAGCTGATGGTGGCGCGTACCCATTCCGTGGCCTGGTCTGGGATCTGCGCGTCGATGAGGTAGTTGGTGAAGCCCAGCGCCATGCCCAGGATCAGGATGATGCCGCCCACCAGAAGGCCGCATTCGGCCATCACCCGCGGCACGTCGCGGGTGAGTGACAGGTCGCGGTAGACCGCCACTTCGATGAAAAAGGCGTAAAGCGCCGTCAGGGCGGCGGTTTCGGTGGGCGTGACATAGCCGCTGGCGAGGCCGCCGAAGGTCACCAGGGGGATGGCCAGCTCCCATTTGGCGTCCCACAGGGCGGCGCCTGCCTCGCGGCGGTCGAATGGGATCGGCGCCACGTCCCGGGGCTGGCGGCGCATCCCCAGCCAGGCGAGCATGGCCGTCATCACCGCCGCCGGCAGCAGCGCGGCGAGGAACATGGTTTCGATCGGCTGGCGCGCGATGATGGCGTAGAGGATCAGCGGCAGCGCGGGCGGCAGCAGCACCCCCAGCGAACAGCCGCTGGTGATGAGCCCGATGCCCGCGCGTTCGGGATATTTCACGCCCAGCAGGAGGGGCAGCAGCAGCCCGCCCAGCGCCAGGATGGTCACGCCCGATGCACCGGTGAACGAGGTGAAAAATCCGGTGAGCAGCACCGTGACCAGCGCTGCACCGCCGCGAAAACTGCCGAACAGCGCCTTGAAAACCCGGATCAGGCGCTGTGCCGCCCCACCCTCGGCAAGGAAATAGCCCGCCAGGGTAAACAGCGGAATGGCCGGCAGCGATGGGTTGACCGTAAGCTGGTAGTGGTTCAGCGGGATGGCGGAGATGGGCAGGTCGGCCCCGGTGAACAGCACCAGCGCCGCGCCGCCGAGCACGATGAACACCGGCGCGCCCAGTGCCGCGGCGAGGAACACCACGGCGAGGCCCGGCGTCACCAGGGCGCCCGGATCGGCCCCAACGCGCACCGCGATGTAAGCCAGGGCCGCGGCCAGCAGCGCCGTCGCCGCGCGCAGCGCCAGGCTCTGTGCAGCGCCAGTCAAGAGCCGCAAGCAGATGAAGGCGAAACCCAGCGGCATGGCGGCCTGAACCGCCCACTGCGGAATGCCGTAGGCCAGCATGTTCCCGCCGGCGCGTTCGGCCAGCACGAATTCGTAGCCGGCATAGCACAGGAAGCCGGCGACCACCATGGCCACGGCGGCGGCGAAAACGCGCGCGGCCTCGCGCGCCCCTGAAGGCAGGCTGTTGTCCAGGCTGGAGAGCGCCAAGAGGCGCCCCTCGCGGACCGCCACCATGGCGCCCAGCATGCCCACCACCAGCACCAGGTGCTGCACCAGGGTGGCGGCATTGGCGATGCCGATGCGGAATACGCCGCGCAGCAGGATTTCCGCCAGCGGCAGCAGCACCATGGCGCCGAGCACCAGGGTCAGCGCGAGATCCTCGCCGCCGTGAAGGACGCCGCGCCAGCCATGCCTGGCGGGGCGCGTTCTGGGCAGCAGCAGGTCTGGATTCTGGCTCATGGGGCGCTTATTTGGGGTTGGCGGCGCGATACTCGGCCAGCAGCCGCTTCACCTCGTCGAAGGTTTCCGCCGGCACCATGGTGCCGCGGATCTTGGGATAGATGCCTTCAGCAAATTTGCGCCACTCGGCTTCCTGCGCGGGGGTGGGCCTGGCCACCTGGAGCCCGCGCTTCTGCATCGCTGCGATCGCTTCGCCGTCTTCCACCCGCGCCTTGGCGCGCATCTCGGCGCCGGATTTCGCCGCTGCCGCGCGCAAGGCTTCCTGGCCGGCCGGGCTCATGGCATCCCACGCCTTGCGGGTGACCACCAGCGCGCCGACGATGGGCGCCCAGTTGATGTCCAGCATATACGGCGCGGGGCTGCTGAACTGGGCGGCCAGCGCGTAGTAGGGTGTGGCCGGCACCACGTTGATGAGCCCGGTCTGCAAGGCCGGCAATACATCCGAGGTCTCCAGCGACACCGGGTGGTAACCCATGGCTTTCATGATTTCCATCTGTTCCGGCTCACCCGCCCAGGTGAACATTTTCATGCGCTTGTAGTCCTCCGGCCGGCTCGCCGCCTCGCGGGAGAAGAAGCGCACCCAGCCCGCGTCGCCCCAGAACAGGACCACGTAGCCCTTGTCGAGGAATTTCTGCTCCATGGCGGGGCGCATTTTCTCGCGTACATAATCCACTTCCTCCCAACTCCTGAACATCAGCGGCATGTTCTGCAAGGCGGAGACCGAAGGCTCGATTTCGCGCAGGCCGACGATGGACAGCAGACCGGCATTCAGCTGGCCGATGCGCATGCGCTTCGCCGTGTCGATTTCGCCGCCCTGGCTGCCGTCGGCATACACCGTCAGGGTGGAGCCGTCGTTCTGTGCCTTTTTCCAGGTTTCGCCCATTTCCAGCAGGGCGCGGTGGTAGAGGGAATTCTTCGGCACCAGGGTGCCCAGGCGCAGCTTGACCGGGGCGGCCTGGGCGGCTTGCGCCGCCAGAAGCAGGAAGAGGACGAACAGGGTAGCGGCGCTGCGGCTGAATCTGAGCATGGGTTTACTCCGTGAATAACTGGTCGCTGCGGTCGAGCAGCCATTTCGCCCGGCGCTGCATGAGGGTGTTGGCCAGGCGATACTGTGGTGCTGCGTCCGGATCGATTTTCAAGGCCGCAGCCAGCAGGGCTTCGAATTCCTTGCGATCCCTGCCCGGCACCGCGACCGCTTCGGCGAGGGCAACATAGGGCCCGGCCTGGCGTCCGCCGGAGAGTTCCAGCGCGCGGCTGAAATGCTTGCGCGCCACGGCGCTGCCCCCGGTGTCGCTACGGGCCATCGCATAGCTGATCATGAAGACATGCAGCGCGCCGGCATCGAAGGTTTCGTCCAGCGCCAGGGCGCGCGCCATGATGGCGCTCATGAGCGGCACATCGGCGACTGTTTCGGGATCGTCCTTGGAAAGGGCAATCTGCGCCGCCCAGGAAACGCCGCACCAGTACAGTTGCGCCACATCCTCTTTGCTTGTGCCGTTCAGCGCGGCGGCCGGATCGGTTTGCAGCTTCTCGGAAAAACCGGGGTGGGCGACTTCCAGAGCGCGCAGCCCGTAATCGCGGGCACGGCGGTAAAGCTTGCGGGCGCGTTCGCGCAGGCGATAGGCTGCGGCGACATCCTTGTCCTCGATCTCGTCGGCCTCCTGTTGCAGGAAGGCGTAGGCATACTGGGTATAGGCCCTGGCGGTCGCGGTGAGGAGCCCGGCGTGTTCAGGCCGCTCGGCGAGCACGCTCTCCATGAGCTTGAGCGAGAACGGCGTCGCTTCCCGGATCAGTTCCAGGTCGTCATCCGAGGCGAAAACCATGCCGCCGGAACTGAGCGTATCGCCCAGATGATCGGCGGCAATCCGGCGCATCGAGCAGCCCGAGACGGCAATGACCAGGGTTAGCAGCAAGGCGATGCGAGCCGCACGCAATATTGCAATCCGGGCGAAGTTGGCGGTGCTCAAGCGCATCGCCCATGCCGCCCCGATAAGGCGCCAGCACTAATGGCCCTGCTCCTGAATGAGTAATCGCTGAAGTCTGCTTGCATGAGGCCAGCAGGATAGGCGCGGATTGTTACAGCACAGTTACCAGCCGTTATGGGCAGCACCTGAGGTGCCGGTCGTGCAAGCTGCTGATATCCTGTTCATATTGCGAGGCCGAAGAATGGCGAAAAAGTGTCAAACACAACGTCCACTGGGCAAAACAGCGGAATTAGGAGTTGAAAAGGTGGGCTCAAATAGGTTACGGTTCATAAAGGGCAGGGATTGAACCCGAGCAATGGAAAGCAATGTCAATCCCGCGACCGACAACCGTCCATCGCGCTGCCCATAACAGCGACATGGGATACTTACAGAGGTAGGAAAAATGAATCTTGAAAAGGTGATCTTCGCGTTTTTTATCGTGCTCGCGCTGACGCTGAACTTCGGTTTTTTTGTGGGCAGCATCGACAACCCGGTTCACCACAGCGTGTATGAGCTGTTCGCAGCCATCGTCGTCAGCCTGATTGCCACCATCCTGAAATTCGGCGATCGCACCCATCTCGGTGCTGTTCTGCTCGCCACCAGCCTGGTGGCCGATTTGCAGCTGATTACGGCGGCAATCGTGTGGGGGGTGGCAGAACATGTGACACATGTAGGTCTGACCCCTCATATCATGGCGATCATCGTTTCCCTGTCCGGCGGCGCGCTGCTGGCCAACATCACCTCGGTCATACTCCTGGTGGCCGAAACCATCGCGGTGCGCCGCTAACCGGCCGGAAGGGGCCAGCCATGCACAATATCGTATATGTCCTGCTGCGGCGCATTCATGTGCCGCTGATCGTGCTGGTGTGCGTTTATTCCATTTCCGTTCTGGGTTTCGTCCTGATCCCCGGCATGGATAACGAGGGCAAGCCCTGGGACATGGGCTTCTTCCATGCCTTCTATTTCGTCAGTTTCCTGGGCACCACCATCGGCTTAGGCGAAATCCCCTATCCGTTCACTGATGCGCAGCGGCTCTGGGCCACGATCAGCATCTATGGCACCGTGCTCGCCTGGCTGTACGGCATTGGTACCGCCCTGTCGTTGCTGCAGGACCCGCCCTTCCAGTCGGTCCTGCGGATGAACGCCTTTCGCCGGGCGGTCAACCTGATCTCGGAGCCGTTCTATCTGGTATGCGGCTACGGCGACACCGGCAGCACCCTGGTGCGCGCCCTGTCCGAGGCGGGCTACCGCTCGGTGGTGATCGAGGTCGATCAGAGCCGCATCATTGCTCTGGAGCTGGAGGATCTTGGCATGCCTGTGCCGGGGCTGTGCGCCAATGCCGCCGAGCCCGAGATCCTGGCGATGGCCGGGCTGATGCGTTCCAACTGCGCCGGCGTGATCGCGCTGACCAATGTGGATGACGTCAACCTCAATGTCGCGATTACCGCCAAGCTGCTCCGTCCCCGCCTTGACACCACCGCCCGGGCAGAATCACGTTCGGTCGAAGCCAACATGCTTTCATTCGGCACCAACCAGGTACTCAACCCCTTCGACACCTTTGCCGGGCGTCTCGCCCTGGCGCTGCATTCTCCCGGCATGTTCCTGCTCTACGAATGGATGACCGCCGTGCCGCACGAGCCGCTGCGCGAGCCCCTGTTCCCGCCGCACGGGCGCTGGATCCTGTGCGGATACGGCCGCTTCGGAAAGGCGGTGTACGAGCGTCTGCTTGCGGAGGATGTCCAGGTCACCGTCATCGAGGCCACGCCCGATATCACCAACGCGCCGCCCGGCACCATTTCCGGGTCGGGCGCCGAGGCCGTGACACTGCTCGAAGCCGGCATCAAGGATGCAGTGGGCATCGTGGCCGGCACCGACAACGATGCGAACAACCTGTCCATCATCATGACGGCGCGCGAGCTCAACCCCGACCTCTTCATGGTTGCGCGCCAGAATTAGCACCAGAACAGCATCATCTTCAAGGCGGCCAAGCTGGATCTCACCATGAAGCGCGGCACCGTCATCGCCAACAAGATTTTTGCCCTCACCACCACGCCGCTGCTGGCGGACTTTCTGCAAGCCGCCCGGCAAAACTCCAATGTCTGGGCAAACCAGCTGGTCAGCCGCATCGGCGGCATCTCCGGCGACGAAGTACCGCAGACCTGGACGCTGGAGATCACGCCGGCCGCCGCACCGGCCCTGTATGCCGGCATCGCTCGGGGCAGGCGGGCCAGCATCAGCGACCTTTGCCGCGACCCGCGCAACCGCAATGAATGCCTGCCATGCATGGCGCTTTTGATCAAGCGTGGAAATGCCGAGATTCTGTTGCCGGCGGACGATGAAAAGCTGCAACGTGGAGACCACATCCTGCTGTGCGGCCGCTTCGGCGCGGGCCAGCAAATGGAATGGATCGCCAAGAACCACAACGTGTTCGATTATCTCTATTCAGGCGAAGAACGTGCCAGCGGAAGCGTCTGGCGCTGGCTCACGCGTGAAAAAAGCCATAAGGCCAGCGTGGAAAACTCGACGCCGGGAAATCTGCCCTGAAATTCGGGCGCGTCCTGCCAGGGGCGTCGAAAATTAGGAAGTTATAGCGGCTGGAGGTTATGCGCCAGAAGCAGACAATATACTTTTTAAAGAGCCTGCATGTCCTCTATACAAGAAACAGCTGGCTGGCTTGCATCGCAATGTATAGGTGGATGACAAGATGCTTCTGCAGATAGTTGCAGCGATTATCGTTTTTGTTGCTACACATTACTTCTTTTTCTGGATATCAGGAGGGCTTCTTCTCCCAATTCTGGGAAGTCATGGCGCCTCTGTATTTCCAATGTCATTGACCATTTCGCTGAGCGCTGCTGCGGTAGCAAGTTTCTATGTGTGGAAGCGTCTCGGTGCCAAGCGAAAAGAGCGCAATCCGCCAAGCCAATCGGTAAAGCCAGAACATGAAGTTAACCTGACCTCCGCGGTTGTTCTTGGTGCAATACTCGCCGGAAGCATAGGTTTTATCGGCGGATTCTTCGGCCCATTACTCCTGATGCCCGGGGCCAACCAAGGTCCTTTGCTCGGGATTTTTATCACAGGACCCGTTGGCATCCTGTTGGGGCCACCATTGGGCATTGCTATGAAAATGCGCCATATCAAGGCCGGCCAATTGAGGATGGCTTCGCTATGGCTCATTCTTTCTTTGCTGATCGCTTGTGGCTTCTATGCGTTTTCCACGCCGCGATTCCTGTTCGGGGCGGAAATTGCGATTCTTGTCATGACCTTTGTCTTTTTCGTTGGCTGTGCATTGTTAAAGCGTGGTGTCAGTGTAAGCAATACCAAAGGGATTACTGTTGCCTATGGCACCATCTTTCTGCTTGGGGCGGGCGCCATTATATTTATTTCGGCCATGCCACCAGTCATGCGGCCTTGGTGGGGGCCACAAGGAAGCCATAATTTGCAAGCCATACCAAGCCATGCCTTTATCATGGACGCCGCTTTTGATGCCAGCCGTCATATTCCGAAATTAACCGTCGATCTCGATCGTTGGCAACTTTATATTCTGCTGATCGCTTTGACGGTAATCATCGCTTCTCTGGTGGTCATGCTGGCTGATCGTATTTTGAGCAAAGGAAAGCACTTCTAAGGCGCTAACCTGCAACTGCCGCTTTGGTTCGATTCTGCCATTACCAAAGCAACGTAGAGTCAAGTTCGAAACTTTTGCGATAAGGATTGCCAGCTATACCGTTATTGTGTGGCCTATGACGCCCCGCCGCTCTGTACGACATGTAGCGGCGGCGCTGTGCCATCCCGGGCCTGGCCGGGGTAAACGGTCAGGTGGGGGTAGGGAATCTCGATACCTTCGCGGTCGAAGGCCTGCTTCAGCCGGCGCAGATATTCCCGGCGCACGCCCCATTGTTCCAGGGGCTGAACCTTGAAGCGGCAGCGCAGGATTACGGCCGAGTCGTCCCAGCGGTCTACTCCGGCCATTTCCATCGGCTCCACGATCTTCTCGCCAAAAACTTCGTCCTCGCGCATACCGTTACCCACCTGACGCATGACTTCCATCACTTGGTCCGTGTCTTCGCGGTAAGCCACGCCGACATCGATCACAGCGAAGGCGAAGCCCCGGCTCATGTTGGTGACGGTGGTGATGATGCCGTTGGGAATGAAGTGGACGTGGCCGTCGTAATCGCGCATCTTGATGTAGCGCAGGGTGACTTCCTCCACCAGCCCGCCCTTGCCACCCGCCTCCACCACGTCACCCTGCCTGACCTGGTTTTCCAGCAGCATGAAGAAGCCGTTGAAGTAATCCTTGATCAGGCTCTGCGCCCCGAAGCCCACCGCGATGCCCAACACCCCGGCAGTGGCCAGGATGGGCGCGATGGAAATGCCCAGTTCGCTCAGCACCACCATGCCGGCCACCACGCTGATGACCACCGAGGCGATGTAGCGAAATACCCGGCTCAGGGTTTCGATGCGCTTCAGGTCTTCCAGATTGTTGTCGGCATTGCTGCGCAAATACTCCTTCAGCATCCGGATACCCTTGCCGGACAAGCGCAGCAGCATCCAGGCCAGCACCAGGATGAGGAGGATGTGCAGGGCGGACTGCGAGAGTTGAAGTAGTTCCTTCATATTGACCAGATCGATGCCGGCGGCAAATTTTTCCATGGATTGTCCTTGTGCTTGATTTCAGGCTGCCTGGCTGGCCTGGCTTTTGGGCCAGCACTAAAGCACCGGGGAAGGAGCGGCTTCCCACTCTTGCAGAAATGGCTGATAAAAGTGAGGATCTTCCGGAATGGCACCGCGTATTCCGCATAAAGCAGCAGCGAAGCGGTTGGCCCGTGAGAGGATGAGGCTCGCTGGCCAGCCGCGCTGCGTTCCCAGAATAAAAACAGCGGCAAAGCCATCCCCCGCGCCCACCGTATCGACCATGCCGCTAGCCAGCGCGCCACCTTCGGCGTACGTCAGCGTTCCATCCGCGGTTAGATGCCAGGCCCCGGCAGCACCACAAGTGACCAGCAACTGTGCCAGGGAAAACTGCTCGATCAGCCCCCTTGCCTGCTCGTCTGCATTGTCGCCCGGCAATCGCAATTGCCGGGCGATGATCTTCAGTTCCTCGTCATTGATTTTTACCAGATCCGCCCGAAGCAGCGAACGCTTGAGCGTCTGAGCGTCATACCAGGGCGCGCGCAAATTGATGTCCAGCATGCGTGGCGCGTTTACGCTCTGAAGCAGGCCGTTCAGAGCGCGTCTCGAAATCTTGTGGCGTTGCGCCAGAGTCCCGAAATAGATCAGGTCCGGCTGGGTTGACAAGGCAACCATGCGGGCCACCCCGGCATGGATGAAGTCATAGGCCTGATTGGGGGATATCTCGAATCGGTGTCCGCCCTGTTCCATGTGTACGATGACCTGCCCAGTCGGGTGCAGCGGGTCGCACTGCACACCCAAGGTATCCATGCCGGATTTTTCCATGCAGGTGAGCAGCTCCTCGCGCAGGGCATCGCTCCCGGTGCGCGTAATCAGCACCGGATGCAGACCAAAAGCCTGCAGGTGACGGGCCACGTTGAAGGGTGCGCCACCCAGCACGGAGCGATCAGGAAACCTGTCCGCCAGGATTTCGCCGAACAGTGCCACCGTTCCGCCCTGCCGAACCGGTTTGGTTAACAATTTGGGCAAGGTGTTTTGAAGATTTTCAACTATAGCTTGTGGAATACGTTTCACCTCCATGTAAAGTGGTATTGTACAAAACTATTGTTCTATTGACTAATATGTCAGAAAAGAAGGGCGCCTGTTATCGAGGAATAAAGTCTGTCGCGCGTTTATTCAAGCAAAACAAAAGGCCCCGAAACCTCAGGGCCTTTTGTTCTTTCTGGCCCCTTAAAATTACTCGGGCACTAGGCGTTTGGCCGACAAGACTGAAATTAGGTGTTGGCGCCTCCGGATGCCACCAGTGGCAATAGCCGAACAAGAGACGCTCATGCCGGAAAGTTTCACAGCCTGCAGAATCATCCCGTTATGCCTCGTATTACTTGATTGCGGGGTTCTGCTCCAGCAGCAGCCCCAGCCTGCCCGCCAGCCATTTGGTGGTAGTGGCCTGAATAAGGATGGTCATGAGAATAGCGATGAAAGTAACCGATGCAATAATTTCTGCTCCTGGCGCTTTCATGCCCAGCAACAAGCCCGCCAGAGCACCTGGAATCACACCTGTTTCCCGCGTCCAGCACATGAATAATAGTTCGTTGCGGCTCCACTTGGCACGTCGGTCGGGAGCTGCACACAGAAACACCGTGATAGGCCGCACAACCAGCATGAACACCGCGATCAGCGCAGCGCCAGCGAACAGATACTGGTTCATCAGGACAAAATCCACCTGTGTGCCCAGCAGAATGAAGATGAACATGCGCATGATCAACGCCGTAGTCATGATGTAGTCCTCGAGAATTTTTTCATCCTGATGTGCGCGTCGCAAACCAAATGCTTCCTGGTTACCAATCATGATGCCGAAAACGAATACCGCCATGAAACCACTGGAATGCAGGCCGTCCGCGCCCATATAGGCACCGATCACCGCCATCAGCGTAACCACCGGGGCATATTCGGCGAGGAAGCCAAATTTTTCATGGGCGATCAGCAGAATGGCGAAATAGCCAAGGAAGCCTCCAATCAGGATGCCCAACCCCGATTGCTTTAACAGGCCAAGCAAGGCATCACCCGCGGAGAAATCCCCCGCGCCCATCGCCACACCCAAGACTGTAAAGGTAACAATGGCGCCCATTGCATCATTGAAGGCAGATTCGGTCATGACCGTTTGCGCCACCCGCTCCTTGATCCGGATCTGCTTGAACACAGGTACCAGGGTGGCAGGATCGGTGGAAGCGAGAACGGATCCCAAGAGCAGAGCCACAATAAAAGGAACTTCAAGAATGTAGTATGCGGCGACTCCGGTGATGGCGGCCGAGATCAGGACGCCAATCGTTGAAATGACGGAAACGGTAATCCAGACCTCCTTCAGCACCTTGAGCCGGATGGAGGCGCCGCCGTCGAACAAAATATAGCTGGAACCAAAAATCAGAATCAGTTGGTTGATTGCGGAACTCGCCTTGATGTCAACCAGCCCCAAAACACCGGGGCCAAGCAGCATCCCTACCAGCAGAAACACCACCACATCCGGGACCCGCACCAACCGTGCAATCAAGCCAGAAAACGTACCCAGCGCCAGAATTACGCCGAAAACCAGCAGAATGTGTTTTGCCAGTTCAATGGAAGCGGAGGATTCCACGTCGTGTGCTTTCTATTCGGGACGAGACAGTAAGATTGACATGATTGAAATTAAACGGGCAAGGATTTCCATGAAATTGAAGGCAGCCATCAGAGTTTGAGCAGAGATGCCCGGTCAGTATTTATTTGCACGCGCCGATGGATCCAGGCTTGCACCGCCGACCGTCTGTCCAGATAGCCCCTTTCAGTAGTGAGCCATGTAAATAGGCGTCATTCAAATCGGCATTGGTCAGCTCTGCACGCTTCAGATTGGCAAGGGCGATATGGGCCGAGACCAGCGAAGCAGAACGCAGAACCGCACTTTCGAGATCGGCGCCGCTCATGTCAGCATGGTTCAGGCGGGCACCCTCCATATCGGCTTTTTCCATATCGGACAGTTTGAGATCCACCCTGTTCATGCGGGCGTTGCGCAAATTGACACCTTCCATGAGCGTATCGCGCAGATCGGCATAATCCATGACCGCTCCTTCCAGATTGGCACCGGTGAGCGTCGCTCCGCGTAAACGAGCATGTTTCAGGTTCGCGCCTTTCAGGTTTGCTCCAGCCAGATTGGATCCGGCAAGGGCTGCAAAACTTAGGTTGGCCCCCTCTAAATTCGCTCCTTCCAGATTTTTTCCCTGAAGTCTGGCCCCCACCAGTTTGGCACCTTCACACTGTGCATTGGGTACAAATTCACATGCCAATGCTGCGATGGGCGTCTGTACGAATCCAATTCCTATCATTATGGTAAGAAAAGAATACATTTTCATATTGAAAAACCTGATTAGAGATAGCGCACGTAGAGGTAAATGCTGGCCACTACGATGCTGGCCAGCATCAATGGAAAGGCCAGAAGCATGAAAGGCAGGAAACGGATTGGCTGGCCGGAGCGCTCTGCAAAACCGGCAACCACCAGATTGGCACTGGCGCCAACCAGGCTGCCGTTTCCACCCAGGCAGGCGCCCAGGGCAAGGGACCACCATAGAGGAACAAGATTCTCTGCACCAAATGTCGGCGCCATGCTCTTGATCACGGGGATCATGGTGGCGACAAAGGGGATGTTGTCCACTATGGCGGAAAATATGGCCGAAACCCACAGGATGGTGAACGCCGTGGCGGTGAAATCACCACCGGTGAGTAAGATGAGCTGTTTCGCCAACAGATCCAGCGCACCGGCTTTTTCAATGCCCGCCACGACGATGAACAGGCCGACAAAGAAAAAAATAGTGATCCACTCCACCTCGCTGTAAATTTTGTGGGTCTCATGAGCCTGCGCTTCTGGATTTTTGCCCAGCGCCTGCAGCAGCAATAGAAGCGCACCACCGAACATGGCGATGGTGCCTGGCTCCTGATGAATGGCATGTGAAAAGATAAAACCAGAAATGACCAGAAACAGCACAGTAAGGGCTTTTTTCAGCAAGGGCACATCGGTGATGGCTTCCCGTTCGTCAAAGGCCATCACCTGTTCGCGGTCCTCGGGCGCGGCGTAGAGCGTGCGGCCCCAGATCAGGTAAATGGGGATCAGGGTTAGAATGAATACCACCACCGCGATGGGCGCAAGGTTGAAGAGAAAATCGTTGAACGTCAGCTTTACCGCCGACCCGATCATGATGTTGGGCGGGTCGCCGATTAGCGTGGCGGTTCCGCCAATGTTGGAAGCGAAGATGATGGAAAACAAATAGGGGTAGGGATTGATCCGGAGCGCGTCGGTAATCAGCAAGGCGACCGGCGCAATCAACAATACCGTGGTGACGTTATCCAGCAGGGCGGAAAAAACCGCAGTGACAATGGACAGCATCACCAGCAGGCCCCAGGGGTCGGCCTTGACCTTCTTGGCCGCGACAATGGCAACGTACTGGAAGACGCCGCTTTTCTGCGTGATCGCTACCAGCATCATCATGCCGGTCAGCAGGCCCAGGGTATTGAAGTCGATCCCGGCAAAAGCCTCGCTCTGCTGCAGGATGCCGGTGAAAATCATCATGCCCGCACCGAGCAGCGCCACGATGGAACGGTTGATCTTTTCAGTGATAATGATGCCGTAGGTGATCACGAATACCGTCAGGGAGATCAGCAGCGGACTCAGGCCGAAAATTACCTCGCTTGCGGTAGGCGCGACGCCATGCATGTTATCTCTCCGCCTCTTTGGCCAGATATTCGAGCAAGCCACGGCGGCTCAACATCCCCAGCAGCTTGCCACCCTGGTCCACCACGGGTAGTGGTGTCAGGCTGTGGCTCAGCAGCAGGGCGGCCTCGAGGAGGGGGCAATCATCATCCAGAGGGGGGGTGTGATGAAGAATGTCCTTTGCTTTTTGCTCGCGAAGATGGCGGAAATGCGAACCCAGCAAGCGCGAGGCATCGCCCGCAAACTTGAGATCGGGGACACCATGAGGCATCTCCACACCTGCGGGCAAGAGTTTCTGCAAGATGTCGTTCACGCTGATCAGGCCGATATAAAGCTCGCCGTCGCACACGGGAACATGATTGCTCCGGTTGGCAATCATGATTTGAAGCGCTTCCATAACGGTGGACTGAGGTGTAACAGTCGTCGCCGAAATGAGGATGGGCAAGGATCGGATGGTCATCTTGTTTCCTTCTGGACCCAACTCTCGGGAAAACTGGCAGGTCTTTCGCCAGAGGACGATTAAGTTCGGCCAACTAGTTTCTTGGTACGGTGGCCAGGTAAAACAGCCCATCGCACTTGTCCATGATAACGTAGCTGCGGATGTCTTGCACGGACCACGGGACTATCGGGCCGAGGCTGAAACGGGGTATTGTTGCCATATTTACACACAAGGGTCCAAAACGATGAGCTCGACGGTGCAGATCATCCTGTCTCTCCTCACCCTGCTGTTTTTATCCATCATTACCCATCTTGCCGCGCCGAAAATTCGGGTGCCCTATTCCGTGCTGCTGGTAGGGGTTGGTTTCCTGCTCATCCCCTTGAGCAAGGTGCCCGCCTTTTCCTACATCACCAGCTTCCAGTTGACGTCTGAAATCCTGTTTTTCATTTTCCTGCCCATACTGATTTTTGAATCCGCATACAACATGAATATCCGCAGGATAGGCGAGAATTTCGGAGCCATTTCCGCGCTTGCCATCATCGGCCTGCTTGTATCGGCTTTCTTTATCGCCTTTGCCGGTTACTGGGGTTTGAAAGCAGTCGGGGTCGACACGCCTTTCATCGTTGTGCTGCTGTTCGGCGCGCTGATCTCCGCTACCGATCCGGTCGCCATTCTCGCCTTGTTCAAGGACTTTGGCGCACCAAGACGCCTCGCACTTATTTTCGAGGGCGAGAGCCTGTTCAATGATGCTACCTCGCTGGCGCTTTTCCTGATTGTGCTGGAGTCGGTGAGTGCGGGGTTTCATGGCGCCGCCTCGGCACTGCAGGGCATATTTATTTTTATTTCCATGCTGTTCGGCGGGACCGTTTTCGGCTTCATGATGGGATGGTTTTTTTCCAAGCTGTTGCAATACGCCCGGCACGAGCATCTGCAGATCACCCTGACCATGCTCGCCGCACATACGACATTTTTGCTTGCCGAGTTCATCTCCCATTCGCTTACGCTGATGGGCAAACCGATTCATGTTTCCTCCATCCTCGCCACTGTGATTACCTCGCTGGTAATCAGCAGCTATGGCCGCTTCAAGATCATGCCTCAAGTTCAAACCTACATGGTGCGCTTCTGGGGTTACGCAGCCTTTGTCGCCAATTCGCTGGTATTTATCCTGCTGGGCCTGCTCTTCACCACCCTCTCGGTCAGCCTTCTGGACATACTGCCCGCTCTGGCAGTCATTATCCTCGTGGTCATGGTTGCGCGCGCCCTTTCAGTGTATCCCGTCATCGGCTTGCTGAACACGCTCCACATTGAGCAACCCATCCCGCGTTCCTGGCAACACCTCATGGCCTGGGGCAGCCTGCGCGGCGCACTGGCGGTCACCATGGTGCTTATCATCCCAGACACATTGAGCCATCCGGAATGGAAACAGGCTTACTCCATCAAGGAGTTCATTCTCGCGCTTACAATCGGCTGCATCTATTTCACTCTATTCATCAAGGCCACCACCATGAACGGCGCAATACGCCGATTCCGGATCAACGAATTGCAGGGCCTGGAGCCAATGGAATACCTTGAGGGCAAGCTTTATGTCTATGCGCAAACCTTGTTGCGCCTGGCTTCACTGTATGACCAGCCGCATGTCGATAAAGATGCCCTGCAAGCCTTGCAGGTGAAATACACCGGCCTTTATCAGGCTGCATACAGTGAACTTTCCCGTAACACGCATGATTTTGCAGCGATATTTGCACGCGTCCTGCGCATTCACGCCATCGGTATTGAGAAGCGCACGCTAAAGGAACTGTATGCCAGTGAGGAACTCACCGAATCCGCTTATCACAGGGTATTGGGAATGCTCGAGGTGCAATTGGGTATGCTTGAGCAGGGCCTGTCGTGTACCGTCGATTTCAAGGCGATGCGCGGGAAACGCCACTGGATGCGTTTACGCCAATACTTGGGCATGCCAACCGACAGATTGATCGATCCAGCAGAAAAGTATCTTTATTACCGCGCACTGACTATCAGCTCGCAAATGGTGATTACCCTGCTGTCACAGCTGGCGGTACATCCGGGTCTCAGGGTGTTCGAGGCAGATGCCATATTTTCAAAAGTCCTCGAGCAATATCAGGAATATGAAAAACAATCCGTGGATAAAGCGGCGGTACTGCTGAATAAATTCCCTGCCCTTGAAACGCGGCAACTTCAGATACTGGAGCAGGAACTCTTTCAGTCTCAAACCTTGTCTCTTGAAGAGTTGGAGAGCAGCGAAGTCATCACTTCGGCGGTAAAATCGGTTCTTTACGGAGAACTTCGGCAGCAGTGCAAGCCAGGATCTTAGCCTAGAACGATTGCGCGACGTCTTACGATAACTTCACCTTGAGGGATAAATCCGTTCTGGAATCCGCATGATGCAAGGCCTCTTCCAGCGAAATTTTTCGCTGCTTGTAGAGCTTGAATAAACAATCATCAAACAATTGCATTCCCACCTCCGTGCCTTTCTTGATGGCGTCCTTCAGCGTATCTATCTGGCCTTTTTGAATCAGGTCAGCGGAGTAAGCAGATTGAAGTAGAATTTCCGTGGCCAATACCAAGCCGCCTTCCAGCGAAGGAATCAGTCGTTGTGAGATCACCCCTTTCAGGTTCAGCGATAGATCAAGCAAAACCTGTTTTCGCGCCTCTTCAGGAAAGAAATTGATCAGCCGATCCACTGCCTGGTTGGCATTATTGGAGTGTAATGTGGATATACATAGTGCTCCGGCTTCTGCATACATGATGGCATGCTGTGCAGTTTCCCGATCACGGATCTCGCCAATGACAATTACATCTGGCGCTTCACGCATCGCATTCTTGAGCGCATCGCCGAATGTCAAAGTGTCGATTCCCACTTCCCTTTGCTCCACCAGTGATTTTCCATGTGAAAAGAGAAATTCAATCGGGTCTTCGATGGTCAGAATATGCCCATCCATGAGTTTGGCCCTGTACCCGACCATGGCGGCCAGAGTAGTGCTTTTTCCGGTGCCTGCAGCACCAGCCATGAGAACCAGGCCACGTTTTAGCAGTGCGAGTTGCGCAGCCTGTGGCGGCACGCCTAGCACATCAAAGGTAGGAATCTCTGCCTTGATCAGGCGGACCGCGACCGATACCTCCCCCCGCTGGTTGTAGACATTGATGCGGTAACGGCCGGTGTGGTCTGAAGCCAGGGCAAAGTTGCACTCTTTCGTCTTTTCGAACTCTTTGCGTTGCTGGCTTGACATCAATTCATAGGCGAATTTTTTGGACTCTCCTGGCTTTAGTGCGGGCCAGGGTATCTGAGCATGAGGGGCGTTGAGTTGCTCATCTGAAAGACGATTCGCAGGAAGATAAACAGGTTGTGTCACCCCATCGATCTTCATGTGGGGAGATATTTCTGCAGAAATAAACAGATCCGAAGCCCCTCGCTCAGCCATGAGTTTCAGGAGCTCTTTGATATCAGACATTTTACCCTCCACCTGTATTACGTCGACAAGGGAAAAGCCTTCGTGCCTCGTCCTCCAGCGATATTTGTTCACATCAGGCTGTTGAGTAAAGGCACGAAGCCACGTAGAATCCGGCTTCAGGCGGGTGTAGCTCAATGGTAGAGCAGAAGCTTCCCAAGCTTACGACGAGGGTTCGATTCCCTTCACCCGCTCCACTTCACATCTTATTCCACCGTGACCGATTTCGCCAGATTGCGTGGCTTATCGACATCCGTACCCTTGCATAACGCAGCATGGTAGGCGAGGATTTGCATCGGAATGGTATGGACGATCGGACTCAAGGGTCCTGCATGAGTTGGCAGGCGTAGAAGGTGCAGGCCTTCCTGGGGAGTGAAATTACTGTCCAGATCGGTGAATACATAGAGTTCGCCACCCCGCGCGCGAACTTCCTGAAGGTTGGATTTGAGTTTCTCCAGCAAGTTGTCATTCGGTGCCACCGCCACCACCGGCATGTCCTTATCGACCAGGGCGAGCGGGCCATGCTTCAACTCGCCTGCCGGATAGGCTTCGGCATGAATATAGGAAATCTCCTTGAGCTTCAGCGCGCCTTCCAATGCGATGGGGTAATGCACCCCCCGCCCCAGAAACAACGCGTGCTGTTTATCCGCAAAACGTTCTGCCCAGGCAGCGATATCAGGCTCCAGATTAAGTACCTGCTGCACCAAACCGGGCAGTTCACGCAACTGAGTCAGCCAGGCCTTTTCCTGAACTGTACTTATTTTTTCACGCTGACGGCCAAGTACCAAAGTCAGGAGAAACAATGCGACTAGCTGTGTAGTGAATGCCTTGGTCGACGCCACGCCGATTTCGGGCCCGGCGCGGGTAAGAAATGTAAGGTCTGATCCTCGCACCAGCGCGCTTTCCGGAACGTTGCATATAGACAGCGAATATTTATGTCCGAGTGATTTTGCATGCAACAGGGCATCAATAGTATCGCGTGTTTCTCCCGACTGGGAGAGTGTGACGATCAGCGTGTCCGGGTCTGATACGCTGGTGCGGTAGCGGTATTCGCTGGCTATTTCTGCCCGGCAGGGTAGACCCGTCATGGATTCAATCCAGTATTCCGCCACCTTGGCTGCATGATAGCTAGTCCCACAGGCAAGAATGCGTATCCCATTTACCGCTCTCAGTATGTCGTCTGCTTTGGGTCCAAACATACTCGACGAAACATTTTCAGTTGTCACCGCCGCTTGCAAAGTGTTGGCAATCGCCCGCGGCTGCTCGTGAATTTCCTTTTGCATAAAATGTCGATAGTTGCCAAGTTCGACCATATCTGCGGATTGTTCTGAAATATGCACGCTGCGCTCGACGGGGCTTCCGGCTGAGTCAATAATTTTTACATCGAGCAGGCCAATGTCTGCGATATCGCCTTCTTCAAGATAGAGAATTTTTTGTGTAACCGGCAGCAATGCGGAGACATCCGAGGCAATGAAATTTTCCTCAATGCCAAGGCCTATCAGCAATGGACTCCCACGTCGAGCGGCTACCAGTCGATGTGGCGACTCTGCACATAGCACGCCGATGGCATAGGCACCGTGAAGTTCAGCGGTGGCTGCACGCACAGCCTCAAGAAGATTGAGACTGGCACGAAAATGATGGTGAATAAGGTGTGCAATTACTTCTGTGTCGGTTTGAGATGAAAAAACATATCCTAGCGACATGAGCCTTTCACGCAATGCCTCGTGATTCTCGATGATCCCATTGTGAACCACGGCAAGAACATCATTGCTGACATGCGGGTGAGCATTATCCTCAGTCGGAGCACCATGCGTCGCCCAGCGCGTATGTGCGATTCCAAGGTGGCCATGAGTCTTCTGCCGCCCTGTCTGGGCGGCAAGTTCCACTACTCGACCAACACTGCGCACACGTTGCAGTCCATGATTCAAAACCACTAAACCTGCAGAATCATAGCCCCGATATTCCAGCCTGCGGAGTCCTTCCAGCAAAATGGGTACGACATTGCGTTGAGCTACTGCGCCGATAATCCCGCACATCCACTTACTCCTTTGTTTTTTTTACCGGGCGTGTCCACCCGTTGACCGTAATTTGCTTGGCGCGAGAAAGCGTCAACTCTCCCGTCGGCGTATTCCTGGTAATAGTTGAACCAGCACCGATGGTTGACCCTTTACCCACTGTTACAGGTGCAATCAACTGGGTATCTGAACCGATAAATGCGCCATCCTCAATGATGGTACGATACTTGTTCGCGCCATCGTAATTGCATGTAATCGTACCTGCGCCAATATTGACCTTAGAACCTACAGTGGCATCTCCAACATAACTTAGGTGATTGATTTTGCTATTGAATCCGATCTGGCTATTTTTTATTTCCACAAAGTTGCCAATATGCACCTCATCTGCCAGTTCGGAGCCAGGGCGCATTCTCGCAAAGGGGCCAATGCGGCATCCTGCTCCCATGCTCGATTTCTCTAGCAGGCTGAAAGGTTCAATCTTGCATCCAGCTTCAATGTTCACATCACGCAAAATACAGTTTGCGCCAACACTTACGCCATCACCCAGCTTGACATGGCCCTCAAAGACACAATTCACATCTATGATGACATCGTTTCCACAGCTTAACTCCCCGCGAATATCGATACGACCAGGATCAAGCAAGGTGACTCCGCTGTTGAGTAGCTTCTGAGCTTGCTCCTGTTGGTACAGCCGCTCAAGGTGAGCCAACTGACCCTTGCTATTAACACCCAGCACTTCCCAGTGGTGTGTGGGGTGAGAAGTGACCACCTCGACACCAGCATTAACCGCAAGATCAATAACGTCAGTCAGGTAAAATTCCCCCTGTGCATTTGTATTCTTTATTTTCGATAACCAGCCTGTAAGAAATTGGTTTGGCAGGGCCATGATCCCTGTATTGACTTCAGTGACGGTGCGCTCCTCTGGAGAGGCATCCTTTTCTTCGACAATGCGTCTAACTTTGCCCCCCTTACGAATGATCCGGCCATAGCCACTGGGGTTGCTCATTTCGATGGTCAGCAGAGCAACTTGCCCATTAAGGGCGATCTTTACAAGAGGTAGCAATGTTTCGGTATGGGTAAGCGGTACGTCGCCGTATAAAACCAGGGTAATGTGTTTGTCATTCAAATGAGGCAAGGCTTGTAACACGGCGTGCGCGGTGCCAAGTTGCGGCTCCTGTTTAACCATCCTGACAAAGCGGTCGTCGATGGCATGAGGAACGGCATCGCCACCATATCCATAGATTACACAAATTTGTGCTGGATCGAGCAATTTTGCGGTGCTTAGCACATGGGCGAGTAAAGATTTCCCGGCAATTTCATGCAGTACTTTGGGTCGCTCCGAAACCATTCGAGTACCCTTACCGGCGGCCAGTATTACGACATCTAGAGCTCGAGGCATAGCATCATCACAAAATTAAAATATTATAAATAAAAAAGGCAGCCTAAGGCTGCCTTTTCACTTTACTTCATCGTGCGCTTAGCGATGTGAACCCCTGCGGATTTGCTCAATGGCACGGATCTGAGCTACGGCCTCGGCCAGTTCAGATTCGGCTTTTGCATAATCCATCAAGGCAGACCGATCTTTCAACGCCTCTTCTGCCATGCGTTTAGCTTCTAGTGCCTTGGCTTCATCCAGGTCTTTGCCACGCAGTGCAGTGTCCGCCAAAATGGTTACTACTTGCGGCTGCACTTCCAGTATGCCCCCCGATACGAAGAACAACTCCTCCTCATCACGATCCGGCACTTTAACCCGAACCGTGCCCGGCTTCATCCGGGAAATCAGCGGAGCATGACGCGGATAAATTCCTACTTCTCCACCTTCTGCCGGGGCAGCTACAAACTCTGCCACTCCTGAGTAGATGGATTGTTCGGCGCTTACAACGTCTACGTGAATCGTCATTGCCATAACTGGCGTCCTTTACTGGATGGTTTTGGCTTTTTCAACGGCTTCTTCAATGCCGCCTACCATGTAGAACGCTTGTTCTGGCAGGTGATCATACTCACCGTTGACAATTCCTTTAAAGCCAGCAAGCGTATCCTTGAGCGACACGAACTTGCCTGGACTGCCGGTAAAAACTTCGGCCACAAAGAAAGGTTGAGACAAGAAACGCTGGATTTTACGTGCACGAGCCACGGCCAGCTTGTCTTCAGGGGATAGTTCATCCATGCCCAGAATCGCGATAATGTCACGCAATTCCTTGTAGCGTTGCAGTGTGGATTGCACTGCGCGAGCCACGCTGTAGTGCTCCTCGCCCACGACCAGCGGGTCGAGCTGCCGCGAAGTTGAATCAAGTGGATCCACTGCAGGATAAATACCCAATTCGGCCACCTGGCGTGATAGCACTACAGTTGCATCCAAGTGAGCAAAGGTAGTTGCAGGTGAAGGATCGGTCAAATCGTCCGCAGGCACGTAAACGGCCTGGATGGAAGTGATCGAGCCTTTCTTGGTGGACGTAATTCGCTCTTGCAAACGCCCCATTTCCTCTGCCAGTGTCGGCTGGTAACCCACCGCAGATGGCATACGGCCCAGCAGCGCTGAAACTTCGGTACCGGCCAAGGTGTAGCGGTAGATGTTATCTACAAACAGAAGCACGTCCCGGCCTTCATCGCGGAAGTATTCGGCCATGGTCAGGCCGGTAAGGGCGACGCGCAGACGGTTACCCGGCGGCTCGTTCATCTGGCCATAAACCAGTGAAACCTTGTCCAGCACGCCACCTTCCTTCATCTCATGATAGAAGTCATTGCCTTCACGAGTACGTTCACCCACGCCGGCAAACACCGAATAACCACTATGCTCCACAGCGATATTGCGGATCAGTTCCATCATATTCACGGTCTTGCCTACACCGGCGCCACCGAACAGGCCAACTTTACCCCCCTTGGCGAACGGGCAGATCAGATCGATCACCTTAATACCTGTCTCCAACAGTTCGTTAGAGGCGGCTAGTTCGTCAAATGCAGGTGCATTTCGGTGAATGCCCCAACTGGTTTCGTTTCCAATCGGACCCATTTCATCGATCGGGTTACCCAACACATCCATGATGCGACCCAAGGTCTTGATGCCAACTGGAACCGAAATTGCTGCACCGGTACCAGTCACTGGCATGCCACGACTCAGACCGTCAGTAGTGCCCATCGCAATCGAACGCACCACACCGTCACCCAGTTGTTGCTGAACTTCTAGCGTTAGACCGACTTCTTCCATTTTTAAGGCGTCATACACCTTGGGCATGGCATCGCGCGGAAACTGCACGTCAACTACCGGCCCAATAATTTGTACCACTTTACCTTGGCTCATTTTCTATCCTCGATACTGTTGATTCTGTGATCCGCTTGATAATTCAAGATCGTTTAAACGGCCGCTGCGCCGGCAACGATTTCGGACAGCTCTTTGGTAATTGCCGCCTGACGGGTTTTGTTGTAGATCAGCTTGAGCTCGTCAATGACGTTGCCAGCATTGTCGGATGCGGCCTTCATCGCCACCATGCGAGAACTCTGCTCGGATGCCATATTTTCGGCAACGGCCTGATAAACCAGCGCTTCAATATATCGGCTCATCAACTCGTCAATTACTGATTTAGCTTCCGGCTCATAGATGTAATCCCAGTGGCCCTGTGCAGAGCCGAGATCTTCCCCGGACAGAGGCAATAGCTTTTCCATCGCCGGTTCCTGCTTCATGGTATTGATGAAACGGGTATAGCACAGATGCAACTCGTCGATCTTACCTTCCATATAAGCATCCAGCATGACTTTGACGGGGCCGATCAGTTTTTCAAGATGGGGGGTATCACCCAATCCGGTTACGTGAGACAGAACGTTGCCGCCCATGCGCTGCAGAAACCCGAAACCTTTGCCTCCAAGCGCACATGCATCTATTTGTTTGCCTGATGCTTCCCATTCCTTCATCTGCCCCAACACCATCCGAATCACGTTCGTATTGAGACCACCACACAAACCTTTATCAGAAGTCACAATGATCACGCCGACCCGTTTTACAACATCCCGGGTTATCAGGAAGGGATGTTTATACTCGGTATGCGCGTGGCTAAGGTGAGCAGCCACATTACGAATCTTTTCGCCGTAGGGACGTGCAGCACGCATCCTCTCCTGCGCCTTGCGCATTTTGGATGCGGCCACCATTTCCATGGCGCGAGTTATCTTCTGTGTATTCTGGACGCTTTTGATCTTGGTCCGAATCTCTTTTCCGCTCGCCATTATTCAGTCCTAAGTCTATATTCCACGACGCTTTAGTAAACCGAGCTAGCCTTGAACTCGTCAATAGCACTCATCAGAGTTTTCTCACTGTCGGCACTTACATCACGCTCGCTTTCAATGGCATTAATCAACGCACCATGCTTGCTCTTAACAAATGCCTGCAGGGCTGCTTCGAACGCCAAAACCTTCTTGACATCAACATCGTCCATGTAGCCCTTGTTTACTGCGTATAAAGAGACTGCCATTTCAGAAATAGACATCGGGGAATACTGGTTCTGTTTCATCAATTCTGTTACCAGCTTGCCGCGCTCCAGCTGTTTTCGCGTTGCTTCATCAAGATCGGAAGCGAACTGCGCGAAGGCAGCCAACTCGCGGAACTGTGCCAGAGCCAGACGAATACCGCCACCTAGCTTCTTGATGGCCTTTGTCTGAGCAGCACCGCCGACGCGAGATACGGACAAACCAGCATTGATCGCGGGGCGGATACCCGCGTTAAACAAGTCACTTTCAAGGAAAATCTGGCCGTCAGTAATCGAAATCACGTTGGTTGGCACGAAAGCAGATACGTCACCTGCCTGTGTTTCAATCACCGGCAGTGCTGTGAGTGAACCAGTTTTTCCTTTGACGGCGCCGTTGGTGATTTTTTCAATGTGCTCGGCGTTTACGCGAGCTGCGCGCTCAAGGAGACGGGAATGCAGGTAGAACACGTCACCGGGGTAAGCTTCGCGGCCAGGAGGGCGGCGCAGCAGCAAGGAGATCTGACGGTAGGCCCAAGCTTGCTTGGTCAAATCATCGTACACAATCAGCGCATCTTCTCCACGGTCACGGAAGTATTCGCCCATGGTACAACCAGCGTAAGGCGCGATGTATTGCATGGCAGCCGGATCAGAAGCGGTCGCGGCAACAATGATCGTATGTCCCATTGCGCCGTGCTCTTCCAATTTACGCACCACGTTGGCTACTGAAGAAGCCTTCTGGCCGATGGCGACGTAAATGCAAATCACGCCGGTGCCCTTTTGATTGATGATGGCGTCCACGGCGACCGCTGTTTTACCCGTCTGGCGATCACCAATGATCAATTCACGCTGACCACGGCCAATTGGCACCATGGCATCAACCGACTTGAGTCCGGTTTGCAGAGGCTGAGATACGGACTGGCGTGAAATCACACCCGGCGCCACTTTTTCAATCGGGGAGGTTTGAGTTGTGGCGATCGGCCCTTTACCGTCGATCGGCTGACCCAGAGAATTCACCACGCGGCCAATGAGTGCTTCGCCAACCGGCACCTCAAGAATTTTGCCCGTGCACTTAACGGTGTCGCCTTCGCTGATATGCTCATATTCACCAAGCACCACGGCACCGACTGAGTCGCGCTCAAGGTTCAGTGCCAAGCCAAAGGTATTGCCGGGGAATTCCAGCATTTCGCCCTGCATCACGCCGGAAAGTCCGTGAATACGTACGATACCGTCTGTTACAGAAACGACCGTACCCTGATTGCGCGCTTCTGCGGCAGTAGCAAAGTTCTCGATCTTGCTCTTGATCAGATCGCTGATTTCTGATGGGTTTAACTGCATTCTTATATCTCCTAGCGCTTGAGCGCAAAGGTCATGTTGTTGAGCTGGCCACGCACTGATGCATCAATCACCACGTCACCGGCATTAATTTTCACACCGCCAATAAGTTCCGGATCTATGCTTACCTGAACCTTCACTTTTCTCGCAAAGCGTTTTTCAAGCATGCCAATCATTTCATTCACCTGCGCTTCGGTTAACGGGAACGCGCTGGCGATTTCGGCTTCAACCTGGCCGCTTTGTACTGCCATCAGCTTCTCGAACTCTTCAGCAATAACGGGCAGCAGTGCTAGTCGACCATTTTCAACCAACAAGCAAATCAGATTTTTGCCTTCCTCGTTCAGCTCCTTGCCCATTACCGCGAGGAAAATCTGTTCCAGATTTGCCCTGGTAAGCCTGGGGTTGGAAATGGCATCGTTCATCGTGGCATCGCTCGCCACCGCGGATGCGGCCTCAAGCATACGCGACCACTCAGCCAATTCGGATTTCTGGCTTGCCAAGCGATACACAGCTTCAGCGTAGGGCCTTGCAATCGTAACGATTTCCATAATTATGCCGCCTAGATTTCGTTCTTGAGCGCAGTCAGCAACTCGGCATGAGCTTTGGCGTCAATTTCACGGCGCAGAATTTTCTCGGCACCTGCAACGGCCAGTTCGGCCACCTGCTGCCGCAGAACTTCACGCGCACGATTGACCTCCTGGTCAATTTCCGCTTTTGCTCCCGCCACAAGACGATCGCCCTCTTCCTTGGCAGAGTTTTTTGCTTCCTCAATAATTTGGGATGCGCGTTTTTCTGCCTGGGCAATCACATCTGATGCTTTTTGTTTGGCGTCATGCATGGACTCTGTCGCGCGGCGTGATGCCAGCTCCAGCTCATGCTTGCCACGCTCACCTGCGGCAAGGCCATCGGCGATTAACTTCTTGCGCTCAATCAGCGCCTGCATGATGGGTGGCCACACAAACTTCATGCAGAACCAGACGAACATGACGAACATGATCGTTTGTGCGAGAAGGGTTGCATTGATATTCATGCACGAACCTTTTTTCAGTAATTGATTACAGGCTGCTTAGCCGGCCACAGCAAAGATGATGTACATAGCGATACCAACTGCAATCATCGGCACCGCATCGACCAGACCCATCACCACGAAGAACTGGGTACGCAGCATCGGAATCAGTTCCGGCTGACGTGCTGCACCCTCAAGGAAGCGGCCGCCCAGAATACCGATACCTACGGCCGCACCCAGCGCACCCAAACCCATCATGATCGCGCCAGCGATAAAAAGCAGTGCATGTTCCATTTGTTTCTCCTGTTAAATTAAAAGTTATGTTACTAATCAAAAATCTTTAATGATGTTCCTGATGCGCCATATCCATGTAAACAATAGTAAGCGTCATGAAAATAAAGGCCTGCAGCGTGACAATTAAAATATGGAAAATCGCCCAGCCTAGTGACAGGACAACCTGCGATCCGAACAGCAGCGTACTACCGAAAGTCGCACCCGCCCAGGATGCACCCATCAACGCGATCAGGATGAAGATCATTTCACCCGCATACATGTTTCCGAACAAACGCAGCGCCAGTGAAACCGGCTTGGCAATCAGGTTCACGCCCTCAAGGAACAGGTTGGCCGGCATACCGAACTTACCGAACGGCTGCAGAGTAAGCTCGCCAACAAAACCGCCCAGGCCCTTCATCTTGATACTGTAATACACAACCAGGACAAATACGGCGATAGACATGCCGAATGTTGCATTGGGGTCTGTGGTAGGCACAACCTTGAGGAAAGGCAAACCAGCGGCATGTGCAATTAAAGGCAAATAATCAATGGGCACCAAATCCATCAGATTCATTAATAGTACCCATGCGAAAATGGTCAGCGCAAGCGGTGCCACCATGTCGTTTCTGGCAGTAAATGACCCACGCACACTGCCATCGACAAAATCAACTATCCACTCGACAAAGTTCTGCAGCCCGGATGGAACACCGGCCGATGCCGCCCTTGCCGCCTTTATAAAGAAAAAGAGGAAGAGCGAGCCCAGCAAAAAAGCGATAATCGTCGTATCCAGATTGATCGCCCAGAAGCCCATTTCCTTAGCCTGTTCAGCGCTGCGCGCTATACCCCAACTGCCATCGGGTAGTTGGCCGTAGGTCAGGTTTTGCAGGTGGTGTTTTATATATTCTGCGGAGGTTTGCGTTTCGCCAGACATTTATTATTTCTCTATTCCACTGATTATTGTTGAAACCACAAGGGCCAACTGCCCCAGGGCGAAGCCGGCCAGCAAGGGCAGCGGCATCAGTTTCATCCATCCCAGCCCCACCGCCATTAGCAGAGAGACCATAAAAAACCGTTCCATACTAGAACGAACAAGCCCAGCCAATTCACGGCGCGGCTCCTGAGCCGGCCTATTGGCAGCGCTACGTATGCGCCACACCAGCAACATCGCATTTGAAAGTGCGACCGCACCGCCAAACCACACAGCGCCAGCTGCCGCCCCACCGCCCAAAAAATAGGCCAAGGATGCGCCTGCCGCTACCGCAGCAGTCTGGTACAACAAATTACTGATAGTGTACAAGTTGCGTTGGGCGCCGCGAAAAATCAACGAATTTTATTATAACCACGAGACATCGTCAAATCTTTCTTAAGCTCGAATAAGTTAAGGTTATACATGGGTGGCCAGTCTGAACTGGCTTAAAACCTGGAGATTATACTGTCAAGCTGTTCCAGATTTTCATAATCAATGGCGAGCCGGCCCTTGCCCCCTTTGCGGGTTGTCAGAGTCACACGAACACCGAGTTTTTCCGCCAAGGTTTCCTGCAAACGCATCACGTCACTATCTGGTTTATGCCTTTCCACCTCAACGGGTTTCAGTAACCGCTGCGCTAGCTTCTCAGCTTCGCGTACCGAAAGACCCTTGTTGATGATTTCGTATGCAGCATCAATCTGTTTTGCTTGAGTTAACCCGAGCAACGCTCGTGCGTGCCCCATGTCAAGCTGATTTTGCATCATCATTTCCTGAACACGAGGCGTCAGATTCAGCAGGCGCAACAAATTCGTTACCGCGCTACGGGAGCGGCTGACCGCTTCTGCCGCCGCCTGGTGTGTCAAGTTAAATTCGTTGACCAGCCGCTGAATACCTAGCGCCTCTTCCAGTGGATTGAGGTTTTCCCTCTGGATATTCTCGATCAAGGCCATGGCCAGCGCCGCTTCATCAGGAATCTCTCGGATTATCGCGGGTATTTGTGTCAATCCCGCCAACTGAGAAGCGCGCCAACGCCGCTCTCCGGCAATGATTTCGTATCCCCCCCCTGCGATCGGCCGAACCAAAATGGGCTGCATCACGCCCTGCGCTCGAATCGAATCCGCCAGTTGCTGCAAAGAATCGGGGTCCATGTGCGTGCGGGGTTGATACTTCCCCGGTTGAAGCTCATTGATGGAAAGCTGCAACAACACCTCTCCCATTTCGCCATCGCCGCCCGCTAATAGTGCGTCCAGACCGCGCCCTAGTCCCTTGTTTTTTACCATGCTTGCAATATCCCTTTTGTCACTCGTCTACTGTTACTACGCCGCCAAGCTTGCCCAGCATTTCCCCGGCTAAAGCCAAATACGCTTGGGCACCCTTTGATCCCTTGTCGTGATATAGCACCGGCACACCAAAACTGGGCGCTTCCGCCAAACGTATATTGCGCGGAATCACGGTACGGTAGACCTTGTCTCCAAAGTGTTGCTGCAACTGGGCTGAAACCTGTTGCGCGAGTGCATTGCGCGGGTCAAACATGGTGCGTAGCAAGCCTTCGATTTCCAGCTGCGGGTTGAGGTGCGTACGCACCCGCTTTATTGTCTTGACCAGGTCGCTCAGCCCCTCAAGCGCGTAATACTCGCATTGCATCGGAATCATTACAGCGCTCGCTGCACACAGCCCATTCACGGTCAATAGATTGAGTGCTGGCGGACAGTCGAGCAGGATGAAGTCATACTCTGCTACCACACTCTCCAGCGCCTTTTTCAACCGCCATTCGCGCGCCAATTCATGTACCAGTTCAACCTCTGCCCCCGCCAGATTGCGATTGGCAGGAATTACATCATATTTGCCAGTGGAAGACGGTACGCGAACATCTGCAACGCCATTCTGCTCCAACAGCACATGATAGACCGTACGTTCCAAGCTATCTTTCTCTACGCCGCTACCCATGGTGGCGTTTCCCTGTGGGTCGAGATCCACCAGCAGCACTCTGCGCTTGGTTGCAGCCAGACTTGCAGCGAGATTGACCGTAGTAGTGGTCTTGCCCACCCCGCCCTTTTGATTGGTTACCGCAATGATTCTGGCCATAGTCAAACCTTGAGAATTACCAAATGCCGTTGTGCATCGAGCCCTGGGACACTAAGCGCGACAACTTCATGCTGAAGAAATCGAGATGGCAATTGCGCCAGCTCATCGTGGGGGTACATACCCTTCATCGCCAACAATTTTCCACCCGATAGGCACAAGTGTGCCGAAAGGCGCACAAATTCGGACAGTTCGGAAAATGCGCGAGAAATAACCATGTCAAAGGCAGGAGAAGGTTTATAGTCATCAACCCGCACGCACTCGACTTTTACATTTTTCAGCATCAACTCGATACAGACTTGACGCAGAAATGTTGTTTTTTTTTGATTGCTATCGAGCAAGGTTATGTCCAGATCTGGACGGGCTATAGCCAACACGATTCCTGGCAACCCCCCACCCGTTCCAACATCCAGCAGCCGGCCTGTACCGATGTAGGGCAAAACCGCAAGGCTGTCTAGCAAGTGCTGATACAGCATGTTCTCCGGCTCACGTACGGCGGTCAGGTTGTAGACCTTGTTCCATTTTTGCAACAAGGCTATATACTCAAGAAGCGATCGCTGCTGTGCAACCGACAAGGTGAGCTTCAGTTGCTCCAAACCCGTGGAAAGATTTTCAGACAGGTTCATTCGCGCGCCCTCCCCACCCTACCCTGCATACGCTTAAGGTAGACCAGCAAGAGGGAAATGGCGGCCGGCGTAACACCGGAAATGCGCGCTGCCTGACCCAGCGTTTCCGGTTTGTATTCCGCCAGTTTCTGTTTCACTTCGATTGACAGGCCATGCACCTTGCTGTAATCCATGTCATACGACAAGCGTAGCGCTTCATAATGGTGATGCCGCTCAATTTCATCCTGTTGGCGTTCAATGTAGCCCTGATACTTAGCCTGGATTTCGACCTGCTCCGCTACCTGCGGGTCGATTACTCCCTCGCCTGCCCCTGGCAAAGTTAAAAGGGACTGATAACTGACCTGGGGACGGCGCAACAAATCCAGGAGCGAATATTCGCGCTCCATGGCCTGACCAAGTACACGCTCTGCATTGGCGATATCGACCACGCGCGGGTTGACCCAAGTGCTCTTGAGCCTTTCCTTCTCCTGGGCTACCGCATCGCGCTTGGCAGAAAACCGCTCCCAGCGCTCATCATCCACTATGCCCAGTTCGCGGCCAATCTCCGTAAGGCGCAAATCGGCGTTATCCTCTCTTAACAACAGTCGGTATTCTGCACGGCTAGTAAACATGCGGTAAGGTTCAGAAACTCCGCGCGTAATCAGATCATCCACCATCACGCCAAGGTAAGCTTGATCCCGGCCGGGGCTCCATGCTTCTTTATCTGCAGCGTACAGCCCTGCATTTACTCCTGCCAAAAGGCCCTGCGCCGCTGCTTCCTCATAGCCGGTCGTACCGTTGATCTGCCCGGCAAAAAACAAACCCCTGATCGATTTGTTTTCAAGGGAGCTCTTGAGGCCGCGCGGATCAAAATAATCGTACTCGATTGCATACCCGGGCCGGGTAATATGTGCATTTTCAAATCCCTTCATAGAACGCACCAGTGCATACTGAACATCAAAGGGCAGGCTGGTTGAAATGCCGTTGGGATATATTTCGTGCGTGGTAAGCCCTTCCGGTTCGACAAAAATCTGGTGCTCATCCTTGTCTGCAAAACGCATGATTTTATCTTCGATAGACGGACAATAGCGCGGCCCCACGCCCTCAATCACACCGGTATAAAGAGGAGAACGATCGAGGCCATTACGAATGATGTCATGCGTTCGTTCGTTCGTATAACTGACCCAGCAAGAAACTTGGTGTGGGTGCTGGCTGGTGGAACCAAGATAAGAAAAAACTGGCGCAGGGTCGTCTCCCGGCTGCTCTGTCATCTGTGAATAATTCAGGGAGCGGCCATCAATACGTGGCGGGGTGCCCGTTTTAAGTCTACCCACAGGCAAATCAAGTTCTCGAAGGCGATGCGCGAGACTGTTTGCCGGCGGGTCGCCAGCGCGGCCTGCCTGATAGTTGGACTGGCCGACATGTACCAAACCGGCCAGAAAAGTGCCCGCTGTAAGAACCACGGCACGCGCCTCGAAACGTAATCCAAGTTGCGTAACAACACCGCAAACCCGGTCGCCAACAAGCATAAAATCATCTACTGCCTGCTGAAACAACCACAAGTTGGGTTGGTTTTCCAAGCGCAACCTGATCGCCTGCTTGTACAACAGGCGATCAGCCTGCGCCCGCGTCGCCCGTACGGCAGGACCCTTACTAGAATTTAGAATACGGAACTGGATTCCGCTTTCATCTGTGGCCGCCGCCATGGCGCCACCCAGAGCATCAACTTCCTTAACCAAATGCCCCTTGCCAATCCCCCCGATAGCGGGATTACATGACATTTGCCCAAGCGTTTCAATATTATGGCTGAGCAACAAGGTTTTGCGACCCATACGCGCCGCAGCAAGGGCCGCCTCTGTGCCGGCATGGCCGCCACCGACAACGATTACATCAAATTTTGCGGGGAAAAGCATGGAGTTCGAACCACTTTTACAGGAGCGCGAATGATACGACAAAACTGATAGATGCGTCAGTCTGTCGGAGGCGGTTTCACGTGAAACAAAACAGTATTTATTTAAATACAGTCACTTGCCAATGCAGAAACGGCTAAATATTTCTCCCAGCAAATCATCGGCACCAAACTCACCGGTAATACTGCTCAAAGCATTTTGTGCCAACTTAAGCTCTTCAGCGAAAAACTCCAATTGACGCCAGTTCTCGCCTGCACAGTCCATGCAGGCGCCGGCTTTTTCCAAAGCTCGTATATGACGTTCTCGCGCCATAAAAGCGCCCTCACCCGTTTGCTCCCAGCCAGCCATCCGCAACAAGCTTTGACGAAGCAAGTCCAGACCTGCTCCATTTTTTGCAGAAACATAAATGCGAGTTAAATCTCCATCCATCTCAATACCTGAAGCTCGTGGCAACAGGTCTATCTTATTGAAAACCTGCACCACCGGGAGGTTAACTGGCAATCTTGCAAGGATCGCTTCATCCTGTGACGTAATGGCTTGCCGACTGTCTAGCAACAGTAAGGCCAGACTCGCTTTTTCAACTGCCGCCCAAGTACGTGCAATGCCGATCTGTTCAACTTCGCAGGAAGTTTCTCGCAGTCCAGCAGTGTCAATAATGTGAAATGGAACGCCCTGAATTTCGATTTCTTCGCGAACCGTGTCACGTGTAGTCCCCGCTATAGCGGTGACAATAGCAACATCTTCACCGGCAAGCTGATTAAGAAGGCTGGATTTTCCCACATTAGGTTGCCCCACCAGCACGACATGAACTCCTTCGCGTAGCAGGCTGCCCTGTTTTGATTTTGCAAGCAGGTGTTGTAGTTGCGCTTGAATATTGGATAACTTTCCAAGAGCATCCGCCGCTTCAAGGTAATCGATATCTTCATCGGGGAAGTCAATACAGGCCTCCACCAACATGCGAAGATCAATGAGGCGGGCAACAAGCTCGTTCACTCCACGAGAAAATTCTCCCCGTAGCGAACGCACTGCACTTTTGGCGGCCTCTTCACTCGCAGCGTCAATCAGGTCAGCAACACTCTCGGCTTGGGCGAGATCGAGCTTGTCGTTGAGAAAGGCGCGTTTGGTGAACTCTCCTGGTTCCGCTAGGCGAGCACCCAGAGCAAGGCTACGCTTCAAAAGACGCTGCATCACGGCATTTCCGCCATGGCCCTGTAATTCTAGAACATCTTCTCCGGTGAAAGAATGAGGTGCCGGAAAATACAGCGCAATCCCCTGATCGATGACCGAGCCATCATGATCAAGGAAATCGCTCAGGGTTGCATAACGCGGGCGTGGCGTTTTTCCCAGCAGGGCCCTTGCATATTCTTCAAGCCCATGTCCAGATATACGGACCACACCGATACCGCCTCGCCCAAGGGCTGTGGCGACAGCGGCTATGACGTCAGTTTTTTCCATGCCCTTTCGCGGCATGTAGTTGCTCCATGCTGCGGGTAATCTGCCATTGTTGAGCGATTGATAAAACGTTGTTCACAACCCAGTAAAGCACTAAACCGGCTGGGAAAAAGAAGAAGAAAATACTGAATGCAAAAGGCATGACCATCATCACTTTAGCCTGAATCGGGTCCGGTGGTGTTGGATTGAGCTTGGTCTGGATAATCATTGTGATACCCATGATGATTGGCAGCACATAGTAGGGATCTGCCGCAGACAAGTCCTGTATCCACAGCGCAAACGGCGCATGGCGCATTTCCACACTAGCAAGCAAAACCCAGTAAAGTGCGATGAATACGGGTATTTGCACCACTACCGGAAGACAGCCCCCGAGAGGGTTCACCTTCTCCGTCTTATATAGCTCCATCATTGCCTGGTGTAGGCGCTGGCGATCATCGCCGTACTGTTCCTTCAGTTTCTGCAATTTCGGACCCAACACCCGCATGTGAGCCATGGAACGATAGCTTTTTGCTGCCAGCGGATAGAAAGCCAACTTGATCAGCACAGTGAGCAGAATGATGGCCACACCCCAATTGTTCACCATACCCTGAATTTTGGACAGCACCCAGAACAAAGGCGCGGCGATAATTGTCAGCAAACCATAATCAATGGTCAAATCCAGGCCCGGAGCAAGTTTGCTCAGGTTTTCCTGCTCCTGAGGTCCTGCATAGAGTGGCACTGAAATCATTCCGCTTGCACCGGGCGCGATTGAACCAACAGGCAGAATTACGCCCGCTGCGTAAAGTTTATTACCCATTGCTTTGGTGTAAAATTCACGCGACATCCCGTTGTTTGGGAGCCATGCAGAAAGAAAATAGTGCTGCAGCATCGCAACCCAGCCATCGTTACTCTGTTTCTGATGAGTGGTTTTATTTTTTTCAATATCTGAAAAACTCACTTTCTGGAATTTTTGATTTTCTGTGTAAATCGCAGGACCAGCATAGGTGCTGATGAACATCGAATCGCCCTTGGATGCGGAGTCATCACGTACTAGCTGGTAGTAGGCATGTGGGCTGATCGCATTTTCACTGCCGTTCCTAATTTGATATTCAACATCCACCACATAACTATCTCGATGGAAGGTAAAAATTTTATCTACCTGTATTCCGGAAGAGATCGGTGCGCTCAGTTTGACCTTCAGGTCCGATGAGCCGGTTGCCAGAGAAAATTCCGTGCCATGAACTGTAAAAAGGGTTTTGTGCGTTGGCAGAATATTGCCGATCAAACCGGATTGAGCTATATAAGTATTTGGCTTCTGCTCTGCGAAAAGAACAAAATGTTTGCTCTTATCCGTATCATCACGATGCTTGGTAAGTTCAAGCCGACGTATATCCCCACCAACCGTATCAATTTCAACATACAGGGTATCGGTGTGTACTTTGATTCGCTCACCCTTCGGCAGTTGCTGCACGTCATCTGGTACGACTGCATGTGGCAGAGTCGGTGCGCTCTTACTCGGTACAGGCACGCCACTTGTTGACGATGCAACAGTTGCTGGCATGTTCTGAGTAGGTTGCGGATGTTGATCCTTCTGCCATGCATCCCATAACATCAGGATAGAGAAGGAAAACACGACGAACATTATGAGTCTTTGAGTATCCATGGATTACCTAAGGTAAAGGATCATAGCCACCATCATGCCAGGGGTGACAGCGACCAACGCGTTTTACACCCAACCAGGCCCCCTTGAGGGGCCCATATTTTTTCACCGCTTGTTCAGCATATTCAGAGCAAGTTGGCGTATATCGACATGAGGGCCCAAGCATAGGGCTAATCAAGTATTGGTAAGCTTTAATCAGAAACAACAGGATTCGGGTCATGAAACATCCAGCCCTTCAACGGGCATAAATTTATCTTGCACCCGCTTCATTAGTTCCCGTAATTCCAGGTTAATAAGGGCATAGTCAGCGGCGGAAAATCCTTTCCGCACGCGAATTACCATGTCCACCCCTGAAAGCTGGTATTGCTGTAAGCGGAATATTTCACGAGATACCCGCTTGATATAGTTTCGAGCACAGGCTCGACGCACTGTTTTTTTACTGACGATGACAGCCACGCGAGCAAAAGAATTTGTTCCTGGTTTAGCCAAAACCTGAAAGTGTTCACTGGAAACGCGGCTGTTGAAACTAAAAACGGATGAAATTTCATCCGTTTTTACTAAATGCTTGGCCTTAGAAAGGCCAAAGCCTTCAACTACGTCGTTGACCAGGTTCAGACAGCCAGACGTGCCCTGCCACTTGCGCGGCGAGCATTGATAATTGCGCGGCCAGCAGGTGTTTTCATCCGGGCGCGAAATCCGTGAGTGCGCTTGCGCTTGACCACTGAAGGTTGGTAGGTGCGTTTCATGATTATTCCTCGTTACTTTATACAGACTTTGAACCCGTAATTAGACTACTTTCAACGATTACCTGTCAACCACAATTAATATTTCTGCCTGTGGATAAGTCACTTCAATCAGACTACAATGAGCCGCATTAATAAATTTTTTATTCTGTACCGCACCTTTAGGCAATCAATGGAAACTTTCTGGCAAGCTTGTTTGAGCCGCTTCGAACAAGAGCTTACCCCGCAGCAATTCAATAACTGGATCAAACCACTACGCTTCGAAGGCGATGCAGATGTCTTACGTATCGTTGCGCCCAACCGTTTTATACTTCAGTGGGTACGCGACAAGTTTCTCAGCCGTTTCGAGCAGATTGGTCAAGATCATTTTGATCATCCTGTGCAGTTTACGCTTGCTGTTGCAGAAAATACCGAAAACAAGGAAAGGCGCACGCCCTCAATTGTTCCAGCTACAATGCTACCAGTGGTGCGGCAAGGCCGTAACGAAAAATCCGGCCTCAATTCATCCTTTACATTTTCAAACTTTGTAACAGGTAAGGCTAATCAATTAGCCCGCGCTGCAGCTATTCAGGTTGCCGAAAACCCTGGCACTGCATATAACCCCCTATTCATTTATGGTGGTGTCGGATTAGGAAAAACTCACCTCATACAAGCTATTGGTAACTATATTCAAGAGCAAAACAGCAATGCAAAAATAAGTTACCTTCATGCTGAACGCTATGTTTCTGACGTAGTTAGGGCATACCAACATAAGGCTTTTGATGATTTCAAGCGTTATTACCATTCGCTTGATCTGCTATTAATCGACGATATACAATTTTTTAGCGGCAAGGCCCGTACCCAAGAAGAGTTTTTCTACGCATTCAATGCCCTGATTGAGAGTAGAAAACAAGTTATCATTACCTGCGATACCTATCCCAAACAGATATCAGGCATGGAAGACCGGCTAATTTCACGCTTTGGCTGGGGTCTGACTGTCGCCATTGAACCCCCTGAACTGGAAATGCGTGTTGCTATACTTATCAAAAAAGCAGAGGCTGAAAATCTTGATCTAGAAAGTGATGTTGCTTTTTTCATTGCCAAACATATTCGATCTAATGTCCGCGAATTGGAGGGAGCTCTGAAGAAAGTCATTGCTTATTCTCGTTTTACCGGCCTTACCATCAGCTTAGAACTTGCCAAGGAAGCATTAAAAGACCTACTGGCCGTTCAGAATCGGCAAATTTCTATTGAAAATATCCAGAAAACTGTTGCTGATTATTACAAGATCAAAGTTGCCGAAATGTATTCGAAAAAAAGGACCCGCAATGTTGCAAGACCTCGCCAAGTAGCTATGTCTCTTGCCAAGGAATTAACGCATCTAAGTTTTCCGGAAATTGGTGACGCTTTTGGTGGAAGGGACCATACAACAGTTATGCACGCTTGCCGCAAAATTGAAGAATTGAAAAACAGTGAACCTTCCATCACTCGAGATATCAGTGTTTTACTACAGGTCTTAAGAAGCTGAACAAGTTATGTATCAATTGGGGATAAAACAGTTATTTCTTTTTTTATAAAAATTGTCCACAAACTGCCCACAGCCTGTTAAATCCTTTATACAGAACTTTAAAAGCTAATATAGTCATTGAAATATAAACACTTTTCTCAGTTATACAAAATCAAGGCTGCACTTATCTATTAGTATCAGGATATATATATGTTATTAATGAAAATCAATAAGGAAGAACTTCTCAAACCTTTGCAGTCCGTTGCTGGTATTGTTGAAAGGCGTCATACCCTCCCAATACTATCCAACGTATTGATCCAGATAAGCGATAACAATGTTGCATTTATCGCAACGGATCTTGAAATACAAATTACTGCATTACTAGCCAATTCAAATGATCAAGGAGATTCGTCAATAACAGTTTCTGCCAAGAAACTTCAGGATATTGTTCGAGCACTTCCAGAAAATGCGCAGATTTCGTTTGATAGCAAAGACAGCCGGCTGCAACTGAAAGCGGGTAAGAGCCAGTTCAACCTGCAAACCTTACCGGCAGATGATTTTCCTAAACTGGCATTGTCAGATGAATTGGTTTCAGATATTTCTTTGTCACAGTCCATGCTTAAACACTTATTCAATCAAGTCCAATATGCCATGGCGCAACAGGATATCCGCTATTACCTGAATGGATTATTGTTGGTGCTGGAGCCTGGTGTTGTAAAAGTTATTGCCACAGATGGTCATAGGCTGAGTCTTGCCAGCATGAAAGCAGAAACAGTTACTCAGTTTGCAGAAGCCATACTTCCACGCAAGACGGTGACGGAACTCATCAAATTGCTTGGGGATACAGAGGAAGAAGTAAAATTACGGCTGGGTAAAAACCTGGTTACATTCACATTTGGAAATATAAATTTGGTATCAAAGGTAATTGAGGGGAAATTTCCTGATTACAATAAAGTTATACCTTCACTTTACGAAAATCATGTCCTAGTAGATCGTTTAACTTTGCTTCACGCGATGCAACGCGCTTCGATCCTTTCAAACGAAAAATTCCGGGGTGTTCGCATGGTTCTTACGCAGAACAGCATGCGTGTGATTTGCAACAACACGGAACAGGAAGAAGCCGAGGAGGAATTGGAGATTAATTATTCCAACGAGCCGTTGGACATAGGGTTTAACGTTACTTACCTGCTGGACGTCCTTAATAATATAAATAGCAAAGAAGTTGACTGTTCATTCGGAGATGCAAATAGCAGTTGCCTAATTATGGTTCCTGGGGATGACCGATTTAAATATGTAGTTATGCCAATGCGAATTTAAATTATGAACAGTCAAGCGCAACAAAAAAACTGGTTCCACGTGAAACACTAGGGTAAAGAATGAGCGAATATAATTCTGACAGTATTAAAATTCTTAAAGGCCTGGATGCCGTTCGTAAGCGTCCTGGTATGTATATTGGCGACACTAGTGATGGGACTGGCTTGCATCACATGGTATTTGAAGTAGTTGATAATGCCATTGACGAAGCATTAGCTAATTACTGTGACGACATTCAAATTATTATCCATGCTGATAGTTCAATCAGTGTTGTAGATAATGGCCGAGGCATTCCCACTAGCATCAAGGAAGATGACGAATTCAAGCGATCAGCAGCTGAAATTGTTATGACTGAATTACATGCAGGAGGGAAATTCGATGCAAATTCCTACAAAGTTTCTGGCGGACTGCATGGCGTTGGTGTATCTGTAGTAAATGCTCTTTCGGAATGGTTAAAACTCAGAATTTGGCGAAATGGAAAAGTCCATCAAATGGAATTCCGAAATGGCGTAGCCGTTAGTCCATTGAAGGAAATGGGCGATACAGAAAGACGTGGCACGGAGGTTCATTTCATGCCAAGTTTAGCGACTTTTGGAAAAATTGAATTTCACTATGAAATTCTGGCTAAACGCTTACGTGAACTTTCGTTCCTCAATAATGGTGTAAAAATCGAGTTGATTGACCAGCGTGACGGGAGAAGCGAAAATTTTGCTTTTAGCGGAGGCGCCAAAGGATTTGTTGAATATATAAATCGCACCAAGTCGGTTCTTCATAATAAAGTTTTTTATGCCATCGGAGAAAAAGATGGCGTAACTGTCGAAGTTGCTATGCAATGGAATGACTCCTATGTCGAATCTGTTCAGTGTTTTACCAATAACATCCCACAGCGTGATGGGGGAACCCATTTGACGGGTTTACGTTCGGCGCTTACACGAACCTTGAATAATTACATCGAGCAGAACGAAATTGGAAAAAAAGCCAAGGTTGATACCTCCGGTGATGACATGCGAGAAGGTCTTACTTGCGTATTGTCTGTGAAAGTTTTTGAGCCAAAATTCTCTTCCCAAACCAAAGATAAATTGGTTTCAAGTGAAGTTCAGCCGGTAGTGCAGGAAATTGTTTCAGCAAAATTATCCGAATACTTGTTAGAAAATCCCACGGAAGCAAAAATTATAACCGGGAAGATTGTCGAAGCAGCGCGTGCCAGAGAAGCAGCTCGTAAGGCGCGTGATATGACGCGTAGAAAAGGTGTGCTGGACAGTATGGGATTGCCGGGCAAGCTGGCGGATTGCCAGGAAAAGGATCCTTCCCAGTCAGAACTTTACCTAGTTGAGGGGGATTCTGCCGGTGGGTCCGCCAAACAGGGCCGTGATCGTAAATTCCAGGCTATCTTGCCTCTCAAGGGAAAAATACTGAATGTGGAAAGAGCGCGCTTTGATCGCCTTATTTCTTCCCAGGAAATTGCAACCCTAATTACAGCGCTTGGAACCAGCATAGGAAAAGACGAATACAATCCGGACAAGCTTCGATACCATCGCATTATTATCATGACAGACGCTGATGTGGATGGCTCCCATATTCGCACCCTGCTTCTGACATTCTTTTACCGTCAAATGCCGGAACTGGTAGAGCGCGGACACATTTATATCGCCCAACCACCGCTTTACAAGATCAAGCACGGCAAACAGGAACGCTATCTCAAGGATGAGCATGAGCTAAAGCAGTACCTCTTGCAAAAGGCAATGGACGATGCCCTGCTAGTAACGGAAGCAGGAAAAGCGCCGTTGAGTAAAGATGCTTTTGAGGAAATAGCCAAGGAGTACCTCCTTGCAGAAGCCGTGATAGAACGCCTGTCGAGAGTAATTGATCGTGAAGCTTTGCAAGCGCTTCTCAAAAATATTGCTCTTGATCTTTCAACTTCTGAACTTGCAAAGAAAAGTGCGATTTTGTTGTCAGAACTTTTGCCCAAGGCTGATTATGAAGTATCCAGTCAGTTCGATGAGCGTACTGAGAGTTACAGAATCATTGTCAAAAAGCTGGTGCATGGCAATACACTGGTTAGCCAGATCGACCAGAATTTTGTAGAAAGTGGAGATTATGCTCAGTTGCGAAAAACGGGTTTGGTATTGAATGGGCTGTTTGGAACGGGTGCATTTGTACAACGCGGAGAACAAAAGCAGGCAATTACCGAGTTCAAGCAGGCTCTTGATTGGTTACTGAATCAGGTTAAGCAAGGTTTGGCGATTCAACGCTATAAAGGTCTGGGAGAAATGAACCCAGAACAATTATGGGAAACGACAATGGATCCTAGTGTTCGACGTTTGCTGAAAGTGCAGATTGAAGACGCCATTGGTGCAGACGAGATCTTTACTACCCTGATGGGCGATCAGGTTGAGCCTCGACGTGCTTTCATCGAAAGTAATGCGCTCATCGCGAGAAACATCGATGTCTAGATGTGTCGGATGTCACAGAAAGTGAAAACTTCGTCAAGTAAGTGAAAACAAATTGTCACAGATAATGAAAAAAGCCCGAGTCTGGGCTTTTTTCATTTGCGACTATTTACAGCTTCTTTTGGATTAGTAAGAGATTACGGTACATTTGAAAATGGGCACATGAATTGAAATTTAGTGGAGCGAGCTAGCGCATGAACAAACTCATCGACCAAGGCGTCGCCAAAGGTCTGATTGCTTTCGACGCCGATCAGAAAAACATTACCTACAAGACCCAGAACAAGCGACTCCGCTTCAGCGACCCCGAAGAGAAGGTTAGAGCCAATGCCTACCTTTCCCTGGTGTTGGAGTATGGTTACACGGCTGAACAAATCGACATCGAGGTCGCGGTCGAGCATCGCGTTCCGAACATTTATTCGGATATCGTCGTCTATGCTGACAAATCGTTAAAAAAACCTCTGATCGTCGTCGAGTGCAAGCGCGAAGAAGCCAGCCAAGGCGAACTCGACCAGGGCATTGAGCAAGGCTTTGGCTATGCCAACTCGATGGATGCCGATTATGTGTGGATGACCTCCGGCATCCGCAACGATTACTTCCGGCGTGACCGGGTTGCGCCCAAGGAACGCGCTGCCAACCGTCTAGCCGACTTGCCCCGCCCTGGCAAAGGCGTATCGCGCGCCAAATATGTGAAAGGCGGTGTTGGTGGATTTGAACTCAAGACCGTCGAAGAAAACGAACTCACTCGCATATTCAAACAGGCCCATGATGCGTTATGGGCGGGCGGCAAGCGCAACCCGGCAGAAGCTTTCGACGAACTCGATAAACTCATCTTCTGCAAAATCTGGGACGAGCGCGTTAAGCGTAAAAATGGCGATCCTTACGATTTCCAGGTATTCAGCGACGACAAAGGTGACGACCTCAAAACCCGCATCCACAGCCTTTATGTAAAAGGCCGCGAAAAAGACGAAGAGGTTTTCAAAGAAGACATCCGACTGTCTAACGCCGAGCTTCAGACCGTAGTGGGCTACCTGGCCGCCACCAACCTGAACAAGACCGATCTTGACAGCAAGGGCCGCGCCTTCGAGACCTTCATGACGGGCTTCTTCCGGGGCGAGTTTGGCCAATATTTTACCCCACGCAAGATTGTCCAATTCATCGTGGATGCCCTGCCGATCACCAACGAAAACGTGGTGCTCGACACCTCCTGCGGCAGCGGTGGCTTTCTGCTTCACGCGCTGGACAAGGTTCGCAAGCAAGCAGACCGCAAGGCACAAGAAGGCTACTTCGATCCCTCAACCCCAGAAGGATATAAAGATCATTACGACTTTTGGCACGATTTTGCCGAGCACAACCTGTTCGGCATAGAAATTTCCGAAGGCATCGCCCGCACCGCCAAGATGAACATGATCATTCACGATGACGGGCACACCAATGTCATCGCGTTCGACGGGCTGGAAGCCATAGAAACCATGCGCGAGAAGACGAAAAACTCAGGCTTCAAAAATGATGCCTTCGACTTCATTATCACCAATCCGCCCTTTGGCTCCAAGGTCAAATTCGCCGAAAAGCGTTATCTGGAAAACTACGCCCTCGGCAAGAAAGGCGTGGACTGGATCGACGCCAAGCTCAATAACATCAACTTGCTACGCGAAAACACCCGCGACCAGCAAACGACCGAAGTGCTGTTCATCGAGCAATGCCACCGTTTCCTGAAAGACGGCGGCTATCTGGCGATGGTCATACCCGACAGCATCCTGACCAACAGCAGCATGCAATACGTGCGCGACTGGATCGAAGAACACTGGCGCATCGTCGCTGTGGTCTCGCTGCCGCAGTTTGCCTTTGCCGCGAACGGTGCGGGCGTGAAAAGCTCGGTGCTGTTTCTCAGGAAATACGACGCAGCCACCACGGCAGCCATCCAAGCCATCAAAACCAAGACCCAGGACAACCTGTTTGCCAAGGATGCACTGGGTGCCGCGCTGGAAGGATTGATCGAGGAAAAGAAAGCCGCACTCAAGCGCGGCGATGCCATTATTCAAAAGATCGAAAACGATCTGGTCGCCAAACTTGATGCGCTGGAAGCGCAAGGCAACCTGACGGCGGCGGTCAAGCGGGAACTCAATGCCGAGGCCAAAGCCACCATCACCGCGCACAAGGAAACCGACGCCTACAAGGATTGGCTGCAAGCCACTGGCGACGACTATAATGAGCGCATCGCCAATCTGCGCGAAACGCTGGAAGATGATTTTCTTGCCAAGGTCAAAGCGGAGCTAGACGACTACCCCATCTTCATGGCGATTGCCGAGGATATTGGCTACGACGCGACCGGGCGGCCCACAGCCACCAACGAACTGGAAACCGTGGCGAACGAGTTGGCGCGGTTTCTGGCGCACATTGAGCGGGGAGAATCGCGCCCTTTTGTCTGACCCCCGGCCTTGATGAAGACAAGGTCTTCATGGTCGGTCGGGGGCAGATGCAGACACGGCATGACCCATTTCATTACCTGCCACGATTTGTCCGGCTGGAAGCCAAGGTTGCGGCCAAGTCGTCGGCCAAACTGCGCGACTTCATTCGCGCCTTATCGGGCGGCGCAACACCCAAGGCAGATGAGCAGGAAAAGTATTACGCTGACAGCGAAACCGGCATCCCTTTTGTACGGGTGCAAAATCTTTCCGTAAGCGGCCAGCTTCAACTTAACGATGTCAAATACGTAAACCACGAAACGCACAACGGCTTGCTTGCGCGTAGCCAAGTCAATGAAGATGACCTGCTTGTAAAAATCACAGGTGTAGGGCGCATGGCCGTGGCATCCGTTCCAACGCCGGGGTTCGAGGGGAATATCAACCAGCATATTGCCTGTATCCGCACGGATAGCCGACACACAAGCGAAGTGCTTGCCGCTTGGCTCAATACCGACATTGCTGAAACACTTGCCAAGCGCCGTTCAACCGGAGGTACACGCCCTGCGCTTGATTATGGTGCTCTACGCTCTATTCCAGTTATCTTCAACGATGGAATTCTTGAGGCGGTAAAAACAGCCAATAGGCAACATGCCCAAGCGTTGGCCGTGGCAGCCAAGAGGCTGGAGGGGATTGACGACTACGTTCTCGCCGAACTCGGCATCACACTGCCGCCCGAACCGGAAAATACCATCGCCAGCCGGATCTTCACTGTCAATCAGCGTCCAATAGTTTCCAGGCAACAGCGTCCAAATCTTTCCAGTTGATCAGTCGGATTTAATGCTTTTCTTGCGCTGTTTGAAGCGGAAGGAGTCGTTGCCGGTTTCCAGGATGTCGCAGTGGTGTGTGAT